>NZ_JBYSXC010000010.1:0-240258 GCF_058781795.1 Cupriavidus sp. FW306-1B-F12B
CTTCCCGCCGCGGGGCCGGGGCAGCCTTCGCCGCCGGCGGCGGGTTTGCCGGCGCGGCCGTCCCGGACTCCGCCGCAGCTTGCGGTGCGGGCGCTGCTGCCATCTCTGCGGCGGGTGCCGCGGCCGGGGCGGACACCTGTTCAGGCGCCGATGCCGGCAGCAGTGCGCCGTCATCGATCTGCCGCAGCACGATACTGGTGGTCAGCCCGGCCACTGCCGCAACGCTGGCCACGAGTCCCAGCGAGCGCCACCAGCGCCGCGCGCGCGCGGCGCGCGCTGCCATGGCTTGCGCCGCTGTCCGTGTTGCCCGTGCCGGTGTTGCCGCCTCCGCCTCCGCCTGTGCCTGCAGCCACGCGCTGGCAGCGGCACCGACCGGGGCACCCAGGATATCCGCTGCGGGCTCGCCTGACGCCACGCGCGCAAGCAGCGCATCGCGTCGCGTGGCCTGCGCCGCCTGCAGGCGCGCGGCTTCTTGCAGCACCGCCGTGGCCAGTGTTGGCGGCGCGGCGAAGGGCAGGGCCGCCGCGCCGGCCCGTTGGCGATCCGCCTCCTGTTGTGCCGCACGTGCGGCCGCGTGCACCGACTCTGCCAGCGCAGCGGACGGCGCGTAGGCGGGCAGGTCCCGCAGCAGAGCTGAAAGCCGGTCCTTGCCGTCGATAAAGCGGTCGGCCGCGTTCACGACGGCGTCTCCTGCGAGCCCGGCACGTTGCCGGCCAGGTCTGCGCGCAGGCGCGCGAACGCATAGCGCAGCCGGCTCTTCACCGTCTCGAACTTCTCGCCGAGCATCTGCGCAATCTCTTCGACGCTCATGTCGCTGAAGAAGCGCAGCACCACCACCTCGCGCTGGGCGACGGGCAGCTGCAGCAGCGCGCGGTGCACGTGGTGCGCGTGCTCGCGCAACTGCAGCTCCGCTTCCGGCGACAGGTCGTCGGCCGGCATCTCCGCTGGCTGGTCGTCCAGCGCTACGCGCTGGCGCGCATCGGCGCTGCGCACCTGGTCGAGCCAGGTATTGCGCGCGATCTGGAACAGGAAGGTGCGGAACGCCGCGCCCGGCTGGTAGTCACCGCAGCGGGTCATCAGCTTGACCCAGGTCTTCTGCGCGATGTCCTCCGCTTCGCCACGGTTGCCCTGGCATAGCCAGGCCACGTAGTTGTAGAGGCCGGCGTTATGGCGGCGGAACAGCTCGGTGACTGGCTGCTCGATGATGCCGCCCGCCACCAGCAGCATCAGGTCGTGGTCGGGCAGCGCCGACAGCGCGGCGCCGGGCGTGGCGGCTGCGGGCGCGGCGGAAGGGGCGGGGGCGGGTGCCTGCATGCGCCCGAGTATAGGAGAGCGCAAGGCGGCGCGACAGCCTGCCGCGCCGCCTTGCGCCGGCTTGCGGCCCGGGCTGGTGTCAGCGTGCCGCACGCTCGGCCGGCCCGCCGCTGGTGGCGCCGGCCGGACTGGACGTGGCCAGGCTCTGTGCCAGGTCCACCAGCTTGAGGAACTCGCCCCGATAGCCGAAGCGGTCGGTGCCGCGGGCGCCCTGGGCCAGCGCGTGGGCATCGGCGTAGCGCCAGTCGCCGGTGAACTTGCCGCCGCGCAGCACCTGGCCGAAACCGGCCACCGCCGCGGCAAAGCGGAAGTCGTCATCGCCTTGCGCCAGCGGGCGGATGGCCTGCCGCGCGACGGTGATGTCCATCAACTGGCTGGTGCTGGCGGCGGGCAGCTTGTAGCGCAGCTTGATGTGCGCGAGCTCGCCGTCGCGCCCCGGCGCGGGTGCGGCCGGCTGGTAGCGCAGCGGATCGACCAGCCCGGCCTGGCCGGCCAGCGTCAGCTCATACAGCGCCGTCACGGTGTGGCCCGCGCCGATATCGCCGGCATCGACCTTGTCGTTGTTGAAGTCCTCGCGCGCCAGCATGCGGTTCTCGTAGCCGATCAGGCGATACTCCTTCACCGTGGCCGGATTGAATTCCACCTGGATCTTCACGTCGCGCGCGATGGTGGCCAGGGTCGAGCTGATCTCGCTGACCAGCACCTTGTTGCCTTCCATCAGGTTGTCGATATACGAATAGGCGCCGTCGCCGGCATCGGCCAGCTGCTCCATCAGCTGCTCGTTGTAGTTGCCGGTGCCGAAGCCGAGTGTGGACAGCGACACGCCCGACCTGCGCTTCTCTTCCACCATGCTCTTGAGTTGCCGGAAGTCGGTCACGCCCACATTGAAGTCGCCGTCGGTGGCCAGCAGCACGCGGTTGATGCCGCCGGCGATAAAGCTCTGCTGCGCGGCCTGGTAGGCCAGCGCGATGCCGCTGGCGCCGGCGGTGCTGCCCCCGGCCACGATCTGGTCGATGGCGGCGCTGATGGCGGTCTTGTCGCTGCCCGGCGTGGGTGGCAGCGCCACGCGCGTGCCGCTGGCATAGGTGACCAGCGTGATGCGGTCCTGCGGGCGCAGCTTGTGCACCAGCAGCTTGAGCGAGGACTTCAGCAGCGGCAGCTTGTCCGGCGAATTCATCGATCCCGACACATCCACCAGGAATACCAGGTTGGCGGGCGGCAGCGCGGCGCTGGCCATGTCCTTGCCCTTGATGCCGATGCGCAGCAGCACATTGGCCGGGTGCCAGGGCGCGGGCGCCAGCGCGGCATGCACGGCGAACGGGCGGACGTCGGCGGGCTGGGCATAGTCATAGGGGAAGTAGTTCAGCAACTCTTCCACGCGCACCGCATCGGCCGGCGGCATGCGTCCGGCATTGAGCATGCGGCGCATATTGCTGTAGCTGCCGGTATCGACATCGATGCTGAAGGTGGATACCGGCGCCTGCGCCACCAGCCTGACGCCGTTTTCCTCGATGGCGCCGTAGCGTTCGCGCTCGGCTGGCGCCGGCGGCGGCAGGTGGTAGGGCATCGCCAGCGGGGCGCGCGGGGCGATGGCGCGCATTTCCATGGCGGGTGCCACCTGGCCAGCCTTGGCGGCGTGGTCGTGCGTGGGCGCCGGGGCCGCGGGCGGCGGCACAGGCTGGGCCACTTCCTGGGGAAGCGACGGCGAATGCCCGCCGCAGGCCGACAGCGCCAGGGCGGCGGCAAGACTGGAAATGACGGCCGGTGCGCGAAGTTGCATATTGTTCTCCTGAGCGGCCGCGGGGCGGGACCCCGGTCATGACGGCCTGTCGATGAAACGGTGCTGGCGAGGGATCGGGGTTAAGCCGGGAGAATTTTTTTGCACCTGCATGTGGCTCCCTCATGTGGCGGCAGTCAGACTTTCTTGCCCCAGGATGCTCCGATCGCCACTACAATCGTTTGATCCTTCCCCAGGAGATATCGCATGGCTCACCCTGACCTCTCTTCGATGGCGTGGCGCGGCGCGCTGGCCCTTGCCCTGACGGCGCTGCTCGGTGCTTGTGGTACCCAGGGCGGAGGGACCGCCGCGCCCGCAGCACCGGCCGCGCCGTCGGCCACGACACCGCCTGCCGCGATGCCGCCGGCCCCGGAAGTTGCCTCCGGGTATCGCCCGGGCATGTCCACCGTCTACGCGCAGCGCCACATGGCTGCCGCGGCCAACCCGCTGGCGAGCGAGGCCGGGCGCGCCATCCTGCGCCAGGGCGGCTCGGCCATCGACGCCGCCATCGCGATGCAGGCCGTGCTGACGCTGGTCGAGCCGCAGGCCACCGGCATCGGCGGCGGCGCCTTCATCATGTACTGGGACGGCAAGAACGTTCAGGCCTTCGACGGCCGCGAGACCGCCCCTGCCGGCGCCACCGAAAACCTGTTCCTGCGCCCCGACGGCAAGCCCATGGAGTTCAGCGAGGCCCAGATCGGGGGACGCTCCGTCGGCACGCCCGGCGTGATGCGCGCGCTGGAAATGGCGCACCAGAAGCACGGCCGCCTGCCGTGGGCCAAGCTGTTCCAGCCCGCCATCGACCTGGCCGAGAAGGGCTTCCCGATCTCGCAGCGGCTGTACACGCAGGTGGCGGCCGACAAGTTCCTGGCCAATTCGCCGGAGATGGCCGCCTACTTCCTGGATGCACAGGGCAAGCCCAAGCCGGCCGGCACGGTGCTGAAGAACCCGAAGCTGGCGCAGACCCTGCGCGATGTCGCCCGGCGCGGTGCCGGCGTGCTCTACAACGGTCCGATCGCGCGCGATATCGTCGCCAAGGTCAACGGCGGCAGCAATGCCGGCTCGCTGTCGCTGGCTGACCTGGGCAGCTACCGGGCCAAGCAGCGCGTGCCGGTCTGTACCGACTACAAGCGCTGGAAGATCTGCGGCATGCCGCCGCCGTCGTCGGGCGGCATCGCCATCGCGCAGATCCTGGGCACGCTGCAGGCGCTCGAGACCAAGAATCCCAAGTACGCGCTGGCCGCGCTCAAGCCGCAGGGCGTGAACACGCCGGCGGTGATGGAGGCCAATCCCGACGCGGTCCACGCGATCTCCGAAGCCGACCGCCTGGCCTACGCCGACCGTGGCCTGTACGTGGCCGATGCCGACTTCGTGCCGGTCAACGTGACCGGCCTGGTCAGCCCGTCCTACCTTGCCACACGCGCGGAGCTGATCGGCGACAAGAGCATGGGCAAGGCCCAGCCGGGGGTGCCGCCGGGCACGGCGATGGCCTACGCGCCCGACCGTTCACCGCCGCGCGTTTCCACCTCGCAGATCGTTGCGGTCGATGGCCGCGGCGGGGCGATTTCAATGACCACCACGATCGAGTCGTACTTCGGCTCCCATCTGATGGTGCGCGGCTTCATGCTGAACAACCAGCTGACCGATTTCTCCTTCGTGCCGAGCGAGAACGGCAAGCCGGTGGCCAACCGCGTGCAGCCGGGCAAGCGGCCGCGCTCGTCGATGGCGCCGACACTGGTGTTTGACCGCGAGAGCGGCCAGCTGGTCGCCACGGTCGGTTCGCCGGGCGGCTCGCAGATCATCGAGTATGTGTCCAAGACCCTGGTCGGCATGCTGGACTGGAACATGGACGTGCAGGCCGCCATCGGCATGGGCAACTTCGGCAGCCGCAACGGCCCGACCGAGGTGGAGAAGGGGCTGGTGTCGCCGGGCCTGGTGCAGGCACTGCAGCAGCGCGGCCACCAGGTGGCCGAGATCGAGATGACCAGCGGCACGCAGGCGATCATGCGCAAGCAGGGGCCTGACGGCAAGGTGGTGTGGGCCGGTGGTGCGGACCCGCGGCGGGAAGGGGTGGCGCTGGGGGATTGAGCGCCGCGCGATGCAGATGAAAAACGGGCGCCTCGGCGCCCGTCTTCTTTTGCTGCAGCAGTTGCCGCGTCAGCCCTTCGCCTTCTGCGCGTACTGCCACCCCATCTCCGCCATCGGCCGCGCGCGCTTGCCTGCGTCCAGCGCCTGCGCCGACGACGCGGTGCCGTCCACCACGCGCTTCATGATCCCCTGCAGGATGCCGGCGATGCGGAACATGCTGAAGGCCAGGTAGAAGTTCCAGTCGCCGGTGATCGGGCGGCCGGTGCGCTGCTCGTACAGGCGGCGGTAGCTGGCTTCGTCCGGGATGCCCAGCGCGGCGAAGTCAACGCCGGCAATGCCGCGGAACTGGCCCGGGGCGATATGCCAGCTCATGCAGTGATAGCTGAAGTCGGCCATCGGGTGGCCCAGCGTGGACAGTTCCCAGTCCAGCACCGCCAGCACGCGCGGCTCGGTCGGGTGGAACATCAGGTTGTCGAGCCGGTAGTCGCCGTGCACGATTGAGGTCAGGTCGGCGTCTTCCTGCGGGATATGCTGCGGCAGCCAGTCCATCAGCGCGTCCATCGACGGGATCGATTCGGTCTCGGACAGCTTGTACTGCTTGGTCCAGCGCTCGATCTGGCGCTGGAAGTAGTTGCCGGGCTTGCCGTAGTCGCCCAGGCCGATGGCGTTGTAGTCGACCGTGTGCAGCGCAGCGATGACGCGGTTCATCTCGTCGTAGATGGCGCTGCGCTCGGCGGTGCTCATGCCCGGCAGCGACTGGTCCCACAGCACGCGGCCGGCGACGAACTCCATGATGTAGAAGGCGCGCCCGATCACGGACTCGTCCTCGCACAGCGCGTACATGCGCGCCACCGGCACGTCGCTGCCGGCCAGCGCGGCCATCACGCGGTATTCGCGCTCGATCGCGTGCGCCGAAGGCAGCAGCTTGCTCTTGGGGCCGGGCTTGGCGCGCATCACGTAGGTCTGGCCCGGCGTGACCAGCTTGAAGGTCGGGTTGGACTGGCCGCCCTTGAACTGCTCCACGGTCAGCGGGCCGGCAAAGCCCTCCACGTGCCGGCGCATCCAGGCTTCCAGCGCGTCGGTGTCGAAGCGCTGCTGGTCCGCCACCGGGCGCGTGCCCTCGAAGTGCGATACGTTGCTGGTCATGCTGTCTCCGTTGGTTTTCTGTTCGGTATCGGTTGGGATTCGATCAAGTCCGCGGCGCGCTCAGCCCTGCGGCTGGCGTCCGCGCAAATACTGGTGCAGCAGCACTTCCATGGTGGTGTGGCGCGTGCCGCTGTGCACGGGCGTGGGCGGCGAGTAGTTGGTCATGCGCACCACCCAGTCGAGCGGGCCGTCGCCCATGTCGAGCACATTGATGCAGCCCGCGGTCTGCTGCAGCGAGCCGAAGAACACGCGCCGCCCGCAGGTGATGGCCTGCGACAGGATGGCGCGGTTGGTGCCGCCGTGCAGCACCATCAGCGCGGTGTCCCAGTCGGGATCGGCGCGCAGGCGCTCCAGCGCGGGCAGCACGCGGTCGAGGAACTGGCCGATGGTCTCGCCGTTGAGGAAGCGCTTGTGTTCCGGGACTTCGCCTTCGAAGGCGCCGACGAAGGCGTCGCGCAGGTCCTGGTCGGCAATCGCGGACAGGTCGCCGCCGCGGATCTCCTGCAGCGCGGGCCAGACTTCAGGCACGATGCCGTCCATCTCCGGCAGCTCGGCCAGCACGCGCTCCGCGGTCTCCACCGTGCGCGGCAGTCCGCTGACGATGACGCGGTCGAAGCGGATCTGTTCGGCGGCAAAGGCGCGGCCGGCGGCGGTGGCCTGCATGCGGCCGGTCTCGTTCAGCGGCACCATCTCGGGCAGGGCAGGGCGCCCGGCCTCGTCGAAATATGAAACGGCACCATGCCGCATCAGGTAGATGCGGCGACGCGAGGACGGCGGCAATTCCATGCGTTGTCTCCTTGTATTGTGCGGCATGCCTGTCTGTCGCGGGCTGGCCGTTCGGGTAAAGCCAGGCGTCCGGCGCCCGGCTTCAGCGGTACTGCGGCTTGCGCTTTTCCAGGAAGGCGCTGATGCCTTCGCCGCCGTCGGGGTGGTGCAGCGCGGCGACGAAGCTGTCGCGCTCGGCCAGCAGGTGTTCGGCGCGCGATGCCGTGGCTGCGTGGTTGATCAGGGCCTTGATGCGGCCCACGGCGTGCGGCGACTGGCGGGCAAGGCCAGCGGCCAGGCGCAGGGCCTCGTCCAGGGCCTGGCCCGGCTCGGTGACGCGGTTGACCAGCCCGAACTGCGCCAGCCGCGCCGCGTCCATCGGCTTGCCTTCCATCATCAGTTCGCTGGCCAGCGGCCGCGGCAGCGCGCGTGCGATCTCATACGAGCCGCCGCCGTCGGGCGTGAGCCCCACGGAGACATAGGCCATCACGAACTTGGCATTGCTGGCCGCCACCACGAAGTCGCACGCCAGCACCACCGAGAAGCCCGCGCCAGCGGCCGCGCCTTCCACCGCCGCGATGATCGGCTTGGGAAAGGCGTGCAGCGACTCGACCCAGCCGTTCAGCAGGGCGATGCTGGCGGCCTGCACCTCCTGCGGCTGGCTGCGGTTGCCGAGCAGCCGGTTGAGGTTGCCGCCGGCGCAGAAAATGCCGTCGGCGCCGGTGATGATGACCGCGCGCACCGAGTCATCGGCGGCGGCCTGATCCAGCGCCTGCTGCGAGGCCGCGTAGATGTCCGGGTGCAGCGCATTGCGTGCCTCGGGGTTCGAGATGGTCAGCACCAGGGTCGAATCGACGCGGTGGGAAAGCAACTGTGCGGGCATGGGCGTGGCTCGGTCGGTGGGGCGTGGCGGGCTTACTGCTCTTCGGCCAGCAGCGACAGGCCCAGGCCGGCACGGCGCCACAGCCACGGGCTCGGGCGGTAGCGCATGTCGCCGGTGAGCGCTTCCATGTTGCGCAGCGTCTCCAGCACCAGTTGCGGGCCGACCGCATCGCCCAGCGCCAGCGGGCCCTTGGGATAGCCCAGGCCCAGGTTGACGGCCAGGTCGATGTCCGACGGCGTGGCGATGCGCTGCTGCGCGATATCGCTGGCGATATTGATGATGCAGCAGAGCACGCGCTGCGCGACAAAGCCGGCCGAATCACGGATCACCGTGACCGGAACGCCGTCGCTGGCGAACAGGCCGTGCGCGGCATCACGCGCGGCGGCGCTGGTGGCCGGGGTGGTCATCAGCGTGCGGCGCTTGGTGGCCTCGAACGGCAGCAGCGTGTCGATGGCAACGGTGCGGGCCGGGTCCAGGCCCTGCTGCAGCGCGCTGGTGGTGGCGTCCAGGCCCAGCGGGGTGACGATGATCAGCGCGTCGGCCGACGGCTTGTTGCCGCCTTCCGGGGTCACGCCCAGCGCGCCCAGCAGTTTGGTCACCATGGCGTGGCCGCGCTCGCTGGCGTGGCTGACCCACACGCTCGACGGGCGCGCGCCCGGCACCGCGGCGGCGGCTGGCACTTGCTTCTGGCCATCGGCGTAGGAATAGAAACCGGCGCCGGCCTTGCGGCCGATCAGCCCGCCGACCGCGCGGATCGCGGTGATCGGCGACGGGCGGTAGCGCGGTTCCTGGTAGAACTGGTTGTAGATCGACTCCATCACCGGGTGCGACACGTCCAGCCCGGTCAGGTCCATCAGCTCGAACGGGCCCATGCGGAAGCCGGCCTGCTCGCGCATGATGTTGTCGATGTCGGCAAATCCGGCCACGCCTTCCTGCGCGACCTTCAGGCCTTCGATATTCATGCCGCGGCCGGCATGGTTGACGATAAAGCCCGGCATGTCCTTGCACCGCACCGGCGTATGGCCCATGCGGCGCGACAGCGCCATCAGCGCGTCGCCCACCGCGGGGTTGCCCGACAGGCCGTCGATGACCTCGACCACCTTCATCAGCGGCACCGGGTTGAAGAAGTGGTAGCCGGCGATGCGGCCCGGGTGCTTTGAACCCACGGCGATTGCGGTGATCGACAGCGAAGACGTGTTCGAGGCGATGACGGCATCTTCACGCAGGACCGCTTCGAGCTTGGCGATCAGGTCGCGCTTGACCTCCAGCTTCTCGACGATGGCTTCCAGCACCATGTCGCAGCCGGCCAGGTCTTCCAGCGCGCCGCAGGGCTTGACGCGGGCCAGCGTGGCCTCGGCGTCGGCGGCGCTGATCTTGCCCTTGTCGGCGAGCTTGGCCAGCGTGTCCTGCAGGTACTGGCGCGCGGCGGCCACGGCTTGCGGGTTGGCGTCGTACAGGTTGACGGTCAGGCCCGCCTGCGCGGCGATCTGCGCGATGCCCCGGCCCATGGCGCCGGTGCCGACGATACCCAGCGTATCGATGGTGAAAGTGCTCATCAGTTGCCCCAAAAGTTGTGGTTAAATTAGCACGATCGTACGTTTTTTGCACCTTCCGCAACAGTCTGGCGGGGCAGGCGGCGTGCGCTGATCGGCCAGCCGGTACACTGCAGACCCCGGATGGTCCACAATCACCCGACATCCGCACCGTGCGATGCGGGGATCATCCCAATAACGGAGAGAGACGACATGCTGAAGCTCTGCGGTTTTGCCGCCAGCAACTACTACAACAAAGTGAAGCTGGCGCTGCTGGAAAAGAACGTGCCGTTCGAAGAGGTGCTGGCCTGGATCGGCCAGACCGACCCGGCGGCCACGCCCGCGGGCAAGGTGCCCTACATCATCACCGAATCCGGCCCGCTGTGCGAGTCCGAAGCCATCGTCGACTACGTGGAGGCAGCCTATCCGCAGACGCCGCTGCTGCCGGGCGACCCGTACCAGGCCGCCAAGGTGCGCGAGATCGTCGTCTTCATGGAACTGTACCTGGAGCTGACCGCGCGCGAGCTGTACCCCGAGGCATTCTTCGGCGGCAAGGTCAGCGACGGCGTCAAGGACCGCCAGCACAAGCTGCTGACGCGCTATGTCCCGGCCTTCGCCAAGCTGGCGAAGTTCTCGCCGTATATCGCCGGCGACAGCTTCACGCTGGCCGACTGCGCCGCCGCGGCACACCTGCCGCTGGTGTCGTCGTGCACCAAGATCATCTACGGCACCGACCTGCTGGCCGACCTGCCGGTCAAGGACTACCTGAAGACGCTGTCGGCGCGTGAGTCGGTGCAGAAGGTCAATGCCGACCGCAAGGCCAATCTTGAGCTGATGGCGAGCCGCAGCAAGCAGTAAGCGAAGCGGCTTGAACTGCCGCATGTGTGAAAAACGCCCGCGAATTCATCGCGGGCGTTTTTGTTTTCATCACAGCCTGGCCAGCCGCTCCAGCGCCAGCGCCAGCGTCTCTTCCTTCTTGGCAAAGCAGAAACGCACCACGCCCGATTCACGCGGCTGCGTGTAGAAGGCCGAGACCGGGATCGCGGCCACGCCGATCTCGCGCGTCAGCCACATCGCGAAGTCGGCCTCGCTCAGGTCGGAAATGGCCGAGTAGTCGACGCACTGGAAGTAGGTGCCGTCCGACGGCAGCAGCTTGAACCGGCTGTTGGCCAGCCCGGCGCGGAAGAAGTCGCGCTTGGCCTGGTAGAACGCCGACAGCTGCAGGTAGGGCGCGGGATCGGCCATGTAGTCGGCCAGGCCGTGCTGCACCGGCGTGTTCACGGTGAACACATTGAACTGGTGCACCTTGCGGAACTCGGCCATCAGCGCTGCCGGCGCGGCCACGTAGCCGACTTTCCAGCCGGTCACGTGATAGGTCTTGCCGAAGCTCGAGATCACGAAGCTGCGGCGCGCAAGCTCAGGATGGCGCGAGACCGAGGCGTGCTGCTGGCCGTCGTAGACCATGTGCTCGTAGACCTCGTCCGAGAGCAGCAGGATGTCGGTGCCGGCCAGGATCTGCGCCAGCTGGTCCATGTCGGACGCGCGCAGGATCGTGCCGGTGGGGTTGTGCGGCGTGTTGATCAGGATCATGCGCGTGCGCGGCGTGATCGCTGCGGCCAGCCTGTCGAAGGGCACGCGGAATTCCGGCGCTTCCAGCGTGACCGGCACGGCGGTGGCGCCGGCCAGCTCGATCGCGGGCAGGTAGCTGTCGTAGCACGGCTCCAGCACGATCACCTCGTCGCCCGGATGCACCGCGCACAGGATCGCGGTCAGGATGCCCTGGGTGGCCCCGGCGGTGACGGTGATCTCGGTGTCCCAGCTGTACTGGTGGCCATAGAGGCTGGCGATCTTGGCGGCGATGGCCTGGCGCAGGCGCGGCACGCCCGCCATCGGCGGGTACTGGTTATGGCCGGCGCGCATGGCAGCGGTCACGGCATCGACGATCCTGGGGTCGCAGTCGAAGTCCGGGAAGCCCTGGCCCAGGTTGACGGCGTTCTTCTCGGTGGCCAGCGCGGACATCACGGTGAAGATGGTGGTGCCGACGGCGGGCAGGCGCGAGGGCGGCGGGGACAACGGCGTCAACTGGGTGTGGGTGGTGTCTGCGGACATGATGCGAACGTGTCGATGCGGTGGGGATTGCGATCAGGCGTGCGGCGCCACCGGGGAGGCGGCGCCGGGAGCCGACATTCTAAAGCGGATCGGCGGCGCTGGCGGCGCCAAGCGCGGCCAGCCAGGCACCGAAGGCCGGCGGCGTCATCACTTCCACGCCGCTGCTGCGGCGCAGGCGGGTGCGCAGCTTGAGCACGGCCTTGTCCTTCGATACCAGGCAGGCGGCGCCGGCAAAATGCGCCAGCTCAACGAACTTCTGGTCGTCGGTGTCCTTGCAGCGCGGCAGGCGGATGGCGTCGTAGTCGGCCTGCGGCGGCGCGGCTTCCAGGCTGGCGAGGCGGTCGACGGTGGCCAGCGCGGCATCGATATCGACGTCAAAGCGGGCAAATTGCGGATAGGCCAGCACCCGCCGCAGTTCCTCGCGGCAGTCGGCGCGGATCACCGGGGCGATGGTGCCGGCCTCCAGCGCGGTGCGGATAGGCTCCACATGCGGGTCGCGGAAGACCAGCAGGTCCACCCAGATGTTGGAGTCCAGCACCACGCGCGGCGCTGATGTGACGCCGGCGGGGCTGGCGAAGAGGGTGGTTGCGGTGGTGTCGAGGCGCATTCGCTACAATCTTGGCTTGTTTGTCCTTGGCTACTGCCGCGATTTTGCCATGCTCATCGTTTTGTCTCCCGCCAAGTCGCTGGACTACGAGACTCCCCCGCGCCTCAAGACCCACACGCTGCCGCGCTTTATCGACCGTTCCGCCACGCTGATCGAGCGCCTGCGCAAGCTGGCGCCGCAGGATGTGGGCGCGCTGATGGACATCTCCGACAAGCTCGCGGTGCTCAATGTGACGCGCTACGGCGACTGGTCGCCGGAGTTCACCGCGGCCAACAGCAAGCAGGCGGTGCTGGCCTTCAACGGCGACGTCTACGACGGCCTCGACGCGAAGACGCTGTCGGCCGATGACCTCGGCTTTGCGCAGAAGCACATCCGCATCCTGTCCGGCCTGTACGGCGTGCTGCGCCCGCTGGACTGGATGCAGCCCTACCGGCTGGAGATGGGCACGCGCCTCGACAACGTTGCCGGCAAGGACCTGTACGCGTTCTGGGGCGACGATGTCACGCAGATGATCAACGCCGACATGGCCGCGCTCAGGCAGGAAGGCGCGCCGGTGCTGGTCAACCTGGCCTCGGAAGAATATTTCAAGGTGGTGCGGCCCAAGGTGCTGCAGGCCCGGATCGTCACGCCGGTGTTCGAGGACTGGAAGGGCGGCCGCTACAAGATCATTTCGTTCCACGCCAAGCGCGCGCGCGGCACCATGGCACGCTACGCCGTGACGCAGCGCGTGACCGAGCCGGACAAGCTCAAGCGCTTTGCCGAAGACGGCTACGCCTTCGACGCCGCGGCCTCGGATGCCACCCGCTGGGTGTTCCGCCGCCGCCTGGAAGACTGAAACCCATCGCCACGAGACTGCCAGCCATGCCTGCCGCCTTGCACATCTCTTCGCAATTCGACTCCGGCGCCATCGAGGTCGAGGCGCTCGACCGCGCCGACGATATCCGCCTGCGCATCCGCGCCGACTCGCACGCAGACTTCCGCCAGTGGTTCCATTTCCGCCTGCAGGGCGCGGCGGGGCAGGCGTGCCGGATGCACTTCCTGAACGCCGGCGACTGCACCTACCCGGACGGATGGCGTGACTACCGCGCGGTGGCTTCGTACGACCGCGCCAACTGGTTCCGCGTGCCGACGCGCTTCGACGGCCAGGTGATGACGGTGGAATTCACGCCCGAGCACGACAGCATCTGGTTTGCGTATTTCGAGCCGTATCCGGATGAGCGCCACCTGTCGCTGCTGGCCAGCTGCCAGCGCTCGCCGCTGGCGCGGCTGTCGCACCTGGGCAGCACCGTGGACGGGCGCGACATGACCCGTGTCACGCTGGGCCAGCCCGGCCCCGGCAAGAAGACCATCTGGATGATCGCGCGCCAGCACCCGGGCGAGAGCATGGCCGAATGGTTTGTCGAAGGCGTGCTGCAGCGCCTGACCGGCACCGGCATGTGGGCGGGCGACCCGGTTGCGCGCAAGCTGCTGGAGCGCGCGGTGTTCCACATCGTGCCGAACATGAACCCGGACGGCTCGGCGCGCGGCAACCTGCGCACCAACGCCGCCGGCGCCAACCTGAACCGCGAGTGGATGGCGCCGAGCCCGGATACCAGCCCCGAGGTCTACCACGTGCGCCGCGCCATCGAGGCCAGCGGCTGCGACATGTTCTTCGACATCCATGGCGACGAGGGACTGCCGTACAACTTCGTCGCCGGCAGCGAGATGCTGCCGGGCTTTACCGAGGCGCGCCGGCGCGAGCAGCAGCGCTTTATCGAGGCCTTCAAGCGGGTCTCGCCGGATTTCCAGGATGTGCACGGCTACGCGGCCAGCAAGTACAACGCGGATGCGCTCAAGCTGGCCTCCAAGTACATCGGCCATACCTTCGGCTGCCTGGCGCTGACACTGGAAATGCCGTTCAAGGACAATGCCGACCTGCCGGATCCGGCGGTCGGCTGGAACGGCGCGCGCAGTGCGCTGCTGGGGACGGCGATGCTGCAGGCTATCCTGGACTACCTGGGCTGAGGCTGGCGACTCTGTTGCACGCTGCTGGCTGTCTCCCCTCTCCCGCATGCGGGAGAGGGGAGACAGCCAGCGCCCGCACGGGCGCCATCGCGTTACTGCTTCTTCTTGGCCTTGCTGGTCGTCTTGGCCGAGCCGGAGGTGGACTTGGCGCTCGTTGACTTCGACGACCTGGACGCCGTCGCCTTGCTTGACTTCGATGCCGTGCTCTTGCCCTTGGCCCCATTGCGGCTCTTGCTTGCCGAAGTGCGCGTAGCAGTTGGCACGGCCGGCGCGGCAGCCGGTTCGCTGATGGTGGCGCCGCCGCTGTCCAGCAGTTCATACGCCAGCATCATCCCGTCGTCATAACCGCAGCGCACCTTCACCGGCTGCCAGTCGTCGCTGCCGCGGCGCTTGTGCGCGGTGGCGGCGAAGGTGACCACCGAGCTGACCGGAACGGCCTGCTTGCCCGGCGAGAAGCGTCCGCTCCATGGCTCGGTCGTGGCCTGTCCCGCTGCGAGCGCGCCGGTGGGAATCTTCAGGGCATCGTAGGTGGCCGAGCGCGGCACCACCCAGCTGGCGTGGGCGGCGCAGTCCGCCACGTCGCTGGTGGCGTTCTCGGTCTTCATCAGTTGTTCGCGCATGCGGGTCCGGTACTCGGACAGGCTGACGCGGCCGCGGTCGGGCAGGGTGACGGTCTTGGTGGGTGGCGTGGGAGTGGCGGGTGCCGGGGCGGCGGCGGCAGGTCGGGCGGGCGCGGCGGCGGGTGCCGGGGCAGGTGCCGGGCCGGCGCTGGCATCTTCGGCCGGCATATTGGCGCAGCCTGCCAGCGCGATCGCACCGGCCACTGCGGCAGCCACCATGCGGAGCCGGCTGCCGAGCAGTTCGGAGATTCGTCGGATCACGGTGTGAGCGGTGTGTGCGTTCTTGGGTTTGCCCGCGGCGCCGTAGGGCCGGCAGGCAAGATGGGTTCGCAAAGGAATGCCATGATAGAGGAAACCTATCTGACAAAGTTCCTAAATCTTGTTACCCATTCTTCTAACGCATGATGTCGTGCAACAAGTGACTTGTGCGCTAGCAGGAATCCCCTGTCTCGCACAACTGCGGTGAACCCGCAGCTTATGCGGGGCTGCGTGGCGCAGCCCCGGCCCGGGTATCAGGCCACGCGCGACGGCATCGAGCGCGTAAAGCGCAGCAGCTCGTCGAGCAGCAGGTTCAGGTCATGGCGCAGCCTGGCAAAGCCCGCGGTATGCGTGAGGCCCACCTCGTCCATGTAGAGCTTGCGGTTGACCTCCAGCTGCAGGCTGTGGCAGCCGGCCTGGGGCTGGCCCACCACGCGCACGATCTCCACGCCCTTGTACGGGTGGTTGCGCCAGACGTCGTAGCCCATCTCCTTGAGCACGCCCTCGACCCGGTCGGTGAAGCGCTTGTCGCAGGTGGTGCCGTCGCGGTCGCCGACCACGAAATCCGGATGCTCCAGCCCCGGGAACTCGGTGGCGAATGGCGCGGCGTGGCTCGGCATCGAATGGCAGTTGATATGCCAGGCGCTGCCGTGGCTGGCCACGGCGCGGTCGGCCAGCTTCTGCAGCTGCGCGTAATAGGGCAGGTAGCAGCGGTTGATGCGCGCCTGCACTTCTTCCACGCTCAGCTTGCGGTCGTAGATGGCCTCGCCGGTGTCCAGCACCCGCCAGACCAGGCCCTTGCCCAGCCGGGTCTTGGCGGTCTCCTGCCTGGCGCCGGGCCAGGGAGCGTCGAGCAGGGCTTCGTCGATTTCTTCCAGCGCGCGGTTGGCGTCCAGGTAGCTGCGCGGGAAGCCCGCGCACAGCAGCGCGATGCCGCGCGCCGGGGCGCCGGCGTAGAGTTCGTCGACAAAGGTGTCTTCGGCCTGGCGCAGCAGCGGCAGCGGCAGCGCGGGGTCGGGGCGGAAGTCCGTCGGGTAGGTCGTCGCGCTGTGCGGCGAGTCCAGGAACAGCGCGGCGGGCTCGCCCTCGGGCTGGTACAGGTAGAACGGACTGTCCGCGGTGGTTCGGTCGGTGTCGGTCATGGTGTTGCCGTAAAGTCAGTCGAGCGAGATCTTGGCGGCGGCGGCCACGCGCTTGTTCTTGGCCACTTCGCTCTTGATCTGGGCGGCAAAGTGCGCCGGCGTATCGCCTACCGGGGTCGCGCCCAGCTTCTCGAGCTTGGCCTTCACTTCCGGCAGTGCCAGCACCTTGACCGCGGCGGTGTGGAGCCTGGTCTGGATATCCGCCGGCAGGTTGGCCGGCGCGATCAGGCCGAACCAGGCGGCGTCGTTGACTTCGCCCAGGCCCAGTTCGGCGAAGGTCGGCACGTTGGGCAGCGCGGCCACGCGCTTGGGCGCTGCCACGGCGAGCGCACGCAGCTTGCCGCCTTCAATGAACGGCAGCGACGACGGCAGGTTGTCGAACAGCACCTGCACCTGGCCGGCCAGCGCGTCGTTCAGCGCCGGGCCCACGCCCTTGTAGGGCACGTGCAGCAGTTCGGTCTTGCTGCTCATCTTGAACAGTTCCCCCATCATGTGCGAGACGCTGCCGTTGCCCGCCGAGCCATAGGCCAGCTTGTTGGGCTGCGACTGCGCCAGCGCGATGAAGGACTTCATGTCGGTGGCCTTGACCGCCGGGTTGATGCTCATCACGTTGGGCACCGAGGCCAGGTTGGTGATGGTGGTGAAGTCCTTGGTTGCATCGTAGGACAGGCGCGGGTAGACCGCCGGATTGATGCCATGGGTCGAGGCCGTGGCAATGCCCAGCGTGTAGCCGTCCGGCGCCGCCTTGGACAGGAAAGCGGTGCCGATGCTGCCGCCGGCGCCGCCGCGGTTGTCAACCACCACGGCCTGGCCCAGTTGCTGGCCGAGCTTGTCGGCGACGATGCGCGCGACGATGTCGGTGGTGCCGCCGGCGGGGAAGGGCACCACCAGCGTGATCGGCTTGGTCGGATAGCCGGCCTGGGCCATGGCGCTGAAGGAGATGCCGGCAGCGGCGGCGGCCGAAGCGGCGGCCAGGAGGCGGAGAAGATGGCGACGTTGCATGGGGGGATCCAGGGCGAGGGGAGGAATAAAGTGGATTTCACGATTCTGCGCGCCCGAGCAAGCGCGCCGCAAACGAAATAAAATCCTTAGCTCATTCCATTTGGTCGTGAAGTAGAGGTGATTTATGCGACGCTTATGTCCGTCGCTGACCGAGTTGCAGGCCTTTGAGGCCGCGGCACGCCATAACAGTTTTACCGTAGCCGCGCGTGAACTGCATGTCACGCAAGGCGCGGTCAGCAAGCAGGTGCGCAGCCTGGAGGCTTACCTGGGCGTGGAGCTGTTCCAGCGCGTGCGCCAGCGCCTGATGCTGACCACCGCGGGCGAGCGCTACCTGGAGCGCATCGGCCCCAGCCTGAACGAGCTGGAGGCCGCCACCGTCGAGCTGATGGCGCGGCAGGGGCGGGGCGGCGTGCTGCATATCGCCAGCATGCCGACGCTGGGCGCCAAGTGGCTGATTCCGCGCCTGCCGCAGTTCTTCGCGCGCCATCCGGAGGTGAAGCTGGAATTCGTGCCGCACGCGCAGGGCTACGATTTTTCCGAGCCGGACCTGGACGCCGCGATCCGCTTCGGCGACGGCGTCTGGCCCGGCAGCCTGGCCGACTACATGACCGGGCGCGAGGTGCTGCCGGTGTGCCGCCCGGGCCTGCTGGCGTCCGAGCCCGGCGGCGTGGCGCCCACGCCCGCTGCCTTGCTGCGCTATCCGCTGCTGCACCACACCACCGTGCCCGAAGCCTGGCCCGACTGGTTCGCCACGCTGGGCGTGCCGACCCGCGAGGCCTGGAGCGGCGCGCGCTTCGACCAGTTCTCGCTGCTCACGCAGGCCGCGCTGTCGGGTCTGGGCATCGCGCTGATCCCGCGCTGCCTGATCGAGGAAGAGCTGGCCACAGGGGCGCTGGTGGTGGCGCATCCGGCCCAGGTGCTGGCCAAGAAGGGCTATTACCTGTGCTATCCGGAGCAGAAGCAGCACCTGCCGGCGCTGCGCACGTTCCGCGCATGGGTGATGGAAGGGGCCGACCTGGCGCGGCCGGGCTGAGGCCGGAGCACAAAAAAGGGCGGCATCTCGATGCCGCCCCTTGCGCGCTTCAGCAGCCAGCGCTGCCTTACTTCGACAACACCTTCATCGCCTGTTCCAGCCCGGCCAGCGTCACCGGATACATCCGTCCCTTCATCAGCTGGTTGATGACCGTGATCGACTGCCGGTACTGCCACAGCCCTTCCGGCTCGGGGTTGAGCCAGACGAAGTGCGGGAACTGCTCGGTCATCCGGTTCAGCCAGACCGCGCCGGCTTCGGTGTTGTTGTACTCCACCGAGCCGCCCGGCTGCAGGATCTCGTACGGGCTCATGGTGGCGTCGCCGACGAAGATGATCTTGTAGTCGGGCGTGTACTTGTGCAGCAGGTCCCACGTGGCCAGCTTCTCGGCGTGGCGGCGGCGGTTGTTCTTCCACACGTAGTCGTACAGGCAGTTGTGGAAGTAGTAGTACTCCAGGTGCTTGAACTCGGTCTTGGTGGCCGAGAACAGCTCTTCCACGCGCTTGATGTGGTCGTCCATCGAGCCGCCCACGTCCATCAGCATCAGCACCTTGACCTTGTTGTGGCGCTCGGGCCGCAGCTTGATGTCGAGCAGGCCGGCGTTGGCCGCGGTGGAGTGGATGGTGTCGTCCAGGTCCAGCTCGGTGTCGGCGCCTTCGCGCGCAAAGCGGCGCAGCCGGCGCAGCGCCACCTTGATATTGCGCGTGCCCAGTTCGACCTGGTCGTCATAGTCCTTGTAGGCGCGCGTCTCCCACACCTTGATCGCGGTGCGGTTGCCCTTGGACGGGCCGCCGATGCGGATGCCCTCGGGGTTGTAGCCGCCGTGGCCGAACGGCGAGGTGCCGCCGGTGCCGATCCACTTGTTGCCGCCCTCGTGCTTTTCCTTCTGCTCCTCGAGCAGCTGCTTGAGGCGCTCCATCAGCTTGTCGAGGCCGCCCATGGCCTCGATCTTGGCTTTTTCCTCGGGCGAGAGTTCGCGCTCCAGCGTCTTCTGCAGCCAGTCGAGCGGGATGTCGGACTTCCAGTCGACCAGGCTCTCGACGCCCTTGAAGTAGGCGGCGAAGGTCTGGTCGAACTTGTCGAAGTGCTTCTCGTCCTTGACCAGCGTCATGCGCGACAGGTAGTAGAACTCGTCGATGGACGGCGAGATGACCTGCGCCTTGAGCGCTTCCAGCATGGTCAGGTATTCCTTGACCGAGACCGGCAGCTTGGCGTGGCGCAGCGAGAAGAAGAAATCGATCAGCATGATGCCTCGCTATCAGTCGGCGGCCGCTTCAGCGCGGACGGTCGAGCTGGAATTGCAGGTGTTGCCGCACCGCCGGCCATTCGCTGGCGATGATCGAGAACACCACGGTGTCGCGCAACGAGCCGTCCGGCATGCGCTGGTGGTTGCGCAGCACGCCGTCCTGCCTGGCGCCCAGGCGCGCGATGGCGGCGCGGCTCTGCTGGTTCATCCAGTGCGTGCGGAACTCCACGGCGATGCAGTCGAGATGGTCGAAGGCATGGCCCAGCAGCATCAGCTTGCACTCCGTGTTCAGCGGCGTGCGCTGGACGCGGCGCGCATACCAGGTGGAGCCGATCTCCACACGCCGGTGGGCTGCGTCGATATTCATGTAGGTGGTCATGCCCGCCAGCTCGCCGGCGGCATCGCGCACCGCGAACGGCAGCATCGAGCCCTGTTCCTGCAGCGCCAGGCGCCGCGCGATCTCGGCCTCCATGCGCTCGGGCGCGGGCACGCTGGTGTACCAGAGCTTCCACAGCTCGCCGTCGGCGCAGGCGTTGCGCAGGCCCTCGGCATGCTCGGCGCGCAGCGGCTCCAGCGTGACGTGCCGGCCCACCAGCGTGACGGGTTTGACGAACGCAGTCATGGCGGGCAATGCCTCAGCGGTTGGCGCGGTTCATGAACACCAGGCGCTCGAACAGGTGCACGTCCTGCTCGTTCTTCAGCAGCGCGCCATGCAGCGGCGGGATCGCGGCCTTCTTGTCCGGGCTCTTCAGTGCTTCGGGCGGGATGTCCTCGGCCATCAGCAGCTTGAGCCAGTCGATCAGTTCGGACGTGGACGGCTTCTTCTTCAGGCCCGGCAGGTTGCGCATCTCGTAGAACGATTCCAGGGCGGCGGCGACCAGCTCGCGCTTGATGCCGGGGTAGTGCACGTCGACGATCTGCTGCATGGTGTCGGCGTCGGGGAACTTGATGTAGTGGAAGAAGCAGCGGCGCAGGAAGGCGTCGGGCAGCTCCTTCTCGTTGTTCGAGGTGATGATCACCAGCGGGCGGTGCTTCGCCTTGACCAGTTCGCGCGTCTCGTAGACGTAGAACTCCATGCGGTCGAGTTCGCGCAGCAGGTCGTTGGGGAATTCGATGTCGGCCTTGTCGATCTCGTCGATCAGCAGAACCACCTGCTCGTCGGCGTCAAAGGCCTGCCACAGCACGCCCTTGACGATGTAGTTGCGGATGTCGTGGACGCGGTCGTCGCCCAGCTGCGAGTCGCGCAGGCGCGACACCGCGTCGTACTCGTACAGGCCCTGCTGCGCCTTGGTGGTCGACTTGATATGCCACTGCAGCAGCGGCATGCCCAGCGCGGCGGCGACTTCCTCGGCCAGCATGGTCTTGCCGGTGCCGGGCTCGCCCTTGATCAGCAGCGGGCGCTGCAGCGTGCGCGCGGCATTGACGGCCAGCTTGAGGTCGTCGGTGGCGACATACTGGTCGCTGCCCTCGAAACGGGCCTGCTGGGCGATGGAAGCTTGGGCGGAAGCGTTGGCGATGTTTGACATGAGGCAACCTGAGGTGACGGCCTCGGATCGAGGGCCGGGTTGGCGTGCTTGGCGCGGTCTCTTCGCGCTGTCATGCGCGCTTTCATTATGGAAACAGGGTCCGGTGCAGGGCGCCCGCGCACTGCTGGCGGCAGCATTCGCGAACGGTCGTGCGGATTCCCGGGATCAGCCAGTATAAAAGACCTTTGCGGTTCGTGTTGGGGCGCGCTGACAGGCCACCGGCGGCCCGGGCCGGTTGCTGGACTGGCAGGTGCCGGCTGCGGTACAATGCGGCGGTTTGACGCGCCCCCACGTCCAGTTCTCCCAGCATCCGGCAGTCCGCGTTCAGAAGTCCCAGCGGCCCTTCCGGGTCGCGGCGATTGCGAGAGGTGGTTCCAGAATGGTGTTCCACATCCCGGCAACAGACCGGATGCGACATGTCTGGCGGGTTGCACCTCGGCAATCCCTCCGGCTGCCCTGGTTTTCCCCGCAGCAGCATTCTGAAACCGTCTCCGCCCGGCAGGGCAGGTCACACGGTTTAACTTCCAATCCGCAAAGACAATGAAAAAGCTCCTCACGATGGTGGTGCTGGGCGCGGCTGCAACGGCTGCGCAGGCACAGGAAGTCAAGGGCAATGGAGACGCTGCCAAGGACAAGGTTGCAATGTGCATCGGGTGCCACGGCATTCCGGGCTACCGTGCGTCATTCCCCGAAATCTATGAAGTGCCGCTGCTGGGCGGCCAGAGCGCCAAGTACATCGAGAACGCGCTCAAGGCCTACCAGAAGGGCGAGCGCAAGCACCCGACCATGCGCGGCATCGCCGCGACGCTGACCGAGCAGGACATCGCCAACGTGGCGGCCTACTACTCGCAGCAGAAGGCCGGCACGCAGAACAATTCCCTCAAGTAAGAGACCCCACATGAATACGCTCAAGACGCTTTCGTTCGCGCTCGGCGCACTCGTGCTGGGTGCTGCCGCGATGCCGGCCTCGGCCGCCGACCTTGCCGCCGGCAAGGCGCTGGTGGAAAAGGGTGCCTGCGTGGCCTGCCACGGCGCGGGCATGAACGCCCCGATCTCGCCGGACTACCCCAAGCTGGCGGGCCAGCACGCCGACTACCTGTACCACGCGCTGGCGTCGTACCAGGTGTCGGGCAACCCGCTGGTGGGCCGCTCCAATGCCATCATGGCCGGCCAGGTCAACGCCAATCCGGCCGTGACCGACAAGGACGGCAAGCCGCGCCCGTTCACCCGCAAGGAGCTGAAGGACATGGCCGCCTACATCGAGTCGCTGCCTGGCGACCTGGTGCTGAAGAAGTAAGAACGCGCGGCCGCCGCCGCGCCAGTGCAGAAAAGCCGCTTCCCTGGAAGCGGCTTTTTTGTTGTATGCGCGAGCGCGGGGCCCGGGCCCCGCGGCGCTATCAGTTGCCGCTGCCCGACACCAGCCGGCGCTGGCGCACCGACTCGGCCAGGCCCTCGAGCACCTTGACCGAGTCGTCCCAGCCGATGCAGGCATCGGTCACGGACTGGCCGTAGGTCAGTTCCTCGACCGGCTGGCCCTGGACGTGGTCCTGGCGGCCCGCCACCAGGTGCGATTCCACCATCACGCCGATGATGCGCTGGTCGCCGCCGGCGATCTGGCGGCCGATGTCTTCGCACACCGGGATCTGGTTCTCATGCCGCTTGCTGCTGTTGGCGTGCGAGGCATCGACCATCAGGCGCGAGGCCAGGCCGGCCTTGGCGATCGCGTCGCACGCTTCCTGCACGCTGGCGGCGTCGTAGTTGGGCGTCTTGCCGCCGCGCAGGATCACGTGGCAGTCCTCGTTGCCCGAGGTCGACACGATCGCCGAGTGGCCGCCCTTGGTCACCGACAGGAAATGGTGCGGCTGCGACGCGGCCTTGATCGCATCGACCGCGATCTTGACGTTGCCGTCGGTGCCGTTCTTGAAGCCCACCGGGCACGACAGCCCGGAGGCGAGTTCGCGGTGCACCTGCGACTCGGTGGTGCGGGCGCCGATCGCGCCCCAGCTGACCAGGTCGGCGATGTACTGCGGGCTGATCATGTCGAGGTACTCGGTGCCGGTCGGCACGCCCATCTCGCTGATGTTCAGCAGCAGTTCGCGCGCGGTGCGCAGGCCATCGTTGATCTTGAAGCTGCCATCCATGTGCGGATCGTTGATCAGCCCCTTCCAGCCCACCGTGGTGCGCGGCTTCTCGAAGTACACGCGCATCACCACTTCCAGCTCGCCGGCGAAGCGGTCGCGCTGGACCTTGAGCAGCTTGGCGTAGTCCAGCGCGGCGCGGGTATCGTGGATCGAGCACGGGCCGATGATGACGATCAGGCGGTCATCCATGCCGTGCAGGATGCGGTGCATGGCCTGGCGCGCGCCGTAGATCACGTCCGAAGCCTGTTCGGAGCAGCCGAACTCGCGGATCAGGTGCGCGGGCGGCAGCAGTTCCTTGAGTTCGCGAATGCGCAGGTCGTCGGTGTTCTTCAGCATGATGGCTCCGGGATTCTTGTGAGGTCGTGAGTGGGTGGGGAAACAAACAGGTATAAAAAAACCGCCAGGGTCGCTGGCGGTTTTTTTTGTATTCGGGGCGCTGCTTACAGCCGTCCCTCCCTATCCGCCAGCGGTGTGAGATCGCTAAAAAAGTAAAAGTAAAACTTAGCGGACATGGCGGAAAAAGGCTTTGGCTTGGGTCAGCTTGAATCGATTATCGTCGTGGGCGCCGAATTTATGCTGCACTGCGTAGCAGAAAGGCAGGAAATTGCGCGCCGGCCGGTCAATTTTCAGCGTGCGTCAGTTGCCTGTCGCGCGGCGAAGCATCTTTATAGCGCCTTTTGCCAGGGTTGGCAAGTGTCGACGAGGCCATGCGGTGTGCTGGCGCACCGATCTCCTGGCGCCTTGCAGTCTTGCCGCGCAAGCCTTGCCCCGCCGCTGCTTTTCGGCTTTCCCCGACATGACCGGGGGCTATATTGGAACCGGGGAGCAGTGAGCACGGGGAGGTGCATCATGAGCGTCGATGAAGCGAGGCTGAATGCCTTCATGGAAAAATTCGTCAACGATATCGGCGCGGTGATGCATGCCGCGACCGTGGTGGTGGGCGATGAACTCGGCCTGTACAAGGCCATGGCGGAAAAAGCAATGACCGCCGAAGTGCTGGCGGCAAAGACCCATACCGACGTGCGCTACCTGCGCGAATGGCTGTCGGCACAGGCGGCCAGCGGCTACGTCGACTATGACCCGGCCACCGGGCAGTTCAGCCTGAACGAAGAGCAGGCCTATGCGCTGGCGCAGGAGGGCAGCCTCGCATTTATCCCGGGCGCGTTCCAGATCGCGGTGGCGCAGTTCCGCGCCATCCCGAAGGTGATCGATATCTTCCGCAACGGCCGCGGGCTGGGCTGGCACGAGCACGATCCCGCGCTGTTCCACGGCACCGAGCGCTTCTTCCGGCCCGGCTACGCGGCGCACCTGGTCTCCGAATGGATTCCCGCGCTGGACGGCATCGAGGCGCGGCTCAAGGCGGGCGCATCGGTGGCGGACGTGGGCTGCGGCCACGGCGCGTCGACCATCATCATGGCGCAGGCGTATCCGGCCTCGCGCTTTGTCGGTTTCGACTACCACGAGCCTTCGGTGCGCCATGCCGCCGAAGCCGCGCGCCGCGCCGGCGTGGCCGAGCGCGTGCGCTTCGAAGTGGCCACCGCCAAGGACTACGACGGCAAGGACTATGACCTGGTGACGGTGTTCGACTGCCTGCACGACATGGGCGATCCGGTCGGCGCGGCGCGCCACGTGCGCGAGACCCTGCGTGCCGATGGCGCCTGGATGATCGTGGAACCGTTTGCCAACGACACGCTGGAGCAGAACCTGAACCCGCTGGGCCGGGTGTTCTATTCCGCGTCCACCTTCATCTGCACGCCGGCGTCGCGCGCGCAGGAAGTCGGCCTGTGCCTGGGCGCGCAGGCGGGCGAGGCGCGCATGCGCGCAGTGGTTGAGCAGGCCGGCTTCAGCAGTTTCCGCCGCGCGGCGCAGACGCCGTTCAACCTGGTGTATGAAGTGCGGCCGTAAGGTTGGGCGATTCCATGAAAAACGGGACCCCGCAGGGTCCCGTCTTCGTCATCGCCGGACTGGTCAGGCGGTGCCGCCCACCGTCATGTTCTCGATGCGCAGCGTCGGCTGGCCCACGCCCACCGGCACGCTCTGGCCTTCCTTGCCGCACACGCCGACGCCCGAGTCCAGGCGCATGTCGTTGCCGATCATGGTGACATCCTTCAGCGATTCCGGGCCGTTGCCGACCAGCGTCGCGCCCTTGACCGGGTAGGTGATCTTGCCGTCCTCGATCATGTAGGCCTCGCTCGCCGAGAACACGAACTTGCCGTTGGTGATGTCCACCTGGCCGCCGCCGAAGTTGACCGCATACAGGCCGCGCTTGACGCTGGCGATGATCTCCTGCGGATCCCTGTCGCCGTTGAGCATGTAGGTGTTGGTCATGCGCGGCATCGGCAGCGCGGCATAGCTTTCGCGGCGCGCGTTGCCGGTGACCGGCATCTTCATCAGGCGCGCGTTGAGCGTGTCCTGGATATAGCCGCGCAGGATGCCGTCCTCGATCAGCGTGGTGCACTGGGTCGGGTTGCCTTCGTCGTCCAGGTTGAGCGAGCCGCGGCGGTTGGCCAGCGTGCCGTCGTCGACCACGGTCACGCCCTTGGCCGCGACGCGTTCGCCCATGCGGCCGGCAAAGGCCGACGAGCCCTTGCGGTTGAAGTCGCCCTCCAGGCCGTGGCCGACGGCTTCATGCAGCAGCACGCCGGGCCAGCCCGGGCCCAGCACCACGGTCATCGAGCCGGCCGGGGCCGGGCGCGCGTCCAGGTTGACCAGGGCCGAAGAGACGGCCTCGTCCACATACTTCTGCAGCAGCTCGTCGGTGAAGTAGCCATAGGCATAGCGGCCGCCGCCGCCGGAAGAGCCGACCTCGCGGCGCCCGCCGTGTTCGGCGATCACCGTGACCGAGACCCGCACCAGCGGACGCACGTCGGCGGCGATCACGCCGTCGCTGCGCGCCACCAGCACCACGTCGTATTCGCCGGCCAGGCCTGCCATCACCTGCACCACGCGCGGATCCTTGGCGCGCGCCATGCGCTCGACGCGCTCAAGCAGCGCCACCTTCTCGGCCGCGCTCATGGAGTCGAGCGGGTCGTTGGGCGCGTACAGGTTGCGCCCGGCGTGCGTGGCCAGCTCGCCGGCCACCTTGACGCGGCCGTTGCCGGCACGGCCGATGGTGCGCGTGGCCGCCGCGGCCTGCGACAGCGCCGCCAGGCTGATGTCGTCCGAATAGGCGAAGGCGGTGCGGTCGCCCGAGACCGCGCGCACGCCCACACCCTGGTCGATGCTGAAGCTGCCCGACTTGACGATGCCTTCTTCCAGGCTCCAGGCCTCGTTGCGGGTGTACTGGAAGTACAGGTCGGCATAGTCGACCTTGTGCGTGAAGATATCGGCCAGCACGCGCTGGAGCTTGGTCTCGTCCAGGCCGTACGGTGCCAGCAGCAGTTGCTGCGCGGTGGCCAGGTTGCGGATTCCGAGATCGCCGGCGTTCATGAGATGTCCTTTCTTCCTGGGGACGCACCGGCTTGCGGCCGGCGCGGCAAAAAATTCTCTGGGCGGGCGCCAGTGGCGGCCCCCGCGGTTGCGTACATGCTACAGCACCCGGTGTCGCAGTGCCGGCAGGTTCTGCCGGACCTCGGCCAGGCGCGCGGGATCGATCACGCCGCCGACCACGCCTTCGCCCTCAGGCAGCGTTGCCAGCACCTCGCCCCACGGATCGACCAGCATCGAATGGCCCCAGGTGCGCCGGCCGTTCTCATGCTTGCCGCCCTGTGCCGCGGCCAGCACATAACATTGGTTTTCAATGGCGCGGGCGCGCAGCAGGATCTCCCAGTGCGCCTGCCCCGTGGTGTAGGTGAAGGCGGCCGGCATCAGAATCAAGCTGGTGCCGTCGCCGGCGGCCAGCCCGCGGTAAAGCTCGGGGAAGCGCAGGTCGTAGCACACCGACATCGCCACCCGGCCGCAGGGCGCGTCGAAGCTGACCGGCGTGCGCCCGGCCAGGATGGTGCGCGACTCGTCGTAGCTCTCAGTGCCGCGGGTGAAGCCGAACAGGTGGATCTTGTCATAGCGCGCCACGCGCTCGCCGCTCGGATTGAAGGCGAGCGAGGTGTTGTACACGCGCGCCGGGTCGTCGCACCACATCGGCAGCGTGCCGCCGACCAGCCAGATGCCGTGGCGGCGTGCCGCATCGGCCAGGAACTGCTGCACCGGGCCGTCGCCGTCGTGCTCGCGCACGGCCACCTTGTCCGCTTCGGAGCGGCCCATCATGCAGAAGTATTCGGGCAGCAGCACCAGTGCCGCGCCGCCGGCTGCGGCCTCGGCGATCAGCGCGTCGGCGCGCGCCAGGTTGGCATCGAGCGAGGTGCCGGTCACGGTCTGGACGGCGGCAACGCGGAACGGGGCGGCGGCGGCGGGTGCAGTCATAGGCGGGGCGGGCGTTGTTTTCCTCAGCGCGGGAGGGCGGGGTCCGCGCGGTTCTGGAAGGTCGGGGCTTGCGCCTTATTGTCCTCCAGTTTGCCGATCTGCGGGTTGGCCCAGCTGCCGCTGATGCGGTAGTGCTGGGTGAACACCTTGGAGAACTCGTCGGCAAACAGCAGTTGCGCGGCCAGCGTGCCGATGCCCAGCACCGGGTTGATAAAGGCGGCCGCGATCGAGGTGGAGGTGGCGTTGATGCGCGGCACCACATCCACGCGCAGGTCCTGGGTCTCGCGCAGCAGGTTGGCGGTGCCGCTCATGCTGGCGATGATCTGCGGGCTCCTGAGCTCGAAGTCCTGGATCGTGCCGACGCCGCTCTCGATCGTGCCGGTGCCGGCAATGCGGTCGAACACCAGCCCGCGGCCTGACAGGGTGCGGAAGTCCAGCGTGGCAAAGCGCAGCAGGCCCTGCAGGCTGAGCACGCCCAGCAGCCGCGCCGCGCCGGGGTCCACGCTCAGGATCTGGCCATTCTCCAGGTCCAGCGACAGCTTGCCGGACAGCGTCGGGTAGTCGATCGACAGCGGCGAGCCGCGCCAGGCCACGCGGCCTTCGAGCTTGCCCTTGCCGTCGCTCAGCGTGTGTGCCAGCCCCAGGCGGTCGAGCGTGGCGCCGGCATCGCGCACATCGATGCTGAAGGACAACAGGGTGCGGCGCTCGGCATTGGCGTCGGCGCGCAGCCGGCGCGGCACGCGCCAGCTGCCGCTGCCGGTCAGGGTGGCGCCGGGCTGCTCAATCTGCAGCTTGTCCAGGGTCCAGACCGGGTCGGCAGCGCTGGTGCCGGTATGGGCCTTGACTTCAAGCTTGCCGAAGTCATGCCCGCGCAGCATGAACTGGTCGGCCACCAGGTCGATCGCGGGCAGCTCGTCGATGCTGCTGGCAAGCGCGTCCACCACGTTGTGCTCGTCGCTCGCATCGGGCACGTTCAGGCGCGCCAGGCGCAGTTGCAGCGAGCCGGTGGCCGAGGGCCCGGCCGGACGCCACTGCACCGCGCCGGCCACCTGGCGCGAGTCGATCTTGGCGTTCCAGCCGCCGGCCTCGCGGTTGGCGTCGAGCACCACCTCATCGAGCTTGCGGCCCATGGCGTGCAGTGCGCGCGCGCGCAGCGCAATGCGGCCAGGCAGGAAGGGCGAGGGCGCTTCGGCGGGGCCCGCGCTGCCGGCACCGCCGCCGAAGGCCGCCCGCCACGCATCGATATCGAGCTGGTCGAAGGTGGCCGCGGCGCTGACGCCGGCCACGGGCGGCGGCGCCGCCTGCTGCACGCCGATGGCGCCGGCGAGCACGTCGATGCCGCCGCCCTGGTCACGGCGCAGCAGGTAGCGCGCGTTCAGCGCATGGCCCAGCTGCAGCACCAGCTCGCTGGTGCCGGCGCGGCCCGGGGCGCTGGCCGGGCGCAGGTCCGCGCGCAGCGCCAGGTCTTGCGCTGCAGCCTTGGCCAGGGGCGCGGGCAGGCCGATCGCCATGCCATTCAGTTCGGAGCTCAGCTGCACCTGCAGTTGGTGCTCGCGCGTGGCGATCACGGCGCTGTAGCTGGTACTGCCTTCGAGCCGCGCGGCCACCGGCGCCAGCGCCGAGCCCGCGGCGGCCTCGCGCAGCCCGGCGGCCGAGACGCTGCCGCTGGCGGTGACGTGCGTGGCGCCGTCAGGCTGGGTGCCGCCGCCGAGCCGGATCTCGCCACCGAGGAAGCGGGCCCGCATGTTCTCCAGCCCGAAACCGTGTTCATTGAACGTGATGGTGCCGTTGGCGTGGCCCAGTTGCGGCAGCTGCGGGCTGAGCACGACATCGTTGCCGGGGAAGCGAAAGCGGCCCTCCACCTTGGCGGCATCGGCGTGTTCCAGCGGCATGTCGAGCTTGAGCCTGAGTTCGCCGTTGCCGTGGGCCTGCGCCGCATCGGCCACGTGCCCGGTCCATTCGCGCACCGGCGAAGCGTTGATGTAGCGCAGGAAGCCCTGTACCGGTCCGCTGGCGCCGCCGTCGATCATCAGCTTGCCGCGCGGGCCAAGGTCGTCGATGCGGCCCTTGACGTCCAGCAGCGTGACGCCAGGGATATCGTGGACCGTGGCCCGGCTCGCCAGGAACGTCATGCCGCCGCGGTCAAATACGACCCGCCCGGCAATGTCGGTGAAGGTCGGCCATGCCTGCGCGCCGGTGGTGGTGCCGCTTGCGGTCTGGTGCGGGGCGATCTGGTAGCTGACGTGTTCGATCGGCACCTCGACACGGAACTCGCCGGCCTTCTCGTGCGGGGCATGGAACGGGAAATGCGCCAGGTCGCCGCGCAGCACGAAGCTCACGCCGGCAGCTTCGCCACCCGCCAGCGCGCCGGCCAGGTAGTGCCGGGTGCCGGCCGGAATGCTCAGCGGCAGGTAACGCGGCACGCGCGCCACCTGGGCGCGGGTCATGTCGCCGCTCAGGTCGGCGATGCCGGAGACACCGTCGCCGCCTGCGCGCCAGGTGCCGCGCACCGAGCCGGCCGCATCGGCATTGGCAAAGCGCACGCCGTCCAGCGTGACCGCGAGCTTGCCGCCGGCATGGGTCCAGCGCACTTCGCCGCCGATCTGGTCGAACGGCAGCCGCGGCTCCTCGAACAGGCCAGGCAGCACCAGCGCCGCGCCGTTGCCTTCGAAGCGGGCATTGCCCTGCTGGTCATCGAAGGAGAAGGTGCCGGACAGGTGCGAGAAGCCAGGCGTGCCCAGGCGCGGGTGGCCGCTGGCGTCCACCGCGGGCACGGCCGGCTGGCCGTTGACCGAGACGTCGCGCAGCGTGCCCTGCACGCTGTAGAGAGGCCTGCCGCCGCCACGCTCGAGCATGCCCGCGCGCTCGCGGCTCCAGCTCACGTTGAGGTTGTCGATGTGGCCCGCCGGCTGCAGCGCGCGCAGCCGGCGCAGCACCGCGGTGTCCAGCGGCATCGAGCTGGCCGCCGCGCGCACCGTGTTCAGGTCCAGCGTGGGCGCTTTCAGCGAGAACTTGCGCAGGGTGCCGTCCTTGCCGGTGGCCCAGCCGAGGGTGACCTTGCGCATGCCTTCGCGCCAGGTGCTGTCGGCGGGGGTGCCCTCGTCGTCGCTGGCGGGCTGGGGTTGCCAGAGCAGGGTGTCGACGGTCAGCAGGTTGCTGCCGTCGCGTTCGGTCCGGTGCAGCAGGAAGGCCTGCGCATTGGCCAGGCGCAGCGGGGCGGAGGCGCCGGCCAGCTGCAGGTCGACGCCGCTGGCGCGCAGCCGGGTCTGGCTGCGCACGATGCGGCCCTGGCGGAATTCAATGCTGCCGTCGGTGCTGAAGGTGCCGCTGGCGGCGCGCTCGAATATCGCCAGGTAGCGCTGCAGCACCGGCAGCTGCAGCTGGCCGAGGTCCCAGCTGGCCTGCCCGGTCCAGTAGCGCCAGTTGCCGGCGCTGTGCAGGTAGTCGTTGCTGAAGGAGGACTGCACCACCAGCGGGCTCGGGCCCAGCGCCGGCGAGCGCGCTTCCAGCGTCACCGTATGGCGCGCGCCGTCGCGGCGGGTGTCGAGGCGGATCTCGCCGATATCGAGCCGGGGCAGGCGTGCCTTCTCGTCCAGCCAGCGCAGCTTGCCGTCGGACAGCGCCACGCGCCCCTGCGACATCAGCCAGCCCAGGAAGCGATCGTCGTCCTGCTGGCCGCCGGTCGCGTCCACCAGCATGCCGCCGACCAGCAGCCGGCCCTCGGGCGTGCGCCGCACCAGGATGTCGGTGCCGGTCGCGCCCAGGCTGACGAACTGCAGGTTCATGCTGAACAGCGAGCGCCACGCCAGCTTGCCGTCGAGCGTGGCGGCCGCAAGCAGCACGCGCTGTTCGCGGTCCACGGCGCGCAGGCCGCGGGCGCGGAAGGCCGGGTGCCAGCCGTCCCAGTAGGTATCGAGCGCGCCGATGCTGACCTTGGCCGACAGCGCCACCGAGCCGCGTTCTTCCAGCCACTGGCGCGCGGTGGACGCCTGCGGCCACAGCACGAAGCGGATCAGCAGGCCCGCCACCAGCGCCAGCGCGGCCAGCACCAGCGCCAGCCGCACCAGCGCGCGGCCCAGCCCGCGCCAGAACGGGTGGCGCACGGCTGCCGCCACGCCGCGCGTGCAGGCGCGCAGGAACGCGCCGGCGGAATCGTTGCGCCGGGCGCTGGTGGCATCGTTGGCCGGGGGATTCACGGGGTGTGGCGGGGCCAGGGTGGAGGCGGCGTCCTGCCCGCCCGCGCCGCCATTGGGGGGGGAACCATCAGCGGGTTGTGGGGCGCGGCTGGACATGCGCAGATTATCCGACAATACTAGCCGCTCTCCAATCTGGTGCCCGGCCGGCTGAAACAAGAACGCGCAAGCTGCGCGCACCCAAAGCGACAATAGCCACGATGGCGCGCCCGCTGCGCGGACAACAGGACGCGAGCAGGTGAACCGCGGGACCAACCACGGGCCGCACCTTTTCTCGCATTTCAAATACTGGAATGACTGCCTCTGAACCGACGAGTTCCGCCGCTGGCGACGCTGCTGACCAACATGGCGCGCGCGCCACACCGGATCCGGCCAATCCGGCGGACCCGCAGCCGGGGCCGGGCGCCGGCACCATGGCTGCCGGCGCCTTCGCCATCACCGCGGCGCAGGAGCTGCAGCCGGCTGACGGGGCTGGCCACGCGGGCGGCCACGTATTGTACTCGGCTGCGTATTCGCACTACGCGCGCCGCGTGCTGCAGGCCCGGCCGGATTTGCCGGCCATCCTGGCCGCCGCGGCCGCCCAGCCGCTGACGCGCGCCTGGATGCAGGCGCGGCTGCAGGCGCTGCACGAGCCCTCGGCCGATGCCGAGGAATCCGCCAAGCGCAGCCTGCGCCGTCTGCGCGCCGAAGTGATGTGCGCGGTGATCGAGCGCGACCTGCGCGGCCTGGCCACGCTGGGCGAGGTCACCGGCGCCATGACCGACCTGGCCGAGCTGGCGATCCAGCACGGCCTGGCGATGCTGGGCGACGACCTGGCCGCCACCTTTGGCCGCCCGGTCGGCGCCCAAAGCGGCGAGGTGCAGGAACTGGTGGTGGTGGGCATGGGCAAGCTGGGCGGGCGCGAGCTCAATGTCTCGTCCGACATCGACCTGATCTTCCTCTATGACGAGGACGGCGAGACCCAGGGCGGCTCGCGCAGCCTGTCCAACCACGAGTACTTCATCCGTCTCGGCCGCCGGCTGATCAACCTGCTGGCCGAGGTGACCGCCGACGGCTATGTGTTCCGCGTCGACATGCGGCTGCGCCCCAACGGCGACGCCGGACCGCTGGCGTGCAGCCTGGGCATGCTGGAGGAATACCTGGTGGTGCAGGGGCGCGAGTGGGAGCGCTATGCCTGGATCAAGGGCCGCGTGGTGTCGGCGCTCGACACGCCGCATGCGCAGCGCACCGCCAGCCTGCTGGCGCGGCTGACCACGCCCTTCGTGTTCCGCCGCTACCTGGACTACGGCGTGATCGCCGCCATCCGCTCGCTGCACGCGCAGATCCGCAGCGAGGCCGCCAAGCGCAGCGGCGGGCTGGCGGGGCATGGCGTCAACCAGCGGTCGTTCAATATCAAGCTGGGCCGCGGCGGCATCCGCGAGATCGAATTCATGGCGCAGGTGTTCCAGCTGATCCGCGGCGGCCAGGACCCGGCACTGCGCGTGCGCCCGACGCTGGAAGTGCTGGCGGTGGCGGTAGAGCGCGGGCTGCTGCCCGCCGGCCAGGCCGAGCAGCTCGGCGATGCCTACCGCTTCCTGCGCCAGCTCGAACACCGGCTGCAGTACCGCGACGACGCCCAGACCCACCACCTGCCGACTTCGCCCGAAGAACAGCTGGCGGTGGCGCAGATGATGGGTTGCGCCGACTGGCAGCAACTGCTGGCGCGCCTGGCGGCGCTGCAGGAGCCGGTGGCGCAGCAGTTCGAGGCCACCTTCTCGGATCCCGATGCCGCCCCGTGCGAAGCGCTGTGGCCGGGCATCGTGTTCGACGACAACGCCGCGCAAGCGCAGGACAACCCGGAACAGAAGCAGGACGATGCGGCCTGCGGCGATGACGCCGCGCCCTGCCAGCGCCTGCAGGCCGCCGGCTTTACCGACTGCACCGGGCTGCTGGACCGGCTGCGCGCGATCGCCTCGTCGCTGCGCTACCGCGCGCTGTCCGAGTCCAGCCGCGCGCGCTTCGACCAGCTGGTGAACCGCGCGCTCGACCTGGCCGCGCGCCAGGAAGACGCCGACAGCACCATCGCGCGCTTTATCGACTTCCTCGAGGCGATCAGCCGCCGCGCCTCCTACCTGTCGTTGCTGTCCGAATACCCGCAGGCGATGGACCGCGTCGCGCAGACGCTGCATGCCTCGCGCTGGGCCGCGGCCTACCTGACGCGGCACCCGCAGCTGCTGGACGAACTGCTGGACAGCGATGCGCTGGCTGGCGCGCCCGACTGGGCCGCCTTCCGCAAGCGCCTGCATGAGCGGCTGCTGGCCGCCGAAGGCCAGATCGAGCAGCAGATGGACATCCTGCGGCGCGAGCACCATGTCGAGACCTTCCGCGTGCTGCTGCAGGACCTGCAGGGCATGCTGACGGTGGAGCAGGTGGCCGACCGCCTGTCCGACCTGGCCGATGCCATGCTCGAGGCCACGCTGGAAACGGTCTGGCGCCAGCTGGCCACGCGCCACCGCGACACGCCGCGCTTCGCGGTGATTGCCTACGGCCGGCTGGGTGGCAAGGAACTGGGCTATGCCTCGGACCTGGACATCATCTTCCTGTACGACGATGACCATGAGCGCGCGCCCGACGTCTACTCCGCCTATGCGCGCCGGCTGATCACCTGGCTGACCAGCCATACCGCCGCCGGTGCGCTGTTCGACGTCGACACGCGGCTGCGCCCCAACGGCGCGGCCGGCCTGCTGGTGACCAGCTTCGAGGCGTTTCGCCGCTACCAGCTGCGCGAAGGCGACAACACCGCCTGGGTGTGGGAACACCAGGCGCTGACGCGCGCGCGCTTCTGCGCCGGCGACGCCGCCATCGGCGACCGCTTCGAGGCGCTGCGCGGCGAGGTGCTGTGCCAGGGCCGCGATGCCGCCGCGCTGCGCGACGAGATCGTGCAGATGCGCCGCAAGGTCGCCGAAGGCCATCCCAACCCGACCGACCTGTTCGACCTGAAGCACGATCGCGGCGGCATGGTCGATATCGAATTCACGGTGCAGTACCTGGTGCTGCTGCACAGCCGTGCGCACCCGCAGCTGACGCGCAACGCGGGCAATATCGCACTGCTGCGCGAAGCGGGCGAGCTGGGCCTGATCGACGCCACGCTGGCACTGGCGGTGGGCGATGCCTACCGGCTGTTCCGCGCGCGCCAGCACCAGCTGCGGCTCGACGGGCAGGCGCATGCGCGCGTCGCGCCCGCGTCGGTGGCGCAGCAGACCGGACAGGTGCGCGCGCTGTGGCAGGCCGTGTTCGGTGAAGCCTGACGCGGCAGTTCCGCCGGCGCCCGCCGGCGCATCGTGGCCGGGGCTGCTGGCGGCGATCGCGCTGGTGTGGGCGCTGTCGGCATGGTTCACCTTCATGCCGTGGTGGCATGCGCACGGCCTCTACCTGCGCGATGCGGTGCGGCTGGACGGCCAGTGGTGGCGCCTGGCCACCGCCATGTGGGTGCACCTGGACGGACACCACTGGCTGGCCGACGCGCTGGCGGCCACCGGCGTGCTGGCCATCGCCGCGCGCGTGGCGCGTGCGCGCATCCTGCTGCTGGTGCTGGTTGCCTGCGGCATCGCGGTGCAGGTGGTGGTGCTGCGCGTGCCGGCGATTGCGTGGTATGGCGGGCTCTCAGGCGCCTTGCACGGGCTGGCCTTGTGGGGCGCGCTCGGGCTGTTGCGGGCCTCGGGCTTGGCGCGCGTCACCGGCGTGCTGCTGTGCCTGGGCGTGCTGGCCAAGGTCTGGGTGGAGCAGTCGTGGCTGGCGCCGGTGGTGTTCGATCCGGCCTGGGGGTTTGGCGTGGTGCGCGTCGCGCACGCGGCCGGCGCCGTCGCCGGCCTGCTGTGCTGGGTCGTGCAGGAGTGGTGGCTGGCGCGGCGCCCGGCCCGCGGCGACGACGCCTGAGCCGGCCAGGCGCCGGGCTTACATGCGGCGCCGCAGCGCGAAGGCCAGCAGGCCGGACAGCGCCAGCAGCAGCGCGGTCCAGGGCGCAACGGCGCCGCCGCCACCGCCACCACCGTTGCCCGAGGCCGGTGCCGGCGCAGCCTGCGCCGGTGGCGTGCCCGCCGCGGTCGCCAGTGCGCCGTCGGCATCGAGCAGGCCGGCGCCGCAGACGCCCGGATTGGTGGTGCAATAGGTGCCGGACGGATGCGGGCGTGCCGAAGCCTTCAGCGCCGCGGTGACCTGGGCCGGGGTCAGCGAGCCATTGACCGCGAACATCATGGACACCACGCCCGAGACCATCGGTGCGGCGAAGCTGGTGCCCGCGGATGACGTCACCACATAGTTGCCAACGCCAGTCTTGCCATCGTTGTTCAAGGTGCGAATGACCGAGGGCGCGGTCGTGCACTGCCCATTGACTATCTGCGAGTTGCCGCACCCGCCGCCCGGCGCGCTGATCGCGACCTGCGGGCCGACATTGGCATAGCTGGCGTTCTCGCCGTCGTTGGCATGCGCCGTGACCGCGATCACGCCGCTGCAGTCGCCCGGCGCTTCCACCGCGCCGCGCTCGTTGCCGGCGGCGGCCACCACCACCACGCCGCGCGCGTTCAGGTCGTTGACGGCCTGTTGCTCAATGCTGCTGCAGGTGCCGCCGCCGAGGCTGATATTGACCACGCGCGCCGGCGTCGGATTGGCCGGCACGTTGGGTACCGACAAGCCGCCGGCCCAGCGCATGGCGTCCACGGTATCGGACAGCAGCGCGCCGCAGCGGCCCGATACGCGCACGGGCAGGATTCGCGCGTTCCAGTCGACGCCCGCGATGTCCTGCGCGTTGTTGGTCTGCGCGCCGAACACGCTCGCCACGCGCGTGCCATGCCAGCTGTTGCCGGTCGCCGTCTGCGTGGGCGTTGAACTGCCGGGGCAGGTAAAGCCGGCCTCGAGATTGTCGCCGGCATCGGTGGCATCGGCGTCGCGGCCATCGCCGTCATTGGAAATGGTGCTGCTGCTGATGAAGTCGTAGCCCGGCAACACGCGCGCCGCCAGGTCGGGGTGCGGCAGGATGCCGGTGTCCACCACCGCGATCACCACGCCGCTGCTGCCGCGGCTGCGGTCCCACGCGCGCGGCAGGTTGACGCCGCCCACCGCCGTGCCGGTACCCATCAGGTAAGGCTGGCGCGAGATGAACTCGGAATCGTTGGGCAGGGTGTCGTGCAGCCGCAGCCAGCGGTCGGGCACGGCATCGGCGATGCGCGGGTCCTGGCGCAGCCGGGCCGCCGCGCCTTCCGGGTCGTCTGCCAGTGCGTCGGGTACCTGCAGCAACTGCAGGTTGCCGCCCATGGCGCGGCGCGCCGTGACGGCAATGCCGGTGCGCTCGCTCAGCTGCTTGAGCGCATCCGCCGCCGCCGCAGGCGTCTTGCTGCTGCCATCGGCGCCATCGCGCCAGCGCACGATGATCTGGCCGGTGTAGGCGGGTGCGGCATGGGCGCCGGCAGCCAGTGCCGCGCTGGCCGGTATCGCGCCGCACACAGCGGCGGCGGCGAAGACGATGGCCCGCCAGCGGCGGGTCACGAGGCTGCTACGGAAGTCGGACTGCGCGGGTTGCGGCATGTATACCTCCTGGGGCGTAGCGCGCGTGGGGGCTTGTTATGTAGCGAATACGATTCAGCGTAGTTGCGCAAGGGCAACCGACGGCTTAAGACCTGTCCTGAATCCGGGCTCAGCTCTGCGGCATGTCGCGGCTGGTGGGAATGTTGCGGTTGGGCTTGAGCACGCGGTCCGGCTCGGCGGTCTCGATGCGGGGCGTGGCGCGCAGGGTCTCGACCGCCTGGTCGATGGTGGCGTCCGCCGACGGCGAGATCGCGGTGACCAGCCAGACGCCGCCGGACATCGGGCGCTTGACCACGTAGCGGATCGGGCCCTTGATCCCGGCCAGCAGCTTGCCGGCATCCTCTGACAGGTTCACTGCGGGCGGCTTGAAGCGCACCATGATGTCGCCAAGGGAACGGTCATCGCTGATGCTGCCCGGCGGCGGGGCCGAGGACTTGGGCTGGGCCTGGCAGGCGGACAGCGCCAGCAGTGCGGCCGATGCGGCGGTGGCGATGGCCAGCACGGCGCGCAGCGATGCGCGCGGTCGTTGCCGGAGGCCGGCTTGCGCTTGGCGGGTCATGGTGAGGCTCCTGTCAGTGTATGGATTGGCGCATGTGCGGGGCGGGCGGGGGCCGTCAGCCGGCGGCGCGGCGGCTGCGCCGGCCATCCTTGCCGCCCGCGCCGCGCGCGGGCTGGCTGCCCTGGCCGCCGGCCATGCCTTGCGCCAGCATTTCTTCCGCATGTTGCAGCGTGGTGGCGGTGACGGTGGCGCCGCCCAGCATGCGCGCGGTCTCGACCACGCGCCCGGCGGGATCCAGCACCCGGATGCGCGAGCGCGTGACCGAACCGTCGCCCGCATCGGTGGTTTCCTTGCTCACCAGCAGGTGGGTGCCGGCCTGCGCCGCCACCTGCGGCAGGTGCGTCACGCACAGCACCTGGCGCGCGCGGCCCAGTTCCTGCAGGCGCCGGCCGACCACTTCGGCCACCGCGCCGCCGATGCCGGTATCGACCTCGTCGAAGATCAGCGTGGGCGTGGGCGAGGCTTCGCTGGTGATCACCGAGATCGCCAGGCTGATGCGCGCCAGCTCGCCGCCGGAGGCCACCCGGGCCAGCGGCCGCGGGCTCACGCCGGCATGGCCGGCGACCAGGAATTCGACCTGCTCGAGCCCATGGCTCTGGCCTTCGTCGAGCGCATTGAGCGCGGCGACAAAGCTGCCGCCGGCCATCGACAGGCCCTGCATGGCGTCGGTGACCGCGGCGGACAGCGCCTGCGCGGCCTGCTGGCGGGCGTGGCTGAGATGCTGCGCCAGGGTCAGGTAGGCGGCCTTGGCCGCGGCCTCGCGCGCCATCACCTTGTTCAGGTCCTGCGCGGCCTGCAGGTCGTCCAGCTGCTGGCGGCGGGCCGCCAGCTCGTCGGGCAGCTGCTCGGGCGGCAGGCGGTACTTGCGCGCGGTGGCGTGCAGCGCCTGCATGCGTTCGTCGACCGCCTGCAGCCGCTCGGGATCGAGTTCGAGCCGGTCGACATAGCGCGTGAGCGAGTGCGCGGCTTCCTCGGCCTGCATCTGCGCGGGCTCGAGCGCGGCCAGCACGTCGCGCAGCGCGCCATCGACATCGGCCAGCTGCTGCAGCTTGTGCACGATGGTATTCAGCGCCGACAGCACCGAGCCGTCGGCCTCGGACAGTGCGTCCAGCGCGGCGCGGCTGCCGTCGATCAGGCCGGCGGCATGCGACAGGCGGTTGTACTCGGACTGGATCTCTTCCCATTCGCCCGGCTGCGGGTTGAGCTTGTCCAGTTCGCCGACCTGCCATTCCAGCCGTTCGCGTTCAAGCTGCATCTCGCGCGACTGGTGCTCGACCGCCTCGCGCTGGCGCACGCAGGCACGCCAGGCGCGCCAGGCCTCGGCCACCGCGCCGGCCTGCTGGGTGAGGCCGGCGTGGGCGTCGAACAGCAGCCGCTGCGCATCGGGGCGCAGCAGCAGCTGGTGCGCGTGCTGGCCGTGGATGTCGACCAGCTGGTCGCCGACTTCGCGCAGCTGCGCCAGGGTGGCGGCGGCGCCGTTGATAAAGGCCTTGCTGCGGCCGCCGGCATCGACCGTGCGGCGCAGCAGCACGGTGTGCACGCCGTCTTCCGCTTCGCTGTTGAGCTCGCGCTCGGCCAGCCAGGCATCCAGTGCCGGGTGGGTCGAGAAGGTGGCGCTGACGCTGGCGCGCGGGGCGCCTTCGCGCACCACGCCGGCATCGGCGCGTTCGCCCAGCACCAGCGCCAGGGCATCGATCAGGATGGATTTGCCGGCGCCGGTCTCGCCGGTGAAGACGGTGAAGCCAGTGGTGAAGTCCAGGTCGAGCGTATCGACGATGACGAAATCGCGGATGGACAGGCTGCGCAGCATCGTGGCGTGGAAGGTAGTCGGTCCGATGGGTTCGGGCTCAGGCTTGGAGGGCGGCTTGATACTGGCTCAGAGGCGGTTGTCTTCGGACGGGTATTCGTGCCAGTGCAGCTTCTTGCGCAGCGTGGCGTAGTAGTTGTAGCCGACCGGGTGCAGCAGGTTGATGGTCTTTTCGGAGCGCCGCACCACGATGCGGTCGCCCGGCAGCAGCGAGGTCAGTGACTGCATGTCGAAGTTGACGCTGGCGTCGCGCGCGCTGGCCACCTCGATGGTGACCTCGGCGTCGTGCGGCAGCACGATCGGGCGGTTGGACAGCGCGTGCGGGGCAATCGGCACCAGCACCACGCCCGACAGCGTCGGGTGCAGGATCGGGCCGCCGGCGGACAGCGCGTAGGCGGTGGACCCGGTGGTGGTCGACACGATCAGGCCGTCCGAGCGCTGGTTGTACATGAAGTGGCCGTCCACCGACACCGCCAGCTCGACCATGCCGGAGATGCCCGAGCGGTTCACCACCACGTCGTTCAGGGCCAGCGCGGAGAAGATGTCCATGTCGTCGCGCACCACGCGCGATTCCAGCAGCAGGCGGGTCTCGGCCTCATACCGGCCGTCGAGCATGTCGGGCAGCACGGTGTGCGCGTCTTCCAGCGCGATGTCGGTCATGAAGCCCAGCCGCCCGTGGTTGACGCCGATCAGCGGCACGTCGTAGCCGGCCAGCTGGCGCGCGATGCCCAGCAGCGTGCCGTCGCCGCCCAGCACCACGGCCACGTCGGCCTGCCGGCCGATCTCCTCGGCGGACAGGGCAGGGTAGGCGGTCAGCCCGGTGGCGAGCGAGGTTTCGCGCTCGAACACCACGTCCTGCCCGTTGCGCAGGATATAAGAGGCGATCTCCTCCAGCGGCCCTTCGATGCCGGCAGTGGAGTACCGGCCCACCAGGGCGACGGTCTTGAACGAAGTGCGCACGGCGCTGGCTCTCGGGGGGGCGGACATGGCGGGATTAGACCATACCGCCATGACGGTTGTCAGCAGGCGCGGGCGGGCGGGCCAGGCCGTCCGCCAGAAGGTCCAAAACTTGCGTAAAATCGGGGCATCATGGATGAACGCTCCAAAACGCTGCTCAAGACCCTGATCGAGCGCTATATTGCCGAAGGGCAGCCGGTCGGTTCCCGCACCCTGTCGAAATACTCGGGGCTGGACCTGTCGCCTGCGACGATTCGCAATGTGATGTCCGATCTGGAGGAAATGGGCTTTATTGCCAGCCCGCACACCTCCGCGGGCCGTATCCCGACCCCGCGCGGCTACCGGCTGTTCGTCGATTCGATGCTGACGGCCAAGCCGCTGGAGCGCAACGCCGACCTGGCCGAGCTGACCGGCCAGATCCAGGACCAGCTCGGCGGCCAGCAGCTGGGGCCGCAGCGCATGATCACAGCGGCGGCGCGCACGCTGTCCAACCTGTCGCACTTTGCCGGCGTGGTGATGACGCCGCGCCGCGCGCAGGCGTTCCGGCAGATCGAATTCATGCGGCTGTCGGACAAGCGCATCCTGCTGATCATCGTCAGCCCCGAGGGCGACGTGCAGAACCGCATCATCCAGACCGAGCTGTCGTACACGCCGGCCCAGCTGATCGAGGCGGCCAACTTCTTCAACTCGCACTATGCCGGCATGAGCTTCGACGCGGTGCGCGGCCACCTGCGGGTGGAACTGCAGGACCTGCGCCGCGACATGTCGCAGCTGATGCAGGCCGCGGTCGAGGCCGGCAGCGTCGCCGAGGACGAGGACGACGACCACGTCTTTATCAGTGGCGAGCGCAAGCTGCTGGAAGTGGAAGACCTGGCCTCCAGCATGGACAAGCTGCGGCGCCTGTTCGACGTGTTCGAGCACAAGACCAGCCTGCTGCAGCTGCTGGACGTGTCCAGCCATGCGCAGGGCGTGCAGATCTTTATCGGCGGCGAAAGCCGGCTGGTGCCGATCGAAGAAATGGCGGTCATCACCGCCCCGTACGAGGTCGACGGCCAGATCGTCGGCACGCTCGGCGTGATCGGCCCTACGCGCATGGCGTATGAGCGCGTGATCCCCATTGTCGACATCACCGCGCGCCTGCTGTCCAGCGCCCTGAGCCAGAACTAGTGCAAAGACTGGCTGGTCTGACAAGCGGCGCCATTCCCGCCGGGCGCGGCAATCGCCGGTGCGCCGCACCGGCGCCGTCCCGGCACCGTGTCAACCCGGAAGCGACATGACGTTTTCTCCCGAACCGGCCTACCAGCACGGCCACGCGCCGCGCACGGCGATCCTGCTGGTCAACCTGGGCACCCCGGACGCTCCCACGCCCAAGGCGGTGGGGCGCTACCTGAAGGAATTCCTGTCCGACCCGCGCGTGGTCGAGATCCCGCGCGCGGCCTGGCTGCCGCTGCTGCATGGGGTGATCCTGCCGCTGCGTTCGCGCGCCTCGGCTCTGAAATACGAATCGATCTGGCTGCGCGAGGCCCATATGACGGGCTCGCCGCTGCTGGTCTACAGCGAGCGCCAGGCCCATGCGCTGCAGCGGCTGATGCACCAGCATGGCCATGAAGTGACGGTCGCGTGCGCAATGCGCTACGGCAACCCGTCGATCGCCTCGGTGCTGGAGGCGCTGCGCCGGCAGGGCTGCGAGCAGGTGCTGGTGCTGCCGATGTATCCGCAATACTCCGGCACCACCACGGCCACGGCCTTCGACGAGGTGTTCCGGGTGCTGGGCCAGTGGCGCAACCAGCCAGAGCTGCGGCTGGTCAAGCATTTCCATGACCACCCGGCCTATATCTCGGCGCTGCACCAGCAGGTCGCCGCCTACTGGGCGCGCCATGGCATGCCGGACTTTGCCCGCGGCGACAAGCTGATCCTGTCGTTCCACGGCGTGCCGCGGCGCACGCTGGAACTGGGCGACCCCTATCACTGCGAATGCCTGAAGACCGGCCGGCTGCTGGGCGAGGCGCTGGGCCTAGAGCCGGGCCAGTACCAGGTGACGTTCCAGTCTCGTTTCGGCAAAGCGGAATGGCTGCAGCCGTACACCGCGCCGACGCTGGCCGAGCTGGGCAAGGTCGGCGCGGGCCGGGTCGATGTCTTCTGCCCGGGCTTTCCGGCCGACTGCATCGAGACCCTGGAGGAGATCGCCGTGGAAGGGCAGACCGAGTTCAAGGTCGCGGGCGGCAAGGATTTCCATTTCATCCCGTGCCTGAATGACGCCGATCCGTGGGTCGCGGCCATGGCCGAGATCGCGCTGCAGCACCTGCAGGGCTGGCCGCTGGCCACGCCGCATCCGCATGAACTGGAAGCACGGCGCACGCGCGCCCAGACCCGGGGAGCGGCGGCATGAACGTCGACTTTGAGCCGGATGCGCGCCAGCGCATCGACAAATGGCTGTGGTGCGCGCGCTTCTTCAAGACGCGCTCGCTCGCGGCTGAAGCGGTGGAGCGCAGCAAGGTGACCGTCAACGGCCAGCCATGCAAGAACTCGCGCGAGGTGAAGCCCGGCGACACGGTGGTGCTGGAAGCGCACCAGCAGCGCTGGGAGCTGGTGGTGAAAGGCATTGCCGCGGCGCGCGGGCCGGCGCCGGTGGCGCAGACGCTGTACGAGGAAAGTGCCGAAAGCCAGTCGCGCCGGCTGGCCGATGCCGAGCGCCGGCGCCTGCAGCCGGAGCCGTCCGCGCAGATCCAGGGGCGCCCGACCAAGCGGGACCGGCGCCGCATCGACCACCTGAAGAGCTGAAATGACAACGCGGCGGTCACCGGGAAGCCCCCGGTGCCGCCGCGCGCTTGGATCAGGGCCAGGTGGCGCTTATTCCTGCGTGACTTCCTGGCTGACGATAGGGACGATGTAGTGCTTGAACACCGCCTTGCCGCTGCCATACTCCGTATCGCGCGGGGTGAATGCGCCGGAAACGCAGATAAAGACGGTCATGACCGCCAATGCGGCCACAAGGCAGAGTGTCACGACTGGCAGCTTATGCATGGCCAACCTTCCGGAAGAGGCACAAAGATGAACCATCTCCACAACCCCCGGCATTTTTGTCATTTTTATTACTAAGAATCTTAGTGATTGCGATGCAGCAAAGCAATAAGGTGTCGATTGCATATGCGTGGCCTTTGTAACCGTGTGTTTCCGCGTCACGCCAGCGCCACTCTTGAAAACCTGCGCCTTGCCACCACCTGCACGGAACACGCGCCGATTTACCACCCGCGGCCAGACCCACGGCGGGCCGCGACAATGCATTGATACGGATCGACATGGAAGAACAGAAGCAGACGCCAACCACCCAGACGCCTACGCCCGCTGGCGATGAGGCGGCCAACGCCAGCCAGGAGGCCGGCGCGCCGGAAACCGCTGCCGTCGACGACGTGGCGGCCCAGCTGGCCGCCCTGGAAGCCAAGGCGCGCGAGCATTACGACCTGTATATGCGCGCCGTTGCCGAGGGCGAGAACATCCGCCGCCGGGCGCAGGAAGATGTCGCCAAGGCGCACAAGTTCGCCATCGAAAACTTCGCCGACAACCTGCTGCCGGTGATGGACAGCCTGCAGGCCGCGCTGGCCGACGGCTCGGGCGATATCGCCAAGCTGCGCGAAGGCGTCGAGCTGACCGCGCGCCAGCTGGCCGCCGCCTTTGAGCGCGGCAAGATCGTTGAACTCAACCCGGTGGGCGAGAAATTCGACCCGCACCGCCATCAGGCCATCTCGATGGTGCCGGCGGACCAGGAACCCAATACCGTGGTGACCGTGCTCCAGCGCGGCTACACCATTGCCGAGCGCGTGCTGCGGCCGGCTCTGGTGACGGTGGCGGCACCGAAATAAGGCCGCCTGGGGCGGCGGCGTGCCGTCCTGGATCGCGACCTGACGCCCGGTGCCGGCTGGCCCGGGCGTTTGTCATTCTGGAGCGAGCATGACCACTGAACCAGGCGCCGGCCCGGCGACATCCCCGGCCCCCCACCTCGACCACCGCGCCTTCGAGGCATTCGGCATGCGCGAGGCCGATGACGGCAGCATCGACGCCGCCATCGCCGCTGCGGGCGACGCGCTGGTGTGCGTGTTCTTCTGGGGGGAGGACTGCTTCAACTGCGAGATGGCCAAGAAGGCCATGCTGGCCAACCCCGAACCGATCCGCGCGCTGGAACTGCGCTGGCTGCATGCCAACGTCTACGCGCATCCCGGGCTGGGCCGGCGCTTTGGCCTGCATGGCATCCCGGTGTTCATGTTCTTCCGGAACGGCAAGAAGCTGGGCCGCGCCACCGGCTGGCATGGCCACGGCCAGTTTGCCGCCGCGGTGGCCAATGCGCGGCTCAAGGCCAGCGGCAAGCCGCTGGCCGGCTGAGTGGGTTCAGCGGGTTCAGCGGGACAGCGAGTAGCCGATGCGGAACTGCCACGGCAGCTTGTGGTTGTAGTCCAGCAGGCTCTCGCCATAGCCGACGAAGTAGCCCGCCATCAGGTAGCCCGCGGTGCCGGGGATCAGCCGCGCCATCGGGTAGGTCAGCTGCGCGTCGACGCTGCCATACCACTTGCGCGTGCCCTTGCGCAGCGTGGCGGAGAACTCCCATGAGTCCGGGCGCCCGTAGGCAATGCCCAGGTCCATGAAGCCGCGGTAGTGGGCGATGTCGGGGTTTTCGCCCTTTTCCACGTAGGCATAGAGCTTGGGCGCGACACGCCAGTGCCAGTCGTTCTGGTCGCCGAAGTAGAAGGTCGGCTTGACGAAGACCGTATTGATGCTGCGCGAGTCCTCGCCGTCGCGGCCATTGGATTCATGCTCCAGGCCGGCCGCCAGCGACAGCCGGCTGATGGCATTGTTGCGCACGCCGGTATCCGACAGGTAATAGAACAGGCTGGGCCGGTAGTTGGTGTCGCGGAACGGCTTGGACTGCTCGGACAGGTCCCATAGCGAGAACTGGGTGTAGGCCACGTAGAGGTTGTCGAACAGACGCTTCGACGCCGGATCTTCGCCCTGGAACAGGCGGTACTTGAAGCTCAGCTGGAACTTGGCGTTGGCCCCGTCATGCGCGCCGACCATGAAATACATCGGGTCATGGAACGACAGCCGGGCGCTGTCGCGCAGGTCGGCCGGAGCGGGTGCGGCAGCGTCGGCGGTGGTGACCGGGGTCACCGGCACGGCGGCTTCGGTGGCCGGCTCCAAGCCGTTCGCTGCCAGCGCCTTGCCGGCAACCGGCGGCTCAGCGGTGGCGGATTCACCGGGCCGCGGCAGGCGGTTCAGCGTCACCAGCACCGGCGCGGCGTCGATGCCGGTGGCATCCAGCCGCACCTGGCCGCGCAGGGCCGGCGGCAGCGCCACCGTGTAGCGGATCTCGCGGTGCTCGCCGCGGCGCAGGTTGACCACGGCCGGGCCCGAGACCTCGCGCCACAGCACCAGCCGCACCGGCGCCTGCAGGTCGCCCGAGGCGGTCACTTCGAGCGTGTCGGGAATACGGTAGCGGCGCGTGGCGTCGTCGGCGCTGACCACCAGCGTCAGCGTCAGCGGCTGGTTGCCGTCGATCACGCGCGGCGGCTGCAACAGCGCCACGCCGGCGTGGCCGGCCAGGGGCCAGGCCAGCATCAGCGACAGGCAGAGCGGGGCAACGGCGCGGCCGGCGGGCGCGAGCCGGCGCCGGCGGGGGAGGGCAATACGGGACATGACTTGCGGGCACCGCGCCGCCATGTGACGGCAACGCGGCTGGGGAAAATTCAGACCCGCAAAGCCTACCACGCACCCATCTGAGGGGTGTGACGAATTGTACGCTGCACTTGATGCGTGACGCGTACCGGACTTAGCGGTTGGCGCGGCGCTTGACGCAATCGACGTAGTGGTCGCCGTCGGGCGGTTGGCCGGTGCGCTGTGCCTGCCACAGCATTTCGCCCAGGCATTCCATCACCTGGTGCTGCGCTTCGTGCGGGGAATCCAGCCTGCGTGCCAGCGCCTCATAGGCCTGGCGGATGCCGCGCGGCTGGTCGACCGAGACCTGCTCGGAGATCGACAGGTGCATCGACAGGTGCAGGAAGGGATTGGTCTGGCCTTGCTCGGGAGTGTAGTCCTGCGACAGCGCACCTTCGGTGTCGCGCAGCAGGCCGTGGTACTCGGGGTGCTCGCCGATCCAGTCGACGGCGATGGCTTCCAGCGGGGTCAGCACGCCGCCTGTGAGCTGCTTCTGCCAGGCATCGCAGAAGAACCGGCGGACTTCTTCTCGTGAGGGATTAAACATGGTGGCGACATTGTAAACGAGGGCCGCGGCCCGCGCTGGCGGCGCCGCTTGTTGCCGGCGGCGCCAAGTAGAATGCGGGATCGCCGACTTCCCGCCCGCCCGATGACCGCTTCCGCCCAAACCGCCACGGACCATGCCCGCGACAAGCTGGCCGGCGTGCTGCTGATCGCGCTGTCGGCCAGCGCCTTTGGCGCCATGGCGATCTTCGCGCGCTTTGCCTACGCGGCCGGCGCGGATGTCTACGGGCTGCTGCTGGTGCGCTTCATGCTGGCCGCGGCGGCATTGGCCTGGGTGATGCGCACGCGCGGCATCGCCTTGCCGCCGTGGCGCCGCGTGCTGGCGCTGGCGGCGATGGGCGGCATCGGCTATGTCGGCCAGTCGTTCTGCTTCTTCAGCGCGCTCAACCATGCGCAGGCCAGCCTGGTGGCGCTGCTGCTGTATCTGTATCCGCTGTTCGTGACGATCCTGGCGGCCATCTTCCTGAAGGAGCGGCTGACCACGGCCGCGGTGGTCGCGCTGGTGCTGTGCTCGGTGGGCGCCGGACTGACCGTCGGCGGCGGCGAGGGCACGCCGCTGGGGATCGCGCTGGGGCTGGCGGCGGCGGTGATCTACGCGGTCTATATCATCGTCGGCGCGCGCGTGACCGCCGGCATCAACCCGATCGCCACCACCACGGTGATCTGTACCGCGGCGGCGCTGGTCTACGGCGCCGTCGGCCTGCTGCGGATGGGGGCGGGCGCGCCGCCGCAGTTCCCGGCCACTGCCGGCGGCTGGCTGGCGCTGGCGGGCATCGCGCTGCTGTCGACGGTGCTGGCAATCCTGACCTTCTTCGCCGGCCTGCAGCGGCTGGGCGCGGCGCAGGCGTCGATGCTGTCGACGCTGGAGCCGGTGGTCACGGTGCTGCTGGCGGCGTTTCTGCTGGGCGAGCATATCGGCACGGCGCAGGCCGTGGGCGGCGGGCTGATCCTGGCCGGCGTGCTGTGGCTGACCCGCCGGGGCAGTGCGCCGGCGCCGGCCCGCGCCGATATGCAAGGGAATTGAATGGGTTGCTCAAAGGCGCTGTCGTGGCGCGCACAAAGCGTTGGGTACAATCGCCCCTTCCCTCAAATCCCGTACAGGAAAGAAGCGCATGTCCCAGATCGACAACGCCGCGCTGGCGCAGCTGTTCACCGAAGCCCGCACGCACAACGTGTGGCAGGACCGCCACGTGGACGACGCCGTGCTGCACCAGATCTATGAAGCGATGAAGTTCGGCCCGACCGCTGCCAACAGCAGCCCGGCGCGCATCGTGTTCGTCAAGAGCGCCGCCGAGAAGGCGCGCCTGGTGGACTGCGTGTCGGCCGGCAACGCCGACAAGACCCGTTCGGCGCCGGTGACGGCCATCATCGCCTTCGACACCGCCTTCCACGACCAGCTGCCCAAGCTGTTCCCGCATGCCGACGCCCGCTCCTGGTACGCCGGCAACGACGAGAAGATCGCCCGCGACGCGCTGATGAACAGCTCGCTGCAAGGCGGCTACTTCATCCTGGCGGCGCGCGCGCTGGGCCTGGACTGCGGCCCGATGGGCGGCTTCGATGCCGACAAGGTCAACGCGGCCTTCTTCCCCGACGGCAAGTGGCAGGTCAACTTCCTGTGCAACCTGGGCTACGGCGAGGCCGACAAGCTGTTCCCGCGCGGCCCGCGCCTGTCGTTCGACGAAGCCTGCCGCATCGTCTGAACGCGCTGCGCACCAACGGTGCCTGAACAAAAAAAGCGACCCGCTGTGGTCGCTTTTTTTTGCCTGGCACGCAGCGGCTTCAGGCCGTCCATTCCTGCACGGGATTGCAGGCCAGGTAGCGCCGGGGTTCGGCAATGCCAAGCCGCGCGCGGGCCGCGTCGATGGGTTCGTGCAGCAGTTTCTCGTAGTCTTCGCCCAACAGCCATCGGGCGCGCCGGCCGAGACGGTAGCCCTCCAGCACGGCCCGCGCAAAGGCCAGGCTGCCGCTCACGCGCAGGCTTTTCAGCGACGCCGCGATGGCGATGAAGGCCCAGCCCTTGCCGCCGGTCTGCGCATAGCTGAATGCCACCAGCGCGGCTTCGCCAAGGCTTTCATCGGCCCGGTAGCCGGTGAGCACATGCCAGATGTCGTGGATGTCGCGGGTACGCCGGCCGAACCACATGTAGGCGTCCTCGATCAACGGTTCCTGGTCCAGGTTCGAGACCTTGGCCAGCCCGTCAGCGCTGTAGCCGGTCTGTTCCAGGAACGCGCGATAGGCCGCGCCCACCGTGCCCGCTGTGAACCTGGCCACGTAGGCGGGATCGGACAGGCGCTCCGCCAGCTCGATGCGCTGGTAGACCATGCGCCGCCCGTCGGGCGTGTTCAGCAGCCGGTTGAAGTTGCGGGGCATGGACGGCCCGTTGAGCGCGCGCATGATGCGGAACACCTGCTCTGTGTCGTTGCCGTTCGCCATCAGCTTGCGAACGGCCTGGAACGCGGCGAAGACATTGTGCTTGTAGGGGTTGGAACCGGTGGAGGTGGCCATGGGCGGGGCTCCGTGGATCAGGCGACCTGCGCCTGGGCCGGCACGGGTACTTGCAGCCGGGCGGCTGCGTCGCGGACGAAATCGACGCTGGTGTCGATAGCGGTCACCGGCAGCATATGCCCGCCGCTGACCAATGTCAGCGTGGCGCCCGGAACCTTGGCGGCGAGCGCTTCGCCATGCTCGGCAAAATCCAGGATGCGGTCTTCGCGGCCGTAGAGGACACTGACCGGCACGCGCAGCGTGCCGTAGCGGTGCAGCAGCGCGGGCAGGCTCTGCGCGGCGCCGATCAGGTCTTCGGACGCGGCCAGGAAGTGGCGGGGCCGCAGCGCCAGCAGCCCGCCTCCGCGCGTCGGGAAGTCGTCCGGCACCGGGTCCGGGCCGAACACGATGTCCATCACGGCTTCGCGGCGCCGTATCGACATCGGCACCACCAGCGTCCATGCCATCAGCCGGCGCAGCCACGCGCTGGGCACGGTCATGGCCTGGAACACCGGCGAGATCGCCTTGGGCGGGTGCGTGAGCGGCGCGATCAGTGCCAGCCCGCCCACGCGCTCGGGGTGGTGGATGGCCAGTGCCAGCGCAATCGCCCCACCCAGCGAATGGCCCACCACCAGCGGACGCTCCAGGCCAAGCTTGTCGCACAGCGCGGCGAGCGCTGCGGCCTGCGCCGGCAGGTCCGCGGCGCTGCCCGGCGTGCGTATGGAGTGGCCCGCGCCGGGGCGGTCGACGGCGATCACGCGGAAGTGCTCGGCAAGCGGCCCGATCATGCCGTAGCCAAAATTCTCTAACTGGCCGGACAGTCCATGCACCAGCAGCACCGCCGGGCCCTGGCCGCGCTCCACCACGTGCAGCCGCGCGCCGGGCACGTCGACAAAGCGGCCGTGCGGCGGCATGGCGGCTTCGATGCGCCGGGCGGTGCGCCACGTGTACAGATAGAGCGACGCGCCCAGCACCAGGATCAGCCCGATCAGCACCGCGAAAACGGTCAGGACGATGGTCATGATTGCACCTCGCTGGCGGCAACGGCCGGCACCGTGTTGTTGTCGGTGGTGTCCTGGCCGTCCCGGTGCGCCCGGTGTGCCAAGGGAGAGGGAGGCGGGACATCGAACTGCAACACGCCGTCTGCGATGCGCCCGTGCCGGATCGTCAGCAGGTCTTTCAGGTAGTTCTGGTGCACGCGCCAGGGCTTGCGATGACCTTGCCGGGGCAGCACGGTGGCGGCACGCTGCACGTAGCCGGAGGTGAAATCCAGGAACGGGGTCGGCTCTACGTCAGCGGGGGCGCGCGGCACGGCAATGCGGTGGCCGTGGCGATCCATATGACGCAGCAGGCGGCAGACGTACTCGGCCGTGAGGTCGGCCTTGAGCGTCCACGAGGCATTGGTGTACCCGAAGGCCAGCACCAGGTTGGGCACATCGCTCAGCATCATCCCCTTGTAGGCAAGGCATTCGGCGGGGCGGCGCGGCTGGCCGTCCACGCTGAGCGCGATGTCGCCCAGCATGTTCAGCTTGAGGCCGGTGGCTACCACCACGACATCCGCAGCCAGCGTCTTGCCGCTGGCCAGCACGATGCCGTCCTCGGTGAACCGGTCGATGGTGTCGGTCACCACCGATGCGTGACCGTCGCGGATCGCGCGGAACAGGTCGCCGTCGGGCACCAGGCACAGGCGCTGGTCCCACGGCCGGTAGCGGGGCGTGAAGTGGGTGCCGACGTCATAGCCTGGCGCCAGTTGCGCTGCCGCCATTCCGATCAGGCGCTGCCTGACGCGATCCGGCCGGCGCCGCGCCAGCTGGAAGAACATCATGCCCAGCAGCACGTTCTTCCAGCGCGTGGCGGCGTAGGCCAGCCGCTCCGGCAGCACGCGGCGCAGCTTGTGGGCGATGGCGTCCTCGCCGGGGCGCGTCACGATATAGGTGGGAGAGCGCTGCAGCATCGTCACGTGCGCGGCGCTTTTCGCCATGGCCGGCACCAGCGTGACCGCCGTGGCGCCGCTGCCGATCACCACCACGCGCTTGCCGGCATAGTCGAGCGATTCGTTCCAGAACTGAGGATGCACCATGCTGCCGCGGAATTGCGCTTCGCCTGCAAATTCGGGCCGGTGGCCCTCGGCATAGCTGTAATAGCCTGCGCACACATAGAGCAAACGTGTGCGCAAGCGCAGACGGCTGTGGTCCGCCATGCGTTCGGCTTCGACCGTCCAGCAGGCTGCGGCGCTGTCCCATGCCGCGCTGACGACCTTGTGGCCGAAGCGGATATGTGACGTGATGCCGGCCTCTTCGGCGGTTTCGCGGATGTAGGCGCGAATCGACGGCCCGTCGGCGATGGCCTTGGCGCCGCGCCAGGGCTTGAAGCGGTAGCCCAGCGTGTACATGTCCGAATCCGAGCGGATGCCGGGGTAGCGGAACAGGTCCCAGGTGCCGCCCATGGCCTCGCGCGCCTCCAGGATGGCGTAGCGCTTGCCGGGGCAGCGCATTTGCAGCTGGCGCGCGGCGCCGATGCCGGACAGGCCGGCGCCTACGATCAGGACATCAAGGACTGCGTCATCGGGACTTGAGGCGGTCATGGGGGGATCCGGGCGAGTGGCGCTTCTGACAACATAGATTGTCAGAAGCGATCCGGCAAGGAATCTGACAATAGGGAATGTCATAATGGCGCGCATGACGACCGAGCTCACCCCCGCGCGCCGCTACCGTGGCGCCGAAGCCGAAGAACGACGTGCGCAACGCCGCGTGCAGCTGATTGCCGCGGCCGTGCAGGTCTACGGCGAGCGCGGCTACCAGAACGCCACCGTCAAGGCCGTGTGCGAGGCCGCGGGCCTGACCGAACGGTATTTCTATGAGTCGTTCGCCAACAGCGAGGCCTTGCTGCTGGCATCGTTTCAAACGGTGACCCACCGCTTGCTGCACACCCTCGCCCTGGCGGGCGAGGGGGCCGGAGGCGATGGTCAGCAACGCGCGCTGGCCATGCTGCGCGCCTATTTCGGGGCGCTGCAGCGCGAGCCGCGTTCAGCGCGGGTGTTCCTGGTGGAAATCCGCGGCGTCAGCAAGCTGGTCGACGGGGCGCTGGCGGATTCGCTGGATGAATTCGGCGGGCTGCTCGCGCAAGCGCTGCTGCCGCCGGGACGCAAGCTCGATCCGTTGCTGACGGCGGGGGTGGCGGGCGGGGTGGTCCACATCGCCCTGCGCTGGATCACGCACGGCTACGCGCCCGAGGTGGAGATGGTCGCGCGCACCGCGCTACAACTGGCCCTGGTGCTGGCGCACGAGCCGGACTAGGACCCCAGGCCCGGGTTACAGCTGCGGCGCCGGGGTCTTTTCCCTGAACTCGCATAGCGGCTCGATCACGCAGTGCCAGCACTCGGGCTTGCGCGCCTTGCAGACGTAGCGGCCGTGCAGGATCAGCCAGTGGTGGGCATCGTGCAGGAACTCATGCGGCACGCACTTGAGCAGCTTCTGCTCGACGATCTGCACGGTCTTGCCCGGCGCCAGCCCGGTGCGGTTCGCTACCCGGAAGATATGCGTGTCCACCGCGATGGTGGGCTCGCCGAACGCGGTGTTGAGCACCACGTTGGCGGTCTTGCGGCCCACGCCCGGCAGCGCCTCCAGCGCTTCGCGCTCGGGCGGAACCTTGCCGCCGTGGCGCTCGACCAGGATGCGGCAGGTTTCGATCACGTGCTTCGCCTTGGTCTTGTACAGCCCGATGGTCTTGATGTACTCGCTGAGGCCGGCTTCGCCCAGGTCCAGCATCTGCCGCGGGGTATGCGCCACCGGGAACAGCCGCCGCGTGGCCTTGTTGACGCCGACGTCGGTCGCCTGCGCCGACAGCAGCACGGCGATCAGCAGCTCGAACGGCGAGCTGTATTCCAGTTCGGTGGCCGGGGCAGGGTTGGTTTCGCGCAGCGTCTCAAAGATGGCACGGCACTTGGCGGCGTTCATTGTTTTTCTTCCGGGTCGGTATTGGCGTTCTGGCCGGGTCCAGGCTTGGTAAGCCCCGCGCGCGCGCGCCGTGCTTCGGCGGCGTCGATCTGGGCCTGCACCGCAGCCGAGACGTTCTCCGTATTGCGCGGCTGCGCGGCCTGCTGCTTCTGCCGGGCGCGTTCGATGGCGGCCTGGATGATGGCGCGCTTGCGTTCCTGCGCGGCGCGCTCGGCATCGTTTTCCGGCGCTTCGGCCTGCACCGCGGCCAGCTTGGCGGCGGCCTTGGCGGCCAGGCGCGCGTCGTTTTCCTCGCGCTCGCGCACCAGCCGCGCATTGCGCGCCAGGTAGCGCGCGTGCGCGGCATCGGCCTGCGCCTGCGACCACGCGGCCCAGCCGGTGCGCGCGCCGGTGACCGGGACCATGTCGATGCAGTCGACCGGGCAGGGCGCCACGCACAGGTCGCAGCCGGTGCACCAGTCAGGGATCACCGTATGCATCTGCTTGGCGGCGCCGGCAATCGCATCGACCGGGCAGGCCTGGATGCAAAGCGTGCAGCCGATGCAAAGGCTCTCGTCGATGCGGGCCACCGCGCGCAGCTGTTCGCTGCCGCGTTCCGGGTCCAGCGGCAGCGGTTCGGTGCCCAGCACCGCGGCCAGGCGCACAATCCCTTGCGCGCCGCCTGGCGGGCAGCGGTTGCAGGCGGCTTCGCCGCTGGCCATGGCTTCAGCGTAGGGGCGGCAGCCGTTGAAGCCGCATTTGGTGCACTGGGTCTGGGGCAGCAGCGCTTCGATGCGGTCGGCAAGGGATTTGACGGCGGGATTCACGACTACGGGCAGGAAATCAGGGGACAAAACAGGGACCAAGGCCGGATCAACGGTCAAGACACGAAATTTGCGGGGCACTGTGAGGGTTTGGCGACATAACAGCCGAACCCGGCGGCGGACAATAGGCCAGCGACCCTGCGGCACCGGGATCTCTGTGTACCCCTGCGAGCCATCGCGCCGCAAGGATTATCCCCGATTTCGCCGGCGGGCAGAAACGGCGATGATGCGCGCACCGCCGGATTGCCGCATTCCGGCCTATGCCATAATCCGCGCAACGATCGACCAGCCACCCCATGTCAACTGAGCCCAAGACCAAACGCGACCCGGAAGGGACGCGCCGACGCATCCTCGCTGCGGCCACCGAGGAATTCGCCAAGGGGGGGCTGGCCGGCGCCCGCGTCGACCAGATTGCCCGGCGCGCGGAAACCAATGAACGCATGCTGTACTACTACTACGGCAGCAAGGAAGGCCTGTTCCTGGCGGTGCTTGAGAAGCAATACGCCAATTTCCGCGCCGACGAGGAGCAGCTCCACCTGGTCGACGAAGACCCGGTCCAGGGCGTGCGCACGCTGGCGCGTTTCGTCTGGGACTGGTATTACGAGCACCCGGAGTTCATCCGCCTGGTCAACAGCGAGAACCTGCACGAGGCCCGGCACCTGAAGAAGTCGGCGCAGCTGCAGCAGCTGATCAACCCGGTGGTGGATGTGCTGGCCGACGTGATCCGGCGCGGGCAGGAACAAGGCGTGTTCCGCGACGATATCGACGTGCCGCAGTTCTACCTGACGATTTCCGCGCTGGGCTACTACGTGCTGTCCAACCGCTATACCATCAGCGCCGTGATCGGCCGCGACGTGGCCTCGCAGCAGGAGCATGAGCGCTTTGCCGAGCTGCACTCGGAAATGCTGCTCAGCTACCTGAAGAAGCACTGAGCATCCCGGCCCGGCCCCGCAAGAAGAAACGCCCGCAATCGCGGGCGTTTTCTTACCTGGTGGCCGAGGCCTGGTGGTACTTGCGGATAAAGTCGCGCAGCTGCGGGTAGATCTCTTCGCGCCAGCGCCGGCCCGAGAAGATGCCGTAGTGGCCGCAGTGCGCCGCGTTCAGGTGCTGCTTGCGGGTTTTCGGGATGCCGGCGCACAGGTCGTGCGCCGCGGCGGTCTGGCCCGCGCCCGAGATGTCGTCCAGCTCGCCCTCGACAGTCATCAGCGCGGTGCTCTTGATGTCCTGCGGCCGCACCGGATTGCCGTCGATGGCCCAGGTGCCGTTGGCCAGGCGGAATTCCTGGAACACCTCGCGGATGGTGTCGAGGTAGTACTCGGCGGCCATGTCGAGCACCGCGTTGTATTCATCGTAGAAGCGCACGTGGGCTTCGGCGTCATCCGCATCGCCCTCGACCAGGCTCAGGTAGAAGTCATAGTGCGAGGAAAGGTGCCGGTCCGGGTTCATCGCCACGAAACCGGCATGCTGCAAAAAGCCCGGGTAGACGCGGCGGCCGTGGCCGGGGTAGTTGGCCGGCACGGTGTAGATGACGTTGTTCTCGAACCACTCGAACGACTTGTTGGTCGCCAGCGAGTTGACCGCGGTGGGGCTCTTGCGGGCGTCGATCGGGCCGCCCATCATGGTCATGGTGCGCGGCGTCTTCTCGCCGGCCGAGGCCATCAGCGAGATCGCGGCCAGCACCGGCACGGTGGGCTGGCATACCGAGATCACATGCAGGTTCTCGGCGCCGATATGGCGGATGAATTCCTGGATGTAATAGATGTAGTCCGACAGGTGGAACGCGCCTTCCTCGACCGGCACCATGCGTGCGTCGATCCAGTCGGTGACGTAGACCTTGTGGTCCTGCAGCAGCGTGCGCACCGTGTCGCGCAGCAGCGTGGCATGGTGGCCCGACAGCGGCGCGGCCACCAGCACCACCGGCTCATCCTTGAGCAGCTTGATGGTTTCCGGGTCGTCGGCATAGCGCTTGAAGCGCACCAGCTTGCAGAACGGCTTCTCAAACACGGTCTGCTCGACGATGGGGATGTCGCGCCCGTTGGAGCGCACCGACTTGATGTCGAATGCCGGCTTTTCGTATTCCTTGCCGAGCCGGTACAGCAGTTCATAGCCGGCAGCCAGGCGGGGTGCGCCGGGAACCAGCGAGAGCGGGCTGAGGGGGTTGGTGAAGGTCTTGGCGGTCGCCTGGGCCCACGCGGTCAGCGGGTGCAGGATCGAGCGCTGGAACTCATGCAATTGGTAGAGCATGCCTTTTCTGCCTGGGTCTAGCTATGAGGTACGTACTACCAAGTACTAATGTACTGACAATACACCGGGGGATCGTGGCGCCGATTATGCCTTTAATCGAACGACCGTGCTAACGATCTTGCTCTGCAGCATATACCTTAAAGTACTTCCAATGCTGCGGAAAACAATAAGGCAAAAGGCTGATTTCTTGATGACATTGGGCCGATAAATCGCAAACAAATGCAAAAAGCGGCCGAAGCCGCTTTTTGTGCATTGCTTTGTGACGCTTGCGCCAGTCGCCATCCTGCTGCGGGTGGCGATGCCTGGGGCTCTTACATCACAGCTGCGATCGCATCGACGACGGCGTCGATGTTGCGGCTGTTCAGCGCGGCCACGCAGATGCGGCCGGTGCCGACGGCGTAGATGCCGTGCTCGTTGCGCAGGCGGTCCACCTGGGCCGAGGTCAGGCCCGAGTACGAGAACATGCCGCGCTGTGCCTTGACGAAGGAGAAGTCGCCCGGCACGCCCTTGGCGGCCAGCTTGTCCACCAGCGCATGACGCATCAGCTTGATGCGGTCGCGCATCTCGGCCAGTTCTTCTTCCCACATGGCGCGCAGTTCCGGGCTGTTCAGCACGGTGGCGACCACGGTGCCGCCGTGCGTCGGCGGGTTGGAGTAGTTGGTGCGGATCACGCGCTTGACCTGCGACATCACGCGCTGTGCTTCTTCCTTGCTGGTGGTGACGATCGACAGCGCGCCCACGCGCTCGCCGTACAGCGAGAAGCTCTTCGAGAACGAGCTCGACACGAAGAAGGGCAGGCCGGAGTCCGCGAACAGGCGCACGGCGGCGCCGTCCGGGTCGATGCCGTCGGCAAAGCCCTGGTAGGCCATGTCCAGGAACGGGATCAGGTTGCGTTCCTTGACCAGTTCCACCACCTGCTTCCACTGCTCGGGCGACAGGTCCACGCCGGTCGGGTTGTGGCAGCATGCGTGCAGCACGACGATGGTGTTGGCCGGGAACGACTTCAGCGATTCCACCATGCCGGCAAAGTTCAGGCCGTGGCTGGGGGCGTCGTAGTAGGCATAGTTGACCACCGGGAAGCCGGCGGATTCGAACAGTGCGCGGTGGTTTTCCCAGCTCGGGTCGCTGATGGCGACCTTGGCGTCCGGATACAGGCGCTTCAGGAAGTCGGCGCCGATCTTCAGCGCGCCGGTGCCGCCGAGTGCCTGGGCCGTCACCACGCGGCCTTCCGTGATCAGCGGCGATTCCTTGCCGAACAGCAGCGTCTGCACGGCCTGGTCATAGGCGGCGATGCCTTCGATCGGCAGGTAGCCACGCGGCGTGGCGGTGGTCAGGCGTGCCTTTTCTGCCTCCTGGACGGCGCGCAGCAGGGGGATTTTCCCTTCGTCGGTGAAGTACACGCCAACGCCCAGGTTGACCTTGGTCGGGCGGGTATCGGCATTGAAGGCTTCGTTGAGGCCCAGGATCGGGTCGCGCGGGGCCATCTCGACGGCAGAAAACAAACTCATTTGGAATCTCGTGGTCGGCTATGTAAGAAAACGGGAAGGCGTAGAATGCTTCGGACTGCGCTGGGGGCTGACAGGCCCCCGTGACGCTTCCGGCTTGAAGCGGGGGCTGGCAACCCCAAGATTCTAGCGTATTCGCCCCGTATTCCTGAGGTATTTCCCTAATTCCGCCCGTAAATTCGCCCCCTATGTCGAACCTTGCAGAAGCCGCGCCGGCCCTGGACGAAGACAAATTCGTCACATTCCCCGGCTCCCCGTTCCAGCTCTACCAGCCGTTCCCGCCCGCCGGCGACCAGCCGGAGGCCATCCGGCAACTGGTGGAGGGGGTCGAGGACGGCCTGTCGTTCCAGACGCTGCTGGGGGTGACGGGTTCGGGCAAGACCTTCACCATGGCCAATGTGATCGCCCGGATGGGACGGCCGGCGATCGTGTTCGCGCCCAACAAGACGCTGGCGGCCCAGCTCTACGCCGAGTTCCGCGAGTTCTTCCCGCGTAACGCGGTCGAGTACTTCGTCAGCTACTACGACTACTACCAGCCCGAGGCCTACGTCCCGCAGCGCGACCTGTTTATCGAGAAGGACTCGTCGATCAACGAGCATATCGAGCAGATGCGGCTGTCGGCGACCAAGAGCCTGCTGGAGCGCCGCGACACGATCATCGTGGCGACCGTCTCTGCGATCTATGGTATCGGCAACCCGACCGAATACCACCAGATGATTCTCACACTGCGTGCCGGCGACAAGATCAGCCAGCGCGACGTGATCGCGCGCCTGATCGCGATGCAGTACACCCGCAACGAGACCGACTTCCAGCGCGGCACCTTCCGCGTGCGCGGCGACACCATCGACATCTTCCCGGCAGAACACGCCGAGATGGCGGTGCGGCTGGAGATGTTCGACGACGAGGTGGAGTCGCTGCAGTTCTTCGACCCGCTGACTGGCCGCGTGCGCCAGAAGATCCCGCGCTTCACGGTCTACCCGTCGAGCCACTATGTGACCCCGCGCGAGACCGTGCTGCGCGCGATCGAGGCGATCAAGTCGGAGCTGCGCGAGCGGCTGGAGTTCTTCCACAAGGAAAACCGGCTGGTGGAGGCGCAACGGCTCGAGCAGCGCACCCGCTTCGACCTGGAAATGCTGTCCGAGCTGGGCTTCTGCAAGGGCATCGAAAACTATTCGCGGCACCTGTCCGGTGCACGCCCCGGCGATCCGCCGCCGACGCTGGTCGACTACCTGCCGCCCGACGCGCTGATGTTCCTGGACGAGTCGCACGTGCTGATCGGCCAGCTCAACGGCATGTACAACGGCGACCGCGCGCGCAAGACCACGCTGGTGGAGTACGGCTTCCGGCTGCCCTCGGCGCTGGACAACCGGCCGCTGAAGTTCGACGAGTTCGAGCGCAAGATGCGCCAGGTGATGTTTGTTTCGGCCACGCCGGCGCAGTTCGAGCAGGACAATGCCGGGCAGGTGGTGGAGCAGGTGGTGCGTCCGACCGGGCTGGTCGATCCCATCATCATGGTGCGCCCGGCGACCACGCAGGTGGATGACCTGCTGTCGGAAATCCACGCCCGCGTGGAGGTTGGCGAACGCGTGCTGGTGACCACGCTGACCAAGCGCATGGCCGAGCAGCTGACCGAGTTCCTGTCCGAGAACGGCGTCAAGGTGCGCTACCTGCACTCGGACATCGACACCGTCGAGCGCGTGGAGATCATCCGCGACCTGCGCCTGGGCACCTTCGACGTGCTGGTGGGCATCAACCTGCTGCGCGAAGGCCTGGATATTCCCGAGGTGTCGCTGGTGGCGATCCTCGATGCGGACAAGGAAGGCTTCCTGCGCGCCGAGCGCTCGCTGATCCAGACCATCGGGCGCGCCGCGCGCAACGTCAACGGTACCGCGATCCTGTACGCGGACCGCATGACCGAGTCGATGAAGAAGGCCATTGGCGAGACCGAGCGCCGCCGCGCCAAGCAGATCGCCTTCAACGAGGCCAACGGCATCACGCCGCGCGGCGTGGTCAAGCGCATCAAGGACATCATCGACGGCGTCTACAGCGTCAACGATGCCAGGGCCGAGCTGCTGGCGGCGCAGGAGCAGGCCCGCTACGAGGACATGAGCGAGAAGCAGGTCTCCAAGGAAATCAAGCGTTTGGAGAAGCTCATGCTCGACCACGCCCGCAACCTGGAGTTCGAGCAGGCGGCGCAGGTGCGCGACCAGCTGGCCAAGCTCAAGGCGCAGGTGTTCGGCGCCAGCGGAGAGAGCGCGCTGCCGCCTGCCTGATACGCCGCACCGCCACGCGCGCTTCGCCTATAGTGAAATTCGCGGCGGCGCCGGTCATGAAGGGTGAAAGCGCGAAGGCTGCCGCGAAGGAGGCAAGATGGAACGCCAGTTTGAATACGGCGGCTACGCGGTCGTGGTCAGCGCGGTCCCCAATGCCGCCGGCGGGTTTGCGGCGCAGATGCGCATCGCCGATGCCTTCGGCGAGCCTTCCGGCCCCAGCTACGAGGCGATTGCGGGCGACGCGCCCACGCCCGAAGGGGCCATCGCCCTGGCGGAGGCCGGCGCCATGCGCGCGATCGACGCCGGCGAGGTCAACTAGCCAGGTATCCCCCATTTTCCGTGGAGAACCACAATGACCGATATCGGTGAATGGAAGAAGAAGGTCTATGAAACCCACGAAGTGCAGGTCCAGGTCAAACAGCGCTCACAGAGCGAATGGTCCTACACCGTGCGCGTCTGCCGCCCCGGTACCAATATTCGCGCCGCCGGCACGCTGACCGAGACCTCGCGCATCACCGAGCACTACAAATCGCGCGAGGCCGCGGAAGTGGCCGGGTTTGCGCACGGCGAGCGGCTGGCCAAGCAGCTGGCCTGAAGGGCTGCGGGTAGAATTGCGGCTGTCCGGCCGGCGGCCCTCCCGTGTGCCGCTGCGCCCGCCGTTCCACTCCCGCCTAGCCGTGATTCGATGAAGACATACGCCATCCTGATGTGTTGCATGGGAAACATCTGCCGTTCCCCGACGGCGGAGGGCGTGCTGCGCGCCAAGCTGGCTGCGGCGGGGCTGGACGCGCTGGTGGAACTGGATTCGGCGGGCACGCATGAATACCACCTGGGCCGCGCACCCGATCCCCGCACCCAGCGCCACGCGCTGCAGCGCGGCTATGACCTGTCCGCGCTGCGCGCGCGCAAGGTCGGCCTGCCTGACTTCGACCGCTTCGACCTGATCCTGGCGATGGACCGCGAGAACCTGGCCGGCCTGGCGCGGCTGCGCCCCGATGCTGGCGCCAAGCTGCGCCTGCTGATGAGCTTCGCCACCCGCCACGACGCCGACGAGGTGCCGGACCCCTACTACGGCGAAGGCGATGGCTTCGAGCGCGTGCTCGACTACATCGAAGATGCCTGCGACGGCCTGGTGGCCGAGTTGCGCCAGCGCCTGCAAGGCAACGCCGGCTGATCCCGGCGCCCGCTCCGTCGTCCTTTCTGCGGCCCGCGCCGCGACGCTACCAGCGCCGCGGCCGGCGGCCCGATCCCACGAGAATCCATGCTTCACAAACTGTTCCGCAAATGGCGCGAATCGCGCAATGCCAGCCTGCAGCTCGACGCCATCCTGGCCGCTGCCGATCCTGAGGCGCCGCTGGCCGAGCGCAACGGCTGGCTGATCGAGCTGGGCTTCTGGATCCGCCGCGATGGCGGGCTGGGTGCCGATGCTGACAGCCAGGAACCTGGCACGGACCGCCGCCACCCCGAGCATGTGCGGCTGCGCTACCTGCTGCAGGTGCTGGAGCGGCATCCCGACTGGGCCGGGCGTTTTGCCCTGACGGTGCGCAGCCTGGTGCGCGAGAACGACCCCACCGGACTGTTCTGCGATACCGGCGTGGCCCTGCACCCGGGCTTCGTCAGCGAGATGGTGGGCCGGCTGCAGAACCGCTTCCTGCCGCCGCCGCCCAACCGCAGCGACATGGCGGGGCTGTTTGCGCTGGTGTTCGTCGGGGATGAGGACGCGGAGTGGGTCGAAGCCATCGACGACGGGCTGCTTGCGCGGCTGGCGCGCGTGCTGCAGGCCGGCAGCGCCGGGGGCGAAGCGGCGGGCATGGCGCACTATCGCGATGCGCTGGGCCAGACGCTGGCCACCAGCATCGCGGTGCTGGTCAGTCAGGTGCGCGCCACCGGCCTGAGCCAGGCGATCCGTTCGCGCCTGGCCGGGCGCGTGGCAGAGACACCGTTCTTCCGCCTGGACGAGGCCATCCAGGCCTTGTGTGAAGAGGGCCTGCGCCATGACGACAACAGCTTCGGCCACCGCCTGAACTACTTCCGCGCGCTGCTGGACGGCTGCCATGCCGCGATCCGCCAGGTGTATGAGGACCTGGAAGACAACGGCGTGTCGGTCGAGGTGGTGTTCCAGATCGAGCGCATGAAGGTGCAGCTCAGCCGCATCGAGCTGCTGCTGGCGGCCTGGGTCGAGCCCCACCGGCCCGGCATGCATGCGCACATGGTGGCCGAGCTGATCCGATCGACCCAGGCCCGGCGCAGCATCTCGCACCTGGCCGGCACCTCGTTCGCGCAACTGGCGCGCAAGGTGGTGGAGCGCTCGGCCGAGACCGGCGAGCACTACATCACGCGCGACCGCAAGGAATACGCCGAGCTGGTGCGCGCCGCGGCCGGCGGCGGCCTGGTCTCGGTCGCCACCGTGTACCTGAAGTTCCTGATCTACGGCCTGCACCTGGACAAGTTCAGTGAGGGGCTGCTGGCCTCGCTCAACTACGCCGGCAGCTTCCTGGCCATCCACTTTGCGCACTTCACGCTGGCGACCAAGCAGCCGGCCATGACCGGGCCGGCGCTGGCGCACCGGCTGGACGGGGCCGGGCGGCCGGAGGGGCGCGAGATATTTGTCGACGACACCATTGCCATGATCCGCTCCAACGCGGCGGCGATCGTCGGCAACCTCGCGGTGGTGTTCCCGGTGGCGCTGGGGATGCAGTGGCTGGCGCACAAGCTGCTGGGCACCAACCTGATCACGCCGGCCAAGGCGATTGCCACCATCGAGTCGTTCTCGATCCTGGGCCCGACGCCGCTCTATGCCGCCTTCACCGGCGTGCTGCTGTGGCTGTCCAGCCTGATTGCCGGCTGGGCCGACAACTGGTTCGCGCTGCATCGCGTGCATGACGTGATGGCCTACAGCCGGCGCCTCCAGTACGTGCTGGGTGCGCGCGGCGCCACCCGGCTGGCGGATTTCTGGAAGCGCAACCTGTCGGGCATAGCCGCCAACGTGTCGCTGGGCCTGCTGCTGGGGCTGGGGCCGGAAATCCTGAGCTTCTTCGGGCCCCATACGGAAGTGCGCCATGTGACGCTGTCGACGGGCTCGGTCGGCGCTGCCATCGGCGTGCTGGGGCTGGATGCGCTGCGCATGCCGTCGCTGTGGCTGGCGGTGGCGGGCATTGCGCTGATGGGGATGCTGAACGTGGCAGTGAGCTTCGCGCTGGCGTTCAATATGGCGCTGCGGTCACGCAACCTGCGGCGCGTGGACCGCGCCGAACTGAGCGCGGCCGTGCGGCGGCGCATCCTGAAGCACCCGTTGTCGCTGGTGATGCCGCCGCGCGCGGCAGGCCCGGAGACGGCCGCGCGCGGGCGCGAAGCGTGATCGGGGCGTGGTGCGCTGCGGCAGGGGTAGTTGACTGAATTAGTCGGGTACCTTTATACTTGACGGAAACGATCAAGTATTAGCTTCACCCCCAGAGCCCTGCACCATGAGACTGACCACCAAAGGCCGCTTCGCGGTCACTGCGATGATCGACCTGGCCATGCGCCAGGACCAGGGACCGGTCACGCTCGCCGGCATCAGCCAGCGGCAAAAGATCTCGTTGTCCTACCTGGAGCAGCTGTTTGGCAAGCTGCGCCGGCACGAGATTGTTGAAAGCGTGCGCGGCCCGGGCGGCGGCTACAGTCTGGCGCGCAAGGCCGAAGACGTCACCGTGGCGGACATCATCATCGCCGTGGACGAGCCCCTGGATGCCACCCAGTGCGGCGGCAAGGGCAATTGTAACGGAGATGACGGCTCCGGGCGCTGCATGACCCACGAACTGTGGGCGACGCTGAACCAGAAGATGGTCGAGTACCTCGACTCCGTTTCCCTCAAGAACCTGGTGGACCAGCAACGCGAGCGCCAGCCTGCCGTGCTGCACGACATGCGCGAAGACGCCGCGCAGCCGGTCGCGGCCGCTGCGCGCGGCAAGGCCGACAAGCAGGAAAAGCCGGTCCGGGCCAGAATGGTGAATTCAGTTTTCAGCCTGGCGCAGTCCTGAGCGCGCCCAGGCAACGACAGCAAAACAGCGATCAGCGGTCCCTAACAAGGCAGTCATAACGATGAGCACCCCACATTTCCCCATCTACATGGATTACTCGGCCACCACGCCGGTGGACCCGCGCGTGGCGGACAAGATGATTCCGTACCTGCGCGAGCAGTTCGGCAACCCCGCCTCGCGCAGCCACGCGTACGGCTGGGAAGCGGAGCGCGCGGTGGAAGAAGCACGTGAGCAGGTGGCCGCACTGGTCGGCGCCGACCCGCGCGAGATCGTGTGGACCTCGGGTGCAACCGAATCGAACAACCTGGCGATCAAGGGCGCCGCGAACTTCTATTCGGGCAAGGGCAAGCACATCATCACCCTGAAGACCGAGCACAAGGCCGTGCTCGACACCACGCGCGAGCTGGAGCGCCAGGGCTTTGAAGTGACCTACCTGGACGTGAAGGAAAACGGCCTGCTCGACATGGAAGTGTTCAAGCAGGCGCTGCGCCCGGACACCATCCTGGTCTCGGTGATGCTGGTCAACAACGAGATCGGCGTGATCCAGGACGTCGCGCAGATCGGCGAGATCTGCCGCGAGAAGGGCATCATCTTCCATTGCGACGCCGCGCAGGCGACCGGCAAGGTGGCGATCGACCTGGGCAAGCTGAAGTGCGACCTGATGTCGTTCTCGGCCCACAAGACCTACGGCCCCAAGGGCATCGGCGCGCTGTACGTGCGCCGCAAGCCGCGCGTGCGCATCGAGGCGCAGATGCACGGCGGCGGCCATGAGCGCGGCATGCGCTCGGGCACGCTGGCCACGCACCAGATCGTCGGCATGGGCGAAGCCTTCCGCATCGCCCGCGAAGAGATGGCGACCGAGAACGAACGCATCCGCATGCTGCGCGACCGCCTGTGGAACGGCCTGTCGGACATGGAAGAGGTCTACCTGAACGGCGACCTGGAACAGCGCGTGCCGCACAACCTGAATGTCAGCTTCAACTTCGTCGAAGGCGAATCGCTGATCATGGCGATCAAGGACGTGGCGGTGTCGTCGGGTTCGGCCTGCACCTCGGCCTCGCTGGAGCCGTCGTATGTGCTGCGCGCGCTGGGCCGCAACGACGAACTGGCCCACAGCTCGATCCGCTTCACGGTGGGCCGCTTCACCACCGAGCAGGAGATCGACTACACCATCGAACTGCTCAAGAGCAAGATCGGCAAGCTGCGCGACCTGTCGCCGCTGTGGGAAATGTTCAAGGACGGCGTCGATTTGAATTCGATCCAGTGGGCCGCGCACTGACGCGCCCGCACAGATCATCAGAACAAAAAGCAATACCCCCGCAAAGATACGCAAGAGGTAAGCAAAATGTCATACAGCACCAAGGTTCTCGACCACTATGAAAACCCCCGCAACGTCGGTTCGTTCGATAAGAACGACGATGCGGTCGGCACCGGCATGGTCGGTGCGCCGGCCTGCGGCGACGTGATGAAGCTGCAGATCAAGGTCAACGAGGCGGGCGTGATCGAAGACGCCAAGTTCAAGACCTACGGCTGCGGCTCGGCCATTGCCTCGTCCTCGCTCGTGACCGAGTGGGTCAAGGGCAAGACCGTGGACCAGGCGCTGGAGATCAAGAACACCCAGATCGCCGAAGAACTGGCGCTGCCGCCGGTGAAGATCCACTGCTCGATCCTGGCCGAAGACGCGATCAAGGCCGCCGTCGAAGACTACAAGAAGAAGCACGGCGCCGAGCAGAAGGCTGCCTGATTCTGTCGCACTGACCACGGCATCGACGAAGGAAGACGCAACGATGATCACCATGACCGAGAAGGCGGCCAAGCATGTGGCCCGCTACCTGGAGCGCCGCGGCAAGGGCGTGGGCCTGCGCCTGGGCGTGAAGACCACCGGCTGCTCGGGCCTGGCCTACAAGCTGGAATACGTCGACGAGCTGCTGCCGGAAGACGCGGTGTTCGAATCGCACGGCATCAAGGTCATCGTCGACGCCAAGAGCCTGCCGTATATCGACGGCACCGAACTCGACTACGCACGTGAAGGGTTGAACGAAGGTTTTCGCTTCAACAACCCCAACGTCAAGGACGAGTGCGGCTGCGGCGAGTCCTTCACGGTCTGAGGCGCGCCAGCGCAAGCAAGCCCCGGTGGAGCGCAGCATCGTCGGGTTCCGCCGGGACGAGGAAGGCCACTGGGTGGCCGAACTCGAATGCGGGCACGGCCAGCATATGCGGCACGACCCGCCATGGCAGTCGCGGCCATGGACGCAAAGCGAGCAGGGCCGCGCCGGCATGATCGGCATGCGGGTGAACTGCCTGAAGTGCGACCGCAACGAACCGCCGGCCGAGTGGGCACGCAAGCCCGCCTGAGCGGCACCGTGGCGGCAATGGACAAAGGGGCGGCGCGGCCGCTCTTTTTTCTTGGGGAAGCAGTTGAAAGACGATTTTTTTGCGCTGTTCGGCCTGCCGGCGCAGTACGGCGTCGATGAAGCCGCGCTGGATGCGGCGTACCGCACCGTGCAGTCGCAGGCGCATCCGGACCGCTTTGCCAAGGCGGGCGCCGCCGAGCGCCGCGTGGCCATGCAATGGGCCGCGCATGCCAATGAAGCCTACCGTACGCTGCGCCAGCCGTTGCGGCGCGCGACCTACCTGCTGAAGCTGCGCGGCGTCGATGTGCAGGCCGAGAACAACACGGCCATGACGCCGGCCTTCCTGATGCAGCAGATGGAATGGCGCGAAGCGCTGCAGGAAGCGGTGGAAGAGCGCGCAGTGGACCGGCTCGATGCGCTGCTGCGCGAGCTGCGCCAGGAAAAGCGCGAGCGCCACGAAGCACTGGGCGCGTTGCTGGATTCCGGCGACAACGAGGCGGCTGGCGGCGCGGTGCGGCAACTGATGTTTATCGAGAAGATTGAGCACGATACCAGCGAGGCCATCGACCGGCTGGAACACTGACCGGCACGTTTGCCGGGGCCGTGACACAATGGCGCCCGGCGCGAAAACCGCTCCCCAATGCCACCCGCATGGCGGTTTCCACTGCCGCACAAGACAGCAAAGAAATACCATGGCACTGCTCCAGATTTCCGAACCCGGCATGTCGCCGGCGCCCCACCAACGCCGCCTGGCCGTCGGCATCGACCTCGGCACCACCAATTCGCTGGTGGCCGCGGTGCGCAGCAGCATTCCCGAGGTGCTGGGCGACGAGCGCGGCCGCGCGCTGCTGCCCTCGGTCGTGCGCTACCTGCCGGACCGTACCGCCCATATCGGCTACCGGGCCCAGGAAGAAGCGGTGCGCGATCCCAAGAACACCATCGTCTCGGTCAAGCGCTTCATGGGCCGCGGCCTGCGCGACGTGGCCAATATCGAGCACAGCCCGTATGACTTTGTCGACGCGCCGGGCATGCTGCAGATCAAGACCGCCGCCGGCGTAAAGAGCCCGGTGGAGATCTCGGCCGAGATCCTGGCCACGCTGCGCCAGCGCGCTGAAGACACGCTGGGCGACGACCTGGTCGGCGCCGTCATCACGGTGCCGGCCTACTTCGACGAGGCCCAGCGCCAGGCGACCAAGGACGCCGCGCGCCTGGCCGGCCTGGAAGTGCTGCGCCTGCTCAACGAGCCCACTGCCGCGGCCATTGCCTACGGCCTGGACAATGCCTCGGAAGGCATCTACGCGGTCTACGACCTGGGCGGCGGCACCTTCGATATCTCGGTGCTCAAGCTGACGCAGGGCGTGTTCGAGGTGCTGGCCACCGGCGGCGACTCGGCCCTCGGCGGCGATGACTTCGACCAGCGCCTGCTGTGCTGGATCGTCGAGCAGGCCAGCCTGCAGCCGCTATCGGCGCAGGACATGCGCCTGCTGATGGTGCGGGCGCGCGCGGCCAAGGAAGCGCTGTCGGAAAGCGACAGCACCGTGATCGACGCCGTGCTGGAGTCCGGCGAGATCGTCCACCTGACGCTGACTGTCGAGATCTTCGACCAGGTCACCGCGCACCTGGTGCAGAAGACCCTGGCGCCGGTGCGCAAGGCGCTGCGCGACGCGGGCGTCGCGCCCGACGAGGTCAAGGGCGTGGTGCTGGTCGGCGGCGCCACGCGCATGCCGTCGATCCGCAAGGCCGTGGGCGACTACTTCGGCCAGACCCCGCTGACCAACCTCGATCCGGACCGCGTGGTGGCGCTGGGCGCCGCGATGCAGGCCAACCTGCTGGCCGGCAACCATGCCCCGGGCGAAGACTGGCTGCTGCTCGACGTGATCCCGCTGTCGCTGGGCGTCGAGACCATGGGCGGCCTGGTCGAGAAGATCATCCCGCGCAACAGCACCATCCCGGTGGCGCGCGCGCAGGAATTCACCACCTTCAAGGATGGCCAGACCGCGATGGCGATCCACGTGCTGCAGGGCGAGCGCGAGCTGGCCAGCGACTGCCGCTCGCTGGCGCGCTTCGAGCTGCGCGGCATCCCGCCGATGGTGGCGGGCGCGGCGCGCATCCGCGTGACCTACCAGGTCGATGCAGACGGGCTGCTGTCGGTGACCGCGCGCGAAACGCATTCGGGCGTGGAAGCCGCGGTCACGGTCAAGCCGTCGTACGGCCTGGCCGACGACGATATCGCGCGCATGCTGCAGGAAAGCTTCCGCGAAGCCGAGCACGACATGAAGAGCCGCGCGCTGGCCGAAGAGCGCGTGGAAGCCGACCGGCTGGTCGAGGCCACGCAGCGCGCGCTGGAAACCGATGGCGACCTGCTGTCGGCGGAAGAGCGCACCGCGGTCGAGGCGCTGATGGCTACGGTGCGCGAGATCGCCTCCGGCGAAGACCACCACGCCATCCACGCCGCGGTGGAGAAGCTGTCGCACGGTACCGACGAATTCGCCGCCCGCCGCATGGACCGTTCGATCAAGAGCGCGCTGGCCGGGCGCAAGGTGCAGGAGCTGGGCTGATCACCGGGCCCGCACCGACATACAGACATCAGGACACCACATGCCACAGATCGTTGTTTTGCCCCACGTTGAATATTGCCCGGAAGGGACGGTGATCGAAGCCGAGAAGGGCGTCAGCGTCTGCGACGCGCTGCTCTCGCACGGCATCGAGATCGAGCATGCGTGCGAGAAGTCGTGCGCCTGCACCACCTGCCACGTGATCGTGCGCGAGGGCTTCAATTCGCTCAACGAGGCCGAGGAGAAGGAAGAAGACCTGCTCGACAAGGCCTGGGGGCTGGAGCCGAATTCGCGGCTGTCGTGCCAGGCCATCGTCGATGATGAAGACCTGACCATCGAGATCCCGAAGTACACCATCAACCACGCCAAGGAAGGCCACTGAGCGGCCGGCAAATCTCAGCGGAGAACAATCCCATGAAGTGGACCGATACCTACGCCATTGCCGAAGCGCTGTATGACAAGTTCCCGGATGTCGATCCGGCGGGCGTGCGCTTCACTGACCTGCGCCGCTGGGTGCTGGAGCTCGACGGCTTTGCCGACGCGCCCGAGCGCTCGGGCGAGAAGATCCTGGAGGCGATCCAGCAGGCCTGGATCCAGGAAGCCGAATAAGCGACGCAGTATCGGGATGACGACAAAAGGCCGGCAAATTGCCGGCCTTTTGCTTTGCCGCTGCGCGGGAGCCGGATCAGCCCCGCATCAGCGCGCCGTTCTCCAGGTGCACGCGCTCGCCTGGCTGCACGGCGGGGTCTTTCTCGTAGGTGAAGGTGCGGTGGCTGCCGTCATCCATGCGCACGCGCACTTCATAGTGCGTGTCCTTGCTGACGGTCTTCTCGATCTGGTTGCCCGCCACGCCGCCACCCACGGCACCCACCACGGTGCCGACGATGCGGCCATTGCCCTTGCCGACCTGGTTGCCCAGCAGCCCACCCACCACCGCGCCGCCGAGCGCGCCCAGGCCGCTGGTGTTGGGCTTCTGGGTCTGGATCGGGGTCACCGAGACGATACGGCCGGCGTAGGGGCTGCCCTTGGCAGCGTGGCGCTCGGTGTCGGCACGCTGGCTGGCGCGCGGCTCGCTGTCGCGCTGCGCGGCCTGGCGTGCCGGGGCGGTGCGTGGCGCGGCTTGCGAGGAACCGGCGGCATCCTGGCCGGCCGGGCGCTGCTGGCCGTCGTTGTAGACCGGCGGCCGGGTGGTGCTGCCCGGGGCGGGCGCTGCCGTGACCGGCAGCGGCCCTTGCGGGTCTGCCTGCGCACCGGCCTGCGCCGGCAGGTCAGGGCTGGCCTTGCCGATCGGCAGCACGCCAGTGACGGCGGCGACCGCGGTCAGGCTGGCGATCACCACGGCGACGGCTGCCGCACCGACGAGCGGATGCAGCCGGCGTTGCGGCGGCAGCGGGGCAGGGGTGTTGTCGTTCGGGGTGGCTTGGCTTTGCATTGCTATGGCTCCGGTGCGGCGAAGGCCGCGTTGGGATGGAACCAGTGTGGCCGAAGCGGGTGGGGTTTTCCGTTTGTTTTTGTAAATATATGTAGGCGGAAAATATCTTTTATATCAATGCCTTATGGTTGGTTGGGGCGCATATCACGGGGCTAGGCTGTAACATTCGGCGGCTTGGCATGACATTGGCGGCGCCCCAAGGAAAAAGCCCCACCGATTCGGTGGGGCTTCATCTTGCCAAAGCGCTTGCTCAATCTTCCCGGCGCAGGTGCGGGAACAGGATGACGTCGCGGATATTCGGGCTATCCGTCAGCAGCATCACCAGGCGGTCGATGCCGATGCCGCAGCCGCCCGTCGGGGGCATGCCGTATTCCAGCGCGCGGATGTAGTCGGCGTCGAAGTACATGGCTTCTTCATCGCCGGCGTCCTTCTGTTCGACCTGCTTGCGGAAGCGGTCGGCCTGGTCCTCGGCATCGTTCAGCTCCGAGAAGCCGTTGGCGATCTCGCGGCCGGTGATGAACAGTTCGAAGCGCTCGGTGATGCCAGGCACCGTGTCCGAGGCGCGTGCCAGCGGCGAGACCTCGACCGGGTAGTCGACGATAAAGGTCGGCTCCCACAGCTGGCTTTCCGCGGTTTCCTCGAACAGCACCAGTTGCAGCGTGCCCAGGCCGGCGTTGAGGAACTGCGGCGCGTTGGTGTTGACGCCGAACTTCTTCAGCTCGGTGCGCAGGAACCCGGCATCGGCCAGTTGCGCATCGGTGTACTGCGGTGCGAACTTCTGGATCGCCTGGCAGATCGTCAGCCGATGGAACGGCTTGGACAGGTCCAGCTCGCGGTCCTGGTAGGTCAGCACGGCACTGCCGCGCGCATCGATCGCGGCCTTGCGGATCAGGTCCTCGGTGAAGTCCATCAGCCAGCGGTAGTCCGTGTAGGCCGCATAGAACTCCATCATGGTGAACTCGGGGTTGTGGCGCGGACTCACCCCTTCGTTGCGGAAGTTGCGGTTGATCTCGAACACGCGCTCGAAGCCGCCGACGATCAGGCGCTTCAGGTACAGCTCGGGCGCGATGCGCATGAACATCTGCATGTCCAGCGCATTGTGGTGCGTGATAAACGGCTTGGCCGCGGCGCCGCCCGGGATCGGGTGCAGCATCGGCGTTTCCACTTCCATGAAGCCGGCATCGGCCATATGGCGGCGCAGCGACGAGATCGCATTGGTGCGGGCGCGGAAGGTGTTGCGTGTTTCCGGCGACACGATCAGGTCGACATAGCGCTGGCGGTACTTCATTTCCTGGTCGGCCAGGCCGTGGAACTTGTCCGGCAGCGGGCGCAGCGACTTGGACAGCAGGCGCAGTTCGCGCACCTGCACCGACAGCTCGCCCTTGTTGGTGCGGAACAGCTCGCCGCGGGCGCTGATGATGTCGCCCAGGTCCCAGTGCTTGAAGGCCGCGTAGACCTCTTCGCCGACCTTGTCGCGGGTGATGTAGAACTGGATCTGGCCGCTGCCGTCCTGCACCGTGGCAAAGCTGGCCTTGCCCATCACGCGCTTGAGCATCATGCGCCCGGCGATGGCGACCTCGACCGGCGCGGCCTCGAGCGTGGCCTGCTCGGTCTCGGCGTACTGCGCCTGCAGCGCGGCGGCCTGGTGGGTGGGGCGGAAATCGTTGGGGAAGGGCACGCCCTGCTGGCGCAGCGTGGCCAGTTTCTCGCGCCGCTCCGCGATGATCTTGTTCTCGTCGACGGCGGGTGTGTCTGCGGCGGCTGGCTTGGCCTGGGCGCGGTTCGGTTCAGTCATGATGTCTTGTCGGATCGCGCGCGGCGTGCCGCGCGCGGATTCAGATGGCTTGATGGGTGCGGCTTAGTAGTTGCGGAGATCGTCCAGCTCGATGCTGCCGAAATCCGGGCGGTGCAGGTAGGCGACGATGCGGCCGGCGGTTTCCTCGGCCGACGCCAGCTGTTCATTGGCTTTCAGCTCGCGGAAGCGCTGCACCTGGGCGAAGTCGGCATTGCGGATGGTGGCCTGCATGCCGGTGTCGATCACGCCCGGGGCCAGCGCCACTGCGCGCACGGTGCGCGGGGCTTCGGCCTGGGCGTACTCGGCGTTGACCGAGCGCATGAACATGTCCAGCCCGGCCTTGCCGGCGCAGTAGGCGCTCCAGCCTTCGACCGGGCGGCGCGCCGCGCCGGAGGAGATCGCCAGCACCTTGCGCGGGCAGTCGAACTTCTCGGTGCGCTCCAGGAACGCCGCGGTCATCGTCATCGGCGCCGCCAGGTTGGTCAGCAGGTGCGGCACCAGGGTTTTCTCCTGCAGGCGCGTGACCGGGCCGATCGGTTCGACCACGCCCGCGTTCAGGATCAGCGTGGCGCTGGTCGGCGGGAGGTCGAGCGTATCGAGCACGCTGGCGAGCCAGGTTGCGGCGGGGCCGGCCTGCGACAGGTCCTGCAGGTGCCAGGCCACCGGCACGCCGCTCATGGTGGCGATGCGCTCGAGCTCGCTGTTGCGGCTGCGCGCCACGCAGATCAGTCGGTTGCCCGGCACGAGCAGGGCATTGGTCAGTGCCGCGCCCAGCCCGCGCGAGGCGCCGGTGATGATGTAGAGGTGATTGGCTTCGCTCATGGTGCCCCGGTCGGAAAGGCCGCAGCTGCGGCGGTACAGCGATGATCCAGCGATTGCGGTGATGTTGCTGTGCCGCCGCGGGTGCCGCCCCGCGCCGGAGGGCGCGGGGCGGGCGGCCCGATTCGGCCTTACAGTCCCTGCTTGAGGCTGGCCTCGATGAACGGGTCCAGGTCGCCGTCCAGCACCTTCTGGGTGTTGGACATTTCCACGTTGGTGCGCAGGTCCTTGATGCGGCTCTGGTCCAGCACGTAGGAGCGGATCTGGTGGCCCCAGCCCACGTCGGTCTTGCCGGCTTCGAGCTTGTCGGCCTCGGCCTGGCGCTTGCGCATCTCGTGCTCGTACAGGCGCGATTTCAGCATCGACATGGCTTCGGCACGGTTGCGGTGCTGCGAGCGGTCGTTCTGGCACTGCACCACGATACCGGTCGGGATGTGCGTGATCCGCACCGCCGAATCGGTCTTGTTGATGTGCTGGCCGCCCGCCCCCGAGGCGCGGTAGGTGTCCACGCGCAGGTCCGCCGGGTTGACCTCGACCTCGAACGAATCGTCGACCTCGGGGTAGACAAACACCGACGAGAACGAGGTATGGCGCCCGCCCGACGAATCGAACGGCGACTTGCGCACCAGGCGGTGCACGCCCGTTTCAGTACGCAGGTAGCCGAAGGCGTATTCGCCCTCGATCTTGATGGTCGCGCTCTTGATGCCGGCCACGTCGCCTTCGGACTCTTCCAGCACCTCGGACTTGAAGCCCTTGCGCTCGCAGTACTTCAGGTACTGGCGCAGCAGCATCGAGGCCCAGTCGCACGCTTCGGTGCCGCCGGCGCCGGCCTGGATGTCGATAAAGGCGTTGGCCTGGTCCATCTCGCCCGAGAACATGCGGCGGAATTCCATGCCCGCGACGATCTCCTCGAAGCCCTTGACGTCGGCCTCGATCGCTTCGAGGGTGTCGTCGTCGCCTTCTTCCCTGGCGAGCTCAAACAGCTCTTCGGCGCCGCTGAGGTCGTCGGTGAGCTTGCTGAGCACGCTTACCACGCCCTCGATTGCCTTCTTTTCCTTGCCGAGGTCCTGGGCCCGCTTGGGGTTGTTCCAGACGTCGGGGTCTTCCAGCAAACCGTTGACTTCGTCCAGCCTTCCTACTTTGACATCGTAGTCAAAGATACCCCCGTAGATCTTCCGTTCGCGAACGGAGATCGGAGATGGCACCGGAGATGGCGTTGAGGCGTTCTGCTTCCATGATGTTCCTGCGCTTCGAAAACCTCGAATTATAGCGGATCGGCGCGGCAACCCGGGGCTTCCGGACCGCCTCGGGCGGGCCGCGGACCGAACGGATTGGCCGCGGCGCGGTCTATCCGCCGGTGCCGGGCGATGCACGCGGCGATAATACGGGTCGCAAGCCGCCCCCGGCACGACAAAGAACAGGGACGAATGACGCAAACCAGACATGACATCGAACCAGGCCGGCGCCGCGCGCTGGGCCTGCTGCTGGCCGCCGCGGCCGCGGTCGCGGCCGGCTGCGGCACCACGGGCGGTCCCGTGCCGGACGGCTACTACCGCGTCGAGCGCGGCGACACGCTGTATTCGATCGCGCGCAAGCACCGCCGCAGCGTACGCGACCTGACCCGCTGGAACAGCGACATCACCAGCCCCGGCCAGATCGAGGTGGGCCAGCTGATCCGCGTGCGGCCGCCGGGTGGTGCCTCAGGCAGTGCTTCGGCCGGCCAGGCCGTGACCGATACCCCGTGTGTCGACAGCGGCTCGGCCTCCCGGCCGCCCGCCAGCAGCATCCGCCTGCAATGGCCGGCCGACGGGCGCGTCACCGCCGGCTTCTCGCCGCCGGCCAGCAAGGGCCTGAGCATCGCGGTGCCGGCCAACGGCGCGGTGCGCGCGGCCGCCGCCGGGCGCGCCATCCACGTCGGCAACCTGCGCGGCTACGGCATGCTGGTGATCGTCAAGCACAGCGACGACTGGCTGACCGTCTACGGCAACCTGGACCAGCCGCTGGTCACGGAAGGCGCCCAGGTCTCGGCAGGGCAGGACGTGGGCCGCATGGGTGCGAGCCCGAGCGAGCTGCACTTCGAGGTGCGCGGCAACGGCAAGCCAGTGGATCCCGCTGCCTACCTGCCGTCGCGGGGCTGAACGGGGGGCGGAAGCCCCCGGGAGCACGCTACTGCGCGTGTTCGATCACCAGCTGCACGCGGGTGACGCCGTTGAAGGTGTTGTTGTCGAGCCGGTAGGCCACCTGTGCGCTGGCGCCGAGCGAGTCGGCATGGTTGAACCAGATCGCGTCGAAGCGCTGGCTGCCGCGCCCGAGCTGCAGCTTCAGGTGCTTGCCCTTGAGCACGCTCTGGCGCAGCACGTCGAACTCGCCGCAGAAGGTCGGCGCCGGGAAGCCCTGGCCCCATACCTGCTGCTCCAGCAGGGTGACGAATTCGGGGCTGAAGCACTGGTCCTCGATATCGCCATCGGTCTCGATCACGCGCGCCAGCTGGTCGTCGGTCAGCCATTCGCGGCCGACCGCCTCGAAGGCCTCCTGGAACTCGGCAAAACGCTCGGCGCGCACGGTCAGCCCGGCCGCCATGGCGTGGCCGCCGAACTTGAGCAGCATGCCGGGATGGCGCTTGGACACCAGGTCAAGCGCATCGCGCAGGTGGAAGCCGGGGATCGAGCGGCCCGAGCCCTTGACGGTGGTCTCGTCGCCGGGGGCGAAGGTGATGGTGGGGCGGTGGAACTTGTCTTTCAGACGCGACGCCACGATGCCGATCACGCCCTGGTGCCAGGTGTCGTTGAACACGCTGACGGTGAAGCGCGCCGACGGGTCCGGGCCGGCCAGCGGCTGCTCCAGGATCTGCAGCGCCTCCTGCTGCATGCCGGCCTCGATGTCGCGCCGCTCGCGGTTCATGCTGTCCAGCTCCTGCGCGATCTCCCAGGCGCGGTTGGCATCTTCGGTCAGCAGGCATTCAATGCCCAGCGACATGTCCGCCAGCCGGCCGGCCGCGTTCAGGCGCGGACCCAGCCCGAAACCCAGGTCGAAGGTATTGGCGCGCGCCGCCTCGCGCCCGGCGGCGCGGAACAGCGCCGCCACGCCCGGCTGCATCCGTCCGGCGCGCATGCGGCGCAGGCCCTGTGCCACCAGGATGCGGTTGTTGGTATCCAGCTTGACCACGTCGGCCACCGTGCCCAGCGCCACCAGGTCCAGCAGCGTCTGCAGCGGCGGCTGCGCGGCCTGGGTATAGACGCCACGCTGGCGCAGTTCGGCGCGCAGCGCGAGCAGCACGTAGAACATCACGCCCACGCCCGCCAGGTTCTTGCTGGGGAATTCGCAGCCCGGCTGGTTCGGGTTGACGATCACCGCGGCCTGCGGCAGCTCTGACCCCGGCAGGTGGTGGTCGGTCACCACCACGTCGATGCCCAGCGCATTGGCCGCGGCCACCCCGTCGACGCTGGCGATGCCGTTGTCGACCGTGACGATCACGTCCGGCTGCTGCCTGGCCGCCAGCGCCACGATCTCCGGGGTCAGGCCGTAGCCGTACTCGAAGCGGTTCGGCACGATGTATTCCACCCGCGCGCCCAGCATGCGCAGCCCGCGCACGCCCACCGCGCAGGCGGTGGCGCCGTCGCAGTCATAGTCGGCCACGATCAGCAGGCGCTTGCCGGCGCCGATGGCGTCGGCCAGGTAGGCCGCGGCGTGGCCGATGCCCTTCATGGCCGCGGGCGGCACCAGCTCGGGCAGGTCGGTGGCCAGTTCGGCGGCGCGGGCCACGCCGCGCGCGGCCAGGATGCGGGCCAGCGTAGGGTGCAGGCCGGCGGCGGCCAGCGAGCTGGCGTGTTCGGGAGAGTACTGGCGGATGGCGATCCGGGTCATGGGCGGGGCGGCAGGTGAGGTTTCGGTCGGGGCGGCGCGTGTCAGGCGGCTTCAGGCAGCTTTATGCGGCATAGGCGAGGTCGGACAGCAGCGCGCGCCAGTCGCCGCGCTGGCCCATGCCGCGCCAGAACTTGCGCAGGTCGGCGCGGCGCACGGTGAACTCGGCAAAGTGGTTCTCGCCGGCCAGCACCAGCGTGATGGCGCCGACCTGGCCGGCCACCAGTGCTTCCAGTGCCGGCGCGAACCAGTCGGCATCCAGCGCATGCATGCGGTCCAGCCAGAGGCCCCAGTCTTCGGCGATATGCGCTTCGGTGGCGCTGTCGAGCATGGCCAGCACCGTGCCCTCCACCCCGCTGGCGCCAGCCAGGCCGGCCGGCACCGGCAGCACGCGGCTGCCCGCGGCCAGGGCCAGCCCGCTCAGGAAGGGATCGTTGCTCAGCACCGTATCGGCCAGCCGCGGCACCGGCTGCAGCGCGCCGCCGCCGTACAGCCAGACCGAATTGACCGGCGCCTCGCCGGCAGCCTCGCGGGCCTGGTTGACGCGGTGGTCATACCAGGTCATCTGGATCTCGTTCTGCAGGCGGCGCCAGTCGCGGGCGCGTTCGCCGGCCTGCATCCAGATATCGATATTGCGGCCCGCGGCGCGCAGCGGCGTGGTCGCCTCCAGCGGGCCGAATACGGCCTCGGGCAGGTACCAGCGCTGCGGGCAGGGCGATTCCAGCGCGATGCCCGATTCCAGCAGCAGTTCGTCGATGGCGGCGCGCAGGGTCGCGGCCTCCTGCGGCCGGATGCCCAGCTGGGCGGGCGGCATCAGCACCAGGTGATCGCGCGCGGCGTGGATGTGCACCGGTTGCAGGCAGGTCCAGGACTGGCCATCGGGGGTGGCGGGGACGGCGCCGCCACTGTCGGCCAGCCGCATATAGGGCGCCAGCGGCACCCGGACCGGGTCCAGCCCCGCCTTGCCGGCCAGCCAGCGCTCCTGCGGCAGGCTGCGCAGGAAGGGGTCGTCATGCCGCTCGCGCGGGCCGGGCTCGGCCCGGGTCAGCAACTTTCCGAGCGCGGGCAGCTCCAACTGCCGCAGCAACGCGCCGGGAACGACATCGTCCCGGCCGTCGTCGCCGGCGCCCGGCGGGACGGAAAAGGGCACAATCAGGGTCAGGTGCGTCATCATGGTGGCGAGATTGTAAACTCCCGGCTGGCCGGCGCCAGTCTTGCGAGAGGCAGGCGGCGCACCCGACGGCCCGCATGCGTGCCGCCGGCGCCCCTCCACCGGGCACCGGCGCTTTCCCGAAACAACAGGAATCCTCTTGAACTTTCCCTACGAGTGGCAGATCGGCTGGCGATACACCCGCGCAAGCAAGCGCGCCAGCCGCAACACCTTCATTTCGTTCATCTCGATGATCTCGATGTTCGGGATCGCCCTTGGCGTCGCCGCGCTGATCGTGGTGCTGTCGGTGATGAACGGCTTCCAGAAGGAAGTGCGCGACCGCATGCTGTCGGTGCTGGCGCATATCGAAGTGATCGGCCCGTCGGCGCTGCCGGACTGGCAGAAGACCGCGGCCGAAGCCTTGCAGAACAAGGAAGTGACCGGCGCCGCGCCCTATGTCGCGGCCCAGGCCATGCTGACCCGCGACGACGCCGTGCGCGGCGTGCTGCTGCGCGGCGTGGAGCCGTCGCAGGAGCCCAAGGTCTCCGACATCGGCAGCCAGTTCCGGGCCGGCAGCATGACGGCGCTGGAGCCGGGCGGCTTCGGCATCGCGCTGGGCAACGAGCTGGCCAACGCCATGGGCGTGCAGGTCGGCGACAAGGTCACGCTGGTGGCGCCGCAGGGCACCATCACGCCGGCGGGCGTGCTGCCGCGGCTCAAGCAGTTCACCGTGGTGGGCGTGTTCTCGTCCGGGCATTTCGAGTTCGACAGCGCGCTGGCGCTGGTCAACATGCATGACGCCGAGACCCTGTTCCGCCTGAGCGGCCCCACCGGCGTGCGCCTGAAGCTGCAGGACATGCAGCGCGCGCCGCAGGTGGCCAACGAGCTGGCCGGCACCATGTCGGGCGAGCTCTACCTGCGCGACTGGTCCAAGCAGAACCGCAACTGGTTTGCCGCGGTGCAGACCGAGAAGCGCATGATGTTCATCATCCTGACGCTGATCATCGCAGTGGCCGCGTTCAACCTGGTGTCGACGCTGGTGATGACCGTCACCGACAAGCAGGCCGATATCGCCATCCTGCGCACCATGGGCGCGCAGCCGGGCTCGATCATGAAGATCTTTATCGTGCAGGGCGTGGCCATCGGCTTTATCGGCACCATCCTGGGCGTGGCCGGCGGCACGCTGATCGCCACCAATGTCGACGTGATCGTGCCTTTCATCGAGCGGCTGCTGCACGTGCAGTTCCTGCCGCGCGACATCTATTTCATCAGCGAACTGCCTTCGGATCCCCGCGTGAACGACATCGCCACCATCGGCATCATCTCCTTCGTGCTGGCCACGCTGGCCACGCTCTATCCCAGCTGGCGTGCCGCCCGCGTCAACCCGGCGGAGGCGCTGCGCTATGAGTGAAGCCGTGTTGCACGCCGATACCCCCACGCCCGCCGCGGACCAGCCGCGCACCGGCTCGCCGGTGCTGGTGGCCGAGGGCCTGACCAAGCGTTTCCGCCAGGGCGAACTCGACGTGGACGTGCTGCGCGGCGTCGATGTGCGCGTCGATGCCGGCGAGAAGGTTGCCATCGTCGGCGCCTCGGGCTCGGGCAAGAGCACGCTGCTGCATGTGCTGGGCGGGCTGGATGAGCCCGACTCCGGCCGCGTCGCGCTGCTCGGCAAGCCCTTCACGGCGCTGCGCGAGCGCGAGCGCAACGTGGTGCGCAACCGCCAGCTGGGCTTCGTCTACCAGTTCCACCACCTGCTGCCGGAATTCACCGCGCTGGACAACGTGGCCATGCCGATGCGCATCCGCGGCCTGACCCAGCATGACGCGCGCGGCGTGGCGCAGGCCATGCTGGAGCGCGTGGGCCTGGGCGGGCGCGCGAAGCACCGCCCGGGCGAGCTGTCCGGTGGCGAGCGCCAGCGCGTGGCCATCGCGCGCGCGCTGGTGGGGCAGCCGGCCTGTGTGCTGGCCGACGAACCCACCGGCAACCTCGACGACCACACCGCCGGCGGCGTCTATGACCTGATGCTGGAACTGTCGCGCACGCTCGGCACCAGCTTCATCATCGTCACCCACGACCTGGACCTGGCCGGACGCTGCGACCGCGTGCTGCGGCTGCGCGACGGACACCTGCACCAGGAACGCTGAGCCGGCCCGGCCCATGTGGATCGACACCCACTGCCACCTCGACGCCAGCGAGTTCGACGCTGACCGCCAGCAGGTGGCCGACGCGGCCGAGGCCGCCGGCGTGCGCGGCATCGTGGTGCCGGCGGTGGCAGCGTGGAACTTCGAGGCCGTGCGCGCGCTGGCGCGCCACGATGCGCGCTGCGTCTATGCGCTCGGCATCCATCCGCTGTGCTCGCCCGGCGCCGGCCAGGCCGACCTTGACACGCTGCGGCGCGAGGTGGTGGCGAGCATGGGCGACCCGCGCTTTGTCGGCATCGGCGAGATCGGGCTCGACTTCTTCGTCGCGGGGCTGGATGCGGAGCACCAGACCTGGCTCTACGCGGAGCAGCTGAAGATCGCGCGCGAATTTGACCTGCCGGTGCTGCTGCATGTTCGCAAGTCGCAGGACCAGGTTGGCGCGCAACTGCGCAAGCTGGGGGTGAAGCGCGGCATTGCCCACGCCTTCAACGGCAGCAATGAACAGGCGCGGCGCTTTGTCGAGCAGGGCCTGAAGCTCGGCTTCGGCGGCAACGTCACTTTCAGCCGTGCGCGGCAGATCCGCCGGCTGGCGACGGAGCTGCCGCTGGAGTCGCTGGTGCTGGAAACCGACGCACCCGATATGGCGCCGGCGTGGCTGTCTGACGATCAGTTCGGCGAACAGCACAAGGCGCGCAACACGCCGGCGGAGGTGGCGGGCGTGGCGCGTGTGATGGCTGAATTGCGCGGCATCGATGCGATGACGCTGGCGCAGGCGACGTGGCGCAATGCCGTCGATGCGATGCCGCGGCTGGCAGCGTTTGCGGACACCATGGCGCCCCCGGTTTCTACCGGACACACAACTTCCAACTCTTCTTGACGGGCTGACAAGCTCGGCGCGCCCCCGCGCGGGTACAACTCCGGCTATGCAAGATCAGCCGGGGGAGGTGCCGTGCGTTGGTTCGTGGTGGCATTCGTCGCGGGATGCTGGATGCTGCAGCAGCAGTCAACGCTGCCGCAGCAGGATGGCTTGCGCCTGGGCGCCGTGGTGCTGGCGTTGGTCGCGCTCGGCATGGTCTTGTGGGGCAGGCGGCTGCATGTGGCGGCGCATGGCCTGGCGCTTGCCGGGCTGGCGTTCGGCGCCGCCTTCTGCTGGGCGGCCTGGCGGGCCGAACTGCGCATGCGCGACTGGCTGCCGGCCACGCTGGAGGCGCGCGACCTCGACGTGCGCGGCGTGGTGTCGGGGCTGCCGGCGGATGGCGCCACCGGGACGCGTTTTGCTTTCACTGTTGAGCAGGGTGAAGCGGGCCAGCCTCTGCCGCGCCGCGTGATCCTCAACTGGCGTGGTGCGCCGCCCGACCTGCGTCCCGGGCAGCGCCTCACGCTGACCCTACGCCTGCGGCGTCCGCGCGGGCTCGCCAATCCTTGTTCTGACTACGCCTATTGGCTGCTGGCGCAGGGCTATGGCGCCACCGGCTATGTGCGCCACGCACAAGGGCCGCCGCAGGACGCGTCCGCGGAGCGGCTGGCATGGCGCATTGAGGCCGGGCGCGCCGCCGTGCGCGATCACCTGCGCGCGGCGCTGCCGGCCGATGCGCGCTTCGGCGCGGTGCTGATCGCGCTGGTCATCGGCGACCAGCGCGGCATCGATGCGGACGACTGGCAACTGTTCCGGCGCACCGGCGTCAGCCATCTGGTCGCGATCTCCGGGCTGCATATCACCATGATCGCCGGCATGGCGGCGTCGCTTGCCCGGCTGCTGTGGCGCCATTCGTTCGGACTCGGCCGCTGGCTGCGCCGGCCGTTACCGCTGCGGCTGCCGGCCCGGCAGGCCGCGCTGGTGGCGGCCGTGGCCAGTGCGCTGGCTTACGGCCTGCTGGCCGGCATGCAGATCCCGGCGCTGCGCACCGTGGCCATGCTCTGCGTGGCGGCCATTGCGGTGTGGGGTGCGCGTGCGCCGCCCGCCTCGGTGGTGCTGGCCTGGGCGGCGCTGGTGGCATTGCTGCTGGATCCGTGGGCGGTGATGTTGCCCGGCTTCTGGCTGTCCTTCGGCGCGGTGGCGGTGATCTTCTTCGCGGCCCGCGTCGGCCGCGATGCTTCGGCGCAAGGGCACTGGCAACGCCTGCGGTCCGCGCTCGCCGCCGCGGTGCGCACGCAGTGGGCCGTGACCATCGGGCTGGTGCCGCTGACGTTGCTGCTGTTCGGCCAGGTATCGGTGGTGTCGCCGTTGGCCAATGCGGTGGCGATCCCGCTCGTCAGCTTGCTGGTGACGCCGCTGGCACTGCTCGGCGCGGCCTTGCCGATGGCGCTGGCCGGGCCGGTGCTGGCGGTGGCCCACCAGGCCATGGTGGCGCTGGCCGCGGTGCTGGGCTGGCTTTCCGCGCTGCCATGGGCGATGTGGGAAGCGGCCAGCGCGGGGCCCCTGGCGCTGGTGCTGGCCGCGCTCGGGGTCGGGTTGCTGGTCGCGCCGGTCGCTTCCGCGCGCGTGCGCCTGCATGGCGGGCTGCTGATGCTGCCGATGCTGCTGGCGCGCGGCCCACCGGTTGCGCACGGCGAGTTCCGCGCCGTGATGCTGGACGTGGGGCAGGGCACGGCGGTGCTGGTGCGGACGCGCGCGCATGCGCTGCTGTATGACGCCGGGCCGGCCTATGGGTCGGGATCCAGCGCCGGTGCGCAGGTGGTGGTGCCATTGCTGCGGGGCGAGGGGATCGGCCGGCTCGACCACCTGATGGTCAGCCATGAAGACACCGATCATGCCGGCGGCGTGGCGGACGTCGCGGCGGCGGTGGCGGTGGCCGCGCGCAGCACCGGCGCGCCTGCCGGTCACGTCCTGCTTGGGTCGGCGGCCAATGACTGGCCGCCATGCGCGGCGGGCCAGCAATGGGAGTGGGACGGCGTGCGCTTTACCGTGCTGCATCCGCTCGCGGAGCAGGCGCAGCAGGCCGCCATTGCCAGCAATGCGCGCAGCTGCGTGCTGCGCGTGGATGCGGCGGCGCACAGCCTGCTCCTGACCGGCGATATCGGCGTGGCGCAGGAGCTTGCGTTGATCGACAGGTTGCCGGCCGAGGCGCTGCGTGCCGACGTGCTGGTGGTGGCCCACCATGGCAGCGGCACCTCGTCCGGCGCAGCCTGGCTGGAGGCGGTGCGCCCGTCGGCGGCGGTGTTCCAGCTGGGTTATGCCAACCGCTATCGCCACCCGAGCGGCGAGGTGTGGGAGCGCTACGGCCGCGCGGGCGTCCTGCGCTACCGGACCGATGAAACCGGCGCGGTGACCATGGACACTGCGCCCGGGGGCTTTGCCTTGTCGATGTTCCGGCAGGCGCAGCCGCGCTACTGGCGGGCGCGACCGCCGGCGCCGCGTTAGAACACTATCGAGTCAGCTGGCCTTGCGGCGGCGCGTGCGGGTGGCGGGCGGCGCGGGCGGGGCTGGCTCGGCCACGACGGGCCTGGCACGGTTTCGTGCCGGCGGTACTGGCCGGGCCGGCTCGGCACCGGCGATGCGCCGTTCGCGCAGATGCGCCTTGGCGCGCTGCAGGCGCGGCGCGACGGTGTCGGCGCGCGCCAGCGCCACGCCTGCGGCCAGGACGTCGCCCAGCACCAGGTGGCTGATGCGCGAGGTCATCGGCGTGTAGACCTCGCTGTCTTCCTCGACGTCGGAGAACACGCAGACGTCGGCCAGCCGCGCCAGCGGCGAGCCGCTATGGGTGATCGCGAGCACGCTGGCGCCGCTGCTGCGCGCGAGCGTGGCAGCGGTCAGCATGTCCCAGGTGCGGCCGCTGTTGGAGACCAGCACGGCCACGTCGCCACGGGCGAGCAGCGCGGCCGACATGCTGAATACGTGCGGGTCGGAATACGCAACCGTCGGCATGCCCAGGCGGAAGAACTTGTGCTGGATGTCCAGCGCGACGATGCCGGAGTTGCCGCAGCCGTAGAACTCGATACGGCGCGCGCCGGCGAGCAGCTGGATGCCATGCTCGATCTGGTCGGCCGACAGCGCGTTGCGCACGCTCATCAGCGTGGCAATGGTGCGGTCGAAGACCTTGCCGGCGATGTCCGCGGGGCGGTCGTCGGCCGCGACATCCTGGTGCACGAAGGGTGTGCCGCCGCCGACGTTCTGCGCGAACTGCAGCTTGAATTCGCGGAAGCCGTCGTAGCCCAGCGCCGCGCAGAAGCGCGCGATGGTGGGCTGCGACACGCCGGCGCGCTCGGCCAGCTCGGGCATCGACAGCCGGATCACGGCGGCGCCATGCCGGGCGACATAGTCGGCCAGGCGGCGTTCAGAAGGGCGGAGCGTGTCGTAGACGGCTAGGATTCGGTCGCGCATGGCGGCAGGGAGGCAGTGTCTGGGGTTGCGGATATGTAGAGATTCTACATCGGATGGCGCCGCATCTTGCCCGAAATGGTGCATCGTCCGCCCTCGGGGTTTGCCATGATTTCGGGAATTTCTGCGCAATTGTGATGCATTAGCGGGTCGACGGGGTGCTCGCGCTCGGTATAATGGCGGTGATCTGTAGAAAATCTACAATCGATGGCGCGGTATTGCCGCGCCGCCACCAAGCCCACAAGGAACGTCTCCGCCATGCCTTCTGCCGTCCATGCCGAGCTTCTTGCCGTCACCGAGCGTATCGTTGCGCGCAGCCGCGCCAGCCGCGCCGCCTACCTTGCCCGCTGCGAGCGCGCCCAGGCTGAACTGGGGCCGCTGCGCGGCATGTCCTGCGCCAACCTGGCGCACGGCTTTGCCGCACTGCCGGCCAACGACAAGCTGAAGCTGCGCGTCGACCATGCTCCCAACCTGGGCATCGTCACCGCGTACAACGACATGCTGTCGGCGCACCAGCCGTACGAGCGCTACCCCGCCGTGATCCGCGAGGCCGCGCGCGCGGTGGGCGCGGTGGCGCAGGTGGCGGGCGGCGTGCCGGCGATGTGCGACGGCATCACGCAGGGCAACCCGGGCATGGAGCTGTCGCTGTTCTCGCGCGATGCGATTGCGATGGGCACCGCGGTGGCGCTGTCGCACAACACCTTTGATGCGGCGCTGATGCTGGGCGTGTGCGACAAGATCGTGCCCGGCCTGCTGATGGGCGCGCTGCAGTTCGGCCACCTGCCGATGGTGTTCGTGCCGGCGGGCCCGATGGCCAGCGGGCTGCCCAACAAGGAGAAGGCGCGCGTGCGCCAGCTCTACGCCACCGGCCAGGTCGGGCGCGACGCGCTGCTCGAAGCCGAATGCCAGGCCTACCACGGCGCCGGCACCTGCACCTTCTACGGCACCGCCAACAGCAACCAGTTCCTGATGGAAATCATGGGCCTGCACCTGCCGGGCGCGGCCTTCGTGCACCCGGACAGCGGCCTGCGCGATGCGCTGACCGCGGCGGCCGCGCAACGCGCGATCGCCCTGCGCGCGCGCGGCGACGAATACCTGCCGCTGGCGCGCATTGTTGACGAACGCGCCATTGCCAACGCCATGGTCGGCCTGCTGGCGACCGGCGGCTCCACCAACCACACCATCCACCTGGTGGCGATGGCGCGCGCCGCGGGCATCGTCATCGACTGGAACGATTTCGACCTGCTGTCGCGCATCACGCCGCTGCTGGCGCGCGTCTACCCGAATGGCTCGGCCGATGTGAACCACTTCCATGCCGCGGGCGGCGCCGGTTTCGTCATCCGCGAACTGCTGCAGGCCGGCCTGCTGCACGAGGACGTGCAGACCGTGGCCGGCCCCGGGCTGGCCCGCTATGCGCAGGAACCGGTGATGACCGACGGCGTGCTGCGCTGGCGCGACGGCGCGGCGCACAGCGGCGACGCACAGGTGCTGGCGACGGCCGCGGAGCCTTTCTCGGCCGAGGGCGGGCTGCGGCTGATGCAGGGCAACCTGGGCCGCGGCGTGATCAAGGTCTCGGCGGTGGCGCCGGAGCACCGCGTGGTCGAAGCCCCGGTGCGGGTGTTCGATGCGCAAGAGGCGCTGCAGGCGGCCTTCGATGCGGGCGAGCTGACCGGCGACCTGGTCGCGGTCGTGCGTTTCCAGGGGCCGAATGCCAACGGCATGCCCGAGCTGCACCGCCTGACCCCGGTGCTGGGCGCGCTGCAGGACGCCGGCCACAAGGTGGCGCTGGTGACCGACGGCCGCATGTCCGGCGCGTCGGGCAAGGTGCCGGCGGTGATCCACGTCGGCCCCGAGGCGCTGGCCGGCGGCGCGCTCGCGCGCGTGCGCGACGGCGACCGCATCCGTGTCGATGCCGTTGCCGGCACGCTGCAGTGGCTGGGCGACGAAGGCGAATTCGCGGCGCGCGAGCTGGCCGCGGCGCCGGACGACGATTTCGCGCAATTCAGCCTGGGGCGCGGCCTGTTCGGCCTGTTCCGGCGCCACGCGCGCATCGCGGAAGAGGGCGGCAGCGCACTTGACCTGTCCGAGGCGGATGCCGGGGCCGGCGCAGGCGGGCGCCAACGTACCGCAGCGGCGCAAACCGTCGCACAATAGCCAGGCCTGAGGCCGATTTTCCCCTGAAGTTCCCTGCGGGGCGGCAGCGCCCCCGGGCGTCTTTGCGCCGCCGCAAGGACGTCCAGCTGGACCGACAAGGACAGACAAGGATGGCGACACCATCCGATACCAAGACCGACGGAGCAGACATGATCTATATCCTGATGGGCGTTTCCGGCAGCGGCAAGACCACGGTCGGCCAGTTGCTGGCGCAGCGACTGGGCTGCGGCTTCCATGACGCCGATGCATTCCACAGCGACGCCAACAAGGCCAAGATGCACGCCGGCGTCCCGCTGACCGACGAAGACCGCTGGCCGTGGCTGGCGGCCATGCGCGCAGCCATCGACGCGGCCCGGGCCGAAGGCCGCACCCATGTGTTCACCTGCTCGGCACTGCGCCAGGCCTACCGCGACCGGCTGACCCCGCCCGACGGCGGCGTGACCTTCGTCTTCATGAAGGGCGATGCATCGCTGATCGGCACGCGCCTGTCCGCGCGCACGGAACACTTCTTCAACCCCGACCTGCTGCAAAGCCAGTTCGATACGCTGGAAGAGCCCAGCGACGCGCTGGTGCTCGACATCCGCCAGTCGCCCGAGGCGCTGGTCGCCACCATCCTGCAGGCCACGGTGCCGCAGGGCGCCGCCGCGGCGCGCTGACCTGCTGACCTCGCCGACCGTTCCGGCCGGCCCCGTGCCCGTGCAGCCCGCAAGCGGCCGCCAGCCTGGCTGGCGGCCGTTTTTGCGTGCGCTGGCAGACATCTTGCTAGTTCACTTTCCGTGCCGGCCGGCACCCGCCAGCTTGCGGGTTTCGCCGGTACGGGTATGCTGAAAGGGCCAGTGACTCGACAGTATCGCCGTGAGCGTCCCGAACGGGCAGGCGCGGCGGGCTGGGGACAGGAAAGCCAGGGCAAAACCAGGGCAGCCGGTAGCGACCCCGAAGTCGCAGTGAAGCGGTAGCACCGGAAGCCCGCGACATGGAGGAACGGCCATCATGGCGGGGCGGTATTTCGACGAGATGCTGGACTGGCGCACGGACAGGGCGCAATGGGTTATCCAGGCGGGGCAGGCATTGCCTGAAGGCGCGGTGCGCGCGCATTACCGGCATTTCGCTGACTGGCTGGCGCGGCAGTCTGAAGGCACGATGGGCAACAAGCGCGCCGAGGCCGACCTGATCTTCCGGCGCGTGGGCATTACCTTTGCCGTCTACGGCGACAAGGATGAAGCCAACAGCGGCACCGAACGCACCATTCCGTTCGACGTGATCCCGCGCATCTTCCCGGCCAGCGAATGGGCGCTGCTGGAAAAAGGGCTGCGCCAGCGCGTGGCCGCGCTCAACCGCTTTGTCCACGATATCTACCACGGCCAGGACATCATCCGCGCCGGCGTGATCCCGCCCGACCAGATCTACAACAACGCCCAGTACCGGCCCGAGATGCTAGGCGTCAACGTGCCGCACGACATCTATGCGCACGTGGCCGGCATCGATGTGGTGCGCGCCGGCGAGGGCGAGTTCTACGTGCTGGAAGACAACCTGCGCGTGCCCTCGGGTGTGTCGTACATGCTGGAAAACCGCAAGATGATGATGCGGTTGTTCCCGGACCTGTTCGCGCGCAACCGCGTGGCGCCGGTGGCCCACTATCCTGACCTGTTGCTCGACATGCTGCGCGGGGTGTCGCCGCAGGCCATTGCCGATCCCACCGTGGTGGTGCTGACGCCGGGCATGTACAACTCGGCCTACTTCGAGCATGCCTTCCTGGCGCAGCAGATGGGCGTGGAACTGGTCGAAGGCAGCGATCTCTTCGTCGAGGACGACCACCTGTTCATGCGCACCACGCAGGGCCCGCAGCGCGTCGACGTGATCTACCGCCGCGTCGACGACGACTTCCTCGACCCGCTGGTGTTCCGCCACGACTCCTCGCTGGGCGCGGCCGGCCTGCTGTCGGTCTACCGCGCCGGCAACGTGACCATCTGCAACGCCATCGGCACGGGCGTGGCCGACGACAAGTCGATCTATCCGTACGTGCCCGACATGATCCGCTTCTACCTGGGCGAAGAGGCCATCCTCAGCAACGTGCCGACCTATATGTGCCGGCGCCCGGACGACCTGCAGTACGTGCTGGACCATATGGAAGAACTGGTGGTCAAGGAGACCCACGGCGCCGGCGGCTACGGCATGCTGGTCGGCCCGGCCGCCACGCGGGCCGAGATCGATGCCTTCCGCGAAGTGGTGAAGGCGCGCCCGGAGCAGTACATCGCGCAGCCGACGCTGGCGCTGTCGACCTGCCCGACCTATGTGGAGTCGGGCATCGCGCCGCGCCATATCGACCTGCGCCCGTTCGTGCTGTCGGGCAAGGAGGTGCGCATGGTGCCAGGCGGGCTGACCCGCGTGGCGCTGCGCGAAGGCTCGCTGGTGGTGAATTCCTCGCAAGGGGGCGGCACCAAGGACACCTGGGTGCTGGAACGATGAACGCGAACCACGTGATGACCGCCGCAACGACCGCCATGGCGACCGCCGCCACGCCAGGAGAGCCCACATGCTGAGCCGCACCGCCGACCACCTGTTCTGGATGGCCCGCTACACCGAGCGCGCGGAGAACACTGCGCGCATGCTCGACGTCAACTACCAGACCTCGCTCCTGCCGCAATCGGCCGAGGTGGCCGAGCAGGGCTGGTGGGCCATGCTCGATATCTCCGAGCTGACCGACGTCTTCGACCACAAGTACGGACTGCTGTCGCGCGACGATGTGATCGACTTCATGGTGCGCGACATGACCAACGCCTCGTCCATCATGAGCTGCCTGCGCGCGGCGCGCGAGAACGCGCGCGCGGTGCGCGGCTCGCTGACCACCGAGGTCTGGGAGACCGTCAACACCACCTGGCTGGAGGTGCAGCGCCTGATCGCCGACGGCGTGCTGAAGGAAGACCCGTCGGCGTTCTTTGAATGGGTCAAGTTCCGCTCGCACCTGGCGCGCGGGGTCCAGTTCGGCACCATGCTCAAGGACGATGCCTTCCACTTCATGCGGCTGGGCACATTCCTGGAGCGCGCCGACAACACCGCGCGGATCCTCGACGTCAAGTTCCAGGCATCGGGCAGCGACGAGAGCGATGCCAACCGCGACCAGAACGATTTCTATCACTGGGCCGCGGTGCTGCGCTCGGTATCGGGCTTCGAGGTCTACCGCAAGGTCTATCGCGCGGTCATTACGCCGCAGCGCGTGGCCGAGCTGCTGATCCTGCGGCCCGACATGCCGCGCTCGCTGGTGTCGAGCATGGACGAGGTGGTGGCCATCCTGCATACGGTGCGCAACCAGCAATCAGCGGAAACCGAGCGCCAGGCTGGTAAACTCCACGCCGACCTGAAGTACGCGCGCATCGACGATATTTTCGCGGTCGGCCTGCACGCGTACCTGACCAGCTTCCTGGAGCGCATCGGCGATCTCGGCAATGGCATCAGCCGGGACTTCCTCGTGCCGCTGCTGGCTGCCTGAAATGGGCCGCCGGCAGGCTCCATGTGCCGCCGCCGCGCCCTGATACCGTGAAATACAAGATCCACCACCATACTGTTTACCGCTACGCCGAGCCGGTGCGCCGCAGCGTGCACGAAGTGCGGCTCGAGCCGCGTTCGGGCCCGCTGCAGACGGTGCACCGCTGGCAACTGGTCGCGCCTGGCAATCCGTCGGCGGCGCGCGACGGCTTCGGCAATATCGTGCACAACTTCACGGTGGCCGGACCGACCGGCACCATCTCGATCGAAGCCAGCGGCGAGGTGGAAGTGCTGCCGCCGCATGGCGACCTCGACCGGGACGGCCACCATGCGTTCTGCGACGCTCCGCCCCCCGGCGAATCCCGGGTGTCGCCGCTGTACTTCCTCGGCAGCACGCCACTGACCTCGGCACCGCCGGAGATGCAGGCGTTTGCCGCACCGTTCCTGGCGGCCGGGCACGAGATTCCGGCGCTGCTGGCGCTGGCCCAGGGAATTGCGGAGCGGGTGCGCTACAAGCCCAACACCACCGACGTCGGCACCTCGGCGGCCGAAGCCTTCAGCCTGGGCAGCGGCGTGTGCCAGGACCAGGCGCAGGTGATGGTGGCGGCGTGCCGGGCGCTCGGTATCCCGGCACGCTATGTGAGCGGATACTTCTACGATCCGGCCGCGATCGAGATGGCCAGCCATGCCTGGGCCGACGTATGCCTGGACCCGGCGCGCGAGGTGTGGTGCAGCGTCGACATCACCCACGGCTGCCTGACCGACGAGCGTCATATACGCCTCGCGGTGGGGCGCGATTATGCGTCGGCTGCACCAGTCAGGGGCATCCTGGAAGGGGGTTCCGGCGAGACGCTTGAAGTCAATGTGAGTATCACGCCGCTTTTTACCTGATTAGGTGCCTGATTCCAGACAGGGGGCTGTGCCGCGATACCGGCGCTAGAATCCGGGGTATGCAGGCCATCGGCTGGCCACTTCCGGCCGCCGCAAAGCACACCAAAACAAGACCATGACTTACTGTGTAGCCATGCGGCTGGATGCCGGCCTGGTATTCCTGTCCGATTCCCGCACCAATGCGGGGGTAGATGCCATCTCCACGTCGCGCAAGATGACGGTGTTCGAAGAGCCCGGCGACCGCGTGATGGTGCTGATGACCGCCGGCAACCTGGCGATCAGCCAGTCGGTGCGCCAGATCCTGGCCGAGAACCATGACGAGAAGCGCTCGCTGTGGACCGCGCGCGACATGTTCGAGGCCGCTTCCATCGTCGGCGAGGCGGTGCGCCAGGTGCACAAGCGCGATGCGCATGCGCTGCGCGATGCCGGCATCGAATTCAATGTCAGCCTGATCTTCGGCGGCCAGGTGCGCGGTGAACGCGTGCGGCTGTTCAACATCTACGCGGCCGGCAATTTTGTCGAGGCCACGCCCGAGAACTGCTACTTCCAGATCGGCGAGGCCAAGTACGGCAAGCCCATCGTCGACCGCGTGGTGCACCCGTCGCTGCCGCTGGCCGAGGCGGCCAAATGCGCGCTGATCTCAATGGATTCGACGCTCAAGTCGAATATCTCGGTCGGCCTGCCGCTGGACCTGCTGGTCTATGAGGCCGATACGCTGTGCGTGACGCGCTTCGTCAACATCGACGAGCGCAACGCCTACTTCCGCATGATCCGCGACACCTGGGGGCAGCGCCTGCGCCAGGTCTTCGGCGAGATCCACAATCCCGAGTGGGATCCCGGCGCGCCCGCCGAATTCTCGCTGGCGCGTCCCGGCGAGGCCGACCGCTGGGGCCAGCCGGTGCGCGCCAAGCGCAATCCGTCGCGTACCCAGGACTGAGGGCCGGGCGAGGAAACAAGCGATGCGCGAGATCATTCATTTTTCGCATGCCAACGGCTTTCCGGTGACCACCTACCGCAAGCTGTTCGGCGAACTGGACGGCGACTTCGAATTCCGCGCCGTGGACCGCTACGGGCACAAGCCTGAATTCCCGGTGACGCGCGGCTGGCCGCACCTGGTGGAGGAGCTGCTCGGTGAGATCGACCGCCAGTACCACGAGCCGGTGTGGCTGGTGGGCCATTCGCTGGGCGGCTTCCTGTCGCTGATGGCGGCGCTGCGGCGCCCGGAGCGCGTGCGCGGCGTGGTGATGCTGGATTCGCCGATCATTGCCGGCTGGCGCGCGTCGCTGCTGAAGACCGCCCAGATGTTCGGCATGGACGAAAAGCCCGGCCCGGCGGCGGTGACCAAAAACCGGCGCACCCACTGGCCGGACGCCGAGGCGGTCTGGGAACACTTCCGCGCCAAGCCCAACTTCGCGGTGTGGGACCAGGAGGTGCTGCGCGACTACGCCATCCACGGCACCGAGCCGACCGGCAAGGACAACGAGCGGCGGCTGCGCTTTGACCGCGAGGTCGAATACTGGATCTACCGCACGCTGCCGACCAGCCTGGGGCGCAAGGTGGCGCGCGGCGCTCCGGTGCCGGTCGGCTTTGTCGCCGGCACGCGTTCGCGCGAGGTGCGCCAGTGCGGGCTGGGTGCCACCCGCAAGCTGGTCGGCCCGAACCTGCGCTTTATCGAGGGCGGCCACCTGTACCCGATGGAGCGGCCGCAGGAGACGGCGCAGCTGGTGCGCGACCTGATCGGCGCGATGCGCCGCGAGGGGCGCTGAGGCGGGGTGCGGCGCATGCGCCGCAACGCACCGGGAAAGCCTGTTGCAGCCCCGCCGAGGAGGGGTGCTGTCACAATTTCCGGGTCGGCGGGAATCGGGCTCTCATGTATAATCCCGATTTCCCCGGCAAGCTCGGTTTATGACCAAATTCGTCTTCGTCACCGGTGGCGTCGTCTCTTCTCTCGGCAAGGGCATCGCTGCTGCCTCGCTCGCGGCCATTCTTGAGTCGCGCGGCCTCAAAGTCACCCTCCTCAAGCTAGATCCCTACATCAACGTCGATCCCGGCACGATGAGCCCTTTCCAGCATGGCGAGGTGTTTGTCACGGAAGACGGTGCTGAAACCGACCTGGATCTCGGCCACTACGAGCGTTTCGTCTCGGCCAAGATGCGCAAGTCGAACAACTTCACCACCGGCCAGATCTACGAATCGGTGATCCGCAAGGAGCGCCGCGGCGAATACCTGGGCAAGACCGTGCAGGTGATCCCGCATATCACCAACGAGATCCAGGCTTTCGTCGAGAAGGGCGCCGCGGCGTCGCACGACGGCAAGGCCGACGTGGCGCTGGTCGAAATCGGCGGCACCGTGGGTGACATCGAATCGCTGCCGTTCCTGGAAGCCGCGCGCCAGATGAGCCTGCGCATGGGCCGCAACCACTGCGCCTTCGTGCACCTGACGCTGGTGCCGTTCATTGCCAGCGCCGGCGAGCTCAAGACCAAGCCGACCCAGCACTCGGTGCAGAAGCTGCGCGAAATCGGCATCTCGCCGACCGCGCTGCTGTGCCGCGCCGACCGCCCGATCCCTGACGACGAGCGCGCCAAGATTTCGCTGTTCGCCAATATCCCGCAAGACGCCGTGATTTCGGTGTGGGATGCGGACAGCATCTACAAGATCCCGCAGATGCTCAACGAGCAGGGCCTGGACCGTCTGATCTGCGAGGAGCTGCGCCTGGATCCCAAGCCGGCCGACCTGTCGATGTGGCAGAAGCTGGTCAATGCCCAGGAAAATCCCGAGCACGAGATCACCATCGGCATGGTCGGCAAGTACGTCGACCTGACCGAGTCGTACAAGTCGCTGATCGAGGCGCTGCGCCACGCCGGCATGCACACCGCCACGCGCGTCAACATCGAGTACATCGATTCCGAGGAACTGGAATCGGGCCACCTCGAAGTGCTGGCCCCCCTCGACGCCATCCTGGTGCCGGGCGGCTTCGGCAAGCGCGGCACGGAAGGCAAGATCCGCGCGATCCAGTACGCCCGCGAGAACAAGATCCCGTACCTGGGCATCTGCCTGGGCATGCAGCTGGCCGTGATCGAGTTTGCCCGCCACCTGGCCGGCATGACCGATGCCAACTCGACCGAGTTCAACCTGGAAACCGAACACCCCGTGGTCGCGCTGATCACCGAGTGGGTCGACCGCGAAGGCAAGGTCGAGCAGCGCTCGGCCGATTCCGACCTGGGCGGCACCATGCGCCTGGGCGCCCAGCGCGTGCCGGTCAAGGAAGGCACCAAGGCCGCGACGATCTACGGTGCCGAGGTCAACGAACGCCACCGTCACCGCTACGAGGTCAACAACCACTACGTGCCGACGCTGGAAAAGGCCGGCATGGTGATCTCGGCGCGCACGCCGACCGAGAACCTGCCGGAAATGATGGAGCTGCCCGAGTCGATGCACCCTTGGTTCGTCGGCGTGCAGTTCCACCCGGAATTCACCTCGACGCCGCGCGACGGCCACCCGCTGTTCAAGGCCTACGTCGAAGCCGCGCTGGCCAGCCAGCAGCGCAAGGGCGCGTAAGCCCCGGCGGCAAGCAGGAGAGACAGTCATGAAACTCTGTGGATTCGAGGCCGGCCTCGACAAGCCGTTCTTCCTGATCGCGGGTCCGTGCGTGATCGAGTCGGAGCAGATGGCGCTGGATACGGCCGGCGAGCTCAAGGCGATCACCGCTGAACTGGGCATCCCGTTCATCTACAAGTCGTCGTTCGACAAGGCCAACCGGTCTTCGGGCAAGTCGTTCCGCGGCCTGGGGATGGAGAAGGGCCTGGAGATCCTGGCGACGGTCAAGCGCGAGATCGGCGTGCCGGTGCTGACCGACATCCACGAGATCGACGAGATCAAGCCCGTCGCCGCCGTGGTCGACGTGCTGCAGACGCCGGCCTTCCTGTGCCGCCAGACCGATTTCATCCGTGCCTGCGCCCAGAGCGGCAAGCCGGTGAATATCAAGAAGGGCCAGTTCCTGGCGCCGCACGACATGAAGAACGTGATCGACAAGGCGCGCGACGCCGCGCGCGAAGCCGGTCTGCCTGACGATGTCTTCATGGCCTGCGAGCGTGGTGTCTCGTTCGGCTACAACAATCTTGTGTCCGACATGCGCTCGCTGGCGATCATGCGCGAGACCGGTGCCCCGGTGGTGTTCGACGCCACCCACTCGGTGCAGCTGCCGGGCGGCCAGGGCACCAGCTCGGGCGGCCAGCGCGAGTTCGTGCCGGTGCTGTCGCGCGCCGCCGTCGCCACCGGCATCGCGGGCCTGTTCATGGAAACGCACCCGGACCCGAGCAAGGCCATGTCCGATGGCCCCAACGCGGTGCCGCTGTCGCGCATGAAGGAACTGCTGGCCGTGCTCAAGGACCTGGACACGCTGGTCAAGCGCGCCGGCTTCCTGGAAGACAACTTCGGCTGGCCGGCCTGCGCCTGAGCCGGCCCGGTTTTGTCACCACCGCAATGCCGGTGGTGACAAACCATATCGAAAGACAATACAAAAAATCGGGAGATTCTCCATGGCCGCGGGCTTTATCATCGCCTACGTCGACGTGACCGACCCCCAGCAGTACGAGGAATACAAGGTGCTCTCGAGCAAGGCCATGCAGATCCATGGCGCCGAGGTACTCGTGCGCGGCGGCAAGACCGAGCCGCTGGAAGGCGAGTGGGCGCCGGCCCGCGTCGTGGTGCTGAAATTCCCCAGCTATGAAGCCGCCAAGTCGTTCCACGACGGCGAAGCCTATCGCGCCGCCCGCAAGGCGCGCGAGCACGCGGCAAAGATGAACATGATCGTGGTGGAAGGCGCTGCCTGAGGGTTGTCGGGCAGTTTGACATGCGCCTGACACGGGCACAGGTTGAAGTAATCAGCAGCAGCAAGAATCAACAGTCAGAGAGGAATTCATGAGTGCAATCGTAGATATCATCGGTCGCGAGGTTCTCGACTCGCGCGGCAACCCCACCGTCGAATGCGACGTGCTGCTGGAATCCGGCGTGATGGGCCGTGCGGCAGTGCCGTCGGGCGCGTCGACCGGTTCGCGCGAAGCCATCGAGCTGCGTGACGGCGACAAGAGCCGCTACCTGGGCAAGGGCGTGCTGAAGGCTGTCGAGCACATCAACACCGAAATCTCCGAAGCTATCATGGGCCTAGATGCCTCCGAGCAGGCCTTCCTGGACCGCACCCTGATCGACCTCGACGGCACCGAGAACAAGGGCCGCCTGGGCGCCAACGCCATGCTGGCCGTGTCGATGGCCGTGGCCAAGGCCGCCGCTGAAGAAGCCGGCCTGCCGCTGTACCGCTACTTCGGCGGTTCGGGCGCGATGCAGCTGCCGGTGCCGATGATGAACATCGTCAACGGCGGCGCGCACGCCAACAACAGCCTGGACATCCAGGAATTCATGGTCATGCCGGTGTCGCAGACCAGCTTCCGCGAAGCGCTGCGTTGCGGTGCCGAGATCTTCCACGCGCTGAAGAAGATCCTGGCCGACAAGGGCATGTCCACCGCGGTGGGCGACGAGGGCGGCTTCGCCCCGAACTTCTCGTCCAACGAGGAATGCCTGAACACCATCGTGCAGGCCATCGAGAAGGCCGGCTACCGCGCCGGTGAAGACGTGCTGCTGGCGCTGGACTGCGCCGCCAGCGAGTTCTACCACGAAGGCGAAGGCGTGTACCAGCTGGAGGGCGAAGGCCTGAAGCTGTCGTCGACCCAGTTCGCCGACTACCTGGCCAACCTGTGCGACAAGTTCCCGATCGTGTCGATCGAGGACGGCATGGCCGAAGGCGACTGGGACGGCTGGAAGACGCTGACCGAGAAGCTGGCCAAGCGCGTGCAGCTGGTGGGCGACGACCTGTTCGTCACCAACACCAAGATCCTGAAGGAAGGCATCGAGAAGGGCATCGGCAACTCGATCCTGATCAAGATCAACCAGATCGGCACGCTGACCGAAACCTTTGCTGCCATCGAGATGGCCAAGCGCGCCGGCTACACCGCCGTGATCTCGCACCGCTCGGGCGAAACCGAAGACAGCACCATTGCCGACATCGCCGTGGGCACCAACGCCGGCCAGATCAAGACCGGCTCGCTGTCGCGCTCGGACCGCATGGCCAAGTACAACCAGCTGCTGCGCATCGAGGAAGACCTGGGCGATATCGCCAGCTACCCGGGCAAGGGCGCGTTCTACAACCTGCGCTGACACCTTGCCCCGCCGTTCCCGCTTGCGCGGGAGCGGCAGCAAGCGGATGGAATGGCGGCGGCCAGGGATTCCCTGGCCGCCGCCGTTTTTGTATCGAAATCTGCCTGGCAATTGCCTTCTAGGCTGAGTTCGCAGATCATTGTGCGGAATTTCCTGTCCGCCATCTTTCATGCGCCTGATCTCGCTGCTGTTGTTCGTGCTGTTGCTTGCCATCCAGTACCCACTCTGGCTGGGCAAGGGCGGATGGCTGCGCGTATGGGACCTGAACCGGCAACTGACCGAGCAGGGCACCCGCAACCAGACGCTCAAGCTGCGCAACGCCAAGCTGGAAGGCGAAGTCGCCGACCTGCAGGACGGCACCGGCGCGATCGAGGAACGTGCCCGCTATGAGCTGGGCATGGTGAGGGAAGGCGAGGTCTTCGTGCAGTTTGTCGCGCCGGCGCCCAAGGTCAGCGCCACGCCGCCGTTGCCGCCGCCGGCGAATTCGGTCGCCGGAAGAGGCGGCCACTAAGGGGCGTCTTGCCTCTCGCTGTCGGTGGACTTGGATCCAGCCCGCCGCCTGCCTGTCACCACCAGCCGTACGGATAACCGCCCCAGCCCCAGCCGGGCATGCCGACGCTGACGCCGCCGCCCCAGCGGCCGCCACCCCATCCCCCGTAATACAGGTTCCAGCTGGTGTTCGGATAGCCATAAGCCGCGCGCGCGGCCGCGGCCTGCTGGTCGAGCGCGATCGCGGCGGCCTGCTCGCGCAGAATCTCCTGGTTCAGCGTGTCGAGCTTCTGCTTGTCGTCGGCCGTCAGCGGCGCTGGCGGGATGGCGTTGGGCGCCAGCCGCGCCGTGGGCGGCGAGCCGTTGGCGTCGCGCGGCAGCTCAGCGCAGCCTGTGGCCAGCAGCAGTGCGCCGGTCGCGGCGCAGGCGGCAATGGCGCGCAGCACGGCCGGCACGATGGCAGGGGATTCAGGCAGGGAGGGGGTGGCTCGGGCGGACATGGCTGTACTCAGGCTTGCTTGCGGCAGCTGGATGCTGCCATCGTACAGCCGTTGGACAGGACGGCAAGGCGGTTGTTTCCGCCGTGCCGCCCCGCGCCCGCCGCTCAGTGGTGCTGCTGCGCGCCGGCACCGGCGCCGGTGGCGACATGGGTGGCCGAGAACAGCTGGGCGCAGTCGACCGGATCGAACTCATAGCGCAGGCCGCAGAAGTCGCAGTGGATCTCCACCTGGCCGCGCTCGGCGATGATGCCTTCGATCTCTTCCTGGCCCAGCGACTGCAGCATGCCCGCCACCTTGGGGCGCGAGCAGGAGCAATGGAAATGCGGCGTCAGCGGCTCAAACACGCGCAGGCCGGCGGCCTGCAGGTCTTCCCAGAACAGGCGGCGCAGCAGGGTGTCGGGGGTCTCGGCCAGCAGTTCGTCGGCCTTGAGCGTGGCGCCCAGCTGCACGGCGCGGTCCCAGGTGTCCAGGTCCTGCGCGCGGACATGGCTGGCCAGCGGCGCGCCGGTCTCGCCGACTTCCGCGGTGCCGCCGTAGGCCGGCAGCTTCTGCAGCAGCATGCCGGCGGCGACGTGGTCGTCCGCCGCCAGCCACAGGCGCGTGTCGAGCTGCTCGGACGCCTGCATGTAGTGCTCCAGCACGGCGCTGATCGAGGCCAGCGGGCCGTGCGCGTCGGCCAGCGGCACAATGCCCTGGTACGCCTGCTGGCCCGGCAGCTTGTCCTTCGGGTCCAGCGTGATGGCAAAGCGGCCGTGGCCGTGGGCGTTGACCATCTGCGCCAGCGTGGCGTCGTCGGCGATGTGCGCGTCCTCGGCCAGCTTGGCGGTGGCGCGCATCGACAGGTCGGACAGGCATTCCACCACCAGCATGCGCACCGGGCCGTCGCCGTGCAGCTGCATCACCAGCGCCCCGTTGAACTTCAGGTTGGCCGACAGCAGCGCCGCGGCGGCCATCATCTCGCCCAGCAGCCGGCGCACCGGTGCGGGGTAGCTGTGGCGGCCCAGCACTTCTTGCCAGGTGGCTTCCATGCGCACCAGCTCGCCGCGCACGGGGGCCGCGTCGAACAGGAATTTCTGCAGGGTGTCGGGGGTGGTGGTATCGGTCACAATAATCTGTCGATGATTCGGTAGGTGCCGCCGCGGTCGTCAGCCGATCCGCTTGAGCTGTTGCTTGTACATGGCCTGCCGGGTGGCGTAGGTCTCGGCGTTGCGGTACAGGTTGGCGACGTCGGCGTCGGTCAGCTGGCGCACCACCTTGGCCGGCGCGCCCAGGATCAGAGAGCGGTCCGGGAAGACCTTGCCTTCGGTCACCACGGCACCGGCGCCGACCAGGCATTCCTTGCCGATCACGGCGCGGTTCAGGACCACGGCCTGGATCCCGATGAGCGAGCCTTCGCCCACGGTGCAGCCATGCAGCATGGCCTGGTGGCCGATCGAGACCTTGTCGCCCAGGGTCAGCGGGCAGCCCGGGTCGGTATGCAGCACCGAGCCTTCCTGGATGTTGGTGTCCTCGCCCACCACGATCGGTTCGTTGTCGCCGCGGATCACGACACCGGGCCAGGCGCTGGCGCGGGACTTGAGGGTCACGTTGCCGATGACGGTGGCTTCGGGGGCCACGTAGGCATCGCTGTCGATATTGGGCTTGACGTCGCCGAGCTGGTAAAGCGCCATGAGGTCTCCTGCACGAAAGGCTTTTGTTGAAGTGGGGGTTGCCGCCGGACTTTAAAGGGCCAGGGTGGGGGGCGGGCGCGCGGCGCCACGGCGACTGCGCGGCTTGCCCGGCAGTCGGGCACCGGCCAGGCCCTACAATGGCGGCAGACCCGGATTTTACGCTCATGCCAGAAAAAACACCCGCCGCCGCCTCGCCTGAACCGTCACTTTCGCCGCGCCAGCAGGCGCTGGTGGTGCTGTGCATGACGGATCCCCGGGAAAAGTCCATGGCGGCGCGGGCACTTTACCGCCATGTGACAACTTTGCCGGACGAGGCGCTTGCCGCCGGCGAGGCGATCCAGGCCGGTGCCGGCCAGGCCATCCCCGGCCGCCCCGCGCGGCCGCCGCTGGTGGCGCCGCAGGACGTCGAGCGGCGCCGCTCGCTGCATACCCCGGCCGGGCGCGCGGCGATGATCCATGCGCTGTGCCATATCGAGTTCAATGCCATCAACCTGGCGCTGGACGCGGCCTGGCGCTTCGCCGGCATGCCGCCCGGCTACTACCGCGACTGGCTGCGCGTGGCCGATGAAGAGGCGTACCACTTCACGCTGCTGGCCGACCACCTTGGCACGCTGGGCGCGGCCTATGGCGACTTCCCTGCCCACGACAGCCTGTGGGAGATGACCGACAAGACCGCCGGCGACGTGCTCGCGCGCATGGCGCTGGTGCCGCGCACGCTGGAGGCGCGCGGGCTCGATGCCTCGCCGCCGGTGCGCGCCAGGCTCGCCGGCGCCGGCGACCACGCCGCCGCGGCCATCATCGACATCATCCTGCGCGACGAGGTCGGCCACGTCGCCATCGGCAACCACTGGTACCGCTGGCTGTGCGCGCGGCGCGGCCTGGACCCCGTTGCCACCTACGCGCAGCTGGCCGGGCAGTACCGCGCGCCGAAGCTGCGCGGGCCGTTCAATCTCGAGGCGCGGCGCGCTGCGGGCTTCGATGAAGACGAACTGGCCTGGCTGGAGGCATCGGCCGGTTAGGCTTGCCGTCCCACACCTCAGCCGCGCGCGGGAAAGCCATGCCTGCGCGCCGACCAGACCACCAGCCAGGTTGCGGCGAGCAGGGCAGCCAGCACGGGCGGGAATGCGCCGATGCCGACGCCATCGAGCAGCATCCCGCCGATGACGCCGCCGCCGGCGATGGCAATGTTCCAGGCCGTGACCAGCATCGACTGGGCCACGTCCGCGGATTTGCCGGCGGTCTTCGCCAGCGCCGTCTGGAACAGCGTGGAAACGCCGCCGAAGCCCAGGCCCCAGATCGCGGCCGCGGCATAGACCACGGCCGGGTGCCCGCCTCCGGCCCCAAGCGCCACCACCGCAAGCCCGAACAGCAGCGTGCTGGCCAGCGTCAGCGCCCGCAGCCACCGGTCGATCAGCACGCCGGTGATCCAGATGCCGGCGAGCGAGGCCAGCCCGAACACGAACAGGACCAGGTCAAGCCGTGCCCCGGCGTTGCCGGCTCGCAGGAACGGCGCGATATAGGTGTAGAGGATGTTGTGCGCCAGCACGAAGGCGAGCGTCACGAACAGCACCGGACGCACGCCCGGCACGGTGAACACGCGCGCGATCGGCAGCCGCTGGCCGGCGGGCTGGCCGGCAAAATCCGGCACGCTGGCCAGCACCCAGGCAATCAGTCCCAGCGTCAGCACGCTGATGATGCCGAAGCACGCGCGCCAGCCCATGAGCGCACCGAGGAAGGTCCCGGATGGCACGCCCAGCGACAAGGCCAGGGGGATGCCAACCATCGCGACAGCAATGGCACGACCCTTGAGGTGATCGGGAACCATGCGCGCGGCATAGCCAGCCAGCAGCGCCCACAGCAGTCCGGCCGAGACCCCCGCAAGGAAGCGCGCCGCCATGGTCAGGACATAGTTGCCGGACCAGGCCGTCACGGCGTTGGCGACGGCAAAGCCCGCGATCGCAAGCAGCAGCAGCGGCCGTCGCCGCAGCCCTTGCGTGGCCGCCGTCAGCGGCATGGCGGCCACCAGTGAACCGAAGGCGTAGATGGTGACGAGCTGGCCGGCAAGCGGCTCGGAGATGGCAAGGCCCGCGCCGATCTGCGGCAGCAGCCCCGCCGGCAAGGCCTCGGTCAGGACGGTGATGAAGCCTGCGACGGCAAGCGCAAGCAGTGCCGGAAGCGGTAGCCGCGCAGGCTGCGCGTCCGGCTGTGCATTGTTCGCAAGCGAGTTGGTGGCTGTGGTCATGTTGGCGCCTGGATAAGGGGGTGATGTGTTGCTTGGATGGTTACGCGGCTGTGGGGGCGACACCGTAGACCGCGTCGCGCAGGTCGGTGACAAAGCGGCCGGACATGCCCTCGTACAGCGTGTTGGTGAACGCCACCACGCTCAGCCCCTGGCTGCGGTCGACGAACCAGGCGTGGCCGTAGGCGCCGCCCCAGCGCCAGGTGCCGGCAGCTTCCGGGGAGCCCGCCCGGCGCGGATCGCGCAGCACCGAGAAGCCCAGCCCGAAGCCGGTTCCCGGCGCATCGGGCAGGTCCAGGCCGCCAGTCTGGTTGCGCGCCATGTCCTCGACCAGGGCGGATGGCAGCAACGCGCCGCCGCCCTGGCGCAAGTTCTCCAGCAGGCGCAGGAAGTCGTGCGCCGTGCCCGCCATGCCCGCCCCGCCGGAGGGGAAGGCCTGCGCATTGAAGATGCGTGCGGGGCTGTAGGGAATGCCAACCGTGCCTTCGAGCACGGGCACGGTTTCGCCTTCGCGCAGGCGGTGCGGGTGCGGGCTGTCATTCACATACGGGGTCGGCACGCGGTGCGCATCGCGTGCCACGAAGCCGGTGTCGGCCATGCCCAGCGGGCCGGTCACCAGCTGGCTCACGGCCATGTCCAGCGGCGTGCCATGGACGCGCTCGATCAGTGCGCCCAGCACGTCGGTCGCGAGCGAGTAGCCCCACGCGGTACCCGGTTCGTACAGCAAGGGCACGCTGGCGATGCGCCGCAGGTTTTCCGCCAGGCTGATGGTGGTGTCGTCCATGCCGTCGGAGATGCCGGCGCGCGCATAGGGTCCGTCTTCATCGGACTCGAAGAAGCGATAGCCCAGCCCCGCGGTATGGCTGAGCAGCTGCCGCGCCGTGATACGTGCCGGTCGGCCATCGGCAAGGCGCGGGTGGAATTCAGGCAGCCAGCGGTCGATACCCTGGTCAAGCTCGAGACGGCCTTGTGCGACCAGCACCAGTGCCGCCACGGAGACGATCGGCTTGCTTACCGAAGCCAGCCGGAAGACCGCATCCATGCGCATCGGCTGTCCGCTTTCCCGATCGGCCAGGCCTGCCGCCTGCTGGTGGACCAGTTCGCCGTCACGGCTGACCAGCACGACGGCGCCGACCAGTCGCCGTTGCTCCAGCGCCTGCCGGACCACGGCGTCGATGCGCGCACTCAGGGGCGCGGGGAATGCAGGGGACACGCCCGGGGGCGGTGCAATCGTGGGGAGGGACACAGCGAATCCTTGTTCAATGAACCACCCGCTCACGATAAGGACCCGGCCATTAAAGAAAAAGTGGGCTACAGTTCCTTTTTCTCCGGAACTTTGTGTCCGCAATCGGGGGCATCATGGACAGCCTCAGTGGCTTCGCAGTGTTTGTGCAGGTGGCCGAGACCCGCAGTTTTGTCGCAGCAGGGCGCTTGCTTGGGGTGTCGGCCTCCGCCGTCGGCAAGAGCGTGGCGCGGCTGGAAGAAAGGCTCGGCGTACGGCTGTTCCACCGCAGCACGCGCAGCGTGACGCTGACCGCCGAAGGCACGCTGTTCCTGGAGCGCAGCCGCCGCGTGCTCGCCGAGATCGAAGCGGCGGAGCTGGAGCTGGCCGAAGCCACCGCGGCGCCGCGCGGCCGCCTGCGGGTGAGCCTGCCGCTGGTCAGTTCACTGGTCTTGCCCGTGCTGGGCGACTTCATGCGCGCGTATCCGGACATCGAGCTGGACCTGGATTTCACCGACCAGCTGGTCGATGTCATCGAGGAGGGCTTCGATGCGGTGGTCCGCACCGGCGAGCCCGCCGACTCGCGCCTGTCGGCGCGCAGGCTGGGTGCGTTCCAGGCGATGCTGGTGGCATCGCCCGGCTACCTCGCGCAGCGTGGCACGCCGAAGCTGCCTGCCGACCTGGCCGGGCATGCCTGCCTGCATTACCGCTTTCCCCACACCGGCAAGCTCGAGGCCTGGCCGCTGCGGCGCGCGCCGGGCGAGGCCGAGCTGGCGCTGCCGACATCGATGATCTGCAACAACATCGAGACGCGCCTGTGTTTTGCGCTGCGCGGCCTGGGTATTGCCTGCCTGCCGGATTTCGCCATCCGCGAGCAGCTCGCCGATGGCAGCCTGTGCCAGGTACTGGCTGGCCATGTGGGGCCGGCCAAGGCCTTTCACGTGCTCTGGCCGGCGAGCAGGCATCCCTCGCCCAAGGTGAGGGCGCTGGTCGATTTCCTCTGCGAGCGGGTCTTTCCTGCCTAGGCGCGCTTGCCCGCGCGCTCTTCCTCCAGCAAGCGCAGCACGCGCCGCTGGATCTTGCCGGTGGTGGTCATCGGCAGCTGGTCGATGAACTCGATCGCCTTCGGGTATTCATACGGCGCCAGCTGGCCGCGCACATGCGCCTGGAGCTCCGTGACCAGCGCCGCGTCGCCGTCGAACGAGCGCGCCACCGACGGCGTCAGCACCACGAAGGCCTTGACCACGGCGCCGCGCTCGGGGTCGGGCGAGGGCACCACGGCGCAGTTGGACACCGCCGGATGCTTGAGCAGGCAGTTCTCGATCTCGCTCGGCCCGATGCGGTAGCCCGAGGACTTGAACACATCGTCGGCACGCCCCTGGTACCACAGGTAGCCATCGGCATCGACGCGCGCCAGGTCGCCGGTGCGGCACCAGCGCAGGCCATCGCGCTCGGCGTACTTGCCCGCGGTGGCGGCCTCGTTCTTCCAGTAGCCGAGGAAGAACACCGGGTCCGGATGCCCGGCGCTGTCGGTGGCGCATACCGCGACCTCGCCGTCCTCGCCCGGCGCGCAGGGCCGGCCTTCGTCGTCGATCACCTGCACGCGGTGGCCCGGATAGGGACGCCCCATCGAGCCCGGCCGTGCCGGCCAGCCCAGCTGCTCGTCGTCGTTCTGCGCGGTGCAGTTGCCGACGATGTAGTTGATCTCGGTCTGGCCGAACATCTCGTTGACGATCACGCCCAGCGCATCGCGGCACCAGCCGAACACGGTCTCGCCCACGGCCTCGCCCGCGCTCATCAGCGCACGCAGCCTGATGTCGTAGCGCTGCCGCGGCTCGGGGCAGGCCTTCATCATCTGCTTGAGCGCGGTCGGGAACAGGAAGGTGTTGGTGACGGCGTAGCGCTCCAGCAGCTCGAAGGCGCGCTCGGCGGAGAAGCGGCCCTGGTAGCCGACGATGGGCTTGCCGAAATACAGCGCCGGCATCAGCGCATCCCACAGGCCGCCGGTCCAGGCCCAGTCGGCCGGGCTCCAGAACACGTCGTCGTCCTGCGGATACCAGTTCTGCGAGCAGACGAAGCCGGTCAGGTTGCCGATCAGCGCGCGGTGTGGAATCAGCGCGCCCTTGGGCGGGCCGGTGGTGCCGCTGGTGTAGATCAGCACCGCGGCCTCGTCGGCCTTGGTCTGCTCGGCGACAAAAGTCGGCAGCTGCGCGGCCAGCAGCACTTCCCAGTCGTGGTCGCCGCGGCCATGCGCGCCGCCGGCGGCAATCACGGTGGCCAGCGTCGGGCATTCCGGGCGCGCGGCCAGCACATTGTCGATGGAAGTCTCGTCGGCAATCGCCACGTTGGCTTCGCTGTGTGCGATACGGTAGGCCAGCGCCTCGGGCCCGAACAGCATCGACAGCGGCATGGCGATGGCGCCGAGCTGGTAGATCGCCATATGCGCGATCACGGTCTCGATCCGCTGCGGCATCACGATCGCCACGCGGTCGCCGCGTGCCACGCCCAGTGCGCGCAGCGCCGCCGACAGGCGGTTGGCTTCGGCCTGGATATGGGCAAAGGTATGCGCGTTGCGGCGGCCGTCCTCGTGCTCGGTATAGACCGCGATGCGGTCCATCGCGGCCGGGTCGCGCGCCCAGCGCCCGCAGCAGGCCTCGGCGATATTGAAATGCGGGGGGATTTCCCAGCGGAAGGATTCATACAGGGCGCGATAGTCGTCGCGCCGGCTTGCCGGCAAGGCAGCTAAGGCCATCCAAAGTCTCCGGTAGGTCCGGCTCGCGCGGCCACGGCGCCCCCGGGATGGCGGCGACCGCTATAATGCGCACAAGCGAACGATCGTTCTATTTTGTGTGGGCTTCCCTCGCCAGCCCCCGTGGCGCCGCGCCCGGCGGCAGGAAGACCCGCGCGCAAGGGTGGAGACAATGACAATCAAGGAAACCTCGCGGTCTGAATTTATCACGTTGCGCGGGCTGCGCTACCACGTGCGCCACTGGGGCCAGCCCGGCGCGCGCAAGCTGTTCATGCTGCATGGCTGGATGGATGTGGCCGCGTCGTTCCAGTTCCTGGTCGACCACCTGCGCGGCGACTGGCATGTGATTGCGCCTGACTGGCGCGGGTTTGGCGAGACCGACTGGCCCACGCGCTACCCGGGCACGCAGTCGTACTGGTTCGCGGACTATATCGCCGACCTCGAGGCCTTGCTCGACCATTACGAGCCCGACGGCCAGGTCGACCTGGTCGGCCACAGCATGGGCGCCAACGTGATCTGCCTGTATGCCGGCATCCGCCCGCAGCGCGTGCGCCGCGTGGTAGACCTGGAGGGCTTCGGCATGACGGCGACGCGGCCGGTGCATGCACCGAAGCGCTATGCGCGCTGGCTCGACGAACTGCGCACCGGCTCGGCGCTGAAGACGTATGACAGCATGGACGGCGTCGCTGCCCGGCTGCAGAAGACCAACCCGCGCCTGCCCGACGACCGTGCCGCCTTCCTGGCCGCGCACTGGTCGCGACGCAATGCGGAGGGCCGCTGGGAGATCCTGGGAGATCCGGCGCACAAGCTGGTCAACCCGATGCTGTACCGGCTCGATGAGGTGATGGCGATCTGGGAGCAGGTCAGCGCGCCAGTGCTGCATGTGGAAGCGCGCGATTCTGAAACGCTGCGCAATATCGCCCACAAGCAGGCCATCGACGAATTCAAGGAGCGCTTCCGCGCCTTCCGCGACTTCCGTGAAGCGATGGTCGATGACGCCGGCCACATGCTGCATCACGACCAGCCCGCCGCGGTGGCGGAGCTGGTGGAATCGTTCTGCAGCGCGGTGTGAGCGCTGGCGCCGCCGCTCAGGCGTGCGTCAGCTTTTCCTTCAGCGCGGCGTTGTTGCTGGTGTGCACGTGCACCAGCGCCTTTTCCGGGAAGGCGTAGTGGTAGGCGCGGCGCAATGCCAGCGCGGCCTCGTGGAAGCCTGACAGGATCAGCTTCTGCTTGTTGGTGTAGTAGGCGATATCGCCCGCGGCAAAGATGCCGCGGCGCGAGCTTTCATAAGTGGTGGTGTCGACCAGGATGCGGCCGGCGCGCATGTCCATGTCCCACTGCGCGATCGGGCCCGGCTCGGACACCAGGCCGTACAGCGCCACCAGTTCATCGGTGGGCAGCACCGTGCTGCCGTCGCGGGTGCGCACCTCGACCTCGGTCAGCGGGCCGTCCTGGCCTTCGGTGCGCAGGGCGCCGAGCATGCCGACCACGAAATCCATCTCGCCGGCCGCCACTGCCTCGCGCATTTCCGCGACGGTGCCGTCGGCCGCGCGGAAGCCTTCGCGCCGGTGCACCAGCGCCACGCGCGCGGCCACCTTGCGCAGCGCCAGCGCCCAGTCCAGCGCCGAGTCGCCGCCGCCGGCCACCACCACGCGCTTGCCGGCAAAGCGCGACACATCGCGCACGGCGTAGTGCACGTGGCGGCCTTCCAGTGCCGGCGCTTCCGGCAGCGATACACGCTGCGGCGCAAACGCGCCCGCGCCGGCGCAGATCAGCACCGCGGCGACATCGAAGCGCTTGCCGCCGTCAGTGGTGACCAGCAGGCGCTCATGGGCGGCATGCCCGTCAGGTGCCGGCTGCCGCGGGATTTCGGACAGGCTTTCCGCGCGCTGGCCGAAGTGCATCGGGAAATCGAACGGCGCGCATTGCTCCAGCAGCCGGTCGACCAGGTCCTGCGCCAGGCAGCCCGGCACGGCGGGGATGTCGTAGATCGGTTTTTCAGGATAGAGCTCGGTGCACTGGCCGCCGGCGCGGTCGAGCACATCGATCAGCTCGCATCTGAGGCCGAGCACGCCGGCCTGGAACGCGGCAAAGAGCCCGACCGGGCCGGCGCCCACGATCAGGACATCGGTGGTGGTGACGGGGGCTGGTGCGAGGGGGGTAGCGGTGGACATTGGGCATGGCGGGCACGCCAGGTGCCCGCAAAAATGACAGTGCAAGGCCCGACTATACCCCGCACATCGCCCGTTTCCGCCCACGCCAGCGTTGCCGGCAGGGCTTTGGCATGGTGGCTTTCCAGGGGGCGCCGGCGTCACGCATGGAGGGGGCGACGGGAGTAGAATGGCCCCATGCAAAACGCCCACGCCATCAATGCCGACCTGCATTGCCATTCCACCGTGTCCGACGGCACGCTGGCGCCGCGCGCCATCGCGGAAATCGCCCGCGACGCGGGGGTCGCGTTCTGGGCCCTGACCGACCACGACGAACTGGGCGGGCAGGCCGAGGCGCGTGCCGCGGCCGAGGAGTTCGGCATGCGCTATGTGCCGGGCGTGGAGATCTCGGTGACCTGGGCCGGGCAGACCGTGCACATCGTCGGCCTGCAGATCGACCCGCACTGCCCGGAACTGATCGACGGCCTGACCGATACCCGCTCGGGCCGCGCGCGCCGCGCGCGCGATATTGCCGACGCGCTGGCAAAAGTGGGCATCACCGGCGCCTATGAAGGGGCGCTGCAGCACGTGGGCAACCCGGACCTGATCTCGCGCACGCACTTTGCGCGCTGGCTGGTCGACCAGGGCCGTTGCGCCACCGTGGGCGAGGTCTTCAGCGAGTACCTGTCGGAAGGCCGCCCCGGCTATGTCGGCCACCGCTGGGCCAGCCTGGCCGACGCAGTCGGCTGGATCCGCGCCGCCGGCGGCATCGCCGTGATGGCGCACCCGGGCCGCTACAATTACACCGATACCCAGCACGACGCGCTGTTCGATGAATTCACCGCCCTGGGCGGTGGCGCCGTCGAGGTCGTGACTGGCAGCCACACGCCCGACCAGTACCGCCGCTATGCCGCGGTGGCCCGCCACTACGGGCTGCTGGCCTCGCGCGGCTCGGATTTCCACGGCCCCGGCGAAGGGCGCGTCGAGCTGGGCAAGCTGCCGCCGCTGCCGCCGACGGTGACGCCGGTCTGGCACGACTGGTAGGCGCAAGCCCGGCCTGGCCGGGGTACCCCCCAGATTCCGCTCCGATCTGTCTGAATCCGCCACCCTGGTCCATGTCACAGTACTTCGAGATCCATCCGCTCAATCCGCAGTCGCGCCTGGTCAAGCAGGCCGCCCAGATCCTGCAGAAGGGCGGCCTGATTGCGCTGCCGACCGATTCCAGCTATGCGCTGGCCTGCCGGCTCGACGACAAGGCCGCCGTCGAGCGCCTGCGCCGGCTGCGCGGTATCGATGACCGCCACCACCTGACGCTGATGTGCCGCGACCTGTCCGAGCTCGGCAACTTTGCCCGCGTCGACAACCGGCAGTACCGCTGGCTCAAGGGCGCCACGCCGGGCCCGTACGTGTTCATCCTGGAAGCGACCAAGGAGGTGCCGCGGCGGCTGTCGCACCCGGCGCGCAAGACCATCGGCGTGCGCGTGCCTGAACACGCGATTCCGCTGGCGTTGCTGGGCGAGACCGGCGAGCCGCTGATCTCGGCCACGCTGCAGATGCCGGGCGACGAAGAGCCGCTCAACGACCCGGCGGAAATCCGCGCGCGGCTGGAGAAGCAGCTTGACCTGGTGGTGTGCGGCGGCCCGGCGCCGGCGCAGCCGACCACGGTGATCGACCTGACCAGCGGCGAGCCCGAACTGATCCGCGCGGGCCGCGGCGACGTCGAGCGCTTCGGGCTCTGAGTTCCCCGGGCGCTGCCACCCCGCCTGGCGGGTGCACGAGCGTGCGCCTGGGCGGCGCCGGGCCGTTACAATAGGGACCATGGATTCCTCCCTTATCCAGACCTTCGCGGTCTATGCCCTGCCGGTGCTGTTCGCCATCACGCTGCATGAGGCCTCGCACGGCTACGTGGCCAAGCTTTTCGGCGACGACACGGCCTATGCGCTCGGGCGCGTCAGCCTGAACCCGATCCGCCATATCGATCCGATCGGCACCATCGCGGTGCCGCTGCTGCTCTATATCATGACCAGCGGCCAGTTCGTGTTCGGCTATGCCAAGCCGGTGCCGGTGGCGTTCGAGCGCCTGCGCAACCCGCGCTGGCACGGCATGTGGGTGGCGCTGGCCGGGCCGGCCAGCAATGTGGTGCAGGCCTTCGTCTGGGTGCTGCTGGCCATCGGCCTGACCTGGGGCGGCGTGCGCGAGCCGTTTTTCGGCGAGATGGCGCTGGCGGGCGTGCGCGTCAACCTGGTGGTGGCGGCCTTCAACCTGTTCCCGGTGCCGCCGCTGGACGGCGGCCGCGTGCTGACCGCGCTGCTGCCGCAGGGCATTGCCCGCGCGGTGTCGCGCATCGAGCCGTACGGCATCTTCGTGGTGCTGGCGCTGGTGGCCGCTGGCGTGATCACCACGATCTGGATGACGCCGGTGGTCAATGTGCTGATGTCGCTGATCGAGCTAATGCTGCGCCCGATCGTGATGCTGCTGCAGTGACGTGCCGGGGAACGCCATGACGCTATCGCATGCCGGGCTTTCGGCCCCCTCCCCCTGGGTTGCCCGCTGGGCCCACCTGCTGCGCCCCGGCGCGCGGGTGCTGGACCTGGCCTGCGGCAGCGGCCGCCATGCCGCCTGGCTGGCGGCGCGCGGCCACACGGTGCTGGCCGTCGACCGCGACGCCGAGGCCATCGCCGGCCTGCCGGCCGGCGTGACCGGCCGGGTGGCCGACCTGGAGCAGGGCGCCTGGCCGCTGGCCGGCGAGGCGCCGTTCGACGCCATCGTCGTCACCAATTACCTGCACCGGCCGCTGTGGCCGCACCTGGCGGCGGCGCTGGCGCCCGGCGGCATGTGGATTTATGAAACCTTTGCCGCGGGCAATGAAACCGTCGGCAAGCCGTCGCGGCCGGATTTCCTGCTGCGGCCGGGCGAATTGCTCGAAGTGGCGCGCCAGCATGGCCTGCGCGTGGTCGCCTATGAGGATGGCCTGGTCGAAGTGCCGAAAACAGCCTTCGTGCAGCGGATATGTGCGGTGCGCGAGGCGGCTGCCGGCGCCGATGCGCCCGCGCCGGCACGCTACCGGCTCGACGTCTGAGCCAGGCACGGCGCTGTCGGCGAGAATGCCGCTGCACACGTTGAAACAGTTGGTATCAACCCCTGTCCGGGCGGCGGTCGAAGCGGCCTGCGGTTCCGGTACAATCCCGTTATTCGCATCCCGAATTCCTTAACGTTATGACACAGATTACCGGCAGCATTGTCGCCATCGTTACCCCGATGCATGAAGACGGCAGCCTGGACTTCCCGGCCCTGCGCGCACTGGTCGACTGGCACGTGGCCGAAGGCACCGACGGCATCGTGATCGTGGGCACCACCGGCGAGTCCCCGACAGTTTCCGTCGAGGAGCACTGCGAACTGATCCGCGTTGCCGTGGAACAGGCCGGCAAGCGCATCCCGATCATCGCGGGCACCGGCGGCAACTCCACCAAGGAGGCCATCGAGCTGACCGCCTTCGCCAAGAAGGTGGGCGCCGATGCGTCGCTGCAGGTCGTGCCGTACTACAACAAGCCGACCCAGGAAGGCATGTACCGGCATTTCCGCACCATCGCCGAAGCGGTGGAGCTGCCGGTGCTGCTGTACAACGTGCCGGGCCGTACGGTCGCGGACATGAACAACGAGACCATCCTGCGCCTGGCGCAGGTGCCGGGCATCGTCGGCGTCAAGGAAGCGACGGGCAATATCGACCGCGCCGCGCAGCTGATCAAGGACGCGCCGGAAGGCTTTGCCATCTACAGCGGCGACGACCCCACCGCGGTTGCGCTGATCCTGCTGGGCGGCCACGGTAATATCTCGGTCACCGCCAACGTGGCACCGCGCAAGATGCACGAGATGTGCGTTGCGGCGCTCAAGGGCGACGTCGTCACCGCGCGCCGCCTGCACATGGAGCTGATCGGGCTGAACAAGGCCATGTTCATCGAGGCCAACCCGATCCCGGTCAAGTGGGCGCTCCAGCAGATGGGCAGGATGGAAGGCGGTATCCGCCTGCCGCTGACCCCTCTGTCCGAGGCCAACCACGACTATGTACGCAAGGCACTGGCCGCCGCCGGCCTGCTGGCCTGATCTTTCGCGGCGTCCTGCTGTCGCACCACCTACTAGGATTGCGTGTCAATGAAACTGAAGCTTAACCGCCGCGGCGCGACGCAAGTCCGCCGCGCCGCCCTGGTTGTGCCCGTGCTCGCCGCTGGCGTGATCACCGGCTGCAGCAGCATCAACGAAGCGATGCAGCCGGACAAGATCGACTACAAGTCGTCGGCCTCGAAGCGCACGCCTACGCTGGATATCCCGCCCGACCTGACCAAGCTGGAGGGCGATCGCCGCTATTCGGTGCCCGATGCGAACGGCACCTCGACGCTGTCGACGTACAGCCAGGCCACCAAGGTGCGCGAGCAATCCCCGAGCGAGAACGTGCTGCCCTCCGCCCAGGGCATCCGCATGGAGCGCGACGGCAACCAGCGCTGGCTGGTGATCAGCAACGGCATGCGCGGCGACCAGCTGTGGCAGCAGCTGCGCGGCTTCTGGCAGGAAAGCGGTTTCCTGCTGGTGCAGGACTCGCCCGAGACCGGCATCATGGAAACCGACTGGGCCGAGAACCGCGCCAAGATCCCGCAGGACATCATCCGCAACACCATCGGCAAGGTCTTCGACGGCCTGTACTCGACCTCGGAGCGCGACAAGTTCCGCACCCGCGTCGAGCGTTCGCAGAACGGCACGCTGGAGGTCTTCATCAGCCACCGCGGTGCGCAGGAGCAGCTGACCGGCATCGACAAGTCGAGCACGGTCTGGACTCCGCGTCCGGCCGATCCAGAGCTGGAAGCCGAATTCCTGTCGCGCCTGGCCCAGCGGCTGGGCGTGCAGAAGGAACAGGCCGACCGCATGGCCAAGAACCCGGCGGCGGCGGGCAATACCGCAGCCGCTTCGGGCACGGCCGCCGCTGCCGGCACCGCGGCCGCCGCTGGTGCCGATGGCGCCGCGCCGGCCAAGTCGTACCTGGCCCAGGTCAACGGCGCCCCGGCGCTGCAGCTGCCCGAGCCGTTCGACCGCGCCTGGCGCTCGGTCGGCCTGTCGCTGGACCGCGTGAACTTCACGGTTGAAGACCGCGACCGCGGCCAGGGCCTGTACTACGTGCGCTATGTCGACCCGCGCACCGTTGCCGACAGCCGTGGCTTCTTCTCCAAGCTGTTCACCAAGCCGGAAGATTCCAAGACCGCCAAGAAGTATCGCGTGTCGCTCAAGGGCACGGGCAGCGGCACGCTGGTGACGGTGCTCAACGATGCCGGCCAGCCTGAGAACGGCGAAATCGGCAAGCGCATCCTGTCGCTGATCGACGAGCAACTGCACTGAGCCGGCGCATGACTGCTGGCATGCCAGCCGGCCGTCCTGGCCGGTGCCTGGCGGGGAGGGCGCGGCCATGATGCGCTTCGCCTTCCTCGGCAGCGGCAGCGAGGGCAACTCGCTGCTGATCGAATCCCGCGAAGGCACCACCACCACGCGCGTGCTGCTCGACTGCGGCTTCGGCATCCGCGAGACCGCCCGGCGCCTGGAGCGCCTGGGCGTCGCGCCGGACCAGCTCGACGCCGTGCTGGTGACGCACGAGCATGGCGACCACGTCGGCTCGGCCTACGCCTTTGCTGCCCGCCACCGCCTGGCGGTGTACACCAGCCACGGCACCTGGCTGGCGACCTCGCACCTGCGCGGCGCCGATGCGGCCGACGTGCGCGTCTGCGGCGCCGACCATGCCTTTGCCATCGCCGGACTGCAGGTGCTGCCGTACACCGTGCCGCACGATGCGCGCGAGCCGCTGCAGTTCGTCTTGTCGGACGGGCAGGCAAGGCTAGGCGTGTTGACCGATGCAGGCATGGAGACGCCTTACGTGACGGCGCGCCTGGCAGGCGTGGATGCGCTGGTGCTGGAATGCAACCATGACCGCGAGATGCTGCGCAATTCGGTCTATCCGGCTTCGCTGAAGCGGCGCATCGGCGGGGACTTCGGCCACCTGGCCAATGAAGTGGCGGCCAGTATCCTGGCGCAAGTTGCCCATACCGGCCTGAACCGCGTGGTCGCGGCCCACCTCAGCAAGCAGAACAATACGCGTGACCTGGCAACGGGGGCGCTGGCAATGGCATTGGGTGCGTTGCCGTCCGAGGTGCTGGTGGCAGACCAGGACGAGGGCCTGGACTGGCAGGCGGTGCGCGCCTGAGGGATGCGTGGATTCAGCAGGGCGCAGTGCGGTAGCGGCGCCCAAATAAAAAAACCGGCCCGAAGGCCGGTTTTTTCATCGGTCAGGAACCGATTACTGCTTGGCAGCCGGAGCCGAAGCGTCAGCAGCCGGAGCCGAAGCGTCAGCAGCCGGAGCGGCAGCAGCCGGAGCGGCCGGGGCTTCAGCAGCGGGAGCCGAAGCTTCAGCAGCCGGAGCGGCAGCGGCCGGAGCAGCCGTGTCAGCGGCCGGAGCGGCAGCTTCTTCCTTCTTGCCGCAAGCGGCGAGAGCAACAGCGGCCAGCAGCGATGCGATCAGGAGAGACTTCTTCATTTTTCGTCCTTTAACTTGTAATAACGGAAAACAGGCGATGAATAATTACCGGTAATTATCGCTCTTGAACTGCAAAATAGAGGCCCTCCCGGGTCCCGACATATGCAATGGTCCACAGTACTAGCCAGCCAACGATTATATCCGCGTTTTCCCGGCTTGTGTAGCGCCGAAATTTACTGATTCGCAATGTTACGCATTATTACAGCCGCGGACCCAATTGCAGCCATCCTTCCAGCGTCCAGTGATGGAAAGTTTCCATCAGATCGGGTAGGCCCGCGCAAGCCGCAACATCTTCGCTACTAAGCTGCCGATAATCGGCCAACTTTTTCAGCCACTGCATCAGTTCGGCCGGCGGCTCGTAGGCTTCTCCATTGAGGAAGAAATTCGCGCGGTCGTAAAGCGCAATCGATGCCGATGGCAGTACTACACCATGGCGGGCCGCCAGTGTCGCATAACGGCGCAACGGCATGTCAGGTATCTCTGCAAATTCAACGCCAGGTTTGGGTTCGGACAGATGGCTGCCGAGGAATTCAGACACCATCTGGCTATTCCATTGCAACGCCTTGAGCCGCTCGGCGACTGCCTTGGTCATGCCGGCCGGCAACTGCGCGGGCCGCGTGGCGGCGCGCTCGCCGGCGTCGGCATAACGGCCGCCGAGGTCTTCGTTGTCTTCAACCGTTTCAGACAGCCAGGCCAGGAAATGCCCGGCCAGCTCGCGGTAGGCCGGCGCGCGGAAGCCGATCGAGCAGGTCATGCATTCACCCTCGGCAATGCCATCGTGCGCATATTGCGGCGGCAGGTAGAGCATGTCGCCGGGTTCGAGCACCCATTCCTGTTCCGCGTTGAAGTCGGCGAGGATCTTCAGCGGCATGTCCGGGATCAGCTCAAGGCTGGTCTGCGACGAAATGCGCCAGCGGCGCCGGCCCGAGACTTGCAGCAGGAACACATCGTAGGAGTCGAAATGCGGGCCCACGCCGCCGCCGTCGGTGGCGTAGCTGATCATCAGGTCGTCCAGGCGCGCGTCGGGCACGAAACGGAAGCGGCCCATCAGTTCCGCCGCGGCGGCGTCGTGCAGATTTACCCCTTGCACCAGCAGGGTCCACTGGCGGGCCTTGACGCCGGGCAGGTTTTCGCGCGCAAATGGGCCATGCGCGAGTTTCCAGCGGTTACGGAAGTGCGTCACCAGGCGCGATTCGACGTCATCGCTGTCGGCCAGGTCGAAAAGAGCCTCGCGCGACACAGGCGGCACGATTCCGGGTACTGCCTGTCGAATCAGCAGGGGCTTGCGATGCCAGATATCCCGCATGAATGCAGCAGGCGTCATGCCACCAAGCAGGTCGAGCGGAGTGTCTGGATCGACGGGGCCAGGGGGCAGGGCCTGCGCGTATAATGCGGAATCGTTCATGGAGTCAAGAATTGAAAATCGCTAAGAATACTGTGGTGTCCGTGATGTACAAGCTGTCGGACGCGCAAGGCAATCTGATCGAGGAGTCAGATGAAGCCATGGTTTATTTGCACGGCGGGTATGATGGCACGTTCCCCAAGATCGAGGAAGCGCTCGACGGTCATGACGCGGGCTTCGAGACCCAACTGCAGCTGGAGCCGGAAGACGCGTTCGGCGACTATGACGCCGATATGGTGAAGGTCGAGCCGCGCAACCGCTTCCCCGAGCCGCTGGAAGTCGGCATGCAGTTCGAAGGCATGCCCGAAGATGGCGACGAAGAGGACTCCGTCATCTACACCGTGACCGACGTGGCCGAGGACAAGGTCGTGCTGGATGGCAACCATCCGCTGGCCGGCATGGCGCTGCGCTTCTGGCTGAAGGTCTCCGAAGTCCGCGAGGCCACCGCCGAGGAAATCGAGCACGGCCACGCCCATGGCGCCTCGGGCGTTGAAGTCGTCGATGAGGACGAGGACGACGACACGCCGCGCACGCTGCACTGATCGTATTTCCGCACCCGAAGAAAAAGCCGGCCGCAGCCGGCTTTTTCGTTGTCGGCCGGCAAGCGGTCTCAGCGCGGTGCCGGTGCGTCCCTGAGCATGACCGCGAACGGTGAGGCCGCGCCAGGCGTGATCACCAGCTCGGCCCATTGCGAGACCGTGTTGGCGGGCAGTGACACGCGCGTGAAGTTCTGCATGACCTTGCCGGCCGCATCGCGCAGCGGCTTGTCGATGCCGAAGCCGTTGTCGGCCCCGTTGGCCCCGTTTCCGCCCGCATGCACCAGCAGCACCTGGCCGCGGAAACGACCGGCCAGCTCGCGCAGCTGGCGCTTGAATTCCAGGTAGCCATCGCGGGTGCGGTGGCGCATGAAGCCGTCCAGCAGCGTCGGGCGGCCTTTCTTCTCCCAGCCGTTGGCAAAATGCGGGTCGGCGTGGACCACCACCACGATGCCGTTCAGGTCGCGTTGCCGCGCCACCGAGAACGCGCGCGCCAGCCACTGGCGGTTGGCTTCGCGCCGGTCCTCGAACTCGCCGTTGCGCCCGCCTTCGTTGCGGTAGTGGTTGTTGTCGCCAGGCAGGTTCATGCCGACGAGCAGGATATCGCCCACCTCCATGCGCATGTTCTCGCGGAAGCTGCGGAACAGCGCCTGGTCCGATTGCCGCAGCAGCGGCCGCGGATGCCGGCCGAGCGTGGCGTCCTCGGGGAAGAACAGCTCACGCAGCCGGTTCAGGCGCTCGACCGCGTCAAAGCCGCCGTTGACCGGCAGCCGGCATTCGGACCAGTCGGTCTCGCCGGGCACGTAGACCAGCGGCAGCGGCGACTGGTCCAGCAGTTGCTGGCGGTTGCCCAGCACCACATCGCTGCACGATTCCGTATCGCCCTTGATGCCGCCGGCATGAATGACCAGGTCCAGCTTGCGCTCGCCGAAGTAGTCGAGCAGCGCTGCCGCGTTGGCCTCCGCGGCCGGCCACTGGGGCAGGTCGGCGATCAGCGCGATGCGCGTCAGCTTTGGCCTGGCCGGTGTCTTGCTGGCGCGGCCCGCGGGCGCGGCCGATGCCATGCCGGCCGTGCAAAGCAGCGGCAGCAGCATGGCAAGCAGGGCACGGCGTGCAGCGTTCATGCGGCGTCGAGCGCCTCGCCTGCCAGTGCCTTGAGCCGGTACAGCGCCTCCAGCGCGGCGCGCGGCGTCAGGGTGTCGGGGTCCAGGTCGGCCAGCGCATCGACCAGCGCGGCCTGTTCGGGTGCCAGCGCGGGCGCCAGCGGCGCGGGCACGGCCGCCGGGGCGGCGCCGAAGTCGTCCTCGTCGTCCTCCGGCGTTGGCGGTGCCGCGAACAGGTCCAGCTGCGGCGTCGGCGTGGCGTCGGCCGATTGCTGCTCCAGCCAGGCCAGGTGCTTGCGCGCGGCGCGGATCACCGGCTGCGGCACGCCGGCCAGCTGCGCTACCTGCAGGCCGTAGCTCTGGCTGGCGGGGCCGTCCTGCACCGCGTGCAGGAAGACAATGCCATCGCCATGCTCGACCGCCGACAGGTGCACGTTGGCTGCCTGCGGGAACTCTTGCGGCAGTTGCGTCAGCTCGAAGTAATGCGTGGCGAAGAGGGTGTGGCTGCGGTTGTGCGACAGCAGGTGGCGCGCGATCGCCCAGGCCAGCGCCAGCCCGTCGAAGGTCGACGTGCCGCGCCCGATCTCGTCCATCAGCACCAGTGAAGCCGGGGTCGCGTGGTGCAGGATGCCGGCGGCCTCGGTCATCTCGACCATGAAGGTGGAGCGGCCGCCCGCGAGGTCATCGGCGGCGCCGATGCGGGTAAAGATGCGGTCGATCGGCCCGATCACCGCGCGCCGCGCCGGCACGTAGGCGCCCACGCAGGCCAGCAGCACGATCAGCGCGGTCTGGCGCATGAAGGTCGACTTGCCGCCCATGTTCGGGCCGGTGATCAGCAAGAGCTTGCGCGCTTCATTGAGCTGGCAGTCGTTGGCGATGAAAGCCACCGACTCGGCCGCGAGCTGGCCTTCGACCACCGGGTGGCGGCCCTGCACGATGTCGACCACGTTCTCGGCGACGCGCTCAGGCGCGGACCAGTCCAGCGTCTGCGCGCGCTCGGCCAGCGCCGTCAGCACGTCCAGGCGCGCCAGCGCGGCGGCCACCCGCTGCAGCTCGCCGATATGCGGCAGCAGCGCCTGCAGCAGGCCGTCGTAGAGCTGCTTTTCGCGCGCGAGCGCGCGATCCTGTGCCGACAGCGCCTTGTCCTCGAAGGCCTTCAGCTCAGGCGTGATGTAGCGCTCGGCATTCTTCAGCGTCTGGCGGCGGCGGTAGTCGTCGGGCACCTTGTCGGCCTGGCCGTTGGTGACCTCGATATAGAAGCCATGCACGCGGTTGAACTCGACGCGCAGGTTGGCAATGCCGGTGCGGGCGCGTTCGCGCGTTTCGAGGTCGATCAGGAACTGGCCGCAGTTCTCGGAGATGTCGCGCAGTTCATCCAGTCCGGCATCGTAGCCGCGCGCGATCACGCCGCCGTCGCGCACCACGGTGGCCGGCTCTTCGGCCACGGCGCGCACCAGCAGGTCCAGGCAGTCCTGCGGCACGGCCAGGTCGTGCAGGGTCTGCGCCAGCAAGGTGCTGCCCTGGTCATCGCGGATGCAGGCCTGCACGTCCGGCAGCGCGCGCAAGGTGTCGCGCAGCGAGGACAGGTCGCGCGGCCGCGCATTGAGCAGCGCCAGCCGCGAGGTGATGCGCTCGACGTCGGCCAGCCGGCGCAGCGCCGTGCGCAGGGCATCGGTGCCCTGGTCGATCAGCACGCCGATGGCCTGCTGGCGTGCCTGCGGCAGCGCCGGGTCGCGCAGCGGGTGGTGCAGCCAGTGGCGCAGCGCGCGGCTGCCCATCGCCGTGCAGCAGGTGTCCAGCAGCGAGAACAGTGTCGGCGACTCGCCGCCGCGCAGGGTCTCGGTCAGTTCCAGGTTGCGCCGCGTGGCGGAATCCAGGCCGACGTACTCCGATTCGCGCTCGACCTTCACGCCCTGCACATGGCGCAGCGACTGGCCCTGCGTGGTCGCGGCGTAGTTCAGCAGCGCGCCGGCCGCGCCCAGCGCGGCACCCAGCCCGGCACAGCCGAACGGGTCCAGGCTGGCCACGCCCAGCTGCTCGCGCAGCCGGCGCGTGCCGGCGTCCTGGTCGAAATGCCATTCGGGCAGGCGGGTCCGCGCGCACGCCAGCGCGGGCAACTCGATGCCATCGGCATACAGCAGCTCGGCCGGGCGGATGCGCTCCAGCTCGCGACCCAGTTGTGCCGCTTCGCATTCCATCAGGCGCAGCTCGCCGCTGGCCAGGTTCAGCCACGCCAGCCCGGTCTTGCTGACGCCGCGGCGCGTGGTCTGCTGGTGCACCGCCATCAGGAAGGTATCGGCCTTGTCCGGCAGCAGCGCGGCATCGGTCAGCGTGCCCGGGGTGACGATGCGCACCACCTTGCGTTCCACCGGCCCCTTGCTGGTGGCCGGGTCGCCGATCTGCTCGCAGATCGCCACGGATTCGCCCAGCTTCACCAGGCGCGCCAGGTACTGGTCCGCGGAATGGAAGGGAATGCCGGCCATGCGGATCGGCACCCCGTTGGAGGCGCCGCGCGCGGTCAGCGTGATGTCGAGCAGGCGCGCGGCCTTTTCGGCATCGTCGTGGAAGAGTTCGTAGAAGTCACCCATGCGGTAGAACAGCAGGGTGTCGGGGTGGTCTGCCTTGATGCGGAGATATTGTTGCATCATGGGCGTGTGGCGGCTCGCGGACGAATCTGCCTGTGCCTGTTCCGGGTCGGTTTTTTTCTGCAATCCCATTGCCATTTAGCCTGTCTGGCGGTGGGCCTGCGTGATGCCGCCCGCTCCGCTCGGATCGCCGCCTTGCGCAAGCCGGATGGCGGCCGCGCGGGGCGTCCGGGCGGTCATCCGGCGGCCTGGGGCCGGGGCGCGAAGGGGCGTTTTCGAATATGGGCGATATGGTACAGCACGGGGCAGCGGTTGCCGCGCCGCGCGGGCCGGATCTGGCCCGGCGGCGGGGTCAGCGGCGTGCCGTCAGCGGAACACCAGCACCGGCACGTCGCTGTGGGTCAGCACCTTCTGCGTCTCGCTGCCCAGCAGCAGGCCGCTGATGCCCTTGCGGCCGTGCGAGGCCATGAAGATGACATCGCAACCGAGGTCCCGGGCAGCGTTGATGATGCCGTGATACGGGGCGCTGGCGGCCGAGACGTGGCCCGCGCACGGGACGCCGGCCATTGCCGCCGCGGCCTCGATCTTGACCAGTTCCTGGCGCGCCAGTGCTTCCACGCGTTGCTGGAATACCTCGCGCCTCTCATGGGTGCTGTCGCTGCCCACCATGTAGGGATAGGTCTCCACGCACATGTAGGGCGTCAGGCGCGCGGAGGCGGTGCGGGCAAACTGGATGGCGGCGGACACGGCCTTGTGGGAAAGCTCGGAACCGTCGACGGGCAGCAGGATGTGCTTGAACATAGGGGCCTTGGTAAAGGGGAAAACGGAAGAAGTGCGGGAGTAGGGGGCGAGGTTCAGTTGGCCAGCGCGCGTCCCACGATCAGCGGGTCGGGCTGCCCGATGGCAGTGGTGTCCCGGTTGCCGTAGGGGAAGCGCGACAGGATGGCACGCAGCGCATTGAGCCGCGCGCGCTTCTTGCAGTCCGAGCGGATGACCGTCCACGGCGCATCGGCGGTGTCGGTGTGGGCGAACATGGCCTCCTTGGCCTGGGTGTATTCGTCCCATTTGTCCAGCGAGGCAAGGTCGACCGGGCTCAGCTTCCATTGCTTGAGCGGGTGGATCTCGCGCTCGCGGAAGCGCCGGCGCTGTTCCTTCTGGCTGACCGAGAACCAGAACTTGAACAGGTGGATGCCGCTGCGCACCAGATGCCGCTCGAAGTCCGGCGCCTGCTGCAGGAAGTCCTGGTATTCGCGCTGCGAGCAGAAGCCCATCACGTGCTCCACGCCGGCGCGGTTGTACCAGGAGCGGTCGAACAGCACGATCTCGCCGGCCGACGGCAGGTGCTGCACATAGCGCTGGAAGTACCATTGCCCGCGCTCGGCCTCGGTGGGTTTTTCCAGCGCCACCACGCGCGCGCCGCGCGGGTTCATGTGTTCCATGAAGCGTTTGATGGTGCCGCCCTTGCCGGCGGCGTCGCGCCCTTCGAATACGATTACCACGCGCTGGCCGGTCTCGCGCACCCAGGCCTGGAACTTGAGCAGCTCCACCTGCAGGCGGTACTTCTGCTTTTCATAATTGCGCCGCGACATCAGGTTCTGGTACGGGTACGCGCCTTCGCGCCAGCCCGCGGACAGCTCGTCGTCCGGATGGCGCTTGCGGCCGGCCTGCCACGCGGCGGGATCGCCTTCGAGGATCAGGCTGCGCAGCTGCGCAGCCTCGTCGGGCGCCAGGCCGTCAAGCAGCGTGCGCATGGCGTCGAGCATGTCGGCGCCGTTGCCTGCGCGGCTGGCCAGGATGTCCTGCATGCTGCTGGCCGCCAGCTGCACCGAGGCGTCGACGGCGCTCTCGACCTCATTGCGCTGGGCTGACAGCGCCGAGTTGGTGGGCAGCACGTCGCCCCTGGCCGTGGCGCGGGCACGTGGCGCGGTGGCGGTGTGGGAGGATTGGATGGTGTCGCGATCTGTCATCTGCGGTCCTCCGTCAGGCTGGGGTGTTGCGCAGGATCGCGTAGAGCTGGTCCTTGAGCAGGAGTTTCTCTTTCTTCAGCCGCTCGATCTCGAAGGTGGAGGCCGGCACCAGCCCCGACTCCATGTTGTGGATTTCCTGGTCCAGCGCGTTGTGGCGGTGGAACAGGCGCGCGAAGCGGGCATCCTGGGTCTTCAGGGTGGTGATCTGGTCGCGGTATTCGGGAAACATGCTGGCTCTCCTGCTGGATCCGCGCGCACGGGGCGTGGCGCATGGTTTCATTTTGGGGAGGGCAGGGTGGGGCGACCTTGACGAGGATCATGGCCGTCCGGGGAATGAGAAAGGTCTGCAGTGCAGGGCGCGCTGGCAGGCGCGGCGCACCATGCAAAACGCCCGCCGGGGTGCGGCGGGCGTCGGGGTGTGGCTGATCTGGCCGTCAGGCCATGTGCCGGTGTCAGGCGGCGGGCTTGGCGTTGTCCAGCGAGAACGGCGACAGCAGGCGCACCATCTGGGCGAATGCCTTGGGGTTGCCGGCCAGCACTTCGCCCTGTTCCATCTGGCGCGGTTCGCCGGCGTAGTTGCCGACCAGGCCGCCCGATTCGGTGATCAGCAGCATGCCTGCAGCCATGTCCCAAGGCTGCAGGCCGCGCTCGAAGAAGCCGTCCAGGCGGCCGCAGGCCACATAGGCCAGGTCCAGCGCGGCGGCGCCCGGCCGGCGCAGGCCGGCGCAGTTGCGGGTCATCAGCGCGAACAATTCCATGTATTCGTCCAGGCCTTCCAGGTCGCGGAACGGGAAGCCGGTGCCGATCAGGCAGTCGGCCAGCTTGTCGCGGCGCGTGACGCGGATGCGGCGGTTGTTCAGGAAGGCGCCGGCGCCCTTGCTGGCGGTGAAGAGCTCGTCGCGGGTCGGGTCGTAGACCACGGCCTGCACGGGCGTGCCGCGGTGCAACTGGGCGATCGAGACCGCGTATTGCGGGAAGCCGTGGATGAAGTTGGTGGTGCCGTCCAGCGGGTCGATGACCCAGGTGTACTCGTGGGAGTCTTCACCCTCGGCCCAGGACTGGCCGGATTCTTCCGCTAGAATGCCGTGTTCCGGGTAGGCCGTGCGCAGGATCTCGATGACCGCGGCTTCGGCGGCGCGGTCCACCTCGGTGACAAAATCGTTGTGTTGCTTGCGCGAGACGCGCACCAGATCGACGTCGAGCGACGCGCGGTTGATGATGGATCCCGCTTTGCGGGCCGCCTTGATGGCGATATTGAGCATCGGATGCATGAATCTCTCCAGGCCGGCCACGACGAGGCGGCGGGGCGCAAAAGCGCCGCACGCCCGCTCATGGGCAGCTGACAACACAACGGATTGTAGAAGAACGTCGGGCGTCGCCGGTTCTGCTGCAAATGTGCCGCGAGAGTCTCGCGAGCAAGCAAAAACCTGGCGCCGCGCCAAAGAAGAACCCCGAATTGTATATGAACCCGGCAATTGATACGAGCCAGCCCGCTGCCGATGGCAACAGCGGTGATACCGGCGGCAACGCTTTCGGCCGCGTGCGCTTCGTGCTGGTCGAAACCAGCCACCCGGGCAACGTGGGCTCGGTGGCGCGCGCGATCAAGACCATGGGCTTCGGCAGCCTGGTGCTGGTCTCGCCACGCGAGCCGGATGTGCTGCGGCACCCCGACGCCATCGCCATGGCCAGCGGTGCCGACGATGTGCTGGCGGGCGCGCTCATCGTCGACCAGGTCGACGCGGCGCTGGCCGGCGCCGCGCTGACCGTGGCGATGACCGCGCGCCACCGCGAATTCGGCCCGCCGCGGCTGCTGCCGCGCGCCGCCGCGGAACGCGCGCGCCAGACGCTGTCTGGCAGCGGCGGCGTTGCCTTCGTGTTCGGCAACGAGCGCTATGGTTTGCCCAATGAAGTGGTCGAGCGCTGCAACACAGTCACCCATATCCCCGCCAATCCCGCCTATACCTCGCTCAACCTGGCGCAGGCGGTGCAGCTCATCGCCTACGAGATGCGGCTGTCGCTGCTGGAGGCGGCCCCGGACGCCGGCGCCAATATCGGCTATGCTGGTGAGCCGGCCACGGCCGAGCAGGTCGAGGCCATGTTCGGCCATCTGCAGACGGGCCTGGAGGCAATCGGCTTTCTCGATCCGTCCAACCCGCGCAGGCTGATGACCCGGCTGCGCCGGCTGCTGGCGCGCAGCGGCCTGGAGCGCGAGGAAGTGAATATCCTGCGCGGCATCGCCAAGCATATGCTGATCGCCGCGCAGAACCAGCCGGGCCCGCGCAAGGACCGGTGACAGGAGCGAGGACAGTGGCAGCAAACCGGAGCGATTCGATGCAGGGCGACGCAGGCACGCGCGGCAATCGCGCGCGCTGTCGCCTTGCGGCTGCGGGTTTGCGCAGGCCCGGGCGATGTTGACCGCAGCATCGCCGCAATGTCCCTGACGGATCAGGGGCCAAACACCGGCACCCCAAGCGGGTCCGGCAAATCACTTACACTCCCTGATCCCGTCCCCACCGGCCACTGACCTCGCCGGCGACCCTGCCCCGGGCACCAGCCCGCGTGGCGCGGCGCACGGCGCGGCAACACGACACGACCAAGATGTTCTCTCGCCTGAAGGAAGATATCGACACCATCATGCTGCGCGATCCCGCCGCGCGCAGCCGCCTGGAAGTGCTGACCTGCTACCCCGGCCTGCATGCCGTGATGTTCCACCGCTTTGCGCATCGATGCTGGAACGCGGGCTTCCACTGGCTGGGGCGCTGGATCTCGCACTGGGCGCGGTTTTTTACCGGCATCGAAATCCATCCGGCGGTCAAGCTGGGCCGGCGCGTCTTCATCGACCACGGCATGGGTGTGGTGATCGGCGAGACCGCCGAGATCGGCGATGACTGCACCATCTACCAGGGCGTGACGCTGGGTGGCACCTCGCTGTACAAGGGCCAGAAGCGGCATCCCACGCTGGGCGCCAACGTGGTGGTGAGCGCGGGCGCCAAGGTGCTGGGCGGATTCGTGGTGGGCGACGGCGCGCGCGTGGGCTCCAACGCGGTGGTGCTAAAGCCGGTGCCGCCGGGCGCGACCGCCGTGGGCATCCCCGCCCGCATCATCCTGCCGGATGCGCCATCGGCGCAGCAGGGTGCCAAGCAGGAGTTCTCGGCCTATGGCATCACGCCCAATGCGGACGATCCGGTGTCGCTGGCGCTCAAGAGCCTGATCGACAATGCGGGGCGCCAGCACGACCGCATCGAGGCGGTGCTGGCCGCGCTCGACCGGCTTGGCGAACACCTGGAGAACACGCCGAACGATCCCTTCGACGCGAGCGAACTGCGCAGGCTGATGAAGTGAGCGGGGCAGGGGCCGGGCCGGCGCTGCCGCTCAGTCGGTCTGCGGCAACAGGCGGAAGCCGTCGCGATCCAGTTGCAGCACCGCGGCGCGCGGATGGGCGCCGTCCAGGTCCCAGTCAGTAAGCACCCAGCGCACGCCGGCGGCGTCTTCATGCCGTGCCGGGCGGTGCGTGTGTCCATGCACCAGCAGCGACGCACCGGCGGCGCCGAGCAACTCGGCCGCGGCCGCGGGCGCCACATCACCATAAATCACCGGCACGGCCGCTCCCGCGCTCAATTGCCTGGCACGGTTGCCTTCACTGTCTGCCCGCAGCTTGCGGGCGATCGACAGACGCGCGCTCAGCGGCAGTGCCAGGAACACGCGTTGCACCCAGCGCTTGCGGGTCCAGCGGCGGAAGCGGTTATAGCGTTCATCGTCGATGCACAGCATGTCGCCGTGGCTCAGCACCACGCGCTGGCCGGCACAGTGGATCACGGCGGGGTCGGGCAGCAGGCGGGCACCGGCCGCGCTGGCGAAGCGCTGGCCCAGCAGGAAGTCGCGGTTGCCGTGCATCAGGTACACGGCCACGCCGCGCGCGGCCAGTGCGCGCAGGGCGCCGGTCACGCGCTGCGCGAAGGGCGAGTCGGTTTCTTCGTCGCCGATCCAGAATTCAAAGAAGTCGCCCAGGATGAACAGCGTGCGCGCGTGCTGTGCGGCGCGCTCGAGCGTGCGCTCGAAGGCCGCCAGCGTGCGGGGCATGCCGGGCGTCAGGTGCAGGTCTGAAATGAACCACGCCGGCGCCTGTGCCTCGAAGGGACCGGCCACCGGCGTGTGGGGGATCGCGGTCATGCGCGGTGTCGGAAGGGGAATGCCGGCACGTGGATGCGCACGGAACCGCAATCGTCAGGCATCGGCTTACTCGACGATGACGGCCTTCTCGATCACCACGTCTTCCAGCGGCACGTCCTGGTGGAAGCCCGAGCTGCCGGTGCGCACGCCCTTGATCTGGTCGACCACGTCGGTGCCTTCCACGACCTTGCCGAACACGGCATAGCCGAAGCCCTGCGGCGTGGGCGAGGAGAAGTTCAGGAAGTCGTTGTCGACCACGTTGATGAAGAACTGCGCGGTGGCCGAGTGCGGGGCGTTGGTGCGCGCCATGGCCACGGTGTAGCGGTCATTCTTCAGGCCGTTGCCGGCTTCGTTCTCGATCGGGGCGTCGGTGCCCTTTTGCTTCATGCCGGGCTCGAAGCCGCCGCCCTGGATCATGAAGTTCTTGATCACGCGGTGGAAGATGGTGTTGTCGTAGTGGCCCTTGCGCACGTATGACAGGAAGTTCTCGACCGACTTCGGGGCCTTCTCGGCGTCGAGTTCAATGGTGATGACACCCTGGTTGGTGTGGAGCTGGACCTTGGACATGGGATTTCCTCTGTTCGGTAGTGTTATTTGACGACGGTGGCCGACTCGATCACGATCGGCGCGGCCGGCACATTGCGCATGGGGCCGTAGGCCGTGGTCGGCACGCTCTTGATCTTGTCGATCGTCTCCATGCCTTCCACCACCTTGCCGAACACTGCGTAGCCGTTGCCGTCCGGCTGCGGGTAGTCGAGATTCGGATTATCCACCACATTGACGAAGAACTGCGCGGTGGCCGAGTTGGGGTCGCTGGTGCGTGCCATGGCCACCATGCCGGCCTTGTTCTTCAGACCGCCGCGGGCTTCCAGCGGGATCGGCGCACGGGTGGGCTTTTCCTTCATGTCGCGGTCGAAGCCGCCGCCCTGCACCATGAAGCCATTGATTACGCGATGGAAGATGGTGCCACTGTAGAAGCCGCTTTTCACATATTCCAGGAAGTTCGCGACGGTCTTGGGCGCGGCCTCGGGGTAGAGCTCGACGGTGAACTTGCCGGCACTGGTGATGAACTGGACGCGCTCGGCGGCCTTTTGCTGAGCCATTGCGTTGAACGAGGACAGTGCCAGGGCGCCTGCGGTCAGGCCGGCCAGGACGATGCGACGGGAACGGATCATGAAGGAACTCCGGTAAGTCTGGATGATGCACATGGTCCGGGCGCGCCGCGCCCGGGCCTTGGGATGGGTGGCCGTCAGTTCGCGGCAGGGGCGCTGGCAGGTGCCTGGCGCTGCGCTGGCGTTGCCTTGCGGCCGGTGCCGGCGGGCGCCGCCGGCTTGACCGGCGCCGCGGCATCAGGGTTCAGCTGGCGCAGGCCGGCGCTGGCGCGGGCATCGCCCGGATTGCGGCGCAGCGCTTCGGCGTAGGCCTGCTCGGCCAGGCGGCGGTAGACGTCGCCCAGGTTGGTATAGCCGATGGCAAAGCCCGGCTTGACTTCGGTGGCCAGCAGCAACTCGGCCTCGGCGCGCTTCAGGTCGCCGCGCTTGGCGTAGAGCAGCGCCAGGTTGTTGTGGGGCTCGGGCAGTTCCGGGAACTCCTGCGCCATTTCGGCAAAGGCCTGGATGGCGGCGTCTTCGCGGCCGGACTGGGCCAGGGCCCAGGCGCGCTGGAAGCGTGCCTGCGCATTGCGCGGGTTGGCGGTCAGCACGCGGTCGAAGCCCTTGATGGCTTCGTCGTAGCGGCGCGCGTTGGCGGCCTGCTGGGCCTCGCTCATGCCAGGATCGGTCGACTGGATGCCGCCGACCGGCGTCGTCGGCGCGGCCAGCGACAGCGGGCCGTTCTGCGCGTAGGCAGGGGCCGCCAGCGCGGCGGCCAGGGCCAGCAGGGGCAGTACGGCGCGATGGCCGCGTCGGCGCGCGGGGGCGGCGAACATGGCAGAAGACGGGGAGGGCAGCGGCAGGCTCATTGAGGACAGGTCCGTTATACTCCGCGGCATTCTAGCAAAGCGGCAAGTCCGGCACGAAGGGCGATGACATCGGGGCAGCGGGCGCGGCATCTCGCGCGGCGCTGGCGGCGCCGTGCCGGAGGCAACCAGCGCAGCGCCTTCCGGTAAGATATGGGGCGCGACGGAATTGCGCCAGTGGCCCGCGTTGCCACCGGCGGCCTGCCAGGCGCCGGGCAACCGGCGCCACGGCCCGCGCTGCCTGCTGTGCGAACCGCGGCAGTCTCCTCTCACCACTCACTTCGTTTCATGCAGCTTCTGAACATCTACAACACGCTCGCGCGTGAGAAACAGCCATTCGTGCCAATCGAACCCGGCAAGGTCCGCATGTATGTGTGCGGCATGACGGTGTACGACTATTGTCACGTTGGCCACGCTCGCGTGATGGTGGTGTTCGACATGGTGCACCGCTGGCTGCGTGCCGCCGGCTACGAGGTGACGTATGTGCAGAACATCACCGACATCGACGACAAGATCATCCGCCGCGCGGCCGAGAACGGCGAGACCATCGGCGAGCTGACCGCGCGCTTCATCCAGTACATGCACGAGGATGCCGCCGCGCTGGGCGTGATCCGCCCCGACCACGAGCCGCGCGCCACCGACTACGTGCCGCAGATGCTCGACATGATCGGCAAGCTGGAAGCCAAGGGCCTGGCCTACCAGGCCAGCGACGGCGACGTGAACTATTCGGTGCGCAAGTTCGCCGGCTACGGCAAGCTCTCGGGCAAGTCGCTGGAAGACCTGCGCGCCGGCGAGCGTGTCAGCGCCAACGACGCCAAGCAGGACCCGCTCGACTTCGTGCTTTGGAAGTCCGCCAAGGCCAGCGAGCCGCCCGAGAGCAAGTGGGACTCGAAGTGGGGCGCCGGCCGCCCGGGCTGGCACATTGAATGCTCCGCCATGAGCTGCACGCTGCTGGGCGAGCATTTCGACATCCATGGCGGCGGGGCTGACCTGCAGTTCCCGCACCACGAGAACGAGATTGCGCAGTCTGAAGGCGCCAGCGGCAAGCCCTTCGTCAACATGTGGATGCACAACGGCTTCGTGCGCATCAACGACGAAAAAATGTCCAAGTCGCTTGGCAATTTCTTCACCATCCGCGAGGTCCTGAAGTCGTACGACGCCGAGGTCGTGCGCTTCTTCATCCTGCGCGCGCACTACCGCAGCCCGCTGAACTACAGCGACGCGCACCTGGACGATGCGCGCCACGCCCTGACACGCCTGTACACGGCGCTCAAGGACAGCCAGCCGGGCGGCTGCGCGGTGGACTGGGACGAGCCGCACGCCAGGCGCTTTGCCGAGGCCATGGGCGACGACTTCAACACGCCGATCGCGATGTCGGTACTGTTCGACCTGGCCAGCGAGATCAACCGCACCGGCTCGACCGCGGCCGCGCGCCAGCTCAAGGGGCTGGCGGGCACGCTGGGCCTGCTCGAGCGCGACCCACATACTTTCCTGCAAGGCGGCAGGTCCGACGACGGCATCTCGCCGGAACAGATCGAGACCCTGATCGCCGCGCGCAAGACCGCCAAGGTGGAGCGCAACTTTGCCGAAGCGGACCGCATCCGCGCGCAACTGCTGGAAGCTGGCATCGTGCTGGAAGACAAGCCGGGCGGTGCCACCGAGTGGAGGCGTGCTTGAACGCTGCCGCGCGCAAGCCAGCCATCGCCACGCCTCCCGCCACGAGGGGCCGGGTGAAGGCGGCCGGTCCGCGCCCGGGCAAGGCTGGCGCCAAGGAGGCGCCGCTGCCTGACGGCAAGGACACGGCCAGGGGCACGCGCAATGCCAAGGCCGTGCTGCCCGAGGCGGATGCGGTGCCGCTGCCGGTCGAAACCGTCATCGACGCGGTGCGCCCCGCCTACTGGGACGAGGCCTGCGCCGACCTGATGAAGCGCGACCGCATCCTGCGCAAGATGATCCCGACCTACGGCCCGGCGCACCTGGTGTCGCGCGGGGATCCGTTCGTCACGCTGGCGCGCGCGGTGGTGGGCCAGCAGATCTCGGTCAAGGCGGCACAGTCGGTGTGGGAGCGGCTGCATGCCCTGTGCCCCAGGCTGACCCCGGCACAGTTCCTGCGCGCCGGTCCCGAGAAGCTGGCCGGTTGCGGCCTGTCCAAGCGCAAGGGGGAATACCTGGTCGACCTGGCCGACCACTTCAAGGCGGGCACGGTGCATGTCGGCGAATGGGCGCAGATGGACGACGAAGCAGTAATTGCGGAGCTGACGCAGATCCGCGGCATCGGCCGCTGGACCGCCGAGATGTTCCTGATGTTCAACCTGATGCGGCCCAACGTGCTGCCGCTCGATGACATCGGCCTGATCAACGCGATCTCCGCCAATTACTTCAGTGGCGAGCCGGTCACGCGCAGCGAGGCGCGCGAGGTGGCGGCCAACTGGGAGCCATGGCGAACTGTGGCCACGTGGTATATGTGGCGCAGTCTCGACCCGCTGCCAGTGACGTATTAGGCATCACAGCAAGAAAATTTAGTGGCAGGTGCAGTCCGGGCTATCTGGCAGGCGCTAAGATAGCGACCAAATTCCGGTAGAATGCGCCCCTTCACAGACAGGTACGTGTGATTTTATGAAAACCACCTTCCTGGATTTTGAGCAGCCCATTGCCGAACTCGAGGCAAAGATCGAAGAACTGCGCTTTGTGCAGGACGATTCGGCTGTTGATATTTCCGAAGAAATTTCGCGGCTGGCCGGCAAGAGCCAGCAGCTGACCAAAGACATCTACGCCAACCTGACCCCGTGGCAGGTTGCGCAAATCGCCCGCCACCCCCAGCGTCCCTATACGCTGGACTACGTGCGCGAGATCTTTACCGATTTCCACGAGCTGCACGGCGACCGCACCTTTGCCGACGATCTTTCGATCATCGGCGGCCTGGCGCGCTTCAACGGCCAGGCGTGCATGGTCATCGGCCACCAGAAGGGCCGTGACACGAAAGAGCGCGCCATGCGCAATTTCGGCATGCCCAAGCCCGAGGGCTACCGCAAGGCCAAGCGCCTGATGGAGCTGGCGGACAAGTTCGGCCTGCCGATTTTCACTTTCGTTGACACCCCGGGCGCATTCCCCGGCATCGACGCCGAAGAGCGCGGCCAGTCCGAAGCCATCGGCCACAACCTGTACGTGATGGCCGGCCTGAAGGTGCCCCTGATCGCCACCATCATCGGTGAAGGCGGTTCGGGCGGCGCGCTGGCGATTGCCGTGGGCGACGTGGTGCAGATGCTGCAGTTCGCCACCTACGCGGTGATTTCGCCGGAAGGCTGCGCCTCGATCCTGTGGAAGACCGCCGAGAAGGCACCGGAAGCCGCCGAGGCGCTCGGCCTGACCGCGCACCGCCTGAAGGCGCTGGGCCTGATCGACAAGATCGTGAGCGAGCCCCTGGGCGGCGCGCACCGTGACTACAAGGGCATGGCGGCGATGCTCAAGCGCTCGCTGGCCGAGTCGCTGCGTCAGTTCCAGGGCATGAGCGTGAAGGAGCTGCAGGCTCGCCGCTATGAGCGCCTGCTCGCCTATGGCAAGTTCAAGGACACCGGCACCCAGGACTGACCCGTCCGCCCGGCTGACCGACAAGGTCGCACAGGCCCTCCAGGCCGGTGCGGCCTTTGTTGTTTCTGGCGGCGGCACGGGCGCGGCGACGATCGCGGTGGCCCTGTCGGGCGGGCGCGATTCGGTCGCGCTGCTGCATGCCGCCCGCGCGGCCGCGGCGGAGTGGGGCGTTGGCGCGCGCGTGGTGGCGCTGCATGTCCACCACGGCCTGCAGGCGGATGCCGACGACTGGGACCGTTTCTGCGCCGCGCAGTGCGCGCAGTGGCAGGTCGGCTATTTCGTGCGGCGGGTGTCGGTGCAGCCCGAAGCGGGCGAGGGCGTGGAAGCGGCCGCGCGCCGCGCGCGCTATGCCGCGCTGGCGGCGATGTGCGCCGACAGCGGCGCGCGCCTGCTGCTGTTCGCCCACCACCAGGACGACCAGGTCGAGACCGTGCTGCTGCGGCTGTTCCGCGGCGCCGGCGTGGCCGGCATGGCTGGCATGCCAGCGCTGCGCCCGCTCGACGAGCGCAGCGGCGTGACGCTGCTGCGCCCCTGGCTGGACGTGGCCCGCGCCGAGATCGAGGCCTACTGCGCGGCCAACGCGCTGCAATGGGTCGACGACCCGTCCAATGCCGATGAACGCTATGCGCGCAATGCCTTGCGCGCGCACCTGCCGGCGCTGGTCGCGGCCTTCCCGGCGTTGTCGGCCAACGTGGTGCAGGCGGCAGCGCATTTCGCCCAGGCAGGCGCACTGATCGATGAACTGGCAGCCGCCTCGCTGGCGGCGCTGGCACGCCCCGGCCGCGATGCCGACACGCTTGCCGAACTCGACCTGGCAGGGCTGCGCGCCTTGCCCGTGGCACATGCCGATGCCGTGCTGCGCTTCTGGCTGCGCGACCTCGGCGTGCGCGCGCCTTCCACTGCCAGGCTGGCGGCGATGCGCGAGCAACTGGTCGCCCACGCTGGCGGCGAGCCCGCGATCGCGCATGAGGGGCTGGTCCTGCGCCGCTTCCGCGACCGCGTGCTGGCCTGCACGCCGCCACCGATCGCCGCGCCGGCACCCGTGACGCTGGACTGGCGCGGCGAGGCCCGTATCGTCGTGCCTGCCTGGCGCGGCGAACTCCATTTCTTCCGTGATGACACCTTCGGCGTGCCCGAAGCGGCGCTGCGCCAGCCCTTGCGCCTGGCCGCCCGCAGCGGCGGCGAGCGTATCGTGCTGCGCCCGGGCGGCCCGGCCCGGGCCCTGAAGCAAGCCTGCCAGGAAGCCGGCATCCCGGCCTGGCGCCGCGCCTGGCTGCCGCTGCTGTGGTCTGGCGATACCCTGGTGCTGGCCGCCGGCCTGGGCATGCACCGCCGCTGGCCGGACGCCCCGGCGGCGCCGCGCTGGCGCGTCGAATGGCATCCGCGGCCGCCGGCAGTGGCGATGCCGACGCACTGAAGCCTCCGGATCGCCGCCGGCATCACTTCCGATCTGCAGCCAGAACCCCGCTCCCGCCTTGCCTGACAGGGCTTGTTCGTGTATTTTCAAGGGCTTTGCACAATCGCTGGCGTCGACAAGAAGATGGCTCTCATCGTTCACAAATACGGCGGCACTTCGATGGGTTCCACGGAACGCATCAAGAATGTCGCCAAGCGCGTGGCCAAGTGGCACCGCGCCGGTCACCGCGTAGTCGTGGTGCCTTCGGCCATGTCGGGCGAGACCAATCGCCTGCTGGGACTCGCCAAGGAAATTTCGCCGCAGCCCAATCCGCGTGAACTGGACATGCTCGCCTCCACCGGCGAACAGGCCAGCGTGGCACTGCTGGCCATCGCGCTGCACGGCCAAGACATCGACGCGGTCAGCTACACCGGCTGGCAAGTGCCGGTGAAGACCGACTCGGCCTATACCAAGGCCCGTATCGAATCGATCGACGACGAGCGCATCCTCGGCGACCTCGACGCCGGCCGCGTGGTCGTGATCACCGGCTTCCAGGGCATCGACGACGACGGCAACATCACCACGCTCGGCCGTGGCGGCTCGGACACCTCGGCCGTGGCCATTGCCGCCGCGATCGAAGCCGACGAGTGCCTGATCTACACCGACGTCGACGGCGTGTACACCACCGACCCGCGCGTGGTCGAAGACGCCCGCCGCCTGGACCAGATCACCTTCGAAGAAATGCTGGAAATGGCCAGCCTCGGCTCCAAGGTGCTGCAGATCCGCTCCGTGGAGTTCGCCGGCAAGTACCGCGTGAAGACCCGCGTGCTGTCGTCGCTGACCGACCCGCTTATGCCGCTCGAGCAGGAAATGCACTCGGGCACGCTGATCACTTTTGAGGAAGACTCCACCATGGAAGCAGCCGTCATCTCCGGCATCGCCTTTGCCCGTGACGAAGCCAAGATCACCGTTCTGGGCGTGCCGGACAAGCCGGGCATCGCCTACCAGATCCTGGGCCCGGTCGCCGACGCCAACATCGACGTCGACATGATCATCCAGAACCAGTCCGTCGACGGCAAGACCGACTTCACCTTCACCGTGCCGCGCGGCGAGTACCAGCGCGCCCTGGCCATCCTGAACGACGGCGTCAAGTCGCATATCGGCGCCGGCAGCGTGTCGGGCGACCCGAAGGTGTCGAAGGTGTCGGTGGTGGGCGTGGGCATGCGCTCGCACGTTGGCATCGCCAGCAAGATGTTCCGCACCCTGTCGGAAGAGGGCATCAACATCCAGATGATCTCCACCTCGGAAATCAAGATCTCGGTGCTGATCGACGAGAAGTACATGGAACTGGCCGTGCGCGCGCTGCACAAGGCTTTCGAACTGGAACAGGCGTGATCCGTTCGTGAACACTTCTGGCGGGGTCGCGATTTTTGTGTTGAGTGATCGATTTTTCGTTGACCAACACGTGCGGCGCCGCTAGAATACGCGCTTCGTTGTGTGGCTCCCTCACACAACGCAAGTTTGGGAGACGTGGCCGAGAGGTCGAAGGCACTCCCCTGCTAAGGGAGCATCCGGGCCAAAACCTGGATCGAGGGTTCGAATCCCTCCGTCTCCGCCAGTCATGGCGGCGAAACCCCGGAAGATCGCGGTCTTCCGGGGTTTTTGTTTTTCTGGCCCATCAGATGCCTTGTGTCAGAGGATGGCGCATTCAAGGCATCTCGGACATCCCGGCGCGATGAGCGATCCGCGCTGCGATTTCAGTCCTTCGGCACGATCACCGCGATGGCGTTGTTGACCAGCGCACCGGTCTCGCTTTCGTCCGGCCGCATGCCGGTGGCCAGCGTCCGGTGCAGCACGCTGGCCAGCACCATGCCGTGGAAGAGCCGGGCGCTGGCCTCGGGACTTGCCGCAAGACGGATGCCGTTGGCCTGGTGCGCGGACAGGAAGGCCGCGATATAGGCGCACGTTGCCTCCGGGCCGCGCGTGTACCAGGCATTGCCCAGCGCCGGAAAGCGCCGCGACTCCGCAAAGATCAGCCGCAGGAACGCCAGGTGCCGTTCTTCCAGCAGCGAATGCAGGAAGCTGTGGGCAATCCTGTGCAGGCCCTGCGCGGCGTTGCAGCGCGACAGGTCCAGTCCTTTCTCTGTCTTCTCCAGGAAGCGGTCGCATAGCCGCTCCACCACCGCGACGAAGAGTCCATCCTTGCCGCCGAAATAGCTGTACACGTTGGTCTTGGAGCCGCCGCACGCCTTGACGATGTCATCCAGGCTGACGCCGTCATAGCCATGTTCCAGGAACATGTCCGCGGCGGTGCTGAGGATCAGCGCGCGTTTCTCTTCGCCGCGGCGCGTGATGCGCACGGGCGGGTGGTGGACCACAGGGGGGGAAGCGCTTTCTGGAGAGCTCATCTGGTGCAGGCATGGCGTCGCGCCCCATGCCGGGGGAGACCCTGCGCAGTCTACCAAAAGCCGGCAGGCTGCTGCGTTTCCCAATGTGACAGGCTCATGGCTTCAAAAAATCAGAACGACTCATTTCGAATTGGAAAATACCGTACGGTACGGTTTTAACTATATTTGCTCACCATGAGCGACGCACTGAAGGACTGGAACCCAGACCCCGGCCAGAACCGGCGCTCTTCTCTTCGATGCTTAACAGGAGCAAGTGATGAAAACGGCAATGTTTGGCGCAGCAGTCGTGCTGGTGATGGCTTCGGCGGCCCAGGCCGCGGTGCGGTCGCCCGATGTCTATGCCGATGGTGCGCGTGCGGAACATGGCTCGATCCCCTCGGCCGCGTCGGCGCAGCGTTCGCAGCCGGGCCGGCTGGTGGACGAGCAGTTCCGCAAGGTCGCAGCGCGCAAGGTCGATCCGTATCTGGACGGCGCGGTACGCGAAGTCGATCCCTTCACCGATGGCGCGCTCGCCCGGATCGGGGAGACCGATCCGTCGGACCGTGCCTGATGATGTGCCGGCGCTGCGTCTGGCGCAGTGCCGGCTGGCTCCCGGTGCAGGTATTCCCGACCTTGCAATGCATCGTGGCACGCCCTAAAATAATTCGTATACCGCATTAGATTGCGCGTAGCGCAAAAATAGGAGACAACGTGACGGATGCCAAACGCACCGGCCACACCGCCATTGCCCATGTGAATCTCCACGGGGTGTCGGTGCATGGCAAGGATCTCAGCCAGGAACTGATCGGCAAGATCGGCTTTACGGCCTACTTTCTGTTCCTGCTTACCGGCCGCCAGCCGGACGAAAAGCTGGTGGCCATCACCGATGCCTGCCTGGTCGCCATTGCCGAACACGGACTGGTGCCGTCGGTGCAGGCCGCGCGCATGACGCTCGCCGCCGCCCCCGACGCCCTGCAGGGCGCGGTGGCCGCGGGCGTGCTGGGCTGCGGCTCGGTCATCCTGGGGGCCTCGGAAACCGCCGGGCAGATGCTGGCGCAAGTGCTGGCCGGCCGCGACGCCGGCACGCTGGCAGACAGCGCGCACGCGGTGGTGCGGGCCTTGCGGCAGGCACGGCAGCCGCTGCCGGGCTTTGGCCACCCCACGCACAAGCAGGGCGATCCGCGTGCGCACCGCCTGCTGGCGTTCGCGCGTGAACTCGGCATCGCGGGCGACCACGTCGCCGCGCTCGAGGCGGTGGCCGCGGCGGTTCCCGAGCACTACAGCAAGGCCTTGCCGCTCAATGTGTCGGGCGCGATCCCCGCGGTGCTGCTCGATGCCGGCTATCCCGCCAGCGCGCTCAAGGGTGTGCCGATGCTGGCCCGCGTGGCGAGCCTGATCGCCCACCTGCAGGAAGAGCGTGCGCAACCCATCGGCTTTATCCTGGCCGACGCCGCCGAACACGCCATCACTTACAGCGCCGCGCCGGCGCAAGCATCATGAAGCCGCCCGCACTCCCTGCCGGCGACGCGCTGGTGGCGCCGCTCGATGTGCTCAGGCAGTACCGCGCCCACGATGCCACACTCACTGGTTTCCTTGCCGCCCGCGTGGCGGCGCACCCGGCCAAGCCGGCGCTTGTGTTCGAGGGCGAGACCTGGAGCTATCGCCAGCTCGACCAACGGATCGCCCTCACCGCGGACTGGCTGGCGCAGGCGATGCAAGTCCGCCCCGGCGACCGTGTCGGCGTGCTCTCGACCAACCATCCGTCCACCGTGGTGCTGATGTTCGCGCTGGCCCGTATCGGCGCGACCATGGTGCCGGCCAATCCCGAATACCGGCTCGACGAGGCGCTGTACGTATTCCGGCACGCGCAGGTCTGCGGCCTGGTCTGCGCGCCCGGCACGCTCGCAACCGGCGCGGCCGTGGCCGCGGACCTGGGCGGTGACGTCTGGCTGCGCGCCAACGAGGATGGCGATCACGGCGTGCCGACGCTGGCCGCGTCGATCGCGGCGCATGCGGTGCAGCCGGCCAACGCTGCGCCGGGCGTCGACAGCGACCGCAGCACCGCCCTGATCATCTACACCTCAGGCACCACCGGCTTTCCCAAGGGCGCCATGCACAGCCATCGCGGCTACGTGCTGACGGCCGAGGCCTTTGTCGGCCGCCTGCACTTGCAGCCGGACGAGCGCGTGATGTGCGTGATGCCGCTGTTCCATATCAATGCATTGATGTATTCGGTGGGCGGGGCGCTGGCCTGCGGCGGCTGCCTGGTGCTGATGCGCCGCTTCTCGGCGTCGTCGTTCTGGCGCTTCGCGGCCGAGAGCGGCGCGACCGAGGTCAATCTGGTGGCTGCTGCCGGCAGCATCCTGGCGCGGCGCCCGCGCGCGGAATTCGTGCCGGGCCATCGCATCACCAAGATGTTCATTGCGCCGCAGACCCAGGAGATGGTGCGGGTGATGAAGCAGGAATTCCACGTGCCGCGCCTGATCGAGTGCTACGGCATGACGGAAATCCCCGGCGTCATCGCCAATCCGTTCAACGGCCCGCACAAGCTCGGCACCATGGGACTGATCTCGCCGCACCCGGACCCGGCCGTGCCGGTGCCCGAGGCGCGCATCGTCGACGACGACGGCCACGACGTGGCACCCGGCGCCGCGGGCGAACTGCTGATCCGCACCCCGACGCTGATGCAGGGCTACTACCGCGACGCCGCGCAGACCGAGGCCGCGTTCCGCGACGGCTGGTTTGCCACCGGCGACCTGGTGCGCCAGGACAGTGATGGCTACTACGTCTTCGTCGCACGCAAGAAGGACGTGATCCGCCGCAAGGGCGAGAACGTGTCCGGCGCCGAGCTCGACCGGATCTTCGGCGAGCACCCCGCAGTCGAGGAAGCGGCGGCCATCGGCGTGCCGGCGGACCTGGGCGAAGAAGAGATCCTGCTGGCGGTGCAGTTCCGTCCGGGGCAGTCGGTCGAGCCGGGCGAGTTGCTCGCCTGGGCTCGGGACCGGCTGGCCGTGCACAAGCTGCCGCGCTATGTCGTCGCCGTGGATGCCATTCCGCACACCCCGACGCACAAGCCGGCCAAGCACAAGCTGAAAGCGGATGGAACCCTGTTCGCCCGCGCCATCGACATGGCCGCCGCCGGCCACTGACACAGAATCACCGGAGACAACGATGAACAACCCCGACAACTACACCCTGCAACGCGCCTTCGATGCCATGTGCAGCGATGCGCCCGGCGCGGACCCGGTCCTGCAGGCGCAGTTCCGCGTGGCGCTGAAGCACTTCCACGCCATGCTGGACGAACTCAAGCTGACCGACCAGCAGCTCTACCGGATCGCCACCTGGATGGGCAAGGTGGCCCAGCAGGATGAGCTGATCATGCTGTGCGACATGATGGGGCTGACCATGCGCGCGCTGGACCTGGCACGCACCGATGACCACGCCACGCCGCAGAACGTGACCGGCCCGTTCCCCAAGGACGAGATCGCCGAAGGCTCCAACCCGTGCCATATCGCCACCGACGACGAGCCTGGCCAGCGGCTAGAGGTGCGCGGCCGCGTGCTGGATGCCGCCACCGGCACGCCGGTACCGGGCGCGATGATGATCGTATGGCAGCCCAACCAGTTCGGCCGCTATGAGAACGAAGACGACTCGCAGTCCGAAGACAACCTGCGCGGCAAGCTGCGTTGCGAGGCGGATGGCAGCTTCCAGGTGTTCACCATCCGCCCGGGTGGCTACATCATCGGGCGCGAGGATACCGAAGTGGGCGTGTTGATGAAGCGGCTGGGCCGCAACCGGCAGCGCGCGCCGCACATCCACTACCGGGTGATGCAGCCGGGCTACCGGACGCTGACGTCGCAGCTGTATTTCGCCGGTGATCCGGCCAATCCGGTCGACTGCATCTTCTCGACCATCGACGACCACATCGTCGACGCGCTGCCGCACCCGGAGCGCGACGGCTACCAGCTGGTCAACCTGGATATCGTGCTGCAGCCTGAAGCGGCGCAGTAAGCCGGCGCGCGAGGCGGTTCAGGAGGCGGCGGTAATGGAGTGCGCCAGCGCCGGCGCGCGCCGGATCGCCGCCTCGATCGACGCGGCGGCTTCGCGCAGCGCCGGCAGCCGGGTGGCGACCAGTTCGTCGGGGCTGGTGCGCTCGGTTTCGGTGGAGCAGTTGATGGCGGCGATCACGCGCTGTTGCGGGTCGCGCACCGGCACGGCGATCGACAGCACGCCCAGCTCCAGCTGGCTGTCCTGGATGGCATAGCCCTGCTCGAGCGCGCGTGCCAGCGCCGCGCGCAGCGCGTCGGCATCGCTGAGCGTCAGCGGGGTGAATTTCTGGAATGGCGCCTTGTCGAGGATCTTGTTCTGCTGGGCCTTGGGCGCGTGCGCCAGCAAGGCCAGGCCAAGGGAGGTGCAATGGACCGGCAGCCGGTAACCCACCGAAGCGCGGAAGGCGATGCGCCTGCGGCTGGGCACATGTGCCAGGTAGACCACGCTGTCGCCGTCGAGGATGGCAAGCGAGACCGAATCGCGGAAGCGCTCGGCCACCTCCTGCAGGAACGGCTGCACGATGTCGCGCAGGTTCATCGAGCTGAGGAAGGCGGCGCCCAGCGACAGCACCTTGGGCAGCAGCACGAAGCGGCGGCCGTTGGCGCCGATATAGCCCAGCGCCTGCAGCGTCAGCAGCGCGCGGCGTGCGGTCGCGGGCGTCATGCCGGTGGCCTGCGCCACTTCGCTCAGCGTCAGTTCCGGCGTGGTCTCGGTAAAGGCCTGGATCACCGCCAGGCCCCGCGCCAGCGCCGCGACGTAGTCGCGGTGGCCTTCCTCGAGCTTCGGCGGAGTGTCGTTGTCGACGGGGGCGGATGGTTTGGCGGCGGAGGTCATGACCGCATTTTAGCTGCAACAGACCGCCTGCAACACAAGGACCGGGGCCACCGCAGGCCACCGGATCCGGGAGACACCGCATCATGAGACTCGACCCCACTTCGCTGCGCCTGTTTGTCGCCGTGGCCGAAACCGGCTCCATCGCCGCGGCGGCGGAGCACGCGCACCTCGCCGCGGCCGCGGTCAGCAAGCGCGTGAGCGAACTGGAGCAGGGGCTGGGCACGGCCTTGCTGATGCGCAGCAACAAGGGCGTGCAGCCGACCATGGCCGGGATGGAGCTGGCGCACCTGGCGCGCGGCGTGCTGCACAACCTGGATGACATCCTGGTGCGCATGCGCGACTACGGCGGCGGCTTGCGCGGGCAGGTGAGGGTGATGGCCAATATCTCGGCCATCACGCAGTTCCTGCCGGCGCAGCTCAAGTCGTTCCTGGCCGAGTACCCGCTGATCGACGTGCACCTGGAAGAGCGCGTCAGCACCGCCATCGTGCGCGCGGTGGCCGAGAATGCCGCGGACATCGGCATCTTCACCGCGGGTGCGGTGGGTGCGGAACTGGAGACGTTCCCCTACCGGCGCGACGAACTGGTCGTGGTGGTGCCCGGCGCGCATCCGCTGGCCGGGCGGCACTCGGTGACCATCCGCGAGGCCTTCGACTACGACTTTGTCAGCCTGCACGCAGGCAGCCAGATCCACCTGCAGCTGGCCAAGGCCGCCAGCGAGGCGGGCCGCGTGTTCAAGCCGCGCATCCACGTGCCCGGCTACGACGCGCTGTGCCTGATGGTGCAGGCGGGACTGGGCCTGGGGATCCTGCCCAGGTCCAGCGCCGGGCCTTACCAGCAGACCCTTGGCATCCGCACCGTCGCGCTCGATGAAGCGTGGGCCGCGCGCCAGCTGGTGATCGGCGTGCGTGCGTATGAGGGCCTGTCCGCGGTGGCGCGGCTGCTGGTGGACCGGCTGCGCGAGGACGAATAGCGCGCCAGCGCTGCCATCGTTTTTCGCGATGGCGGGCTCGCCAATGGTTGCTTTACCGTGCGCGCGGGTTCTTCCAATCTTGCATCACAGACCACCGTATCCACAGGAGCAGCAAACCGCCATGGCTAACGAAGCGAACAACGGAACGATGCCGCTGCAGGGCGTCCGCGTGATCGAACTCGGCTCGCTGATCGCAGGCCCGTATGCGGGCGGACTGCTCGCGCAGTTCGGCGCCGAAGTGCTGAAGATCGAATCGCCCAAGGACGGCGACCCGCTGCGCAAGTGGCGCAAGCTGTATGAAGGCACCTCGCTCTGGTGGTATAGCCAGAGCCGCAACAAGAAGTCGCTGACGCTGGACCTGCGTTCGGCGCAGGGCCAGGAGATCGTGCGCAAGCTGGTCACCGAAGCCGATATCGTGATCGAGAACTTCCGCCCCGGCACGCTCGAGAAATGGGGCCTGGGCTGGGAAGACCTGCGCAAGGTGAACCCCGCGCTGGTCATGGTGCGCATCTCCGGCTACGGCCAGACCGGTCCCTACAAGGACCGCCCCGGCTTTGCCGCGATTGCCGAATCGATGGGCGGGCTGCGCTATGTCAGCGGCTATCCCGACCGGCCGCCGGTGCGCTCGGGCGTGAGCATCGGCGACACCCTGGCGTCGCTGTATGGCGTCATCGGCGCCTTGCTGGCCATGCACCACCTGCGCGCCAACCAGGGCGAAGGGCAGTTTGTCGACGTGGCGCTCTATGAGTCGGTGTTTGCCGTGATGGAGAGCCTGGTGCCGGAGTACGCCAAGTTCGGCCACGTGCGCGAGCGTTCGGGCGCCAGCCTGCCGGGCATCTCGCCGTCGAATACCTATCCGTGCCAGGACGGCCAGTACGTGATCATCGCCGGCAACGGCGACGCCATCTTCCGGCGCTTCATGGCCGCCATCGGCCGCGACGACCTGGGCCAAGACCCGCGCCTGGCGCACAACGACGGGCGCGTGCAGCACAACGCCATGCTCGACGACGCCATCACCGCGTGGACTTCCGCGCATGACCTCGACACGGTGCTGGCAACGCTGGAAGCCGCGGCCGTGCCCTGCGGAAAGATCTACACCGCGGCGGAGATCAGCAGCGACGCGCACTACCGCGCGCGCGACATGATCGAGCCGCACCAGTTGCCCGATGGCTCGCCGCTGGAGCTGTCCGGCATCGTGCCCAAGCTCAGCGCAACGCCTGGGCGCACCAGGTGGATCGGCCCCGAACTGGGCCAGCACACCGAAGAGATCCTGGCGGGCATCGGCATTGCCGGCGATGAGTTGCGCGCGCTGCGCGCCGCCGGCGTGGTCTGAGGCCCGCCCCCTACGAAAAGGAAAGAAAGGAAAGAACCATGTGGCTTCCTAATGCCCCCCGGCGCGTGCGCATCAATGAAGTGTCCGTGCGCGACGGCTTCCAGATCGAGCCTGAATTCGTCCCCACCGAACAGAAGATCGCGCTGATCGACTGCCTCTCGGAAACCGGCCTGGCCAGGATCGAGATCACCTCCTTTGTCTCGCCCAAGGCGATCCCGAACCTGCGCGATGCCGAGGCGGTCGCGAAAGGCATCCGCCGCCATCCGGGCGTGGTCTACACCGCGCTGGTGCCCAATGCGCGCGGCTGCGAGCGCGCACTGGAGTGCGATCTCGACGAGATCAACCTGGTGATGTCGGCCAGCGAGACGCACAACCTGGCCAATATGCGCATGACCTGCGAACAGTCGCTTGAGCAGTTCCGCGGCGTGATGCAGCTGGCTCAGTCGGCCGATCTGGCTGTCAGCGGCTGCGTGGCGACCGCGTTCGGCTGCCCGTTCGAAGGCGAGATCGCGCCGGAACGGGTGAAGTGGGCCGCGGGCCGCTACCTGGAACTGGGCATGGACAGCATCACGCTGGCCGATACCACCGGCATGGCCGACCCGCGCCAGGTGAGCAAGCTGGTCGAGGCGTTCCTGCGCTGGTTCCCGGGCGTGCCGCTGACACTGCATTTCCACAACACGCGCGGCATGGGCCTGGCCAATGTGCTGGCCGGTCTGGCGGCGGGCGTGGACAGTTTCGATGCGTCGCTGGGCGGGCTGGGCGGCTGCCCCTTTGCGCCGGGCGCGACCGGCAATATCTGCACGGAAGACCTGGTGCACATGCTGGAGTCTTCCGGCATCGACACCGGTGTCGACCTGGACCGGCTGCTTGGCGCGGCGCGCGAGCTGCCGGCGCTGGTCGGACACGATATTTCCGGGCAGGTGGTCAAGGCCGGCAAGAGCACCGAGCTGCATCCGGTGCCTGAGTGGGTGGGCGCAAGGTAACCCGCATCCGCCACGAGAAATACAAGGAGAGACCCCCATGACTGAACCCGACCGCCCGGCGAGCCTGCTCGACAAGCTCTGGGCCAGCCACGTGATCCACCAGGAGCCGGACGGACCCGCGCTGATCTATATCGACCGCCACCTGGTCAACGAGGTGACCAGCCCGCAGGCCTTCGAAGGCCTGCGCCTGAACGCGCGCAAGGTGTGGCGCGCCGCTTCCGTGCTGGCAACGGCCGACCACAACGTGCCGACCACCGCGCGCAAGCTGGGCATTGCCGATCCCGTCAGCCGCGCGCAGGTCGAGGCCCTGGACCAGAACTGCGCAGACACCGGCATCGTCAACTTCGGCATGGACGATCCGCGCCAGGGCATCCTGCACGTGGTCGGTCCGGAGCGCGGCGCCACCTTGCCCGGCATGAGCATTGCCTGCGGCGACTCGCACACGTCCACGCACGGCGCGTTCGCGGCATTCGCTTTCGGCATCGGCACCTCTGAAGTCGAGCAGGTGCTGGCTGCGCAATGCCTGTGGATGAAGAAGCCCAGGTCGATGCTGGTGCGGGTGGAGGGCGAGCTGCCCCGTGGCGTGTCCGCCAAGGACATCGCGCTGGCGCTGATCGGCCGCATCGGCACCGCCGGCGCCACCGGTCACGTGATCGAGTTTGCCGGCAGCACGATCCGCGGCCTCAGCATGGAGGCGCGCATGACCGTGTGCAACATGGCGATCGAAGCGGGCGCGCGCGCCGGCATGGTGGCGGTGGATGAAACCACGCTGGCCTACCTGGACGGTCGCCCGCAGGCACCGGCCGGTGCGATGTGGGACGCCGCCACCGGCTACTGGCGCACGCTGCGCAGCGATCCGGGCGCCGCCTTCGATGCCGTGGTGGAGCTGGATGCCACCGCGATCCGCCCGCATGTGACCTGGGGCACCTCGCCGGAAATGGTGGTGGCCGTCGGCGAGCGCATTCCCGATCCGCGCGACGAGCGCGACCCGGTGCGGCGCAAGAGCATCGAGCAGGCGCTGGACTACATGGGCCTGCTGCCGAATACGCCGATCGAGGCGGTCGCGCTGGACAAGGTATTCATCGGCTCATGCACCAATGCGCGCCTGGAAGACCTGCGCGCCGCGGCGGCGGTGCTGCGCGGGCGCCATGTCTCGCCGCGCATCAGGCAGGCGCTGGTGGTGCCGGGCTCCGGGCTGGTCAAGTCGCAGGCCGAGGCCGAGGGGCTGGACCAGGTGTTCATCGCCGCCGGCTTCGAATGGCGCGAACCGGGCTGTTCGATGTGCCTGGGCATGAACGATGACCGCCTGGCGGCCGGCGAGCGCTGCGCTTCCACTTCTAACCGCAACTTCGAAGGCAGGCAGGGGCCGGGCGGGCGCACCCACCTGGTCAGCCCGCAGATGGCGGCCGCGGCCGCGGTGGCGGGCCACTTCATCGATGTGCGTTCGCTGTAGACCACCGGAGGAAACCGAGCAATGAGAGCCTTTACCACGCTGGACGGCCTGGTGGCGCCGCTGGACCGAGCCAATGTCGATACCGACGCCATCCTGCCCAAGCAGTTCCTGAAGTCGATCCGGCGCAGCGGCTTCGGCCCCTACCTGTTCGACGACTGGCGCTACCTCGACCACGGCGAGCCCGGACAGGACTGCAGCAGCCGGCCCCTCAACCCGGATTTCGTGCTGAACCAGCCGCGCTACCGCGGCGCCTCGATCCTGCTGGCGCGCGAGAACTTCGGTTGCGGCTCATCGCGCGAACATGCGCCGTGGGCGCTGGAGGACTTCGGCCTGCGCGCGCTGATCGCGCCCAGCTTTGCTGACATCTTCTACAACAACTGCCTGAAGAACGGCCTGCTGCCGATCGTCGCGGCGCCGGACGTGGTCGAGCGCCTGTTCGCCGAGACCGCGGCCACGCCGGGCTACCGGCTGCAGGTGGACCTCGCCGCGCTGCAGGTGGTGACGCCGTCGGGTGAGGCCATTGCCTTCACGCTGGATCCGTTCAAGCAGCACTGCCTGCTGAACGGCCTGGACGATATCGCGCTGGCGCTGCGCCATGCCGGGCAGATCCGGGATTACGAACAGGCGCGGCGGCAATTGGAGCCCTGGCTCTTTGACTGAATGATCCCCTGACGGCAGCCGGCCGTCCGAGCCGGCACCGTCGACACAGACAATGGATGGAGACCTTATGTCCTGGCAATTTCATACGATTCACGCGCTGCGTGCCGCAGCCTTCGGCCTGGCCTGCCTGGCAGGCACGGGCGCCGCACTGGCGCAGACCTATCCCACGCAGCCGATCCGCATGGTGGTGCCTTACGCACCGGGCGGAACCACCGACATCATCGCCAGGCAACTGGCGCAGCGCATGTCTGAGAAGCTGGGCCAGCCGGTGGTGGTGGAAAACAAGAGCGGTGCCAATACCGTGATCGGCGCCGACGCGGTGGCCAAGGCGCAGCCCGACGGCTACACGCTGCTGCTCACCAACGATGCCACCTTCGTGCTCAACCCGGTGGTGCTGCCGTCGGTGTCGTACAACGTCGCGCGCGACTTTGCCCCGGTGGCAACGATCGGCTACGTGCCGCTGGTCATGGCCGTCTCGGGCAGCCTGCCGGTGGACAGCGTCAAGGACCTGGCCGCGTATGCCAAGGGCCGCCCGCAAGCCCTCAGCTACGGCTCGTTCGGCAGCGGCAGCCAGCCGCACCTGATGGGCGCGCTGTTCAACAAGCTGGCCGGCACCGACCTGGTCCACGTGCCGTACAAGGGCTCGGCGCCGGCGGTGGCAGACGTCGTCGGCGGCCAGATCCTGATGACCTTCCCGGCGCTGCCGACGATCCAGAGCTTTGTTGCGGCAAAGAAGCTCAAGGTGCTCGCCGTCAGCGGCGACAAGCGCACGCGCGCGCTGCCGCAGGTGCCGACCTTTGCCGAAGCCGGCTACAAGGACATGGATATCTCGGCCGTCTACGGCGTGCTGGCCCCGGCCAAGGTGCCGCGCGCAGTGGTCGACAAGCTGAATGCCACCATCCGCGAGATCCTGGACGACAAGGACTTCGTCGAGAAGCACTTCGCCGCGCAGGGGATGGTGCCGATGAAGCTGAGCCCGGCGCAGTTCTCGCAGTACATCGAGACGCAGACCCGCCAGACCCGCAAGCTGGTCGAGCTGTCCGGCGTCAGGGTCGAGTAGGGGGCGGGCCATGACCAACACAAGCAACGCACACACGGTGCAATCACCGCGGCTTGGATGGATCGGCGTTGGCGCCATGGGCCGGCCGATGTGCCTGAACCTGCTGAAAGCCGGCTACCTGCTCAAGGTCTTCGACCGTGTGCCGGCGCAGTGCGAGGCGGTGGCCGCTGCCGGGGCCGCGGTGGCGCCGTCCGCGCAGGCACTGGTGGCGGAATCCGATGTGGTGTTCTCGACGATCTTCGACGATGGCGGGCTGCGCGACCTGTTCCTGGCCCCTGGCGGCGTTGCCGGGGCCGCAACGGCGGACAAGGTCTTTGTCGACATGAGCACGGTCTCGCCCGACGCCTCGGCCGAGGTGGCCGCCGCGCTCGTGCAGCGCGGCGCCGCTTTTCTGCGCGCGCCGGTGTCGGGCACGGTATCGCTGGCGGCCAGCGCGCAGCTGAGCTGCTTCGTGTCCGGGCCGCGGCCGGCCTTCGACGCGGTGCAACCCATTCTGGCGTGCCTGACCGCGCGCCAGTCCTACGTGGGCGGCGCGGACGAGGCCCGCGTCATCAAGCTGATGATCAACATGATGGTGTTCATGAGCACCGCGGTGATCGGCGAAGGGCTGGCATTCGGCGCGCGCGCCGGGCTGGACCGCGCGCTGATGGTCGATGCGATCAACGACAGCATCGTCGGCAGCGCCCACTACCGCACCAAGGCAGAGCAGCTCAAGCAGCGCGACTACGCCGCCGTCGGCCCGATCTCGCTGGTGGTGAAGGACCTCGACCTGGCATTGGCGGTGGCCCGCGACAACGCGGTCGCGCTGCCGATGTCGTCGCTGGTGCGGCAATACCTGGCGCTGATGCAGCAGCGCCGGCAGGACCATCTCGACATCGCCGCGCTGGCCGATGTGCTCGAGTGGGCAGGCGAGCCCGGCGCAGTGTAATCGGGCCAACCCGATAGCTATAAAGAAGGATGGAGACATGAAACACAACCCGATCACCCGGGCGCCACGCGCCCTGTTCGTCGCCGCCGGGCTTGCCCTGGCCCTGGCGATGCCGCCGGTGCTGGCCCAGGGCAAGCCCGGCGCCGAACCGGTCCGCATCGGCGGCCTGTTCTCGATCACCGGCGGCCTTGCCGCCGTGGGCCAGGCCGAGCGCGAAGGCGCGCTGCTGGCGCAGAAGGTCGTCAATGCCCGTGGGGGCATTGGCGGGCGGCCGCTGGAAATGATTGTCGAAGACGACGGCTCCAGCCCGGATTCCGCCGTCGCCAAGGCGAACGCGCTGCTCCATACGCACAAGGTTCGCGCCATCGTCGGGCCATCGGGCATTGCACAGACGGTTGCAATCGGCAGCATCACACAGGCGCAGAAGGTGCCCCTGTTCTCGTTCTCGGGACTGGGGCCCGCGGTGGAGCGTGAACGCCACTGTGTGTTCCACCTGACGCCGTCGCAGGAGCTCAACGCGCGTGCCGTGCTGGCCTATGCGCGCGACAACGGCTTGAAGCGCGTCGGCGTGCTGCATGACTCGGGCTACGGGCAGGTGGTATGGACCAGCCTGAAGACGCTGGACCGCGAGTACGGCGTCAGCTTCATACAGGTGGAGAAGTTCGAGATCGCCGCCACCGATGTCACCACCCAGGCGGCCAAGATCAAGGCGGCCACGCCGGATGCGATCATCGTCATCTCGACCTCGCCCGCGCCGTTCCGCAACGTGCGCCAGCTGAAGGTCGGCGTTCCCATCATCTCCGTGCATGGCACGGCTACCTACGAGACCGTCAAGGCCATGGGCGAGGCCGCGGACAACATCATCCATCCCGAGTTCATCGTGTCCGAAGACCCGCTGCCCGGGCAGAAGGAATTTGTCGAGACCTTCCGCAAGGAGTACGGCAAGCTGCCCAAGCATTTCTCGGCGGTGGGCTGGGATGCGGTCATGGCCCTGGCCGCGGGCCTGAAGGCGGCCGGTGCCGATGCGCCGGGCGACAAGCTGTGCAGCGCGTTGCGCCGGCCTTACCAGGGCGTCACCAGCGGCTACGACTTCGCCGCGCCCGATATGGGCGGCATGACGCTGGCCGGCTTCACGTACTCGAAGCTGCAGAAGGGCCAGTTCGAGCGGCTGCCCTACAAGGCCAAACCATAGCCTGCGACGGTCGCGGGAAAGGAGCTGGTATGTCCACCACCCTCGTATTCCAGGCGATCCTGTCCGGGATCACCAATGGCTTTGTCTACGCGCTGATCGGCGTGGGCATGGCCATCATCTTCAAGGGCACGCGCATCGTCAATGCGATGCAGGGCGAGTTCGCGGTGATCGGCGCGCTGGTGGCGGTGTTCGCGCTGAAGGCGCTGGGCCTGCCATATGCGTTGGCGATTGCCGGCGGCATTGCCGCCGGTGCCGCCAGCGGCCTGGCCATCGACGTGCTGTTCGTGCGGCCGATGCTGCACCGCGGCGCCGGCGAAGAGAGCTTCCTGCTGCTGACCATTGGCCTGGCCTTTGCGCTGTCGGCCGCGGCGCTCTACTTCGGCGGCCGGGATTCGCACCTGCTGCCGGCGATTGGCGGGGAGGGGGTGGTGGAGCTGTTCGGCGCCACCACGCCCGTGCATGCGCTGGCGCTGACCGGCATTGCGGTGCTGCTGGTCGGTGCGCTGCGCCTGTTCTACACCAGGACCCTGGCGGGCCTGGCCATGACCGCTGCCTCGCTCGATCCGGATGGCGCCACCACCACCGGCATCAACGTGCGCCGCATGCGCACGTACACGTTCCTGCTCGGCGGCGGGTTCGGCGCGATCGCCGGCGTGCTGGTCACGCCGCTGCTGTCGATGAACTACCAGATGGGCATCGGCCTCACGCTGAAGGGCTTCGCCGCGGCCATTCTCGGCGGCCTGGGCAATCCGCTCGGGGCCGTGGCGGGCGGCCTGCTGCTCGGCCTGGCCGAATCGCTGGCGGTGGTGGGTTTCCCGTCTGGCTATCGCGACGTGATCGCGCTGTCGATCCTGATCGTCATCATGATTCTGCTGCCCAACGGCGTGCTGGGCCGGGCCGGGCGCAAGGGAGGATAACCATGAACCCGTCACGCGCGTTCATCCTGGCTGGCGTGTTGCTGTGGGTGGCGGCCGGGCAGCTGCTGTCGCGGCATCACGTCGATCTGCTCAACTTCGCCGCCATCCTGGCCGTGGGCGGCCTTGGCGTGGGCCTGCTGCTGGGGCAGTGCGGCATCGTCAATCTGGCGCAGGCCTCGTTCTACGGCATCGGCGCATACGCCTCGGCGTACTGCACCACGGCGCTTGGCTGGCCGGCGTTGGCCGGTGCGGCTGCCGGACTGGTCATCAGCGCCGCGCTGGCTGCGGCCATCGGCGTGCCGGTGCTGCGCCTGGGCGGCTTCTTCCTGGCGCTGGCGACGCTGGCGGTGGGAAGCATCGCCAACGTGCTGTTCTTCGAGTGGGACTGGCTGACCGGCGGCACGCTGGGAATCGGCGGCATTCCCAAGCTGTCCTGGTTCGGCTATGTGCTGGACACCCCGGAGCGCTACTACTACTTCGTCTGGCCGCTGCTCGCGGTGCTGCTGTGGCTGGTCGACAACCTGGTCAAGGGCCGCCCGGGCCTGGCCATGCGGGCGATGCGCGATGCCGCGCCGGCGGCGCAGGTGCTGGGCGTGGACATGCACCGGCTGAAGACCTCGATGTTCGTGCTGTCGGCCATGCTGGGCTCGCTGGCCGGAACCTTGTTTGCCCACTACGTGTCGTTCGTCAGCGTGCAGAGCTTTACGGCGGAGCGTTCCATCGTGTTCCTGCTGGTGCCGGTGGTGGCGGGGGCCCGCTCGACCTATGGCGTGATCCTTGGCGCGCTGTTCGTCTCGCTCGTACCGGAACTGCTGAGCGGGCTGGGGGATTTCCACCAGGTGCTGTTCGGCACGGTGCTGGTGCTGGTGGTCACGCTGATGCCCGGCGGGATGATGGGCGGCATCGCTGGTGCGCTGCAGCGCATGCTTGGACTGAAGGAGGCAAGATGAACCATCCCGTTCCTGCTTTTGGCACGGCGCCACAAGCCGTGCGCCCGGCGCAGGCATTGCTGCGCCTCGACGCGGTCGCGCACAGCTTCGGCGGGCTGGAGGTGCTGCGCAATGTCAGCTTCGACGTGCCGGCCGGCCATATCGTCGGCCTGATCGGCCCGAACGGCAGCGGCAAGACCACCTGCTTCAATATCGTCTCCGGCTTCCTGCGCCCGAAGGGGGGCAAGGTGTCGCTCGCGGGGCGGGACATCACCGCCGACACCGTCCAGCAGCGCAGCCGCGCCGGCCTGGTGCGCACCTTCCAGACGCCGCAGGTGTTCGAGCACATGACCGTGCTCGAGAACCTGATGGCAGGCTGCCACAAGGCCACCCACGCGGGCGTGCTGCAGGCGATGCTGCGCACGCCGGCGTCGCGCCGCGAGCTGGCGGCCATGCACGATGCGGCGCTGGCATGTGCCGGGAAATTCGGGCTGGAGCGCTTGCTGCAGCTCCGGGCCGGCACCCTCCCGGCCGGCCAGCGGCGCATCGTCGAACTGGCGCGTGCCTGTATCGGCAATCCGGGACTGCTGTTGCTGGACGAGCCGTCGTCGGGGCTGAACAGCGAAGAGATCGAACTGCTGCGCGCATGGATCGTGCGCCTGCACCAGGAGGGCATGACCATCCTGCTGGTCTCGCACGACATGGGGCTGATGACGATCTGCGGCACGGCCCATGTCCTCTATTACGGTGAAATCATCGCCAGCGGGGCGCTGCACGAGGTGCAGGCCGATCCGCGCGTGCGTGAAGCCTATCTGGGAGTCTGACCATGCTGAACGTGAAAGGCCTGCGCGCCGGTTACGGCGCGGTGCCGGTGCTGCACGATGTCGACATGACGGTCGCGCCGGGCGAGGCGGTGGCGGTGGTGGGCGCCAACGGCGCCGGCAAGACCGCGCTGGTGCGCACGCTGGCCGGCCTGATCCGGCCGATGGCCGGCAGCATCGTCAAGGATGGGGCGGAGATCGGCCATGTCCCCGGGCATCGCCGCTTCAGGCATGGCATCGGCGTAGTGCTGGAAAACCGCAACCTGTTCGCCGAGCTGTCGGTGCGCGACAACCTGCGCCTGGCCGAGCATGCCGGCAAGCGCGCCCGCGGCGGCGCGCTGCGCTACACCTATGACGATGTATGCGATCTGTTTGCGCTGCTGCGCGAACGTGCCGACAGCGCGGTCGGGCTGCTGTCCGGCGGGCAGCAGCAGATGGTGGCGATCGCGCGCGCACTGTTGCTCCAGCCCGACCTGCTGATCATGGATGAACTCACCACCGGCCTGGCGCCCCGCATCGTCAAGGAGATTCTGGCGGTGCTGAACCAGCTGCGCGCGCGTGGGCTGAGCATCTTGCTGGTCGAACAAAGCGTGGCGATCGCCGCGGACATGACGGATCGCGCCTACGTGCTGTCAGTGGGGCGCGTGATCCATGAAGTCCGGCGCGGCGAATGGCAGGCGCTGCTGAACGACAAGACCCTGGTGAAGGCTTACCTTCATGGCTGACCTGGAGACCACGACGATGGCATTGGGCGAACCCGCGGACCTTGCCGCACTCACGCAAGCCGATCAGGCGCGGTATCGCGCCATGCTGTCCGGCGACCTGGCTGCGCTCGATGCCCTGCTGGCTGACGAGCTTTCCTATACGCACTCCTCGGCATTGCGCGAGAGCAAGGCGGAGTACCTTGGCTCGATCCGCAGCGGGCGGGTGCGCTACCTGCATGCGAGCCTGGCGGAGGTGGGGCAGGCGATCTACGGCGACCTGGCCGTGATGCAGGGCAAGGCCCTGCTCAGGGCCGTGGTGGACGGGGCGGAGCGCACGCTCGACAACCGCTTTCTCAGCGTGTGGAGGCGCCATCAGGGCGCATGGCAGATGCTGGCCTGGGCCTCGACGCCGATGCCGGCCGCGAGCGCGCCGCCCGTGCCAGGAGCCTCCTGATGGCAGCATGCGGAGCAGCACCGATGGACCCGGACGACACGTACTTCATCATCCATTGCCTGGACCATGCCGACGCGCTGCCGCGCCGGCTGGCAAGCCATGACGCGCACCGTGCCTACCTGGCCGCGGCGCCTGTCGAATGCGTGCTGCGCGGCCCGCTGATGTCCGACGGGGGTGAGCACATGATCGGTAGCTTGTTCCTGGTCCGGGCAAGGAGCAAGGAGGACGTGATCGCCTTTAACCGGTCCGATCCGTTCTATCAGGCCGGCGTCTGGCAGACGATTCATATCCACCGGTTCCAGCCGAGGTCGGACGTCCTGGATCCGGCTTGAAGCCCGGGCGCGCCTGGCGTGATGCGGGGCATGGATCATGCGGTGAATGGCGACAAGGCCGGCATCCTGGCGCGGCGGACGATGGAATGCATCGACGCCGACCACCAGACCTCGACGTCGAGGGACGGCGCCTGTGTGCGCGAGCACTTCTTCAACACCCGCGAGCTGAAGGCATTGGCCGCGGCTGGTCCGACGACGACATCCAAGCGCTGAACCGCGCTGTCCTGGTGCGGCGATCCGGCCTTCTTGCCAAATCGTCCCTGACATACCGGATTGCGTCGCGGCGCCCGGTATCACGTTAACTGATCCTTCAGATCAGCAAGTTGAATTTCACCTTCGATGAGTATCAGTTCTAACATCATGACCACTGATCCACCGAAGCGAATGCCTTGCATTTTTCGATGACAAATCCAGGTCCGAACCTCTTGCCAGGCAGGCCAGGAGTGTCTGGATCATTACGGAGGCGCCGCCGGCCAATCCGTTCGCGATCCGCTGGCACCCCGTGAGCAGCCGCGATGCCATGGCGATTTTTTTTACGCGCCGATCCATGTCGCACCGCGCCAGATGCCGTCCTGCACCAGGCGCTTCATCAGCGACACGAGCGCGGCGGTCGCACAGGAGGCGGCGGTGGATTGGGTGCGCGTGGCAAGCCGCGCAAGAAGGATGCGGCGAGACAGGGCCGGCGAGGCAATGGGCGCGGCGGCCAGGGTGCCACGCGCCAGGTCGTCGGAGATGGCGGAACTTGGCAGGATGGTATGGGCGAAGCCTTTCGCTACCAGCGACTTCTGCACGCTGAGCGAATTGGTTTCGGCGGCAATAACGAGGTCAATACCGGAAACGGCATAAGCATGCTCCACCACATTGCGAAGGCCATGCGGCGGATTCGGCAGCACCAGCGCCAGTCCCTCCAGGTCCATGACGGAAAGCGGCCCGGCCTGTGGCAGCGTGCCTGGCCGCCCCACCAGGTACAGCTGCTCGTCGAGCAGGGCCTGCACCTGCAGGCCCGTGACCGACTTGTCGTCATACATCAGCGCGGCATCCACCTCGCCCGACTCGAGCCACTGCCGCAAATGCCCGGCATAGCCTACCGTCAGGCGGACGCCCAGCTGCGGATGCCGGTCCCTTAGCGTGGCAACCAGCTCCGGCGCCAGGAGTTCGCCGCAACTGGGAAGGAGGCCAATGTCCGCCGTGCCTGAGACCAGGCCCGCGGCGGGCTGGATCTCAGCCCTGGCGCGATCCAGTTCGCGCAGCGCACGCCGGCCGTACTCCGCGAGGGTCTTGCCGGCATCGGTCAGCAGCATGCCGTGCCGTTCGCGCTCGAACAGTTCGACGCCCAGCTCCTCCTCGAGAAGCCGGATGTGGCGGGAGACGGCGGGCTGGACGATGTGCAGGCGTTCCGCCGCCTTGGTCGTGCTGCCGGTCTCTGCGACGGCCAGCAATGCACGGAGTTGCTTGATATCCATGAGAATTGACGAGGTGGCTGTATCGAAGTTGTTGATTCGCGAGCGCTGGCCGTCGAATTTCAGTTGCCGGGCGAGGCGAATATGTGAGGCTCGCGCCGCCCGAGACCGGGTCGCGCGGGGAATCCCTGATTGATCTTGTCTCATAAGAGTATATAAATATTATCATTAGTTTTGAGGCTCCGAAGATTGTCCGGGGCAACCCTGAAAACTCGAAAAGGTGGTGGAGATGAACGAGAAGATGAGCGCCGACATTGCGGCGGTGATGGCGGCGGATGACGCGCGATATGCGGCCATGCTGGCCGGCGACGTGGCCGCGCTGGATGCGTTGCTTGCGGATTCCCTGGTCTACACGCATGCGACTGCGCGTACGGAAGACAAGGCTGCCTATCTCAAGGCGGTATCGAGCGGCCTCGTCAAATACGTCGAGCTGAAGCGGTCGGAGGCAGTCGTGCAGGTCTATGGGCCGACCGCCGTCATGCACGGACAGCTTTCACTCAGTGTGTTGCGCGAGGGCAGCCGCAAGGGCATGACCGGCCTGTTCCAGAGCGTCTGGGTCAGGTCGGACAAGCAATGGCAAATGGCGGCCTGGGCCTCTGTGCCGCAAGCGTTTACGTCCGCGTGATGGATGTTCGTGCCTGGCCGCGCCTGCGCCAGGCAGTACGGTCTGCGAGCAGATCAATCTACTGAAGGGGAAGAAGCGATGAGCGAAAGGAACGTGGTCCTGGCAGTGAGCTGCCGGATCCGGAGCGACAAGGTGAAGGAACTGATGGCGGAGTTGCTGGCGAATGCGGAAGCCTCCCGCGCGGAGCCGGGCTGCCTGCATTTCGACGTCAGCGTCGACAAGGACGATCCGACCAAGATCATGTACTACGAGGTCTACCGGGACCAGGCGGCGATCGATTCACACGCGCAGACCGCTCACCACAAGCGATGGGTGACCGAAGGCGCACCGCTTCTCGAAGTGCGGCAGCCGGTGCGGCTGTCACGCACGGCACCGTGACCGGGCGCGGCTGAGGCGGTTCGGCCGGCACGCGACAGGTCGCCCGCCCGGCGCAGCGAAGCAATACACAACAAGCAAGAGGGGAGACTGATGAGCGAGAGAAAGCAAGTGGTGGTGGTGGCCTGCCAGGCGCAGGCCGGCAAGCGGCAGCAACTGCTGGATGAGCTGGAGAAGAACCGCATGGCGGCACTGCAGACCGAAGCAGGTTGCCTGCAGTTCGATGTGACGACCGCCGAGGACGGCGACGAGCGCATTGTCGTCTACGAAGTCTACCGGGATCTGGCGGCGCTGCAGGCGCATCAGCAGACGCCGCATTTCAAGAGATTCCTGCAGGAAGGCATCCCGTTGTTCGCCGAGCACGACCTGGCGATCTACGAGCGCGTCGCGCCCTGAGGCGGAGGCTGTCCCGGGGCTGGCATGCCGGTCTTTGGGTCTTGCCACGCGATTCACCGTCCCTTGCCGGCGTCTCGGCAAGGGCTGGCTCATCCAGAAAGAGAAGGGTTCACCATGATCAATTCTGATTCGACTATCAGGACAAGCTTGCCGGCGGAGATCGGCAAGGAAGAAGAGGACAAGGTATTCCGGCGCGTGACGCGAGGCATCCTGCCGCTGCTGTTCATTTGTTCGATGATTGCGCTGTTCGACCGTTTCATTGTCGGCTTCGCCAAGTTGCAGATCACCGAGGCCTTCGGCCTGTCAGCCGCGGCCTACGGTTTTGGGGCCGGGATCTTCTCGCTCGGCTACCTGCTGTTCGAAGTGCCGAGCAACGTCATCCTGGCGCGCGTGGGTGCGAAGAAATGGATTGCCAGGATCATGGTGAGCTGGGGCATCGTCACGGTCGGGACGATCCTGGTGCGCACGCCGGAGCAGTTCTATATGGCCCGGTTCCTGCTGGGCCTCATGGAGGCTGGCTTCTACCCCGGCATCGTCTATTACCTGTCCGGCTGGTTCCCGCGGGCGCGCTTTGGCCGGGTCATGGCATTGCTGCTGCTGGTGTTCCCGATCAGCAACCTGTTCATTGGCCCGTTGTCCGGCTGGATCCTGGAGTCGATGTCCGGCACGGCCGGGCTGGCCGGGTGGCAATGGCTGTTTGTGGTCATGGGCATCCCGGCGATCCTGATGGGCTTCGTGTTCTTCCTGCTGGTCGCGGACAAGCCCCAGGACGCAAAGTGGCTCAGCCCACATGAGAAGCGCGTCGTCCTCGACGCAATCGCAAGGGATCGTGCCTCCAGGCATGAGTCGGGCGGCTGGTTCCTGGCGTTCAAGGACTGGCGCGCGTGGGCACTCGGCGCAATCATGGCGGGCGGCTATCTCGGCCTGTACGGCATCGTCTTCTGGCTGCCCACGATGGTGCAGTCGGCCGGCGTCAGCGGCTTCCGCAACATCGGCCTGATCGCCTCCATTCCCTGGATTGGCACCGTGCTGGTGACGCTGCTGCTCGGCTACTCGTCCGACTATTTCCAGGAGCGTCGCGGACATTTCTGTTTCGCAGTCCTCCTGGGAGCGCTGGGCTTCGTGATCAGCGTCCAGGCAAGCACCAACATCTACGTCACCATAGCCGGTCTCAGCGTTGCCTGCGCCTTCCTGTTCGCGTGCTTTCCGCCCGCCTGGGCGCTGGCGTCCACGCTGCTGGTCGGGCAGAGCGCCGCGTGCGGGTTGGCCCTGGTCAACACGGTTGCGTCGTTCGGTTCCTTCATCGGGCCTTACCTGATGGGGATCGGCCAGGAGCGGACCGGAAGCCTGACGGCGCCGCTGATGGTGATGGCTGCCATCTGCTCGATCTCTGCGCTCGCCATCTGGCTGATTCCTGCCCATGCCCCCGGCCAGTCAGGCGCCGGCAGCCGCGCGTTGAAGGATCCGAAGACAGGCGGATCGGTGGCGGATTCCATGGCGCAATGACGCGATAACCGGCGGCCATGGTCCGCACATTAAATCTATTGATATAAGCAAAAAATAGCCATCGGATGTCAGCCTTCATCCGATGGCCTGGAAGAATCGATATGAAAGACGAAACCAAAAGCAAGATCACCTCGGTCCTCAATGCCGACGACCAGCGGCATGCCGCGATGATCGGCGGTGACATGGCAGGCCTGGACCGCCTGCTGGGCGGCGACCTGGTCTACATCCACGGCAGCGCGAGGCAGGACGACAAGCAGCAATACCTCGCCTCCATCGCGAGCGGGGCGGTGAAGTACCTCGACATCAAGCGCACGGCGGCAGCGGTCCAGGTGTACGGGGATACCGCGGTGGTTCATGGCCACATTGCGATCCAGGGCATGTCCAGTGGCGAGAAGCGGCTGATCGACAGCCTCTTCCAGAGCGTATGGGTGTTGGCTTCCTTCGGCTGGCAGATGGTTGGGTGGGCGTCCATACCGACTGGCAAGGCGCAGGCATAAGGAGACAGCAAGATGAAATTCGTGACTATCGACTGTGGGGAAAAGGGCCATCCCGGCCTGCTGATGAGCGATGGGAATATCCTCGACCTGATCTTGCTGCGCCGGCATCTTGGTGTGGCGAGGCTTATCCCTGCGGATGTGCGCGGCATTCTCGAAGGCGGCGCTCCCGCACTGGCGCTGGCCGATCAGTGCCGGCGTGCCGTCGAGGAAATGAGCGACCACGCGAGTGCCCAGCTCAGCGAAACTGGGGCACTGGTGTCGTTCCATGGCACGCCGCTGCTGGCCCCGATCCCGGAGCCGCGTTTGTTGTTGGCGGCGTCCGGCAACTACGGTCGCCATATGCGCGAGTATCCGGACGTGCCGCTGCCGGAAAATCCTACCGCCTTCATCAAGCCTGCCGACACATTGACGGGCCACGAGAAGCCAATCCTGATTCCGCCGCAGTTTCCGGACCAGGTCGACTTCGAAGGCGAGTTCGCCTTCGTGTTCGGACGGACCTGCCATAACGTCGACGAAGCGTCGGCGATGCAGTATGTCGCCGGCTACACCATCGTCAACGACGTGTCGGCGCGCAACTGGGTAGCCGAGGTGTTCTCCTCGACCGAGCGCTTCCAGTCCATCCGCGCATGGGACCGGAACATCCTCGGCAAGAACCTGCCCAGCTTTTCGCCATGCGGTCCAGTCCTGACTACCGCTGACGAGATCGCGGATCCCCACGACCTGGCGATCACCACGCGCGTGAACGGCAAGGTCATGCAGGACAGCGGCACCAGCGATCTCATCTGCCGGATTCCCAGGCTTATCTCGTATTTCTCGAAATGGTACCGGTTCCAGCCGGGCGACATTTTCAGCACCGGCACCCCGGAAGGCGTTGGCGCCGGCCGCACGCCGCCGGTCTATCTCAAGCGAGGGGACCGCATCGAAATCGAGATCGCCGGACTTGGCACGCTGGCCAATCCGGTGGCATAGCGCCGGGCGGGCTGCGGGTCCGGCACGGCAACCCGCACGGGCGCAAATCTTCTGGAAACTGGACAAGGAGACATGATGGAAGACGTGGAGAAACTGACGATCCTCAGAGGCGAGGATCTGAACTGGGAAAGCGATGGAAGGCGGGGCTTCTTCGAGTATTGCGATCTCGGCATGCGCAAGGCGACCAGCGGCCGCTACCTGGTGCACCTGATTCGTGCCACCGCGTCGATGGAGTCGCCCATCGGCGGTCACCGGCACATCGTAGACCTGCAGGTCGTCTACATGCTCAAGGGATGGATGAAGCTCTGGCACGAGGGCCACGGCGAAGTCACGCTCAAGGCCGGCGACTGCATGTACCAGCCTGGCGGCCTGACGCACGGCGCGCTGGACTGGTCGGCCGATTTCGAATGCCTCGAGGTCATTTCGCCGGGCAATTTCAGCACGCTCGAAGCCGAGACCGAGGCGGCTTAGCAACAATCGGCACAAGGCTCGGCCGCCCACGAGCGGCCAGCCAATACCTGGAGACATGATGAGCATCATCAAGGCAACCGGCGTTGCATACGGGCGGCTGCGCGCACCGGATCTGGACAGGATGGAGGCATTCCTGCTCGATTTCGGCATGGTGCGCGTCGCGCGCAACGAGAATACGTTGTACATGCGCGGCACCGGGCCCGCGCAATACATCCATGTGACGGAAAAGGGCAGCCCTGCCTTCCTGGGCATGGCCTACCGCGCGGGCAGCGAGGCAGACCTGGAGAAGCTGACGCGGGTGCCTGGCGCCTCCGCGGTGGGGCCGATCGACGCGCCCGGTGGCGGCAAGCGCGTGCGCCTGCGCGACCCCGACGGCTACCTGATCGAAGTCGTCCACGGCATCGCGCCGCTGCCTGAGCTTCCGATTACGCATCGCCATCCGGAGCAAGGCCGGACGGTCGGGGTACTGGACCGGATCCACATGGGGCCCGCCCGGGTCAGGAGCTTCGGCCATGCCGTCATCTTCACCCCCCGGTTGCAGGAGACGCTGGAATGGTACTGGCATGTGCTGGGCCTGCTGCCGTCAGAGGAGGTGTACGAGGGCAGCCCGGACAACGTGCTGGGGTCGTTCAACCGCTGCGACTGCGGCGACGAGTTCGTCGACCACCACGTGGCGATGTTCTTCAGCAATGCCACCGCGGGCCTGAACCATCTCGCCTTCGAGGTGGTTGACCTCGACGACGTCTTCACCGGCCACGAGCACCTGCAAGCGAAGGGAAGGTACGAGCCGCTTTATGGCGTTGGACGCCACCTGCTCGGAAACCAGGTGTTCGACTACTGGGGCGGCCCCTGGGGGATGGTTCACGAACACTACGCGCATGGCGACCTGCTGAACGCAAGCTCGGGACGCAAGCGCGTTGACATCGCCCAGGGCTTTGTCTCGCCGTGGGGCGGGGAGCCTTCCGAGGCACTGCTGAATCGCGTCGTCCCCTGAGCCGCCGCTTAACACCACTATCAAGCCGAACAAGAACACCTCACTTGAATTCGACCCGCAAAGCCTGGTGCTGCCGCGTGTGCCCATTCGTGGCAGCGCCCAGCCTTACCATGTGCGCCGCATCTTCTGCGTCGCGCTGAACTATGCCGACCATGCCAGGGAGATGGGCAGGGAAGTCTCGCCTGAGCCGCCCTTCTATTTCACCAAGAGTCCCTTCGCCATCACGCACACGGACTCGGTCGTTCCGTATCCGCCGGCCACTGCCAACTATCACCACGAGATCGAACTGGTTGCCGCGATCGGAAAGCCTGCGTTCAGGGTGTCGCCCGCCGAGGCCTGGGACTGCGTGTTCGGATACGCATGCGGGCTCGACATGACGCGGCGCGACCTGCAGCTCGCCGCGCGCGACAAGGGCCGGCCGTGGGAGGTGGGCAAGGATTTCGAGGAGTCCGCGATCGTCTCGGAGATCGTGCCGGTTTCGGAAATCGGTCACCCGCAAAGCGGCAGGATTGCGGTCTCGGTGAATGGCGAGACGAAGCAGGACAGCGATATCTCGATGTTTATCTGGAACGTGGCGGAGCTGGTATCCGATCTCTCCAAATACTATCGCCTCGGGCCGGGCGACCTGATCTATACGGGAACGCCCCACGGCGTCGGGCCGGTGCGTGCCGGCGACAGCCTGCACGGCGTGGTCGCAGGCGTCGCCAGCATTGACCTGCGCATTGGGCCTGCAGCCTAGCCAGGCGTCAGTCGCATGCAGGCATGGCGCCAGGTCCAGGCGCCAGCCACAGGGAAATATTTCCTTCATATCTGGAGTCGGAGCATGAATGAGCAAGGCGAATCCGGGCGAGTCGGTAAATGGCCGCCGGCGGATGCAGCAGGGCAGGAGAATCGAGCCGACAACGCGGTCAGCGAGGCATCGGCTCGCAGCGCATACAGCCAGGCGTATCGGAGCCCGGAAGTCGGCGGGAACCGCGGCGCGCGCCTGCTGCTGAAAGGCGGCACGGTCCTCACGCTTGACGAGAAGGTAGGAGACTTCGAACAGGCGGATGTCCTGGTCGAGGGCAAGAAGATCGTGGCCATTGCCCCGCATCTGGAAGCGACCGACGCGCAGGTCATCGATTGCAGCGGAACCATCGTGATGCCCGGCTTCATCAGCACGCACCAGCATCAGTACCAGACGCTGATGCGCAGTGCGTTGTCCGATGGCATCCATATCCGCGCCATACCGGCCAATAGCCAGCAGCCGGTCGCCAAATGGCCGGGCGAGTTCTATACCACCACCATCCAGGAGGTCTGGACGCCGGGATTCATGCCGAATCCGCCCGTTCCGGGCCAGCCGCCCATCTGGGATCTCGGGCGCCCGCCCATGGACCCGGAGGACTGCTACATCGCCGAGCTGGTGTCGTCCCTCAGCCAGATCACCCAGGGCGTCACCACGATCACGGATACCTCGCAGTCATCGCACACGCCGGACCATACCGACGCAATGATCCAGGCGCTCTTCGATTCGGGCCAACGCGCGGTCTACGCTTACGGATGGGGCAATGACCGCTCGGCGCAGTTCCCGGAGCAGTCCTATGAATACCCCGGCCGCAGCGGCGATACGTCATTCGGGCTGGGCCGGCTGGCCAAGACGTACTTCAACTCGAAGGACCAGCTGGTGACGCTGGGCGCGATGCTGGACTGGCACCCGGTGGTCGATCCGCGCACGCGCGAGAAGCAGAACTACACGGGCTGGCAACTCGCGCGGGAGTTCGGCGCCTGGATCAACAACCACGCGGCGCACGGCGCAGTCGTCGAGGGCATTGCGCAGGATCCGCGCAACGGCGCCGACTGGTCCGATGTCACGCTGGTTCACTGCACGCTGTGGCAGGACGAGCCGGTCGCCCAGATCGGCGTGGATAACGTCAGGTCGCGCGCCTGGCAATTGGTTGCCGACCGGGGCGCGCACGTTTCGATCTCGCCGCTGGTGGAAATGCAGATGCGCCACGGCATGCCGCCGTTCCAGCTTGCGCTGAACTACGGCATCCTGCCCAGCCTGAGCCCGGACACGGAAACCAACATGACGACCAACCCGTTCTCGATGATGCGTTCCGCATTCACGCTGCAACGGGCATTGGCGAACGAGCTGGTGTTCCCGCTGAGCGACCCGCAGGGGCTGAAGGCGCCGCAGCTGGTGACCAGCCGGCAAGTGATCGAGATGATGACCATTGCCGGCGCCGCGGGCTCAGGACTGCTTCACAAGGTCGGCACGCTGACACCGGGAAAAGAGGCCGACATCGTCGTGCTCGACGCCAATACGCTCAACACCGCACCCATGAACAACGTTCCCGGCACCGTGGTCACGCTGATGGAGTCGCGCAACGTGCGCGACGTGGTCATTGCCGGAAAGATCGTGTACCGCGATAGGAAACTGGTCGGCTGGGACGTGCAGAAGCTGCTCAGGGACGTGACCCGGGCGAGGGATCGCGTGCTGGCGCGCATCAACGGCCCGGCGCTGGTCGGCACCCTGCCGGCGGGCCTGAACAGCCATGCCGAACCGTATCGGCCCAATTTCCTGGGATCGACTTCCTATATCGGGCAGAACGCCACCGCGCCGGCTTACGTGCTCAGGCCGTAGGTTGGGCGCCTGACGGCATCAGCGGCGCAGGCAGGGCCTGCGCCGTCAGCCTCTGTCTGCGGGAATTCCTGTTCCCCATTTGCCCCGTGGATTCATCCCGGGGATTCCTCACCCCTCTGGGAATCGCTGATGAAAAAGGAAATAGACCGATTGAGTGCGCTCGGCGGTTTTCTGGCAAGTGCCGGTGCCGCGCTTGCATTGGCCGGTTGCGCCGCTGCGCCGACCATGGTTGAACTGCAGGAGGTGCGCGGCATTTCCGCGCAGACGCTGCAGGCCAGGATAGGAGAACCCACCGACAAGGTTCGGCTGCATGACGGGCGCAGCCGCTGGCTGTACTCGGGCCAGCCGCTCGGACTCTTCGTCTATGCCGCGGATTTCGATACGGATGGCGCTCTGGTCGACTATCGCCAGATGCTGACGATGGAGGGGCTGCAGCAGGCCAGGCCGGGCGCGTGGGCCAAGCAGGATGTGGTGGCGCGTTTCGGCAAGCCCCGCTTGCCGATCCAGTACTACGCGCTGCAGAAGCGTGAAATCTGGTCCTACCGCTTCCAGTATGTGACGCAGATCGCGGTATTTCATTTCCAGTTCGACGCCGGCGGTGTTCTGCGCGGCACGCAGATGTCCATCAATTCCTTTGAAGACATGATGTGAGGGACCACCCGGCGGTGTAGCGAGGAGGCTGTCCCGCCCAATAGATTTATAAATATTCTTAATAAATATGCCTGAAGTGCCAAAGGCAACAGATGGGGGAGCGTGGTCCGATGAAATTGTTAGTCTCTTTCCTGCTTTTCGTCCTCTGCAGTACCGCGTGGGGACAATCGCTGACGTTGTATGGCGTGATCGATATTGCGATCGCAAAGAACCCGGGCAAGGGCGCCTGGGCAATGCAGAACGGATCGGGCAACCGCTTTGGTCTGCGGGGCACCGAGGACCTGGGGGGCGGCATGCAGGCCTTCTTCAATGTGGAGAACCGCTTTGCCGGGGACACGGGTGCCATGCGGGATCCGACCCGGCTGTTCAATGACCGCTCGATGGTGGGCATTCTCGGCCGGTTCGGGCGGTTCTGGGTCGGGCGGGAATACACGCCAGCGAGCTGGAACGTGCAGATTCCCGCGGACCCGCTCTACAACAGCACGTTGATGTCGATGTTCCTGATCAGCACCGGCGGCATCGGTAGAGTATACAACGACAAATCCGTTAACTATCAGTTTGATGTCGACGGCTTGACGTTCTCTGGCCAGGTCGCGGAGGCCGAGGGCAACAAGGTGCCGCATCGTCCGGTTTCCTTCTCCGTTTCCTACCGGGCCGGTTCCGTCCTCGCAGCCTATGGATACGACCGGCCTGGCGGCGACAGGGCCATCTGGCACATGGTCACCGGCGTCTATGAAACGCAGGCATTTACGCTGCGCGCCTCGATGGGCGGCGGCATGACCGATACGGGGAACCGGCGCGTGTCCCTGATCCTGGGCGCCACGATTCCGATCCGGAACAGCCAGATCCACATTTCCCACGGCAAGCTCAGGGATACCACTTCTGATCGGACGCTGATGGAAAAGACCGGTATCGCCTACTACTACTCGCTATCGAAGCGCACCTCGCTGTATGCCGACATCGTGCACGACAGCAATGCCAGGCCGAAACACTTCGGCGGCGAGATCGGCATCAAGCACAGATTCTGAGAGCGGGCGCGCCGGCCGCGCATGCGCGGCCGCTATGACATGTCGATCGAGATATCGAAGGAGAACTTGCCCGCGGGACAATAGATCCGCCCGACATCGACCACGCGCTCCGTATGATCGAAGACCGTCGCCACCAGATTCAGGATTGCACTTTTCGGCGGCACCCGGAGGTGGCTCGCAATATCGGCGGAGGCTTCCATTGCGCTGGCGCTGTAGTCGATGCGCATGACATTGACATTGAACTTGTCCCGCAGGATCCGCGGAATCGGCATCTTCTGCATATCCGCCTCGGTGATGTTCTCACCGAACTCGGGAAGCATGTAATTGACCGCGTAGTTGATCGGGCCGTTCTTGTCATGGCGCAGGCGGCGCATATAGGTCAGGTGCGTCGCGTCGCGGAAGGTCGCTTTCAGGTCCTCGGGGGTGACGACCAGAAGCTTCTCAAGCAGGTCGAGTTCCGCAGCCGAGTCGTGATTGAACACTGTCGCCAGTGTTCCCAGGACCTTCATCTCCTTCCTTGGCTGCGCTTCGAGTGGATTGATGACGGTGCCACGGCGGCGAGTCCGCGTGATCAGGCCCTCGCTCTCCAGTACCGTCAATGCCTGCCGGACGGTGATCAGGCTGACGCCATGCTCTTCTGCAAGTTGGCTCTCGGGCGGGAGGCGGAGTTCGCTGGAACGCAGCCGGCTGTAGATCTCCGCGCGGATCGACTCACAAGCCTGGTACCAGAGCGGAAGCTTGCGGCTGAAATGACTGGTTTCCATGGGTAGGATATTCCTGCCGGCGGCGAACGGCTGTTGCATTGAACATAATGAAAATATTATACAACATAACGATCACTGGCGCGCACAGGAGACTAGATCGCCTCTCCTTGTTGGTTCGTGCGCTGCAACGATAGTCGATTGCCGCGAAGTTGGCTTGCTGTGCTGGTCTATATAAGTATAATGATAATAGCATTAGGATCGTAGCACTGTGTGCGGTCCGGGATGCTGCCATGACCCACAACAAACGCCGTTCGAGCCGAAGTGCGGATCAGCGGCGGTGACTAAGGAGAGAGATTCATGAGTGAAGGAAACGTCGTATTGGTGGTCAATTGCCGCATCAAGCCGGGCAAGGTGGAGGAACTGATGGCAGCGCTGAACGCGAATGCCGAAGCGGCAAGAACGACCGAGCCGGGTTGCCTGCAGTTCGACGTGCTGGTCGACCCGGAAGATCCCACCCGAATCATGTACTACGAAGTCTATCGGGACCAGGCCGCCATCGAAGCGCATGCGCAGACAGCGCATCACAAGACGTGGTACACCGTGGGGCCGCCGATGCTCGAGGTGCGGGAGCGTTCGGATTTCATCCGCGTAGCGCCGTAATATAAAGTCCCGCTGTCGCAAGCTGCGTCCGGACGACCGCTCGGGCTCCGGGCGGGCTTGCCTGCCACATTGTCGGCGCGGAGATCTGTCGGATGAGACCAATGGCCAGTTCAGGGACACAGGGCGCTAGCGCCGGTAGTCGGAGCGTATCGAAAAACCAGGACATCCGCGCGTGGTATCCGGCCGCGTGCGAGCGGGCGCAGCAAATGCTGCAGGCGCAGAACTGGGATCATGCCCGGCAATTGTTCGAGGCCATCGAAGCCCGGCTGCCGCAGGCGCGCGCTTTCGAGCGCGCTGTCGTCCTCGAGCGGATTGGACAGTGCCTGCTTGGGGCGTCACGCTTCGACGCGGCGATGTCGCAGCTGCACGCCGCGCTCACGCTGGCGCAACGGCTCGCACCCGCGCGGGCCGTTGGCCGGCTTGTCTACATGCTGCATGCCGCGCTAGGGGACGGGTTCCGCGCCTCGGGCGACATTGAGCAGGCAAGACAGTCCTATGAAGCCGCGCTGGCCGCCGCGAGGAACGCGGGCGATGCGGGATTTGTGGCCCAGGCCTGGCATCGGCTTGGCAAGTTCGACGCATCGCTGCAGCGTGACGCCGATGCGAGCCTGTCTTATGCGCAGGCGGCAAGCGCGTTCCGTGCGCTGGGCGATTGCGCGCGGGCAGCGCAGGTCCTCGGCGAGAAGGGCGCATGTCTCGCGCGCGCCGCCAGGCCAGCCGAGGCGATCGCATGCTATCGAGAGGCACTCGAGCTCGATGTGCGCGCCGTCCCGTCGCGGCGCCGGCTTCAGCACACATGTGCGCTGGCACGGCTCCTGGTCGGGTCGGCACCGGCGGCGGATATCCGCCGCCTGGTGCAGCATGCCCTGGACGCTGCCGTTGCACTTGATCCGGATGCGCCCGAGATCTGGCATGCCTTTGGTGTCCTGGCAGACGTGGCTGGCATGCAGGCCGACGCCGCGAGCGACGCTGCGACGGCATCCGCGCCGCGGGCGGAGTATCTGCTCTTCCACGGACTGCACCTGCGTGTTCCACAACTGTTCGCCACGCTGGCCTCGCTGGGCCAGGGAGAGTCCTTCGGCGCCGCCGTCGTGCTCGGCCGGCTCGGGCACTCACTGCGGCTGGCGCATCGGCTCGAGCAGTCGGTCCGTTTCCTTGAGCAGGCCCTTGGGACGCTTGCACAGGCGCCGGAGGGCGCCAGCCGCATGGGGCTGGCGGCCATGCTGCAACGCGACCTGGGCGACGCGCTGCTGGCGCTCGATCGGCCGGCGCCGGCCTGCCAAGCTTACGAGGCCGGTCTGGCCGCCTGCAAGGCAACGCGGGACCTAGCCGGTCAGACGGTGTTGCGTGACCGGCTCGCCGACGCGACACGGCGCGCCGGCGCGACAGTAGCGACAGTAGCGACAGTAGCGACAGCAGCCACAGCAGCCACAGCAGAGGCCGCCGTGCCGGCGCCTGGCCCAATGCCTGAATCCGCCGGCTTCAGGTTGACCATGTTTGATGAGACGGCGGTCTCGTATGTCTTCGATTCTGGCCTGCTGATAGACGGGGTGCCTGAAAGGCGGCAGACCACCTGGACGCCAGCCGGCGGAGCAAACGTCGGCGCCCTATGCCCGACGCTTGTTCCCTTTGCACGCAGCTGGGCCGACGCAGACAGCACCACGCGCTTCGCCCTGCGTTGCGAGGAGCCGGCATTTGAGCCACAGCCGGGCTGCGTGTTGATGCGCGCCACACGGCGCGAAGTCGCCGTGGCTGGTGCGGCCGCGGTGCTGGCTGGCCTGTTACGCGCCATGGACGGCGGGCACACTGTCGCACAGCTGCTGGACCGGCTATCCCCTCCCGACCGCGGCGTCGGGGATGCCCTGCTGCGCGCGCTGGCCGACGCCGGCGTGATCGACCTCTCGGGCAGGGCCGCCGGCCGGCTGTTGCATACCCTCACAAAAAAGGGTGTGCTTGCCGGCGGCGGCCTGGACCGCGATGCCGTCCTGCATCTGGCAACTGACGGTGGGCATCGCGCTTATCCTGGCGCGCCAAGAACGACGCTCGGGCGATCCGTCCCCGCAGAGCTCGAGGCCTTCCATGCCATCACGCGGGCCCGGCGTTCGCAGCGCGCCTATACCGGCCTGCCGGTTTCCCGCCAGCCGTTCGACGCGCTGCTCCAGATCGCTTGTGGCGCGACCGGCATCCTGAGCGGAGCCTCGCGCGACGCCACGCTACGCGCCTATCCGTCAAGCGGAGGGCTCTACGCGGTCGAAATCTACCCGGTCATACTCAATGTGGAAGGGCTCCCCCCAGCCATCTATCACCTCTGCCCGGATGAGGGGGAACTGGAATGCGTGCGGCCGCTGCCCCGCGAGCGCCTGATCGAAGCCATGTTGCCGGCGGAACGGGAAATGATCTCGGGCTGTGCCGCGCTGATCTGCCTGACCGGGTACTTTCCCCGGCACGAGTACAAGTATGGCGAGGGGGGCTATCGCATGCTGGTGGCTGAGTCCGGCCATCTGTCGCAGAACCTGATTCTTGCCGCCACCGCGCTGGGGCTGAGCGCGCGCCCGTTCGGCGGCGTCTTCGACACGCTTCTGAACGACGTCCTCGGGCTTGATCCATCGCAGGAGCAGTTCCTGCTGGCGGTGGCGCTGGGCCACGCCGTGCCGCAGCCGTCGTCCTGATCCGCATCTCGCAAAACTGCAACCCCACTTAAGTCGGGTGTTTACGTCGCGATAATCAGGGCCCGTTTTTCCCCGCTTGTTATAGATTGTTAAGACATATAAGAGCGCGGGTTTCGAATAGAAACCCCAGCCAATAAGTGCACTATTAGCATCAGTCGTTGGTGACGGACGTTCGGCCGCATGGTTGCCATCGACATCCGGGGGGAAACAATCTTGCGCCAGACGCTTGCGCGCGCGCTGCGCCCGCTTGGACGGCTTGGGTCGCGCACCATCACCGCGGGCACCTTGCTGCTTGGCTTGATGACGACGGCTGTCGTCTATGCGTTCTGCACCGACCTGCTTGAGAAGGACGTCCGCCTGCGTTTTGAGAACGATACCGGCGACGTGATCCAGCAGATCGATACACGGATCCGCCTCTATACCGATGTACTGGTGACCATGCAGGCGCTGTTCGGCGCCAGCGACCATGTCTCGCGCGGCGAGTTTCGCGATTTCGTCAGCGGCTTGAACCTGCCGCAGCGCTATCCCGGTTTCCAGACGCTGAACTACGCGCCCTACGTGCCGGCGGCCGAGATCGACGCCTTTGTCGCCCGGCAGCGCAGCGATCCGATCCTGCGCGAGGCGGGCGTGACGTTCAACGTCCGCCCTCCCGGCCAGCGGCCGGGGCATTTCGTGCTGACCTATGTCGAACCGCTCGCCCTCAACCTGGCGTCGATCGGCATCGACATGGGCGCCGAGCCACGCCGCCTGGCCGCGCTGGAACGCGCGCGCGATACCGGGCAGTCAGTCAGCAGCGGGCGCCTGATCTTCAGCGAGGCAAAGAACCCGCATGTGGGCATCGCCCTGCGCCTGCCGGTGTACCGCAAGGTGCCCGAGCTGGATTCCGTGGAAGCGCGCCGGCGCGCCTATGTCGGCTCGGTTGGCGCGGGGATCCGGGTGGATGACCTGCTGAAGGACCTGGTCAGCAATGAGAACCTGCGCCGGATCCGGTTCCGCGTGCATGATGCCGGAGACTTCGCGCAGGCTGCGGTTCCGCCTTCCGCAGCCAACCTGCTCTATGACAGCGTGACCGGCCTGGCGGCCAGGGAACGCAGCCGGGTTGCCGGCGGCAGCGCCGTCCACGCCAGTGCCGCGCATGGCGCGACAGTACTGGCGGACGGCCAGGCGGCCCCGGGCCAGCATGACCTGGCCAAGAGCGTGGTGCGGAATTTCGGCGGACGGCGCTGGGTGATTGCATTTGCTGCCGATGCCAAGGCCATCAGTGGTCCGCAGCGCTACCTGCCGGGGCTGGTGGTGATTTCCGGCGCGATCATCAGCGTGCTGCTGGGGTGGCTGGCCTACGCGTTGTCGAGTTCGCGCGCTCGCGCCGTGGCCGTGGCCGACCAGATGACGCACAGCCTGCGCGACAGCCAGGCCGCGCTTGCCGAGGCACAGCAGATTGCCCACCTGGGCGACTGGCGCATCGACCTGGACCAGGACAGCGCGCACTTTTCCCAGGAGATGGCGCGCCTGCTAGGCTTGCGCGGCGACAAGCCGACTCCGGAAGCGCTGTTCCAGGCGATCGACGCCGGCCATCGCGCCGTGCTGCGGGAAAGGATGCGGACAGCCCTGCAGGATCGCCAGCCGTTCGAGTTCGAGTGCCCCTACCGGTCGCGGCGCGGACGCCGGGGCTGGCTGCACCTGATCGGCCACGCGCATGGGGCGGCGGACAGCGCCGTGCTGCGGGGCACCGCGCAGGACATCAGCCAGCGCAGGTCCGCCGAGCAGGCCAGGACGCAGGAACACCAGATTGCCCTGCACCTGGCCACCGCCACCAGCGAGATCGAGGTGCTGGAGGAGATCGTCCACACGCTGCTCGAAGGCATGGACTGGGAGGCCGGTGCCTTCTGGCCTGGCGATGACAGCCAGGGGCTGAAGCTGCCGCCGGTCTACCTGGCCCGCGTCAAGACGCTGCAGCCCTGGCTCGCCGAGCGCCCCGCATTGCCGGCCGGCGCCGTGGTCTTGCAGGCGCCGCAATGGTATGCAAGCCGGAGCGCGATGGCCCGGCATCCGCAAGCCAGGTGGCTCGACGCCGGCGGCATCCGGACGGTGTTCGCCTTCCCGCTGAGCCGGGGCCACGTGACGCTCGGCGTGGTCGAACTTTATTCCCGCAGCAAGCGCAGCCCCGATACGCATGCGCTCGCGATGGCGAGCGGCATTGCCAATCAGACCGGGCATTTCCTGTTGCGGCGCCAGGCCGAGGAAAACCTGCGCTTCATCGCCAATCACGATGCCCTTACCGGGCTGCCCAACCGCCTCATGTTCAAGGCCGAGTTCGAGCAGGCGCTGACCCGTGCCCGCGCCAGCGGCCAGGCCCTGCATGTCATTTTCGTGGACCTGGACGAATTCAAGGTCGTGAACGACACCATCGGCCACAACGCCGGCGACATCGTGCTGCGCGAGATGGCCGACCGCTTGCGCGGCAGCCTGGAGGAGGTGGAGCTGATCACCCGCTTCGGCGGCGATGAATTCGTCGTGCTGCTGGACCCCAAGGGAGATTCGACGATCCTGGACCGGACCATCGCCCGGATCCAGGCTGCGCTCGCGCCAGGCTTCGTCGTCAACGAGTCGGAACTGCGCATGACGGCAAGCATCGGCATCAGCTCCTTCCCCGAGGACGGCAGCGACTGGCAGACCCTGCTCAAGCATGCCGACCTGGCCATGTACGGTGCCAAGCAGCTCGGCAAGAACGGCTACCAGTTCTACTGCCGGGGCATGAGCGCGTCGCTGCAGCGGCGCATCGACATGGAGTCGCACCTGCACCGCGCGCTCGAACAGGACGAATTCATCCTCTACTACCAGCCGCGCATTGCGCTCGCGTCGGGGGCGTGCACGGCGGTCGAGGCACTGATCCGCTGGCGCCACCCGGAACTCGGCCTGGTCATGCCCGGAGATTTCATTCCCTTCGCGGAGCAGAGCGGCGCCATTGTCGAGATCGGTGCCTGGGCCCTGCGCGAAGCGTGCCGGCAGAATGCCGCATGGCGCGCGCAGGGACTGCCGCCGGTGCGTGTTTCAGTCAATCTTTCGGCACGGCAGTTCGCCGACAAGTCGCTCAGGCTGACCATCATCGATGCCCTGCGGCAAGCCGGGCTGCCCGGCAACCTGCTGGAGCTTGAACTCACCGAGAGCATGGTCATGCGCGATGCCGAACAGGCGTCCAGCTGGCTCTCGCGCCTGAAGCGCACCGGTGTCCGGCTGGCAATCGACGACTTCGGCACCGGCTACTCCTCGCTCGCGTACCTGAGCCGCTTCCCGATCGATACGGTCAAGATCGACGGCAGCTTCGTCCGCTACATACCGGAAAGCCGCAGCGACACGCAGATTACCAGCGCGGTGATCGGCCTTGGCCACCGGCTTGGCCTCGAAGTGGTCGCCGAAGGCGTGGAGAACGAGGTGCAACTCGAATTCCTGCGCCGCGAAGGCTGCGACGAAGTGCAGGGCTACTACTTCAGCCATCCGCTGCCGCCAGCGAAGATCACTGCCTTCCTGGCCAGCCGCATGGAGAACGGTCCCGCTCTCGAGCATGGACCGCAACCGATGCGCGCCTGACTGCCCGTCAGTCCGGTGCGTGCTTAAGCAGTCCAATAACAGGGAGCTAGATCATGCAGGACCGTACTATTGAAATCATGTGGCAGGCCATCGACGCCCTGGACTTTTCCAGGATGAAGGCCAAGCTGCTGCATCAGAAGCATGCGCATTGGTCGCCGGAATCGCTGGAGCAGGCGGAGAGCGGCTATCGGCAATTCCTCAAGCTGGCGGCGAAGCATCCGGACACGCCCGCCGTCCCCAGCGAGCAGGTGGATGCCTTCTGGCATGCCCACATCCTGGACACCAGGCGCTATGCCAGCGATTGCGAGCGCATCTTCGGCTATGTCCTTCACCACGACCCCTACGTCGGCATCGACGGTCCGGAAGACGAGGCCCGCCTCCTGCAAATGGCCGCTGCGAGCGATGCGCTGAGCATGCGCGAATTCGGCAGCCCGCTGACGTCTGCGGCATATTGCGCCCGGGCGGCGGCCGACGAGGCCGCTTACTGCGCACGCATGGCCAAGGCGGAAGAGGCCGCGTACTGCGCACGCATCGCCAGGACCGAGGAGCCGGCATACTGCGCACGCATGGGCAAGGCGGAAGAGGCCGCGTACTGTGCACGCATCGCCAGGACGGAGGAGCCGGCATACTGCGCACGCATGGCCAAGGCGGAAGAGGCCGCGTACTGTGCGCGCATCGCCAGGACGGACGAGCCCGCGTACTGCGCGCGCATGGCCAGGGCGGAAGAGCCCGCGTATTGCGCACGCATCGCCAGGACGGAAGAACCGGCGTACTGTGCCCGCCTTGCCACGGCCGGCGCCCCCGCATACTGCGCACTGGCGGCGCCCCAGGCCGCTGCCTGCTGAAGGCCTGCATTCGTGGCCGGGCGGGCGTCGTCAGCCTGGCCACGTTGCCCACGCCGGCACTCCCGGTTGCCGCGCGCCACAGGTGCTGCATCGCGCATTGGCCGCGGCATCCATGAAATGAAAAATTTCATTTCTGAAATTCGTTAGGCCGGCCTCGGAAGAAAATCCTCCGCCAAATCAATGGGATGGTGCCTGAACCGGCCGTGGCCCGGTTCTTGCGGCAGCAGGACGGGACGGGCGCGTATTTCATCGTGCCTGCAAACCTGCCGTCGCCCTGCATCGCGCTGCGTCGTGGGCAGGCGAACCTGGTCTTGATGAGGAAGGCACCACGATGTACTACGGAAGAATCGGAGCCCGCGCGCACAGCCGCGAGCTTGCCGGGGACGGCGATCAGCCACTTGCCGGCCAGAACCGAAGCGAGCATGGCGATCGGAACCAGCCATTGCCAAAGCGTGCCAACTGGGCGTGGGCCGCTGCATCGGCGCACTATGACTGGATGGACTCGCACGCCCCATTTGCCCAATACGACTAGCAGCCCGGGCAAGCCTTGCGCCCGTGCTGCATCCCCGATCACCTGACCCTGCCGCGGCGGTTGCGCGCGGCTGGTTCGCTTCCCTGCATCCCATGGACTACGCCCCTATCCGCTCCCTGCTGATTGCCAACCGTTCCGAGATCGCGATCCGCGTGATGCGCGCGGCCGCCGAGATGAACGTGCGCACGGTGGCAATCTATTCGAAGGAAGACCGCCTCGCGCTCCATCGCTTCAAGGCCGATGAGAGCTACCTGGTCGGCGAGGGCAAGAAGCCGCTGGCGGCTTACCTCGACATCGACGATATCCTGCGCATTGCCAGGCAGGCGAAGGTCGATGCCATTCATCCGGGCTATGGCTTCCTTTCAGAGAACCCGGACTTCGCGCAGGCCGTGATCGACGCGGGTATCCGCTGGATCGGCCCGTCGCCCGAGGTCATGCGCAAGCTTGGCAACAAGGTGGCGGCGCGCAACGCGGCAATCGACGCGGGCGTGCCGGTGATGCCGGCAACCGATCCGCTGCCGCATGACCTGGAAACGTGCAAACGCCTGGCTGCCGGCATCGGCTATCCGCTGATGCTCAAGGCAAGCTGGGGCGGTGGCGGCCGCGGCATGCGGGTCCTGGAACGCGAGCAGGACCTTGAGGGGGCGCTGGCCGCGGCGCGGCGCGAGGCGCTGGCTGCGTTCGGCAACGACGAGGTGTATGTCGAGAAGCTGGTGCGCAACGCGCGCCATGTCGAAGTGCAGGTGCTCGGCGACACGCACGGCAACCTCGTGCATCTCTATGAGCGCGACTGTACCGTGCAGCGGCGCAACCAGAAGGTGGTGGAGCGGGCGCCCGCGCCATACCTCGACGATGCCGGCCGGGCCGCGCTGTGCGAATCGGCCCTGCGGCTGATGCGCGCAGTCGGCTACACCCATGCCGGTACGGTCGAGTTCCTGATGGATGCCGACTCCGGCCAGTTCTACTTCATCGAGGTCAATCCGCGCATCCAGGTCGAACACACGGTCACGGAGATGGTCACCGGGATCGATATCGTCAAGGCGCAGATCCGCGTGACCGAAGGCGGCCATATCGGCATGACCGAGAACACGCGCAATGAAAACGGCGAGATCGTCGTGCGCGCCGCGGGCGTGCCGGTGCAGGAAGCGATTTCGCTCAACGGTCATGCGCTGCAATGCCGGATCACCACCGAGGACCCGGAGAACGGTTTCCTGCCGGACTATGGCCGCCTCACCGCCTACCGCAGCGCGGCCGGCTTCGGCGTGCGCCTGGACGCCGGCACCGCCTACGGCGGCGCGGTGATCACGCCGTACTACGATTCGCTGCTGGTCAAGGTCACCACCTGGGCGCCGACCGCGCCCGAATCGATCCGGCGCATGGACCGTGCGCTGCGCGAGTTCCGCATCCGCGGCGTCGCGTCCAACCTGCAGTTCCTCGAGAACGTCATCAACCATCCCGCGTTCCGGTCCGGCGACGTCACCACGCGCTTTATCGACCTGACGCCGGAACTGCTGGCGTTCACCAAGCGCCTGGATCGCGCCACCAAGCTGCTGCGCTACCTGGGCGAGGTCAGCGTCAACGGGCACCCGGAGATGAGCGGCCGCACGCTGCCATCGCTGCCGCTGCCCGCACCGGTCCTGCCCGCCTTCGACACCAGCGGCGCGCTGCCCTACGGTACGCGCGACCGGCTGCGCGAGCTGGGCGCGGAGAAGTTCTCGCGCTGGATGCTGGAGCAGAAGCAGGTGCTGCTGACCGACACCACCATGCGCGACGCGCACCAGTCGCTGTTCGCCACGCGCATGCGCACCGCCGACATGCTGCCGATCGCGGCGTTCTATGCGCGCGAACTGTCGCAGCTGTTCTCGCTGGAGTGCTGGGGTGGCGCCACCTTCGACGTGGCGCTGCGCTTCCTCAAGGAAGACCCGTGGCAGCGCCTTGAGCAACTGCGCGAGCGCGTTCCCAACGTGCTGTTCCAGATGCTGCTGCGCGGCTCCAACGCGGTCGGCTACACCAATTATGCGGACAACGTGGTGCGCTTCTTCGTGCGCCAGGCGGCCAGTGCCGGCGTGGATGTGTTCCGCGTGTTCGATTCGCTGAACTGGGTGCGCAACATGCGCGTGGCGATCGATGCCGTTGGCGAGAGCGGTGCGCTGTGCGAGGGCGCGATCTGCTATACCGGCGACCTGTTCGACAAGTCGCGTGCCAAGTACGACCTGAAGTATTACGTCGGCATCGCGCGCGAGCTGAAGCAGGCCGGCGTGCATGTGCTGGGCATCAAGGACATGGCCGGCATCTGCCGTCCGCAGGCCGCGGCGGCACTGGTCAGGGCGCTCAAGGAAGAGACCGGGCTGCCGGTCCATTTCCATACCCACGACACCAGCGGCATCTCGGCCGCTTCGGCGCTGGCCGCGATCGAGGCCGGCTGCGATGCGGTCGACGGCGCGCTCGACGCCATGAGCGGGCTGACCTCGCAACCCAACCTGTCGAGCATCGCCGCGGCCCTGGCCGGCAGCGAGCGCGATCCCGGCCTCAGCCTGGAGCGCCTGCACGAAGCGTCGATGTACTGGGAAGGGGTGCGCCGCTACTACGCGCCGTTCGAATCCGAAATCCGCGCCGGCACCGCCGACGTGTACCGCCACGAGATGCCCGGCGGCCAGTACACCAACCTGCGCGAGCAGGCGCGCTCGCTCGGCATCGAGCATCGCTGGACCGAGGTGTCGCGCGCCTATGCCGAGGTCAACCAGATGTTCGGCGACATCGTCAAGGTGACGCCGACGTCCAAGGTGGTCGGCGACCTGGCACTGATGATGGTGGCCAACGACCTGAGCGCCGCCGATGTGTGCGATCCCGCCAAGGAAACCGCCTTCCCTGAATCGGTGGTGTCGCTGTTCAAGGGCGAGCTGGGCTTTCCGCCCGACGGCTTCCCCGCGGAACTGTCGCGCAAGGTGCTGCGCGGCGAGCCGCCGGTGCCATACCGGCCCGGCGACCAGATCCCGCCGGTCGACCTCGACGCGGCGCGCGCCGCGGCCGAAGCGGCGTGCGAGCAGCCGCTCGACGACCGCCAGCTGGCTTCGTACCTGATGTATCCGAAGCAGGCCGGCGAGTACCACGCGCATGTGCGCAACTACAGCGACACCTCGGTGGTACCCACGCCGGCATACCTGTACGGCCTGCAGCCGCAGGAAGAAGTGGCGATCGACATCGCCGCCGGCAAGACCCTGCTGGTCTCGCTGCAAGGCACGCACCCCGATGCCGAAGAGGGTGTCATCAAGGTCCAGTTCGAGCTGAACGGGCAGTCGCGCACCACGCTGGTCGAGCAGCGCAGCGCCACGCAAGCGGCGGCAGCGCGCCATAGCCGTCCGGTTGCCGAGCCCGACAACCCGCTGCATGTGGCCGCGCCTATGCCCGGCTCGATCGTGACGGTGGCGGTGCAGCCGGGGCAGCGCGTGGCCGCGGGCACGACGCTGCTGGCGCTGGAGGCGATGAAGATGGAGACCCATATCGCGGCCGAGCGGGACTGCGAAATCGCCGCAGTCCATGTTCAGCAGGGGGATCGCGTGGCGGCGAAGGATCTGCTGATCGAACTGAAGGGCTGACGTTGGCCGGCAGGGCGCAGGCTCCGATTTGCATCCTGCAGCGAACCGTCCGCCACTTCCACCACGCCGTTCAGACAGATCCAGGCTAGGTGCAATTGTCGCGGTACGCCTGCTGCAGTTGCTTGCGCGTCTTGTCGCGTTCGATCTTGGGGATGGTCCGGCCCTGCGCGTTCTGCGTGCCCGGGGCGGAATGGTACGAACGCCTTTTTGATGTGGCGTTGTACTGCTCCTTCAGCTCCTCGCACTTCGCGCGTGCGGCCTCTTCGGGATCCTGGGTGGCGGCCGACGGGGGGCGATAGGGATTGGTCCCGCCCTGAACGGCATCCGATATGGCGCTCGCGGCACCCTCGGTCGATGCGCGCTGCGCCAGCGCCGCCGAGGCGCAGCCCAGTGCCACCAGGCCGGCTACCAGGCATCTCTTGGATATCGGCATCGTTCTCTCCCCGGTGATGGATAAACGGGGCATGCCCGCCAGACAACCATCATATGTGCCCGTCGCGGGATTGTCAGAAACTGATGGTTGTCGACAGCGCGGAGACCTGCGCAGGCAGCATGGCAGCACGAGGAGGTGTTGCGATGCAGCATCGGAGCGGCTCGCGGGGGCCTCGGCCTGGCGCCGCCAGCGCAATCCAAAATCCTTTTTTTCTTTGCTTCGACGCACATTTGTCGAAGCGCGACCTCCTATAGTCGATGCATACTCCTTGCCTGCCCAGGGCAGAACTCGACCCATGCAGCCCCAGAACCTGACCCCCGCCGCGCAGCGCGAAGTCGACAAGGCACCCGGATGGTTGCGCTGGCTCCCGGGACTGCTGGTGTTGAAGAACTATCAGCCGGCCTGGCTGCCGAAAGACCTCGCCGCCGGTCTGGTGCTCACGACCATGCTGGTGCCGGTCGGCATCGCCTACGCCGAGGCTTCCGGCGTGCCCGGTGTCTACGGGCTCTACGCCACCATGGTCCCGCTGCTGGTGTATGCCCTGCTTGGCCCGAGCCGGATCCTCGTGCTGGGGCCGGATTCGGCGCTGGCGGCGCCAATCCTGGCGGTGGTGTTGCAGGTCTCCGGCGGCGATCCGGGGCGCGCGGTCATGGTGGCCAGCATGATGGCGATCGTGTCGGGCGTGGTCTGCATCGTGATGGGGCTGTTGCGGCTGGGATTCATTACCGAATTGCTGTCCAAGCCGATCCGCTACGGCTATATGAACGGGATCGCGCTCACGGTGCTGGTCAGCCAGTTGCCCAAGCTGTTCGCCATCTCGATCGAAGACGCCGGCCCGCTGCGGGAGATGGTCAGCCTCGGCCAGGCGATCCTGGCCGGCGAGACCAACTGGTACAGCTTTGCGGTCGGCGCGGGCAGCCTGGTGCTGATCCTGTTGCTGAAGCGCTTCGAGCGCGTGCCCGGCATCCTGATTGCCGTGATCGTCGCGACGCTGGCCGTCAGCATGTTCGATCTCGACCAGCACGGGGTGAAAGTGCTGGGCAAGACCCCGCAAGGGCTGCCGGGCTTTGTCGTACCCTGGGTCAGTGGCGCGGACCTGGTTGCGATCCTGCTGGGAAGCATTGCTGTCGCGCTGATCTCGTTCGCCGATACCAGCGTGCTGTCGCGCACCTTTGCCGCGCGCACCAACACCCGCGTCGACCCGAACCAGGAGATGGTCGGCCTGGGCGCCGCCAACCTGGCTGCGGGATTCTTCCAGGGCTTTCCGATCAGCAGCAGCGCATCGCGCACGCCGGTGGCCGAAGCCGCGGGCGCGAAGACCCAGCTCACCGGTGTGGTCGGCGCGCTGGCCGTGGCGGTGCTGCTGATGTTCGCGCCCAACCTGCTGCAGTACCTGCCCAACAGCGCGCTGGCTGCGGTCGTGATCGCAGCGGCGATCGGCCTGTTCGAGTTCGCGGACCTGAAGCGCATCTACCGCATCCAGCAGTGGGAGTTCTGGCTGTCGATGGTCTGCTTTGCCGCGGTCGCCGTGTTCGGGGCGATCCCGGGGATCATCCTGGCGGTGGTCCTTGCAGTGATCGAATTCCTGTGGGACGGCTGGCGGCCGCACTATGCCGTGCTCGGCCGTGTCGAGGGCCTGCGCGGCTACCACGACACCAAGCGCTACCCGGATGCCGAGCGCATCGACGGGCTGCTGCTGTTCCGCTGGGATGCGCCGCTGTTCTTCGCCAATGCCGAGCTGTTCCAGGCGCGCCTGATGGAAGCGATCGACGAATCGCCGACACCCGTGCGCAGGGTGGTGGTGGCGGCCGAACCGGTGACCAGCGTCGACGTCACCTCGGCCGACATGCTGCGTGAACTGAGCGGCATCCTGCGCGAGCGCGGCATCGCGCTGCATTTTGCCGAGATGAAGGACCCGGTGCGCGACAAGCTCAAGCGCTTCGAGCTGATGGAGGCGATTGGCGACAAGAACTTCCACCCCACGGTGGGCAGTGCGGTGGATGATTACGTCGGCAAGCCAGCCTGAACCGTTACGGTCCAGGCTGGTTGCGCCGCGCGCCGGCTACTCCAGCCGGAACCCGGTCTGCTTGATGGCGAGCGCCCATTTCTTCAGCTCTGCCGCCATGAACGTCGCAAGCTGGTCCGGAGAACTCTGGCTGGCTGGCTCATAGCCCTTGCTGGCAAGCTGCTGGCGCACACCTGGCGCATTCAGCGCCTTGTCGATTTCCTTGCTCAGCAGCGCAACGATCTCCCTGGGCGTGCCGGCAGGCGCGACCAGGCCATACCATTCGCTGGCCTCGATGCCCGGAAAGCCTGCTTCCGCCATGGTCGGCACATCGGGGAACAACGGCAGCCGCTGCTTGCCGGCCACGGCGATGCCCTTGAGCTGGCCGCCCTTGACGAACGGCATCACCGCCGGCACGCCGTGGAACATCATGTGGATATGGCCGCCCACCATGTCGGTCAGCGCCTGGGGTCCGCCCTTGTACGGCGCGTGCACGACGTTGATATGCGCGGTTTCCTTGAACACCTCGCTGATCACGTTCTGCTGGGTGCCCGGGCCGGGCGAGGCATAGCTGAGCTTGCCGGGCTCCGCCTTGGCCCGTGCCACCAGTTCCTTGACCGAGCCGCCCACGGACGGGTTGACCACCAGCATGTACGGCGAGCTTGCCATCAGCCCCGCTGATGGGCGCCAGGCCCGTGATCGCGTCCTCGCGCTCGGCGGCCAAGCTGGACAAGATCAGCCAGTTCGGCGTGGATGTCGGCATCGATGCCTCGCGGGACGACCAGGTCGAGGCGGTCTTGCAGGCCACCGACAACAAGGGCGTCGACATCATCATCGATACCGTCGGCGGCCCGGTGTTCGAGGCCAACATGAAGAGCCTCGCGGTCAAGGGCCGCCTGGTGAATATCGCGCGGCTGGGCTCGGCGACCGCCCAGATCGACCTGGCGCAGCTCTGGCTCAAGCGCCTGCAGCTGATCGGCGTGATCTTCCGCACCCGCACGGAACAGGAGCGGCTGGAATGCATCCAGGCCTGCGCGCGCGACATGCTGCCCTTTTTGCGCGCGGGCCGCGTGCGGCTGCCGATCGACCGGACCTTTGCCATGACCGACATCGACGCCGCGCATGCGTACATGAAGCAAGACCAGCACGTCGGCAAGATCGTGTTGCTGGTCGACTGATTCCACAGAGAAGCGATAGATAAGAGGAGACATGATGAATGACAATCCAGATCAAGCCGCTGACCGGCTCCGTGGCCGCAGCCGTGACCGGTGTCGACCTGAACCAGCCGCTCGACGATGCCAGCTTCGAGATCCTGCACCGGGCATTCCTGGAGCATGGCGTGCTGGTGTTCCGCGGCCAGCAGCTACAGCCGGCTGCACAGGTCGCGTTCGCCCGGCGCTGGGGCAAGCCGGTGCAGGGCAACCCGCTGCTCAGGGGCCTGACCGAGTTCCCGGAACTGGCTCAGGTCACCAGGATCCCGAACCGCCTCGACCGAGGCCTGGCATTCCGACTCGATCTATACCGAGGTGCCGCCGAAGATCTCGATCCTGTCGGCGGTCACCATCCCCACCGGCGGTGACACCATGTGGTGCAACCAGTACGTCTCGTACGACCGCCTGTCGCCGGCGATCCCACCGAGCCCCGCGTCATCGGCGTGCTCGACCTGCAGGCGCTGGGCATTCCCGACGAGGCAACCTACCTGCGCTGGTACGGCGAGACCAACGGCACGCACGCGCTCGAGCACTGGGACTTTTACCTTGCCTACAACTTCTTCCGGCTCGCGGCGATCATGCACGGCATCGGGCAGCGTGCCAGGAGCGGCAACGCCGCCGCGGCAGATGCCGTGGAGACAGGCAGGAAGGCGGTGCCGCTGGCCGAACTGGGGTGGCAATTCGCGATGCGCTACCGCGCGGCAGGGCGCTAGCGTCGGCGCGGTCCGGCGCCAGCCGGATCGAATCCGCCGCAGGTGACGGAATCTGCCCTGGACTCCTTATCGGGAATCAAAGTTTGCCTTCCGATCCGGCCTGGCTTAAAGATAGGAAGGGGAGATGGGTCCGCGGATTCATGGCCGCATCGGAACCGGGCTGTCTGGCATCCCGAGACTTCAGGAGACGTCAATGAGTGTGCTGATGCTTGTGAATATCGATACGGCGACAACCGACGAGGAAATCCAGGAGTTCATCGGTCGCTACGGCTTCCCGGCCTGCGATGAGATCGAACGCGTTCCGGGAGACGGCACCCGCCCGGCGGTGTCGCTGCATTTCAATTCGGTCGATGGGGCCGCGCTGCGGCTGCTGCAGCCGCGCATCAACCACCTGTTCTGGAAGCAGCGCAAGGTGGACGCGATGGTGCTGACCGAGCGCTTCGAATAGGCCGCTGCCGCGGCTGGCGGGCATGTGGATCCGGTGCTTCCGCGCTTGCCCGATTGGGGGCGTGCCATGGCGGAGGAGGCAAGATGAGCAGGCGATACACGATCCTGCACGCGCTGGCATGCAGTGCCGCAATGCTGGCGGGTGCAATGTCGGCGGGGCCGGCCGTTGCCTATTTTGACCACTACCTGGGCGGCACCATCGTCGGCACGCTTACCCAGGACCAGCTCACGGCGTTGACGGCTGTCTTCCGCAGGACCCTGGAGCAGGGCGCCGACGGCGCCCGCATGACGTTCAGGCTGCCGCCCGACACGCGCGAGCGGCAGGTCGAAGGTTCCTTCACGCCATTGCAGTCCCGGCGCGACCACGGCGACCGCTGCCGGCAACTGCGCAGTGAATTCCGCCGGGCCGGCGAAACCGAAGCCTGGACCGGGTGGTACTGCAAGGAGAAGGACGGCAACTGGAGGTCGCGCAAGCTGCCGAAGTAGCTAGTACCGCTCTTCGACGTACCGATAGGGATAGTCGGGCTCCCGGTATCCACCCGCCTTCTGCCTGGCAGGCAGCTTGACTGGCTTGCGTTCGATCGCCTGGTACGGGATCTGTGCCAGCAGGTGCGTGATGATGTTCAGGCGCGCCCGGCGCTTGTCATTGGAATTGGCCACATGCCATGGGGCATAGTCGGTATCGGATGCGGCAAACATGGCGTCGCGCGCGCGTGAATAGTCGTACCAGCGGCTGTACGAACGCAAGTCCATGTCAGTGAGCTTCCAGAGCTTGCGGCCGTCCTTGATGCGTCCCTGCAGGCGGCGGGTCTGCTCCTCCGGGCTGACCTCGAGCCAGTACTTGATCAGGATGATGCCGGAATGCACGATGGCGCGTTCGACCAGTGGGACGGCGCGCAGAAACTCGTCGGCCTGCGCTTCGGAGCAGAATCCCATCACGCGTTCGACGCCGGCGCGGTTGTACCAGCTCCGGTCGAAGATGACGATTTCTCCCGCGGCGGGCAGGTGCGGCAGGTAGCGCTGCACGTACATCTGGCTCTTTTCGCGGTCGGTCGGAGCGGGCAGGGCGATCACGCGGAAAATGCGCGGGCTGACGCGTTCCGTGATGGCCTTGATGGCGCCGCCCTTGCCGGCACCGTCGCGCCCTTCGAACACCACGCAGACCTTGCTGCCGCTGGCCTGCACCCATTGCTGAAGTTTGACCAGCTCGACATGAAGGGTGAAGAGCGCCTTCTGGTATTCCTTCTCCGACATGCGCTCGCGCTGCTGCTGGTCCGGATTTTCATCGAGGCGTTCAGCCGGGCCTGGTTCGCGCGGCGGCTCCGCCTGGCTCCCGTTGTCGCCGTGGCGCTTCCCTTTTCGCTTGGCCATGATCTTCCTCCACTGACGTACCGGTGCCTTGAGGGTCCGGTCATGCACCTTCAAACCTGGGCGTACCGCTTGCATGCGCGCTGGCGGCTCGTTTCTACGATAGGAACAAAATCGGGGGAAATCCTCATGCCGGTCCGTTTTCCTGTCGCAACCCTTGCCGGGCGGCGACCGGAATTCGGTTGAATTTCAATGTCTTCCGTACTACCTTCGTAGCGCGTATGGAGCAATATCCGCTCCGTATGCCGGCTGGCAATGGCGCGCGGCTGGAGAACATCCTCCAGCCCGGCGCGCTGCCCCAGTACGCCTCGGATGGTTCCGTCACCGGCTGCGAGGAGGGAACATGGCCTTTCTGGTCAGGCGGCTGCTCAGGTCCGGCTGCGCATGGCTGTTGGTCGCGCTGGTAGCGGGAGCGGGCGGCGCCGCTGCCCAAGACTTACAGAACCCGCCACCCACCTTCAAGCCCGAAGAGCTAGAGGCGCTGGTCGCACCGATCGCGCTCTATCCCGATTCCGTGTTGTCGCAGGTGCTGATGGCCTCCACCTATCCGCTGGAGATCGTGCACGCGGCACGCTGGGTCAAGGCCAATCCCAAGGTCAAGGGCGACGCCGCGGTCAAGGCCGTGGCCGACCAGCCCTGGGATGTCAGCGTGAAGTCGCTGGTGGCCTTCCCGCAGGTGCTTGAGCCGATGAACGACAAGCTCGACTGGACGCAGAAGCTGGGCGATGCCTTCCTGGCTCAGGAGAAAGACGTGCTGGCCGCGGTCCAGCGGCTGCGCAACAAGGCCCAGCAATCCGGCAACCTCAAGACCACCGAACAGCAGAAGGTCATTGTCGAGCCCGCGACCACGGCGGCGCCGGGCGTGCAGACCGTGGTGCGCATCGAACCGGCCGACCCGCAGGTCATCTACGTCCCGGCCTACAACCCCACCGTGGTCTACGGTTCCTGGGGTTATCCGTCCTACCCGCCGTACTACTGGCCGCCTTATCCCGCCTACTACCCGGGCGCCGCGCTGGCCACGGGCTTTGCCTGGGGCATCGGGCTGGCCGCCGCCGGGGCGATCTTCGGCAACTGCAACTGGGGCGGCGGCGACGTGAACATCAATGTCAACCGGGCCACCAATATCGACCGCAACTTCGACCGCACCAAGGTACAGGCGGGCGGGCGCTGGCAGCACGACGCCAGTCACCGCCAGGGCGTGGCCTACCGCGACAATGCCACCCGCGAGAAATTCTCGCGCGATGTGCCAGGCGGGGACCGGCGCAATGAGTTCCGCGGCCGCGAGGGCGGTGCCGGCGTGTCCGACCGCGCGGCGCGCGACCGGGCAGGCGGGCAGGACCGGCCGGGTGCCGGGGATCGGGCCGGAGATCGGGCGGGAGACCGGGCCGGTGATCGCGCTGGCGAACGGGGCGGTGATCGGGCCGGGGTCTCTGACCGGGCCGGAGTCTCCGATCGAGGCGGCGTATCTGACCGGGCCGGTGCATCGGACCGCGCGGGGGCCGCCGACCGGTCGCGGGGCGGCGGTGAACGGGCCACCACCGTAGCCGACCGCGGCGGCGGTGGCGGGCGGGACAACGCCTTCCAGGGCGTAGGCGGCGGCGCGGCGTCGCAGCGCGACTTTGATCGCGGACGCGCCAGCATGCAATCGGCCGGAGGCCGCGCAGGCGGCGGCTTCAGCGGCGGCGGGGGCCGTGGTGGCGGCGGCTTCGGCGGCGGCCGTGGCGGTGGCGGACGCGGTGGCAGGCGCTAGCGGACCAGGGAGTCTCGATCATGACGTCACCACTAAGCCTTGCCCGATCCCTGCCTGGCCGCCCGGCCTGCGCGGTGGCGCTTGCGCTCGCGCTGACCGTTGCCGGCATGCACGCCGCGCACGCGCAGAAGCCCTTCAAAACCCCCGAGGCCGCCATGAACGCCTTTGGCGAGGCAGTCGCCGCCAGCGACGACGATGCCATGAAGGTGCTGCTGGGCGCCAAATTCCACGACCTGATCCCGCCAGTCGGCGCCGACATCCGCTACCGCTTTCTCGAGGCCTGGCGGATCTCGCATGCGGTCAAGCCAGAGGGCGACAGCCATGCCCGCATCGCCGTAGGCAATGACGGCTGGACCCTGCCAGTGCCGCTGGTGAAGACATCGAAGGGCTGGCAGTTCGATACGCGTGCCGGGGTCGACGAGATGCGCATACGCCGCATCGGCCGCAATGAACTCTCGGTGATCCAGACCATGCTGGCGATCTACGACGCCCAGCGCGAATACGCCCGGACCGACCATGACGGCGACGGCCTGCTGGCCTACGCAGGCAAGCTTGCGAGTACGCCGGGCAAGCAGGACGGGCTGTACTGGCCGACATCGGATGGCGCACCGCCCAGCCCGCTCGGGGCCGCATTCCTGACGGCCGGCAAGCGCAATCCGGGGCAGGGCGGCTATTACGGCTATCACTACAAGCTGCTGACGGCCCAGGGCCCCAACGCACCCGGCGGCGCGTACAACTATGTCGTCAATGGCAAGCTGTTCGGCGGCTTCGCCGTGCTGGCCTGGCCGGTGCGGTATGGCGATACCGGCGTGAAGAGCTTCATGGTCAGCCACGATGGCCAGGTCTATGAACGCGACCTGGGCACCGACAGCGCCGGCAAGGCCGCGGCGACCAAGACCTTCGATCCCGGCCCTGGCTGGAGCAAGGTGACGCCATGAAGCATGGGCTCGGGCTCCTGGCGGGCGTTGCCGTGTTCGCCGCAGTGCCGGTGCTGACGGCATGCTATCCCTACCCTTACCCCGCCGAGGTGGTCCCGACCACCTACCCGGGGCTGCAGCCCAGCCGCTACGACCGCGCCTTTGCCGCGGCCGCCGGCGCCATGCGCGACCAGGGCGTGGCGATCAGCACCGAGGATGCCGTGGCCGGCACGGTGGAAGGAACCCGCAACAACCTGCCGGTGAGGGCCAGCGTGCGCCGCCAGGCCGACGGCACAGTGCGGGTGCAGTTCGACGGCACCGACCCGTCGGATCCGCGTCTGCTCGAGCGCATCTCACGCAGCTACGATGCGCGCATGGGCCGCTGAGGTCTGGGGGATCTTCTGGTAAATGTCGTCGAGGTCGGGTCGCTCCTACCGGTCGACCTTGATGCTGATGGACCGTTCGTTCATCAGGCCGGCGATCCGGGGATTCTCGAACGATTCGTGCGCCATGACGTGGCACCAGTGGCAGGTGGCGTAGCCAATCGAAAGCAGAACCGGCTTGTCGTCGTCGCGCGCGCGGCGAAACGCCTGTTCGCACCAGGAATACCAGTCGACAGGATTCTCCGCGTGTTGCCGGAGGTAAGGCGAGGTTTCTGTGGCGAGCCGGTTTGTCATCATGGTCTCTGGCTTCCGGCATCAGGCCACCCCAACCCCTTGGGACCAGCACTGGTATCGCCAGGTAAAGCCATCGCGCGGTGGCATGGCGCTGGCGGGTGCCCCACCGCCACGATAGGCAAAGGTGTACAGCAGCAGCGCCGTGCGCCGCGAAGAATACCGGTCCCGCAGGGGCATGGCCTCCCTTGCTGGCCACCAGCGCGGTGCAAGCAGCGCGCCGCTGACATAGGCCAGGCCGCAGTGCCCCCAGCCGGCGGCAGACAGCTGCCACAGCCAGCGGTAGCCGGCGTTCGGAGGGCGTGAGCGGGCGCGCATGCGACTCCTTGTTTCAGTTCGGATCAGGTACGGCTCAGATCCGATCCGTCCACTTTTGCATTACCCGATCGCTCGATGGCGGCGCACGCGAGGCGAGTGGTCAACATCGCCCCATGCCACCAATAAAAAGAGCACCTTCTGCAGGTGCCCAGCGCTTCAATCGGGGTGCGTCCGAACCGGGTCAGCAACTTATGATCCGGTCCGGACTTGCAGGCATATGTCGCCTGCACGATCACGCTTCATCCGGCAGATCAGCCAGGAAACATGATCGTTTCGCCGACCTACCTTCGCTTTACTCAAGCGTGTCTCAGTCAGCACTTTCAGTATAGGGCAGCCGACGGTCAGGTCAACCTGAATCTGGCTGCGCCGCCGCGCGCGCGGCCTGGTCCGTCGATCGGCGCTACAGGGCCGCGATGAACTCGTCCCACGGCGTTGCTTGCAGCGTCTCGGTCGCGGCGTGTCCATAGCCGCGGATGATCAACGCCGCACGCTCGAGCTGCTTCAGGTCGTCCGTCTCGACAATGTCCACCACGTCAAAGCGCCCGAGTGTCAGATAGCTGTCCTTCCAGGTGACGGCAGGGCATTCGGCCTTGATTTTCTCGGCCACCGTGGCGGCGAGCTGCTTCATGTCCCTGGGATCCGTGAACGCATCAGGAGCGAGACGGCTGAGGATGACGTATGTAGTCATGGCATACCTCCGTGCAAGAAATTGCTCCACAAACCGGCACGGCAGTCATGCGGGAACAACCGGCCGCAGGTCTTTCAGTCTATGCCATCGGCGCTCGCGCCATGGCTTTGGTCAGCCATGCGCCTGCGAATGCAGTTCCACCACGTCATGATCGGCTACCGGATGATCGGCGCCCACCTGCTGGCCGCTGAACTTGCCACTGCCCCAGATGCGGGCGAACTTGAATGTACGCGCGAGATCGGGGTGCACGCGCAAGGCGACATCGAGCACGGTGTCGCCGCGGCGCATCGTAAAAGGCCGACGCTGGTCGACGGGTTTCCCGGGTGCCTTGGTGTAGACACGCACGATCCCCAGGGCCTTGAAAAGGAACGGACCGACCGCGGCCAGTCCGCGCCCGTCGGTTGCCGAGGTTGCGAGCGCCGGAAAGCGTACACCGAGCAGGTCTTCGAGCACGGCCGCGTCTTCCGGGTTGGCGAGATCAGTCTTGTTGGCCAGCAGCAGCGCGGGGAGGTGAACACTGAACGGGTCAGCCACCGGTTCCGCCGTCGTCCCAGGGCTGTCGGCCTGACCCGGCCAGCGCTCCGACAGGATGATCTTCGCCTCGGCGAGCCGCCGCAGAATCAATGCCAACTGTTCTGTACAGTCTGGCGCGCTCAGGTCGACCACCAGCAGTACGCCGTCTGTCGCGCGCAATATGTCAGTGAGCCCGGGTTGCATGAAGTCGACGGATACCGGTGGCAGATCCACCAGCTGAAAAGCAATGTCGTCGAGCGGCAACATGGCGGGGACCGGCACCTGCGTAGAGTGGGGGTAGGGCCCGGCCCCGCTGCCCGATCCTGTCAGCCTCGCGTGCAGGCTGGATTTTCCCGCGCCGGGCGGGCCGATCAGGCAGAGCTGGGCCGCGCCTTCGGGATGCACCGCATGTGCCGGCCCTCTGTGCGCGCCCTTCCCGTGGCCCGCAGATGCCTGGGTGAGTTCCCTGATCCGCGACTTGATATCGGCCTGCAGATGCTCCGTCCCCTTGTGTTTCGGGATGACACGGAGCATTTCCTTCAGGCATTCGAGCTGCTCGCGCGGCTGGCGTGCCTGCCGATAGGCTTGTTCGGCCTGCTTGTACTCTGGGGTGAGGTTTGCTGGCATGGGCTGTCGCCAGAGTTTCAGCGTCCGGAAGCCGAAAGGGCGATCCAATCGCCAAAGGGCAGTTGCATTAGCCTATCATCCGCGCTGCTAATGGCAAGCAGGGCTGGCAGTGGCGGCGCCGTACCCGGTCTCGAGCCTGACCATGCGCTCGGCGCGCAAGGCAGTCCGCCGGCCCCGCACGGTGTTGACCCCGCACAGCAGGCCCAGCCCGACCACGAAGTAGCTGCCGGTGACCAGCAGCGCCTGCCGGTGATCGCCGCCCGTCAGCCAGCTTGCCATGCCATAGGTCAGCGGCCCGGCGATCGAGGCCAGCTTGACCGCCAGGCCCCACAGACCGAAGAACTCGGCCGCGCGCGAGGGCGGGGCCAGCAGCCCCACCATGGCCCGTCCCGCGGACTGGGCGGCGCCCAGGCACAGGCCGGCCACGTTGGCGGCAAGCCAGAACAGCGGCGCTTCGCGCGCGGCGTGCGCCAGCAGGATGGTCAGGATCCAGCCCAGCAGCGTCAGGGCAATGGCGCGCACGTGTCCGATGCGGTCCTGCACCGGGCCGAACAGGAAGGCGCCGGCCGCCGCCGTCAGGTTGACCACCAGCACCAGGATCAGGGTCTGCTGCATGGTGAAGCCCATGGCCTGGTTGGCGTAGATTGCGGTCAGCGTGATCACCGCCTGGATGCCGGCCTGGTAGAACAGGGTGCACAGCAGGAAGCGGCGCAGGTCCCTGAACTGGCGCAGCTGGCCCAGGCGTTGCCATACCCTGGCCCAGGCCGTGCCGCGGACCGGTTCGCCAGCCGGCGCGGACGCAGCGATCCGTGGCGCGCCGCGGTCGCGCAGCAGCAGGAAGGTCGGCAGGCTCGCCAGGGCAAAGATGGCCGCCGTGATCAGCATGGTGACGGGAACGAACTGGCTGGCGACGTGGCCGCGTGCGCTGGCCCAGTTGACATAGAGCAGGCATGCGCCCAGCGTGACCAGGCCACCGATATAGCCAAGGCTCCAGCCCCATCCCGATACCCTGCCCAGGGCGCGGGAGGTGGAGAGCGACGGCAGGAAGGCCGCGATCAGGTTTTCGCCGCTGCCGAAGAAGAAGTTGGACAGGACCACGCACAGGATGGCCAGGCCAAGGGTGCCGGGCTGCGCAAAATAGAGCAGGGCGGTGAACACCACGCAACCCGCCGTCGTCACCGCAAGCAGCGGCTTCTTGGCTGCGCGCAGGTCGGCGTAGGCACCGACCAGCGGCGCGCTGAGCACCACCAGCGCATAGGAGAGCGAAAGCGCCGCGGTCCACGCCAGCGTGGCCCAGGGCGCATCGCCGGCCACCACGGCGACGAAGTAGGCATTGAACAGCGCGGTGATGACCACCGTGGTGTAGCCGGAGTTGGCAAAGTCGTACATGGCCCATGCCCACACTTCGCGTGGCCGTACATCGACGCCCAGGGCAGAGGGCATGCGGGGCGCGCGAGCGTGGCTACCCGGTTGGGGCACGGTCATGTTCCTTCCTCCACGATGCGGCGCCGCTTCAGCCGAAGCAGGACGCCATAGACGGCCAGTGCCGCGAACACGTGCTTGAGCGTGTGCCCGCTGACCAGCCCGGTGAGCGCGGCGACCTGGTGGTCCAGCACATCGCAAGCCAGGGCCAGCACATAGCAGCCGGTGATGGCCAGCACCTCCCGGTCGCCAGTGTAGCGCGGCGCATAGAGGCAGAGCAGCAGCGGCACCACCAGCATGGCCCATGCCTGAACCAGCAGGTAAGGACGCAGGTCGCCGATGCCGCGGGTTTCGCTCCAGGCCCAGTAGCCGACGCTGGCCGGCCCCGCGATCAGCAGCAGCGGCAGCAGCCGCAAGCCGGCCCTGAGGCTGACCCGCTCGCACACATTGGCGCCCAGCCAGCACATCAGCGCGAACGCAAGCGGGGCCCTGTCCCATACCAGCCGCTGGTTGTCCGGTGCAAGGTGGTAATAGGCGGAGCCCAGGCCCACCAGGAAGACGGCGAAGAAAAGCAGCCGGTAAGGCCAGGCCTCCGCTGGCGCGATAAAGGCGCGGCTGGCGGCCGTGGTGCCCAGATAGCGCAGGCCGGCCGCGCCCGCGAGCAGGAACAGCAGATTGGAGCCGATGTCGAGGCAGTGGGGCGCGCCGAAGCAGACGTAAGGGTCGGCATAACGATGGTATTGCGGCGGCTGCGCGATGCGCGGCAGCAGCCAGGCCGCGGTGGCCATGGCCGCCACCAGCAGCCAGACTGCGGCGGCTTTGGCGGCAGGGCGGGCTTGTCGGCAGGCGCGCATGATGGCTTCCTTCCGCTGGTGGGCGGCCCTGTGACCGCCGCGTACTACCAAGTTTCGACAATTGTGCGTGGCTTTGCCAATTCTTTAGCCGTGACTGCGCATTGTTCCGGCATTGGAACACTGTGTTTGCTTCTGGCAGGCTTCCGCAAATCTGAAGGGCTGCTATCTTCGAGCGCCGTGACCAGAACAAAGTGGCAGCGCCGCGATACACGCCGACGCTGCCCGAAATCCGCGGATGTCAGTGAAGAAGGCAATCTCATCAAGCCGGCTGGCGCACGTTGCTGCCGCCGTTCCCTTTGCGGCCTGGCTGTGCGCGCTGCCGGCCGCAGCCGACGCGGCAACCTTCTCGATGCAGGGCGGCTATGGCCGCGACAACCGCCACGGTGTTGAAAAATACGAAGTGGCCGCGCGCTGGGACGATATCGTGCAGTGGCAGTGGTCCAGCCGCCTTGCGCTGTCCCTGGACGGCGAGGTCAATGTCGCGAACTGGCGGGCGCTGTCGTCCCGGCCGTCGAGCCAGTTGACTGAGTTCGGCGTGTCACCGATCTTCCGCCTCAGCTATGCGGGCGAATACGCGACGCCGTTTGTTGAAGCCTCAGTGGGTTTGCGCGTGCTCAGCCATACCGAGATCGCCGACGGCCATCGCATGGGCTCGGCTTTCCAGTTTTCCGACATGGTTGGCGTTGGCATTGCCTTCGGCAAGGCGCAGCGGCTCGCCATCGGCTACCGCTTCCAGCACCTGTCCAATGCCGGCATCAAGCACCCCAATCCCGGCACCAACTTCAGCATGGGCTACGTGCGCTACCGCTTCTGACGGGGGGGCGGCCGGGCATCGTTCCAGCCGCAGGACACTGCATCGCAATCCCACCGCCTACCGCGCATCGTCTGTGCCACCTATCATTGCTCCATGGATCATTGCCTGTCACTATCGGCCGGCATACTCGGAGATCAGACATGAAGCGCATTCTGGGTGTCTACAGCGCACCGCGTCAGCACTGGGTCGGAGATGGCTTTCCGGTGCGCTCGATGTTTTCGTACATGAGCCACGGCAAGCAGCTGAGCCCGTTTCTGCTGCTGGACTACGCCGGGCCGGCCGATTTCACGCCGACGCAGCGCCCGCGCGGGGTTGGCCAGCATCCGCACCGCGGTTTCGAGACCGTGACCATCGTCTACAAGGGCGAGGTCGCGCATCGCGACTCGACCGGGCAGGGCGGCGTGATCGGTCCCGGCGACGTGCAGTGGATGACGGCGGGCGCCGGCATCCTGCATGAGGAATTCCACTCGCCGGCCTTTACGCAAAGCGGCGGCGCGCTGGAAATGGTGCAGCTGTGGGTCAACCTGCCGGCGCGCGACAAGATGACCACGCCCGGCTACCAGGCCATCGTCGACCGCGATATCCCGGTGGTGCCGATGCCCGATGGCGCCGGCACGGCGCGCGTGATCGCCGGCGAGTACGCGGGCAAGGCCGGTCCGGCGCGCACCTTCACGCCGATGCATGTGTGGGATATGCGCCTGAACCAGGGGGCCAGCACGCGGCTGGCGCTGCCGGAGGGCTGGCATACCGCGCTGGTGGTGCTGCGCGGCAAGATCACCGTCAACGCGGAGGCGACGGTGCGGGATGCCGAGATGGTGGTGCTGGACGGTGCCGGCGAGGATGTGAACATCGAAGCCAGCACCGACGCGGTGGTGCTGCTGCTCAGCGGCGAGCCGATCGACGAGCCGATCGTCGGCCATGGCCCGTTCGTGATGAACACTGAAGAGCAGATCGCCGATGCCTTCCGCGACTTCAGCAGCGGCCACTTCGGCAGCATCGCGGCGGGCGGCCGCTAGGCGCCTGCTGCAGCAACGGGGCGAGCCTTGCGGCTCGCCCCGTTCCGGCATCAGAAGATCTGCCGGATCCCCACGGTCACGCCCACCATGCTCTTTTGCCCGGCCATGTTCGGGTACCTGAAGGCAAAGGCGGTGGCCGCGCCGTCGAAGCTCAGGCCGCCGTTGCGAGCATAGCCGGCCGACAGGTACACGTCGGTGCGCTTGCTGAAGTTGTAGTCGGCGATGAAGCTGACCTGCTGCATGTTGGACGGGTTGGTTTCGGCGGCCGTGGCGGTGGCGCGCGCGCCCTTCACGTCGGCGTAGTAGTAGGCCAGCGACAGGCCCAGCGCGGGCGTGGCCTGGTAGTTGACGCCAGCCCACCAGTAGTCGTCGCGCAGCAGCGTGTCGCCGCTGGCGAACTCTGCCTTGTTGTAGCGGTAACCGAGCGTGAACTTGAATGGGCCGGTGTTATACAGCGCGGCCGCGCCCAGCTTGGTCATGGTCCCGGGCTGGCCGGTGACCGCGGCAGGGCGCCAGACGTCGGCACCGATCGAGGCGCCGAAGCCGCTGCTGTTCAGGTACATCAGCGAGCCGCCATAGGCGATGTTGTCGCTGAAGTGCCCCGGCACCTCGCCCGCGCCGCCGTTGGCCAGCAGGATGGCGGCATTCTGCACCGCCACGCCGGCGCCGAACGAGAAGTGCGCCACCGCCTGCAGCGGACCGAACTGGCCGGTGTACTTGACCATGTTGTCTTCGCGGTAGTTCAGGCCCATCCACCAGATGCCCGGCTCATAGGTGGCGGCAAAGCGCATCGGCGCGAAGTTGGCCATGCCGTCGAAGAACGACGTGTACTGGCGCCCGAAGGTCAGCTTGCCGATGCTCTTGTTCTGCAGCCCGACATAGGACTGGCGATTGAACAGCGGCGCGCTCTGCAGGTTGCCGCTGTCCCACTGGAAGCCGCTTTCCAGCACGAACAGCGCCTGGTTGTCGGCGCCAAGGTCTTCCACGCCGCGCAGGCCCCAGCGCGAGGCGGACAGGCCGCCGATCTGCGGCATCCCGATGCGCTTGCCGCCCTGCGTGGGCGTGGCGGCGGATGCGGCCACGCGGTTGACATACTCGATCGATCCGTCGATGACCCCATACAGCGTCACGCCGGACTGTGCATTGGCGCTGCCTGCAGCCGCGCCCAGTACAGCCAGCGTGATTATCGATTTCTTCATGCTAAGTTGTCTCCTGTCGGTTTTTTATGGAAGGCGCTGGCCGGTTGCTACGCCCGGCTCTGTTCCATTAGACCTTTGCGCGTGGTGTCAGGCCCCCTCCTAAAAGGAGTGAATCGGGGGCCGGGTGTTGCAATGCCGCACGGTTGATGGCAGGAGGAGAGCCCCTATTGACTTGGAATGCGTTTCAGCATGAAAGCGGGACGCGTTCAAGCGAGGCGCGGCGCAGGCACGCTGCCCGCGAAGCACAAAAGAAAACGGGGGCTCGCCAATGCGAGCCCCCGTTCCGGTGCGGCTGGATTTACTGCACGTTGCCGGCGACCGCGATCACCTGGCCGGTGATGTAGTTGGAATCCGGCGAGCAGAACAGGTACACGCCGCCCGCGGCTTCTTCCGGGGTGCCCCCGCGGCCAAGCGGATTGCGCTGGGCGTGCGACTTCAGCATCTCGGGATTCAGCCCGACGCGGATTTCACGGCCTTCGATATTGACCGTGGCGCCGGCCTTGGCGTCGGCCGAGGTCATGCGGGTGTGGATCAGCCCGAACGCGACCGCATTCACGTTGACGTTGAAGCGGCCCCACTCGCGCGCCATGGCGCGGGTCATGCCGATCACGCCGGCCTTGGCGCCGGAGTAGTTGATCTGGCCGGCATTGCCGTTCAGGCCCGAGGTCGACGAGATATTGACGATCTTGCGGTACACCTCGCGGCCGGCTTCCTTGTCGGCGGCGGCCAGTGCCTTGATGTGCGGATAAGCGGCGCGCAGGATGCGGAACGGCGCGGTCATGTGGCAGTCCAGGATGGCGTACCACTGCTCGTCGCTCATCTTCTGCACCACGTCGTCCCAGGTAAAGCCGGCGTTGTTGACGATGATGTCGATGCTCTTGAAGTTGCTCATCGCGGTGTTGATGAAGCGGTCGGCAAAGTCCGGTGCGGACACATTGCCCACGCAGGCCACGGCTTCAACGCCTATTGCCTTCAGTTCCTCGACGGTCTGTTGCGCCGGCTCGGCGTCCAGGTCATTGATGACCAGGCGCGCGCCTTCGCGTGCCAGACGCATGGCGATGGCGTTGCCGATGCCGCGGCCCGAACCGGTGACCAGTGCCACCTTGCCTTCAAGTGCTCCCATTTCAGACTCCTTGTGCTTGATTGGATTTACAGGGCAACGACGGCGTCGCCGAGGATCTTGCTTTCGCCATACTGGTTGGCGGTCTGGATTTCCAGCTTGACGCGCTTCTCGCCGTCGACTTCCAGCTTGTCCACCACGCGGCCGGTGCAGGTGATGCGATGGCCCAGGTGGGTGATGCCGACAAAGCGCACGCCGAACTGGCGCAGCTGGCGCTGGTCCACCCACAGCGTCAGCAGGCGGCCCAGGTAGGCCATCGACAACATGCCGTGCGCGAACACGTCGGGCATGCCGGCCTTGCGCGCGTAGTCGGTGTCGATATGGATGGCGTTGTGGTCGTTCGACGCGCCGGCGAACAGCGCCAGCGTAGTGCGGTTGATCGGCTCCAGTGTCAGCGGGGGCAGGGTGTCGCCGACCTTGACCTGGTCGAAGCTCAGTTTGCTCATGCGGGTTCTCCGGTTCAGCCGTTGCGTTGCACCAGCACGCTGCGCAGGTCCGCCACGTGCTCGCCGTCCTGGTTGGTCACGCGGGTCTCGCGCACCAGGAACTCCAGCGCGCCGCCCTTCTTGTCGTAGATGTCGGCGATGGTGGTGGTGAAGTGCAGCGTGTCGCCGGCGTAGGCCATGCGGTGGTAGATGAAAGATTCCTCGCCATGCAGGATGCGCGAGGGCACGATACCGACCTCATCGCGCCACGCGGTGGACGGTTGCGTCAGTTCCAGCGAGAACAGGAAGGTCGGCGGCAGCGGCAGGCCCGGGTGGCCGGCGTCGCGCGCCGCGGCTTCGTCGATATAGACCGGATCGGTCTGGCCGGTGGCCTTGGCGAAGAAGCGCAGCTGGCTGGCGGGGGCAGAGGTGCGGAAGTCCGCGATCACTTTGCCGATGTGTTTCTTGTCGATCATGGATGGGCTCCTGTGTCGGCGTGTGCTCAGGCGTGCTTCTGGTACAGCGTGACCACGCAGGCGCCGCCCAGGCCCAGGTTGTGCGTCAGCGCCAGCTTCGCGCCCTGCACCTGGCGCTGGTCGGCGGTGCCGCGCAGTTGCTGGACCATCTCGTAGCATTGCGCCAGGCCGGTGGCGCCCAGCGGATGGCCCTTGGACAGCAGGCCGCCCGACGGGTTGACCACCCACTTGCCGCCATAGGTGTTGTCGCCGTCGTTGACCAGCTTCTCGGCGCCGCCTTCCGGGCACAGGCCGAGGCCTTCATAGGTCAGCAGCTCGTTCTGCGCGAAGCAGTCGTGCAGCTCGATCACGTCGATGTCCTGCGGGCCGACACCGGCCTGCTCATACACCTGCTGCGCGCCTTCGCGCGTCATGTCGAAGCCGACCACGCGGATCATGTCGCGAGCGTCGTAGGTGCTGGGGCGGTCGGTGGTCAGCGCCTGGCCGGCGATCAGCACGTCGGTCTTCAGGCCCTTCTTGCGGGCGAATTCCTCCGACACCACGATGGCGGCGGCTGCGCCGCAGGTCGGCGGGCAGGCCATCAGGCGCGTCAGCACGCCTTCCCACAGTGCCGGCGCGGCCAGCACGTCCTCGGTGGTCAGCACGTTGCGGAACACGGCCAGCGGGTTGTTGGCGGCGTGGCGGCTGGCCTTGGCGCGAATCCTGGCGAAGGTTTCCAGCCTGGTGCCGTATTTGTCCATATGGGCCTTGCCGGCGCCGGAGAACTGGCGGATGGCATTGGGCAGGTCCTTGCGGTCGACGAGGTCGTCCACCAGGTTGAGGGCGTGCTCCAGCGCTGGGGCGCGGTCGTCCCAGCGCGACTTGAGCGCGCCGGGCTGCATGAACTCGAAGCCGACGGCGAGCGCGCAGTCCACCGCGCCGCTCTGCACCGCCTGGCGCGCCAGGAACAGCGCCGACGAGCCGGTGGCGCAGTTGTTGTTCACGTTGATGACGGGGATGCCGGTCATGCCGACCTGGTACAGCGCCTTCTGGCCGCAGGTCGAATCGCCATACACGTAGCCGGCGTAGGCCTGCTGCACGTCCTCATAGCCGAGGCCGGCGTCTTCCAGCGCCTGGCGCACGGCCGTTGCGCCCATCACGTCATAGGTGTCGCTGCTGCCCGGCTTCTTGAACGGGATCATGCCGGCGCCGGCGACGAATACCTTGCGAGTCATGTGTGTGCTCCGAAGAATGTCTGTGGGTGGGCGGTGCTTACAGCTTGCGGGCGATTAGTTCGCGCATCACTTCGCTGGTGCCGCCGTAGATGCGGGTCACGCGCATGTCGGCAAAGGCGCGCGCCACCGGGTACTCCATCATGTAGCCGTAGCCACCGTGCAACTGCACCATCTGATCCAGCGCGATGCCCAGCACTTCGGTCGAATGCAGCTTGGCGATGGCGGCTTCTTCCAGCGTCAGCCGGCGGCGGACGTGCTCGCCGATGTAGTGGTCGATCATCAGGCGCACGGAGATGGCCTGCGTCTTGATGTCGGCCAGCTTGAACTTGGTGTTCTGGAAGTCCCACACGGTCTGGTTGAAGGCTTTGCGGTCCTTGACGTAGGCCAGCGTGTGCTCCAGGCAGACCTCCAGCTTGGCGGCGGCGCTGACGGCGATCGACAGCCGCTCCTGCGGCAGCTCGGTCATCAGGTAGGCAAAGCCCTTGCCTTCCTCGCCCAGCAGGTTGGCCACCGGCACGCGCACGTTGTCGAAGAACAGCTCGGCGGTGTCCTGCGCGTGCTGGCCGACCTTGTCCAGCTTGCGGCCGCGGCGGAAGCCTTCGCGGTCGGCTTCCACCACGATCAGGCTGACGCCGCGCGCGCCGGCGGCGGGGTCGGTCTTGCAGACCATGATGATCAGGTCGGCGTTGAGCCCGTTGCTGATGAAGGTCTTGCTGCCGTTGATCACGTATTCGTCACCGTCGCGGGTAGCGGTGGTGCGGATCGCCTTGAGGTCGCTGCCGGTGCCCGGCTCGGTCATGCCGATGGCCAGGATGTATTCGCCGGAGCAGACCTTGGGCAGCCAGCGTTGCTTCTGCTCTTCATTGCCGAGGCGGGCGATGTATGGCGCGATGATGTCCGAGTGCACGCCGAAGCCGACGCCGCTCAGGCCGACGCGGGCGTATTCCTCGGCGAACACCGCGCAGTGGCCGAAGTCACCGCCGCCGCCGCCGTACTCGGTCGGCAGCGTCACGCACAGCAGGCCTTCGCGGCCGGCCTTGAGCCAGGTCTCGCGGTCGACCTTGCCGGCCTTGTCCCATTCGGCTTGCCTGGGCAGGCATTCGCGTTCCAGGAAGCGGCGTACGGTGGTACGGAACATCTCGTGGTCGTCACGATAGATGGTGCGGTTGATTTCCATTGGGTGACTCCGGATATCGGTCTGCGGGAGGTTGCCTCGGCCAAGGTATGCGGCCACTGGTATGGCGCTAAGGTACCGGGGAGGAGGGGGCCGCGAACACCACCCGCGTCAGGTGGCCGGAGACAGCAAAGAGGGGGGTGCCGCGCATGGGTTGCGCGGCGTTGGGGAGGGGGAGCGGGGGAGGGAGAGGGAGAGGGCGCGCCGTCAGTGCGGCGCTTCAGGCGGCTGGGCGCCGCCGGCCTGGTCCAGTTCGCGGTCGCGGGCGCGGGCCACGGCCTCGTCGCGGCTGCTGACGCCCAGCTTGCGGAAGATGTTGCGCAAGTGCCATTTCACCGTCTCCGGCGACAGGCCCAGGGTGCGCGCGATCTTCTTGTTGGGCAGGGCCTGGCCGAGCAGGCGCACGACATCGGCTTCGCGATCGCTCAGTTCCTCAAAGCGCGCGTCGGCCTTGGCGGTGCCACCGGCGGTTGCGACGGCGGCGGTGCATCCGGCCGCGCCCGCTGCGTCGGCACGTGGCGGCACGGCGGCCTGCAGGCGTTCGACATAGAAGGCCAGCACCGGATCCAGCGTGGGGTCGGCGGCCGCGCCGGCGATCTGGGCGAGCGCGCCCGGGCAGGCGTCGATCAGGCTGCGCATCAGGCCGAGGCGGTGGCCCCGGCGCAAGCCTTCCAGCACATGCGCGCGTGCCGGCCCGGTCTCGCCGCGCCGCGATGCCACCACCGCCGCCAGCATATGCAGCTGCGCCACATGGCGTTGCCAGCCGCGCGCCTCGCAGTAGGCGATCAGCGGCGCCATGCGGGCCGCGGCCCCGCGCATGTCGTCATGCGCCAGGCTGAGCAGCACGTGGGCGCGCTCGGTCACCATGTGGATCGCGTCCAGCGAACCGCGCGGCGCGTTGCGATGGCGTGCGGCAATGGCGTCCAGGCGGGCCAGCACGGCCTCGGCGGCGGCAATGTCGCCGCCGGCCAGGTGCAGCCGGAACTGGTTGGCCAGGCTCTGCGCGACCAGGCGGTCCAGGTGCAGCTGCGTGCCGTAGTCCTCCAGCCGCTCCAGCTGGGCGAAGGCATCAAGCCGGTGGCCGCTGAGCCAGTGCGCGGCCGCGAGCACGGTGTGCACCCGCAGCACCGAATCGGGGATCGATACCCGTTCGAGCACGTCGACGCGGTCTTCCAGCAGCCGGCGCGCAGCGTCCAGGTCGTTCTGTTCATACAGCACTTCGCCGAGCAGCGCCGCGGCAAAGTATTCCGGCTCGGCGCCGGCGCCGGCGCCGCCGTGGCCCACCTGTTCGACTTCACGCAGCACGTCGCGGGCGACGCGCTCGGCCTGGATCACGTTGCCTTCCAGCGCATGGCTGAAGCCGATCATGCAGCGGCCGTTGAGCATGCCGCTGGCGGTGCCCAGCAGCGGCGCGCCGTCGATCAACAGGGGCGGCGCCTCGGTCTGGATGCGGCGGGCGCGCTCGTAGTCGCCCAGGTGCATGTAGAGCCACGACAGCAGGTTGTTGCGCGAGCCGATGAAGAGGGCCGCAAGGTCGGGGGGCGCTGCCTCGATCTGCGGCAGCAGCGCCAGGGCGCTCTGGGTATCGTCGCGCAGCACCGCCAGTGAAAAGCGCAGCAGCGACAGCCGGTAGCGCAGCGAGCTGTCGCCAGGCGGGATATCGGCCTCCAGCCGGTTGGCGGCCGCGGCGCATTGGTCGAGGTCGCGCGAGAACATCTGCATGCGCAGCGCCAGCAGGCGCAGTTCGGGGCGCGCCTGCACCTGATCGGCGGGGATGGCGCGCAGCAGGCCGAGCGCCTTGCGCACCTCGCCGCGCATCATCAGGGTGTCGGCAAAGCGCTGCACCAGGTCGGCCGCGGTGTCGGCATCGCCCGCCAGCACCGCATGGCGCACGGCCTCTTCCAGCATGCGATGGTCGCGGAACCAGCGCCATGCCGCCGCGTGCACAGCGCGCTGCTGCGACTCGCTGCGCGAGCGGAACCGCTGCGCCAGTGTTTCGCGCAGCAGCGGATGCAGGCGGTACCAGGCTTCGCGTTCGGGCCCCTGCGCGGGCGTGATGAACAGGTTCTCCTGTTCCAGCCGTGTCAGCAGCGCCAGGATCTCGCCTTCGCCGCCCATTGCCTGCTCGCCCAGCGCCTCGCACAGCGATGCGGTGAAGCGTTCGCACGAGGCGGCGCGCACCAGCAGCTCGGCTTCGTCCGGCGCCAGGCGCGACAGCACCTCGCGTTCGAAATACTCGGCGAAGGCGCCGGCATCCTGCACGCTGGCCTGCACGAAGCCGGTGGCAAAGGTGAGGCCGCTGGCGTTGGCCTTCTTGCGCTTCCAGTGCGCGGCAAAGAGCTGCAGGCCGGCCACCCAGCCGTCGGTCAGCTCGTGCAGCATGCGCGCATCGCGCGGGCTGATGTCGCCCAGCTGGGCGCGCAGGAAATGCTGCGATTCAGCCAGCGTGAAGCGCAGGTCGCGCTGGTCCAGCTCCAGCAGCATGCCCTGGTCGCGCAGGCGCCCGAGCGACAGCGGCAGCGCTACGCGCGAGGCCAGCACCACGTGGAAATTGGCCGGGGCATAGTCGAGCAGCCACTGCAGCGGCTCCAGCACGCGCGCCGTCAGGTGGTGCACGTCGTCGAGCACCAGCGTCACGTCGCGCGGATGGGCGGCAATGCCGCGCACCAGCGTGATGATGGCGCGCTCGACGGCTTCGTCGTCGGTGCCGCGGTCGGCCAGCACCATGGCTTCGCGCGTCAGCGCGGGGCTGACCTCGGACAGGCAGCCGAGCAGGCGGTCGAGCCAGCGCTGGCGCTCGTTGTCGGCCGGCTCCAGCGTCAGCGCGGCCATGTCGAAGCCGAGCGCGAGCAGGTCCAGCCGCCACGCGGTCAGCAGCGCGGTCTTGCCGTAGCCGGCCGGGCCCTGCAGCACGATGCAGCGCCGGCGCCGTGCCTCGGTCAGCTGCGCCAGCAGGCGCTCGCGCGCGACCACGCGCGCCGCGCTGCGCAGCGACGCCGGCCGGGACGGCTGCGAGACTGGCGCGGCGGGCTGGCTACGGGGAGCGGCTGGCGGATTGGCTGGCGTCTGGGGCATGGACGAGGCAGGACGGTGCAGGTGAGGTGCGGAGGAAATGCGGGTGGGGCAGCGCGATGCCGGGCAAAGGCGGCACGTTGTCGCAATTGTACTGGCAGACGCGGCCAGGCCGGCTGTCCGGGTGGCCCGGGTGAGACGCGCACAGCACCCGCGGGCCACCCGGAACAGGTGGGGAAGGGTTTGCCGGATGTCCGGTCACAGGGCGTCGCCTTATATTCGCGCAGCGGCAAGCCCGCTGGCGAAGCGCGTGCCTGTTCATGCCTTCGCTCCTTCGTCCCTTTGCCCCGCTTCGATTGCGCACCGCTGGACGCCCATGGAAACCATACATGCTGCCGTCGCGACCCGCCTCGTGCCGCCGCGCCAGAACCGGCGCTCGATTGCGCGCGAGGTCCTGCTGCAGCGCCTGCACCATGCCCGGCATGGCCGGCTGATATTGCTGACTGCGCCTGCCGGCTACGGCAAGACCACGGTCATGGCGCAGTGGCGCCACCGCCTGATGGCCGGCGGCGCGCGCGTGGCCTGGCTCACGATCGCGCCGGAAGACGACGACCTGGGCCAGTTCTGCGCCAGCCTCGATGCCAGCCTGCGGCAGGCCGGCATCCGGCTGTGCCGCCCCGGCCAGGAATTTGGCAGCGACCCGGCGCACCCCGCCGCCTTGCTGCCTGCCTTCGTCGCGCTGCTGGACGGCGTGCCCGGCGAGGTCTACCTGATGCTGGACGGTCTCGACCGCCTGCGGCACCCGGCCACGCTGGCCTTCCTGCAGGGCGTGCTGTGCGCGCGCCTGCCGCACCTGCATATCGTCGCCGCGGCGCGCGGCGAGGCCGGGCTGGCCCTGGCCCGGCTGCGCGCCGGCCGGGAGCTGGCCGAAGCCGGCCGCGCCGAGCTGGCCTTCAGCGTTGCCGAAACCCTGGCCTTCGTGGGCCAGCGCGTGGAAGGACGCACCGCGCGCCGGGAGAACTCGCAAGCCGCGATCGACATGGCGGTGGCGCTGCAGGAAGTCACCGAAGGCTGGCCCGCCGGCGTGGAGCTGGTTGCCGCATCGCTGCGCATGGGCCAGGAGCCGGCGTGGCCGCATGCGCAATCCGCTGCCCTGCATGCCTACTGGCAGGAGGAAGTGACCGCCGGATTGCCGCCGGCGCTGCTGGACTTCATGCGCTGTCTTGCGGTGCCGCGCCGCATCCATGCCGATCTTGCCGCGCTGCTTGCCGGCTGCGCGCAGGCGCCGGCGCGCCTTGCCGAGATCGCCGCGCGCGGCCTGTTCCTGGAGCCAGCCCCGCCCGAGCCGGATGAGGTTGCCGATGGGAGCGGGCAGGGCTGGTACCGTTTCCACCCGTTGTTGCGGGCGCACCTGCTGCATGAGCTGGAGCACGGCACGGGCCCCGGGCCGCATGGACTGCCTGAGCTGCAGCGGCTGCACGGGCTTGCGTCCGCGTGGCTGGACCATTGCGGCAAGCCGGCGGAGGCCATCGGACACGCGCTGCGCAGCGGCGACTTTGGCCGCGTGCTGGCGCTGGTGGAGGCAACCGCGGCCCACTTGCCCGGCGTCAGTCCGCTGCGCGACTTCCTGCAGTGGGCCGACGGCATTGCACCCGCGCGGCTGGCGTTGCACCCGGCGCTGCTGCTGGCCTCGGCCTGGGCATGCGTGGTATCGGTGCGGCCGCAGCACGCCGAGCACTGGATCCGGCGCTGGGAAGCCAGTGCCGGGCCCGGCGTGGATACCGTCGTGCACGCCACGGTGATGCGCGCGACCATTGCCGCGCAGCAGGACGACCACGCGCGGGTGCAGTCGCTGCTCGACAGCCTGCAGGGCAGGCCGCCGGGCAATCCCGCGCTCGAGCAGATCCGCATGAGCCTGGCGTTGCGCTACGGCACCCTGCTGGGCTGCCAGCCCCGTTCGCGTGCGCCATACCGCTGCGCGGCGCAGCCCGGCGACACCGAGATTGCGCTGATGGGTGCCGGCACGATGGCGCTGATGGCCTGGGTCGAGGGCAATGCCTACGAGACGCTGCGGCTCGGCACGGACGTGCTGGCGGCCGCGCAGCATGCCTATGGGCGCCGCTCGATCGCGGCCAGCCTGTGCGCAGTGCCGGTGGCTGCCGCGCTGTACGAGCAGGACCGCATTGCCGAAGCCAGCGAAGTGCTGGCGGGCCGGCTGCAGACGCTGCGTACCGGCACCCCGGACGTGCTGATCGAAGCGGCGCTGTGCCATGCCCGGCTGCAATGGCTGGCCGGCGCTCGCCATGAAGCCCTGGCGGAACTGGTGGAAGCCGAAGCCATGTTCCACCGCCGTGGCCTGCCGCGCGGGGTGGCGCGCGTGGCGGCCGAGCGCCAGCGCCTGGCGCTGCTGGGCAAGGACCTGCGCCACGCGCAGCGGCTGCAGGCCTCGCTGGAGGAACTCGGCCGGCACGATCCGGGCGCTACGCCGCGCGGCCAGGAAATCGCCGCCGTGGCGGCGCTGGCCCGCGCCCGGCTGGCGCTGGCGCAAGGCGAGCCCGCGCAGGCGCTTGCCGCGCTTGGCACCGTGCGTGGCCTGTACGTGGCTTCGGTGCGGGAACCGCTGCTTGTGACGGTCGACCTGCTGCAGGCCACCGCGCTCGACGACCTCTATCGTCCCGATGAAGCGGCACCGTACCTCGAAGCCGCGCTGGCGGCGGGCGAGCGGCTGGGGCTGGTGCGCACCATCCTCGACGAAGGCGAACGTACCTTCGGCTTGCTGGCAGGCATGGCTGGCAGGGAGGACGGTGGCGCGGCGGGGCGCGGAGCATACCTGGCGCGCCTGTGCGAGGCCGCCGCGATGCCGGCGCCGCCGCCCGGGCCGGCCGAGCCCGGCGCCGAGCCCGCCGCCGCGCCGGCCGCGTTGCCGCCGGCCGACGTCGGCAAGGGCCGGCTGCTGACCCCGCGCGAGCGCGAGATCCTGGCGCTGCTGGAGCAGTCGATGTCGAACAAGCGCATTGCGCTGGTGCTCAACCTGAGCGTCGACACCGTCAAGTGGAACCTGCGGCAGATCTACGGCAAGCTCAACGTGTCGCGCCGCTACGATGCCATCCTGGTGGCGCGCAGCGCGTTGCAGCGGCCGGGCTGACCGCACTGGCCAGCCGGCTGTGCGCTTGCATTATTCCGCGGTGGCGCCGCTGGTCTTGATCATCCGGGCGACCACGGGCTCGGTCGCGTCGAACTCGCGCCGGAACTCCGCCGGCGAGTTGCCCACCGGATCCATGGCCAGCGCCTCGAGCCGCGCGCGCATGGCCGGCGACTGGATCGACGCCCGCGCTTGCGCTTCCAGCCGCGACAGGACCGCCGCCGGCGTGCCGGCGCGCGCAAACAGGCCAAGCCAGGCGGGCGAGCGCAGTTCCTGCTCTTTCAGCCCGGCCTCGGCCAAGGTCGGTACGTCGGGCAGTTCCTTGATGCGCTTGTCGCCCATCACGGCGAGGGCGGCAAGCCGGCCGCTCTTGATATGCGGGCCGAGCGTGCTCATCGAGCCGATCGCCCAGGCGACGTTGCCGGAGATCAGGTCCTGCGCCATCGGTGCTTCGCCCTTGTAGGCCACGTGCGCCATGTCCAGGCCGCGCACCTGGTTCAGGTGCGCACCGACAAGGTGGGGGAAGGTGCCGACGCCGTAGGAGCCGTAGCTGACCTTGCCCTTGTTCTTCGCGGCCCAGTCCAGGAACTGCTGCACGTTTTTCGCCGGCACGTCCCGGTTCACGGCCAGCACGATCTTGCCGACGCACACCTCGGTGATGAAGGCCAGGTCCCGGCGCACGTCGTATGGCACGTTGCGGTACAGATGCGGCGTGTTGATCAGCGGCGAGGAGTGGGTGAGCAGGATCGTGTAGCCATCCGGCGCGCCGCGCGTGATGGCCTGCACCGCGATCACGCCCGCGCCGCCGGGCTTGTTGTCGACGATGATGGTTTGTCCGAGGCGCTTGCCCATGTCCTCGGCCAGCGCGCGCGCCACGGTGTCGGTGGCGCCGCCGGGCGGGCCCGGGACAACAAAGGTGATGGGGCGCGACGGGTAGCTCTGGGCACCGCTGGCGGCGCTCCACGCCATCGCTGCCATCGCGATCAGGGACTTCATGCGCATGATGTGATACCTCGGGAAAGGGAGTAGGGGGCGGCGCAGCAAGGAAGCTGCATGTGGGAAGTTATAGGATGCCCGGCACCTTGCATGCCCCCCATATCGGCTGGGCGGGATTGCCCTAGTTGGCGGCCAGTCAGCGTGGCAGCCAGGAAAAGAAAGCTCCGGCATGAGGCCGGAGCGAAGCACGCGGCCGGACGATGCCGGCCAGGTGGAGATTGGGTTGTACGGCGCGGCGCCTGCCGCGCGTGTGCGCCTTAGCGCGCTGCTATCAGCCCCAGGCCCTGTGCCTGCAGCTGGGCCACGCCATCAGCATCGAAGCCCCAGTCGCGCAGCGCGGCGGCGCCATGCTCGCCGCGCGCCGGCGCGGGCCCGGAGATCCCGGAGGGCGTGCCAAGGAAGCGCGGCGCCGGTGCCGGCTGCACCACGCCCGCGATTTCGACAAAGCTGCCGCGCGCGCGGTGATGGGGGTGGTTGGGCGCTTCGCTGAATTCCAGCACGGGTGCGATGCAGGCATCGCTGCCTTCGAACACGGCGCACCATTCGTCGCGCGTGCGGGTCAGGAAGACGGCCTCGAACTGCTTGCGCAGCGCGGGCCAGCCGTTGCGGTCGTACTGGGCCGGCAGATCCTTGCCGGCAAGGCCCAGCTTGTCCAGCAGCTCGGCGTAGAAGCGGCCCTCGACCGGGCCGATCGACATGTACTTGCCGTCGCGCGTGCGGTAGCTGTCATACCAGGGCGCGCCGCCGTCGAGCACGTTGGCCTGGCGCTGTTCGCGCCAGTTGCCCGAGGCCAGCATGCCCCAGAACACCGCGCCCAGTTGCGCGGCACCTTCGGTCATGGCCGCGTCGACCACCTGGCCCTTGCCGCCGCGCTGCACATTGAGCAGCGCCGCCACCACGCCGAGCGCCAGCAGCATGCCGCCGCCGCCATAGTCCCCGACCAGGTTCAGCGGCGGTACCGGTGCCTGCCCGGCGCGGCCGATACCCGACAACACGCCGGACAGCGCGACATAGTTCAGGTCATGGCCGGCACGGTCGGCCAGCGGGCCGGTCTGTCCCCAGCCGGTCATGCGCGCATAGACCAGCTTGGGGTTGAGCGCCAGCGCGGTGTCGGGCCCCAGGCCCAGGCGTTCCATGGTGCCCGGGCGAAAGCCTTCGATCACCACGTCGGCGCGTTCGACCAGCGCCAGCGCCGCGCGCTGCGCTTGCGGCTGCTTCAGGTCCAGCGTGACCGAACGGCGGCCGCGTCCGGTGATATCCACGCGTTTGCCGGTGGCCGACTTGGGCCCCAGGTCGGCCGGCGCCGCCGGGCGGTCGACGCGCAGCACGTCGGCGCCCATGTCGGCCAGCAGCATTGTGCCGAACGGGCCCGGCCCGATGGCTTCGAATTCCAGTACGCGGATTCCGCTCAGTACACCCATGGTGGTTCTCCTCATGCCCTCCTGTTTGCATGGGATGCACCCATGCCCTTGATTGCGCTTTTGCAGGTTGCAAGTAGACCAAAAGCCGGCACACCCTAGCCCCACCCGTATCAGGTAGGAGGCCGCCCACCCTTCCTGCGCTGCACAAAGGCGCTCCTATAATCGGTTCACCATGCGGCCGCCAGTGCGGGCCGGAAGACGAAGTGAGCCGGAGCCAGAAGTGAGCAATACCCAGCGCGCAATTGCAGCGCCAACGCGGACACGGCAGGCCGCACGCCTGTTGCCGGTCCTGAGCGAGCTCAGGCAGGAGGTGCGCTCGCTGAGCCGGCGTGCGCATCGTCTCGCGCTCGCGCAGGCCGACGGTGATGACGACGCCTGCCGCCATCGGCTGGCGCAGTTGTTCGAGCGCTGGATCGAAGACGGCTCGCCGCGCGCGCAGGTGGTCTGCTTTGCCTCGGCCGCCGAGTTCGGCCTGCCGCTGCACCGGCATGCCGAGCGCTGCCGCGCCGCGGCGATGTGCGACGGCTCCGATGCGGTGCGCGCGTTGTACTGGGCGGCGCTGCACCGCACGCGCAGCCGCGTCGGCATGACCGCGCGGATGGAAGATGCGCAGGCCGCAGTGCTGCCCGTGGTGGCGCCGCCACCGGCTGCCGCGCAGCTGCGGGTGCTGCCCGCCGCATCGGTGCGGCCGCCGTGCCGCCGCTGCGAGCGCCTGCGCCTGGATGCGCGCTGTGCCAACGGCCACGGTGCCTTGCGTCCGCTGGGCGACATGCAGTGGCGCAGCCTGGCCGCCGGCGTGCAATGCCAGACGCGCGAGCACCAGTGCGATACCTGCAGCACGCGCTGGACCCAGCACCGCAGCGCGGCGGATCCCTTTACCGCCTGGACCATCAGCCGGCGCGGCAACGCCATGTCGGCAAGGGATGCATTGACAGCCTGAAAGCGATGCGACGGCCATGCTGCAGTGGCCGGCAAGAACAGAACAGCGCGCCGGACCTTGCGGACCGGCGCGCCGTTTTACTTGCGGCTGTGCTAGGCCTTATGGTTCGGCAGCGGAGCGCCCTGCATCTCCTGCTCCTGCAGTTCGCGCCATGCGATCTTGCCGGTGGCGGAGCGCGGCAGGCGCTCGACAAACTGCACGATGCGCGGCGCCTTGTAGGTCGCCATGCTGGTGCGGCACCACGCCAGCAACTCTTCCTCGGAAACGCCGGCGCCGTCACGCCGCACGATCACGGCCTTCACGGTCTCGCCCCGGTGCGGATCGCGCGCGGCGATCACACAGGCTTCCAGGATGGCAGGGTGGGTATGCAGGATCGCTTCCACCTCGGCCGGCCACACCTTGTAGCCCGAGGCGTTGACCATGCGCTTGAGGCGGTCGCGCATGACGAAGTAGCCGTCGGCATCGACGCTGGCAAGGTCGCCGGTACGGAAGAAGCGCTTGCCGTCGATCGTGATAAAGCTCTCGGCATTGGCGGCGGGCTGGTTCCAGTAGCCCAGCATCACCTGCGCGCCGTGCACCACGATCTCGCCGACTTCGCCGCGCGGCACTTCGGCCAGCGTGGCGGGATCGATGACGCGCGCGTCGACGCCGTAGGTCGGCACGCCCAGGTGCCCGGAGCGCGGCGCGGCGAGCGGGTTGGCGATGATGAACGAGGCGGTCTCCGTCAGGCCGTAGCCTTCGACGAACTGCAGTCCGTAGCGCTCCTTCATCACCCGCGCGGTGCTGTCGGGCACCGCCGCGCCGCCCCCGACCACGCAGGCCAGGCTGCCCAGGTCAAATGATTCGACATCCGGCTGCGCGAAGAACTCCACCAGCATCGGCGGCGGCGCCGCCCAGAACGTGACGCGATGGCGCGCTACCAGCTGCGCCGCGGTGCGCCGGTCCCAGCGCGGCAGCAGCACGATGGTGCCGCCCATGTAGACCGGCGCGTTGACGCCGTTCTGCAGCCCGAGCAGGTGGAACATCGGCGCCACCGCCAGGAAGGTCGATTCGGCGTGCGAGCGCCGCCACAGCTGCGAGCCCGCCACCGACACCATCACCGTGCGGTGGGTGTGCATGCAGGCCTTGGGCGCCCCGGTGGTGCCCGAGGTATAGGGCAGCATGCACAGGTCGTCCACGCCTGCGGCGCGCGGCGATGGCGTGATGCCGGCGGCCATGGCCTGCTGCCAGTGGACGGCGCCGGCCGGCAACGCCGCGCCCGACGAGCGCTGCTGCACCCAGTCCGGAATCGCGAGGCTGTCGTCGGGCTGCGCGGGCAGGGCATCGCCATAGTGATGCACGATCACGTGGCGCAGCGGCGTGGTGCCGACCAGCGGCGCCACCTGGCCGACCAGTTCGGTTGCGGCAAACGCGGCCACCGCGCCGCTGTCGGTGACGATATGGCGCAGCTCGTCTTCCAGCAGCATGGCGTTGGCCGGCACCACCACGGCATCGGCGCGCAGGATCGCGTGGTAGGCCACGATGAACTGCGGGCTGTTCTGGCTGAGCAGCACCACGCGGTCGCCTCGGCGCACGCCGCATGCCTGCTGCAGGTAGCCGGCCATGCGCTCCACCTGCGCCAGCAGTTCGGCATAGGTGGTGGCGCCGTGGTAGAACTGGACCGCGACCTTGTCGGGGAAGCGCCGGGCCGAGATCTCAAGGTTCTCCGCCAGGGTGGTGTGCGGCATATGGAAGACGCGCGGCACGTCGCCGAGCGCCACTGCGGCATCCACCGCAAGCGGGTCCGTGGGGGCGGCGGCGACGCCTGCATCGGGCAGATAGTTGTGGGTCATGGTTGTCTTTACTGTCATGTTGCAGTTGCCGTCAGAGCGCGGTATCGCCCATCCAGCAGCCGGCCTCAGGCCAGCCTGAACGTCGGTACCGGTGCGCCGCCATCGCTGGGCGAGAACTTCACCTGTACCTTCTGTCCGATCCGCACCGTGTCGAGGTCGCAGTCGACAATATGGGTCATCATGGTCACGCCTTCGTCCAGCTTCACGTAGGCGATGCAGAACGGATTGGGGCCGGCGCGGCGCGTCACGCTGACGCTGTAGATGGTGCCGCGGCCGCTGGCTGGCTTCCATGAGGTGGTGCCCATGCAGAACGGGCACAGCACGCGCGGATACCAGTGAGGCTTGCCGCAGTCGTCGCAGACCTTGACCAGCAATTGCCCTTCGCGCGCGGCCTGCCAGAAGGGAAGGTTGTCGGGCTGCTCGTCCGGTGCCTTGTAGGCAAAGGGGGTATGTGGGGTCGTCATGTCATTGCTCCCGCGCATTATTCACGTTCAAGGATCAGGGTGGCGCTGCCGTGGCGCGAGCCCAGGTAGCCGCCGGTGCCTTGTGCCAGCGCCAGGTCGCAGTTGGCGACCTGCACCGCCGGGTGGGCTTCGCCGCGCAGCTGGCGCACGGCTTCGATGACCTTGGTGATGCCGCCGCGGTTGGCCGGGTGGTTGTTGCACAGGCCGCCGCCGTCGGTGTTGAAGGGCAGCTTTCCGACGCCCGAGATCAGGTTGCCGTCGGCGACGAACCTGCCGCCTTCGCCTTTCTTGCAGAAGCCCAGGTCTTCCAGCTGCATCAGCACGGTGATGGTGAAGCTGTCGTAGATCGACGCGTACTTGATGTCGGCCGGCGTGACGCCCGCCTCGGAAAATGCCGTCGCGCCCGAGAAGCGCGCGCCGGACCAGCTCAGGTCGACTTCGCCACCGAGCTGGCCCTTGATGTATTCGCCGGCGCCGCGGATCCTCACCTTGGGCCGTTTCAGCGTGGCGGCGATTTCCGGGCGCGCCACGATCAGTGCACCGCCGCCGTCCGATACCACGCAGCAGTCGAGCTTGTGCAGCGGATCGGAAATCATCGGCGAGTTCAGCACGTCTTCGACCGTGACCACGTCGCGCAGCATGGCATGGGGGTTGTGCTGCGCGTGGTGCGACGCGGCCACCTTGACCCAGGCGAGCTGCTCGGCAGTGGTACCGTACTCGTGCATATGGCGCATGGCCGCCATCGCGTACAGGTTGACTGTGACCGGGCTGAAGGGGCTCTCGAACGGCGCGTCGGGCAGGTTGGCGCCCCAGTTGCGCGCCTGCGTGCCGCTGGAGCCTTCCGAGCGCGGGCGCCCCGCCAGCGTGATCAGGGCCACGTTGCACTTGCCGGCCGCGATGGCCTGTGCCGCATGCGAGACATGGACCAGGTAGGCGGAGCCGCCGGTGTCGGTGGAGTCGACATGGCGCACCTTGAGGCCGAGATAGTCGACCATGTTGACCGCCCCCAGCCCCGGCGCGTCGCCGGCGCAGAAGTAGCCGTCCACGTCGGCCAGCGTCAGGCCAGCGTCCTGCAGCGCGCCCTTGGCGCTTTCAGCGTGCAGCTGCGCCACCGACTTGTCCGGTGCCTTGCGGGTCGGGTGCTCATAGGCCCCGACGATATAGGCCTTGCCCTTGATGCTCATCTTTTCTCCTCTGGTGCGTCAAATGGTGCTACGCATGGATATTGCAGGCGGTTTCCGGTCCGAACGGCACCCTGCCGCCGAGGCACTGTGCGATCTCTTCCTTGGTGCGCACCCTGCTGAAAGACTCGATGGCGTCGATCACCTGCTGCGCATTGCGCACGCGCCCGGCCGTTCGTCGGCCAGTTTTTGCACGTTGCGCTCCTTTGGTCGATCCCTGCGACGTCCGGCATCCGACTTTATGTACGTACATAGTAAGAGATCAGTGCGGTTCGGTGGCAAGTCAAGGCGCCGGCCCACCCGTATCGGGTGGGTGAATTTCCGCCAAGATTTCCTGGATATCCCGATCATTGACATAGTTTGGTCCGCCATCCACTATGTACGGACATTGTCACGGCGGGAGACGAGGTCTTGCGCCAGCATGACGGTGCCGGCCGAAGCGGACCGGCGCTTCTTCGAGGCCTGAGCGGCGCGGCTCCGGGTGCCGCTGCCGCTTGTCTTAGAATGCGCGGACCCATTTTTCATGCATCGGCCCGGGACATCTCATTGCCATGCGCAACCAACTGAACGACAAGCGTGCGGAAGCACCGGCGGCGCCGGGTGCGACCGCCTCGACCCGCTATGCCGAGCTGGCCAGCACCCTGGTCCGGGATATCATCGAGGGCCGCCGCGTGGTCGGCAGCCTGCTGCCGACCGAGCATGAGCTGGCCGGGCAGCATGGGGTCAGCCGCCATACGGTGCGCGCGGCGCTCAAGCTGCTGCAGGACTGGGGCTATATCTCGCGCAAGAAGGCGGTGGGGACCATCGTCGAGAGCGCCAGTCCCGACGCCTCGTACACTCAGTCGTTCGGCACCGCCGAAGATCTGGTGCGGGTGGCAGCCACCGAGATCCGCAGCATCGAGGCGGTGCACAGCGTCACGCTGGACCGCGCCGAGGCCCGCCTGCTGGAGGCGCCGATCGGCAGCGAATGGCTGCGTTTTTCCGGCACGCGGGTCGATGCACGCAAGGGCAGCACGCCGGTTGCGCACGCCGACATCTACATCGACGCCTCGCTGGCGCACCTGGCCGATACCATCCGCAACAACCCCAAGCTGCTGGTCAGCGCGCTGATCGAACGCGATTGCGGCGTGGCCATCGCCGAGATCCGGCAGGTCATCCACGGCGTGCTGATCGATGGGCGGCTGGCAAGGGCGTTGGGCGCCGAGCCGGGTTCGCCCGGCCTGCGGCTGATCCGCCATTACAAGGACGCGCAGGGCAGGATCCTGGAGATCACCGACACGATCTATCCGGCGGACCGGGTGACCGTGGCGTTCCAGCTCAAGCGCAGCCGGGTGCAGGTCTAGGCCGCGTTGCGGGACGCTGGTGATTGCCTCGGGCGCGCGGCCTCATGCGCGCCAGAATGCGGCATTGCCTGGCAGAACTCCACCGTCTGGCGGTCAGAGTACAGCGCCCGGCTGCATGCCGAGCGCTTGCAGCGCGCGGGTACTGCCGATCAAAAGCCGGGGCTTGCGTCCGAAATTCCCAGTTGGGGGATTCGCAGGTGATGCGCTCATCGCCGGAGGCTGCCGGATTCATCTTCCTTCGCGGCGCTCCTGAATCGCCTGTCCGTGTGACGCAGTGCATACCGCATGCTTGCGGCGACCGCTACAATCCGCGATGGGACATTTATGAACATGGCAAGAAGGATCGATGACTTACATCGTTGAAGCGGTGGACGAAGCGCTGGGTTTGCTGATGCTGGTGGCCGAGCATCCGTCGCTGGGCGTGACCGAGCTGGCCAGGCGCGCCGGACTGACCAAGGCGCGCGCCTTCCGCCTGCTGACCACGCTGGAGCACCGCGGCCTGATCGCGCGCGAGTCGCCGGCGGCGGTCTACAAGCTCAGCTACAACGCGCTGCTGGTGGGCAATGCCGCGCGCGAGCAGTTCGACCTGGTCAAGCTGGTGGCGCCGCGGCTGGCGGCGATCGGCGCGGCCTGCGGCGAGAACGTGATCGTGCGCGTGCGCGACGGGCTGGAGTCGGTGTGTGTGGCGCGGCATGAGTCGACCCAATCGGTGCGCGTGCATACCGAGATCGGCAACCGCCGGCCGCTGCATGTGGGGGCCTCCGGCAAGCTGCTGCTTGCCTTCGCCGCGCCCGAGGTGCTGGACGCCGTGCTGGCGCACCAGCTGGAACGTTTCACCGCCAAGACCATCATCGAGCCGCAGTCCCTGCGCGACGAGCTTGCGGCGATCCGCGCCGCCGGCTATGCCGTATCGCTCGGCGAGCGCGATGCCGATGCTGTCTCTGCCGCCGCGCCGCTGCGCGACCACAGCGGCGCGGCAGTGGCGTCGCTGAGCATCGCCAGCCCGGCCAGCCGGACCACGCAGGAGGCGCTGGACCGGCATGTGGCGATGGTGGTGGCGGAGGCCGCCGCGCTGTCACGCGCGCTCGGCCATACCGGCGGCTGAATCCGGCTGGGCGCGGGGCAAGACCGCGCAAATCCCCGATATCTCAAAAGCGGCGCTTCGGCGCCGCTTTTTCTTTGCCCGCGCGAATCACAGGGGGTAAACCCTGCTTATCGACAGTGGCCTCGATGTCTTATTCTTCGATACGCGGTATCACTGAATGAAACAATGTTTCGACAAACAAACCAGATCCCCATGTCTCAGCTTGCTGTCCACCTGGCGTCACGTATTGCGGCTGCCCTGGCCACCCTCGCGCTGCTCGCGGCCGGCCACGCCGCGCATGCCGCCGACCTGCGCATCGGCTACAAGGCCGAGATCAGCGCCGCCGATCCCCATGTGCTGGACGCCGCCGGCCGCAACCTGTGGGGCCACGTGTACGAGACCCTGGTCGGACTGGACAATGCGCTGCGCCCGGTGCCCCAGCTGGCCACGGCATGGCGCCAGCTGGACGATCGCAACTGGGAATTCCAGCTGCGCCCGGACGTGCGCTTCAGCAATGGTGAGCCGTTCACTGCCGAGGACGCACGCTATTCGATCGAGCGCGCCATGAAGCTGCCCGGCGCGCGTACCTTCCGCACCTACCTGAAGTCCGTCGCGGCGGTGGAGGTGACGGGGCCGCTGACGCTGCGCGTGCGCACGCGCTCGCCCAACCCGGTGCTGCCGCAGAACATCGGCATGGTGGCGATGCTGCCGCGCTCGCTGGGCAAGGCCGTGCGCGAGGCCGACTTTGCCCATGGCAGTGCCAGCATCGGCACCGGCCCTTACCGGCTGGTGGCCTGGGAGCACGGCCAGCAGCTGACGCTGGCGCGCAATCCGGGCTACTGGGGCGCACCGCAGCCTTGGCAGCGGGTGGTGTTCCAGTTCATCCCGAAGGAGCCGGCGCGGGCCTCGGCGCTGCTGTCGGGGCAGGTGGATGTGATCGACGCCTCGTCGGCCAGCATCGCCGAAGCCTTTGCGCGCACCAACGGCCGTATCCGCACCGTATCGGCGACCTCGTACATGCTGAATTACCTGCAGCTGGACCAGGCGCGCGCGGTGTCGCCTTATGTGCAGGACAACGCGGGCCAGCCGCTGGCGGCCAATCCGTTGCGCGATGCCCGGGTGCGCCAGGCCATCAGCCTGGCCATCGACCGCGACCTGATCGCGGCGCGCGTGACCAGGGGCGATTCCGTGCCGGCCGGGCAGATGGTGCCGCAGGGCTTCTTCGGCTTTGCCCCGGCGGTGCCGGCGCCGCGTGCCGATGCCGCGCGGGTGCGCCGCCTGCTGGCCGAGGCCGGCTATCCCGAGGGCTTCCGCCTGACGCTGCATTGCCCCAACGACCGCTACCTGAACGACGCCAAGACCTGCGAGGCGGTGGGGCAGATGCTGACCCGCGCCGGCATCCGCACCGAGGTGCGCACGCTGCCGTATTCGGTCTACATCACCCGCGCCACCTCGGGCGGCGAGGGCGGCAAGCCTGAGTTCAGCGCCTTCCTGCTGGGCATCGGCGCGGTCAGCGGCGATTCACTGGAGCCGCTGGTGGCGGTGGCGCATGCGCAGGACAAGGCCGCCGGGCTGGGCGCCAACAACCGCAGCGGCTATGCCAACGCGGCAGTGGATGCGCTGATCGAGGAATCGATGCATACCATGGCGCCGGCGCCGCGCGACCAGGTGCAGCAGCGCGCGGCCGAGCAGCTGGCCGCCGACGCGGGCATCGTGCCGCTGCATCACCTGCGCGCCGCGTGGGCCTATCGCGACGGGCTCGCGGTGCAGCCGCGCAGCGACGGTTTCACCTATGCCAGCAATATCCGCCCGGCGCCGCCCGCCGCCCCGCAACGCTGACCCGCGCCACGGACTCTCCCGCCCTTAACCATCATGTTCGAAACCCTTCTCAAACGGCTGCTGCAGAGCCTTGCGGTGCTGTGGATCATGTCGGTGCTGACCTTCTGCGCGGTCAACCTGATCGGCGACCCGGTGCACCTGCTGGTCAGCCCCACCGCCACCGAGCAGGAAATCACCGAGGCGCGCCACGCGCTCGGCCTGGACCTGCCCATGCCGCAGCAATACCTGCGCTTCCTGCAGGGCGCCCTGCACGGCGACCTGGGCGATTCCTTCATCTACAACCGGCCGGCGATCGAGCTGATCGTCAGCCGCGTGCCGGCCACGCTGGAACTGGCCGTGACGGCGCTGCTGCTGTCGCTGGGCATCGGCATCCCGATGGGCGTGTTTGCGGGCCTCAAGCCGCATAGCCGGCTGGCGCGGATGCTGATGGCGTGCTCGCTCGGCGGCGTGATCATGCCGACCTTCTGGATCGGCATGATCGGCATCCTGGTGTTCTCGGTGAACCTGGGCTGGCTGCCTTCGGGCGGGCGCGGGCCGGTCAGCACGGTGCTGGGCGTGCCGCTGTCGGTGACCAGTTGGGAAGGCATGCGCTTTCTGCTGCTGCCGGCGCTGACGCTGTCGCTGTTCAAGATCTCGCTGGTCGCGCGCCTCACCGAGGCCGGCACGCGCGAAGTGGCCGGCCAGGAGTACATCAAGTTTGCCCGCGCCAAGGGCGTGGGCGGCGCGCGGCTGGTGCTGCGCCACGTGGTGCCCAATGTGCTGATCCCGATCGTCACCGTGGTCGGCCTGGAGTTCGGCCACCTGATCGCGTTCTCGGTGGTGACCGAGTCGGTGTTCTCCTGGCCCGGCATGGGCAAGCTGATCATCGATTCGGTGCTGGCGCTGGACCGCCCGGTGGTGGTGGCCTACCTGCTGGTCACGCTGGTGCTGTTCGTGGTGCTGAACCTGGTGGTCGACCTGCTCTACGTGGTGCTGGACCCGCGCCTGCGGCACAAGCCGGCCTAGACCCCGCCTCCGCTGCCGCTTTTCTCCCTCCAAAATAACGAGACTGAACCGATGTCCCTGCCTGTATCTGAAGCCGACACCGCCGTGCCCGCGCTTGCGCCGGCCGCGGCGGAACCGGCGCCTGCCGCCGCACCGCCTGCGGCACGGCCCTCGCTGCTGCGGCGCTTTTGCGCCAAGCGCGTCTCTGCCGCCGCGCTGGCATTGCTGGTGGCGCTGCTGCTGGTGGCCGCGCTGGCCCACGTGATCAGCCCGCAGAATCCCTATGACCTCGCCACGGTTTCGGTGATCGATTCCGAACTGCCGCCGGGCAGCATCGGCTACGAAGGCCAGCCGCACTACTGGCTGGGCACCGACGGCGCCGGGCGCGACCTGCTCAGCGCCATCTTCTATGGCATCCGCATCAGCGTGGGCGTGGGCGTGATCAGCGCGATGGTGGCGCTGATGGTGGGTAGCGCCGTGGGCCTGGCCGCGGCGTACTTCGGCGGGGTGGCGGATGCCGCCATCATGCGCGTGGTCGACCTGCAGCTGAGCCTGCCCGCGGTGCTGGTGGCGCTGATCCTGCTGGCGGTGCTGGGGCAGGGCGTGGACAAGACCCTGCTGGCGCTGGTGATCGTGCAGTGGGCCTACTTTGCCCGCACCGTGCGCGGCGCGGCGCAGGTGGAGCGGCGCAAGGAATATGTCGAGGCCGCGCTTGGCCAGGGGCTGCCGGCGCTGCGCGTGATGTTCCGCCATATCCTGCCCAACTGCATGGCGCCGCTGGTGGTGACCGGCACGCTGCAGATCGCGCATGCGATCACGCTGGAGGCCACCATGAGCTTCCTCGGCATCGGGCTGCCGCGCACGCAGCCGTCGCTGGGCATGCTGATCGCCAATGGCTTCGAATACATGCTGTCGAACAAGTACTGGATCAGCATCTTCCCGGGCGTGGCCCTGGTGCTGCTGATCGGCTCGATCAACCTGGTGGGCGACCGCCTGCGCCGCGTGCTCAATCCGCGGCTGGAAGGGTAAGGAGCCCGGCATGGCACTACTGGAAGTTACCGGCCTGAGCACCAGCTTCGCGTTCGCGCGCGGGGCGGTGAAGGCGGTGGATGGCGTGTCGTTCGCGCTGGAGCCGGGCGAAATTCTCGGCATCGTCGGCGAGTCCGGCTCGGGCAAGTCGGTGACGGCGTTTTCGCTGATGAACCTGCTGGACCCGCCCGGGCGCGTCACTGGCGGTTCGGTGCGCTTCAAGGGGCAGCAGCTGCTGGCGTGTTCGCCGCGCCAGTGGCAGGCGCTGCGCGGCGACCGCATCGCGATGGTGTTCCAGGACCCGATGATGTCGCTCAACCCGGTGATGCGCGTGGGCGACCAACTGGTCGAGACCGTGCTGGTGCATCACCGCCGCACCCGCGCGCAAGCGCACGCGCAGGCAGTCGACGCGCTCACGCGCGTGGGCATCCCGGCGCCGGAGGAGCGCATGCGCGCCTATCCGCATGAGCTGTCGGGAGGCATGCGCCAGCGCGTGGCAATCGCCAATGCGCTGATCAACCGCCCGGACCTGATCATTGCCGATGAGCCCACCACCGCGCTGGACGTCACCATCCAGGCGCAGATCCTCTACGAGATGAAGCAGCTGGTGCGCGAGACCGGTGCCGCCGCGATCTGGATCAGCCATGACCTGGCCGTGGTCAAGGACCTGGTCGACCGCGTCTGCGTGATGTACGCGGGCAGGGTGGTGGAGCAGGGCCCGGTCGCCGACCTGATCGAGCGGCCGCTGCATCCGTACACGCGCGGGCTGCTGGATTCGCTGCCCACGCCGGAGATGCGCGGCGCAACCCTGCGCGCGATTCCGGGCGCGGCACCGGCGCTGGCCGCGCTGCCACCGGGCTGCGCCTTTGCGCCGCGCTGCCAGCGCGCGCAGGACGCATGCCGCCAGGCGCCCGCCGAAACCACTGTGCGCGGCCGGACGCTGCGCTGCTTTTATCCCCTGGAGGTGGCATGACAGTCATGCTCGAAGCGCGCAACCTGCAGAAACGCTTCTCCATGAAGCCCGGCCTGCTGGGACGCATGGCCGGAAAGCCAGTGCAGGCGGTGCATGCCGTCAATGATGTCTCGCTGCAGGTGAAGAAGGGCGAGGTGCTGGGCGTTGTCGGCGAGTCCGGCTGCGGCAAGTCGACGCTGGGCCGCATGCTGGCGGGGCTGCTGCCGCAGACGGGCGGCGAGATTGCGTGGGAAGGCAAGCGCGCCGATATCGCGTCCGCCGGCTATCACCGCGCCGTGCAGATGGTGTTTCAGAACCCCTATGCCTCGCTCAACCCACGGCTGCGTATCGGCCAGGCCATTACCGAAGGCGCGGTCTATCACGGCATGGTCAAGCGTGCGCGCGCGGCGTCGTTCGCCGGCGATCTGCTGCAGCAGGTGGGGCTTGATCCCAGCTATGCCGAGCGCTTTCCGCATGAATTCTCCGGCGGCCAGCGCCAGCGCGTGGCCATTGCCCGCGCACTGGCGCTGCGCCCGCGCCTGCTGATCTGCGACGAGGCCGTGTCCGCGCTCGACGTCTCGGTGCAGGCGCAGATCATCAACCTGTTCATGCAGCTGCGGCGCGAGCACGAACTGACCTATGTCTTCATCAGCCACAACCTGGCGGTGGTGGAGCATATGTCGGACCGCGTGGTGATCATGTACCTGGGCCGCATCGTCGAGAGCGGCGCTGCGCGCGACGTGTTCGCTGCGCCCAACCATCCCTATACCCGTGCCCTGCTGGCCGACGCGCCGCGCCTGGGCGCCAGCCCGCCCGCGCACCAGCCGATCCGCGGCGAACTGCCCAGCCCGCTGGCGCCGCCCACGGGCTGTGCCTTCCATCCGCGCTGCCCGCATGCGAGCGCGCGTTGCGCGGCCGAAGTGCCGGTGCTGCGCGATATCGGTGGGCGGCTGTCCGCCTGCCACTTGAATGACTAGATAGCCGCCGCCCGGCCGGCCCACGCTCCCCCTGTGCATCGATGCCATCCCGCCGCGCGCGCGGCGGGCGGGGAGCGTGCGCGCTGCGCGGACAGACAACGCGGCAGTTGGGATCACCCGAGGGGGAATTGTGCGTTGGCACACAACAAGAGAGGGAGCAGAAGCATGAAGGGTATCCAGACCAAGAGCGCGCTCGCACGCGCCTGCATCGGCGGCGCGCTGGCGCTGCTGTCGGCGGCGGCCGACGCATCGGTGACGCTGTATGGCCGCCTCGACACCGATATCGAATACCAGAAGGGGCCGGACGGCCGCGCCACGCAGATGGTCGACAACGCCTCGCGCTGGGGCATGCGCGGCAGCGAAGACCTGGGCGGGGGCTTGCGCGCCGCGTTCGGGCTGGAGCAGGGCTTTGCCGCCGACAGCGGTACGGCCACCAACCCGCAGTTTCGCAATGCCTTTGTCGGACTGCAGGGAGGCTTCGGAGCGATCGCGATGGGGCGGCTGGATTCTGCCACCATCGTCGGATCGCCGATCTATTCGCAGGTGACGCAGAACATCGACTTCGTCATCCATGATGCGGGCGCCACCGCCATCGGCACCAAGGTGCTGAACGCGCGCAACCGTGTGTCGAACGCGCTGGGCTATATGACGCCGGAGTTCGGCGGCTTTTCAGTGCGGGCGCGCGTGAACCTGGCGGGACCCGATCCGGCCACGCCCAACGCCAGGTCGCCGGTGCAGGCCGAGGATGACTTCCGCCAGTACGACCTTGGCCTCAACTACGCTGCCGGCAACTTTGCCGCGGGCGTGGGCTATTCGCGCGATGCCAAGACCGGCGGGCTGGTGGCCAATGATTTCCGCGACAAGGTGCAGGCCGCGGCGTCGTACGACTTTACCGTGGTCAATATCTACGGCATCTATGGGCGCGACCGCTACGCGGGCACTGCCGCCACTCGCACCGACGTGCCTTACTGGCTGGTCGGCTTCACCGTGCCCTATGGCGCCCACAAGCTCACCGTGAACTACATGGAGCGCGCGGTACAGCGCGACCCGCAAGGCCGGCTCAAGAAGGTGCAGGCCGGCTATGGCTACAGCCTGAGCAAACGCACCATGCCCTATGTCTTCTTCGATCGCGAGGATCCCAACTCGCACAAGCCCGGTGACACCGTGACCACGGTCGGCATCGGCATTCAGCACAAATTCTGATAATGGCCCTTCCTTATTCGCTGACTGAACCGGCCGGCGCGGCGCTGCCGCTGGTGGTGGACTCCCCGCACAGCGGGCTGGTGCATGCCGAGACCCTGCCGCTGGCGGCGCCCGCCGAAGCCCTGCTGACGGGCTGGGACGCCTATGTCGACCAGTTGTTCGCGCATGCGCCGATGGTGGGCGGCACGCTGCTGTGCGCGGGCTTTCCGCGCTGGATGGTGGATGTCAACCGCGCCCGCGACGACATCGATCCGGCGCTGATCGACGGCGCCATGCCCTATGCGGTGCAGCCCAGCGACAAGTCCGGGCGCGGCATGGGCGTGCTGCGCCGGCTGGCGCTGCCGGGCGTGCCGGTGTACGCCGCGCGGCTGTCGCCGGACATGGCGGAATACCTGCTGAAGACCTACTACGATCCCTACCACGCAGCACTGTCCGGCCTGCTGGCGCAGCATCATGCGCGCTCGGGCGCGGTGTGGCATATCGACTGCCATTCGATGAAATCGCGCGGCAATGCGATGAACGTGGACAATGGCGCGGAGCGGCCTGACTTTGTGATCAGCAACGGCGACGGCGCCACCTGCTCGCCGGTGTTTATAGAGCTGGTGGCGCAGTGCCTGCGCGGCTACGGCTACCGGGTGGGCATCAACTGGCCATACAAGGGCGCGGAGCTGATCCGCGCCTATGCCGACCCGGCGCGCGGCTGCCACAGCCTGCAGATCGAAATCAACCGCGCGCTCTATATGGACGAGGCAAGGTTCGCGCAGCACGGCGGCTTCGCCGTGCTGCGCGGCCATCTCGACCAGTTGCTGGAGGCGGTGGCGGCATATATCCGCGAGGCACTGGTGCGATGATGGCGCGGCGCGCTCAGATCACCTTGCCCGGATTCATCAGCCCCTGCGGATCGAGTGCGCCCTTGATCGCGCGCATCATCGCCAGCTCGACCTCGCTCTTGTAAAGCCGGTTTTCCTCGCGCTTGAGCTGGCCCAGCCCGTGCTCGGCGGAAATCGATCCGTTATGCGAGCGCACGCTGTCGTGCACGATGCGGTTGACCTGGTCCTGGTGCGCCAGGAATTCTTCGTGGTCGACGCCTTCCGGCGGCGACACGTTGTAGTGCAGGTTGCCGTCGCCGAGGTGGCCGAAGGTCACCATGCGCGCACCGGGGAAGGCGTTCTGCAGCAGCGCGTCGGTGGTCTCGATAAAGTCCGCCACGCGCGACACCGGCACGGCGATATCGTGCTTGATGTTCTTGCCGTCTTCCACCTGCGCCAGCGGGATATGCTCGCGCAGGTTCCAGAAATCGCGCGACTGCTGCACCGATTCCGCCACCACCGCGTCGGCGACCACGCCGGCATCGAAGGCGGCCGACATCATGGTTTCGAAGATGCCGCGCGCATGGGCTTCGCTTTCGCTGTCGGACAGTTCCAGCAGCACCAGCTGCGGGTGGATGTCTGCGAACGGATAGCGCAGCTGCGGGAAGTGCCGCGTCACCAGCGTCATGCTGAGCGCGGACATCAGCTCGAACCCGGTCAGCATGGCGCCCGCATGCGACTGTGCGATGGCCAGCAGCGCCAGCGCGGCACGCGGGCTCTGCACCGCGGCCAGCGCGGTGACCGAGGCGCGCGGCAGCGGGAACAGCTTCATCACCGCCGCGGTGATGATGCCGAGCGTGCCTTCGGCGCCGATAAAGAGGTCGCGCAGGTCGTAGCCGGTGTTGTCCTTGCGCAGCCCGCGCAGGCCGTGCCAGATCTCGCCCGACGGCGTCACCACTTCCAGGCCCAGGCACAGCTCACGCGTATTGCCGTAGCGCAGCACCGCGGTGCCGCCGGCATTGGTCGACAGGTTGCCGCCGATGGTGCAGCTGCCTTCGGCCGCCAGGCTCAGCGGAAACAGCCGGCCGTGCTCGCGCGCCACCTCCTGCAGGTGCTGCAGCACCACGCCGGCCTCGACCGTGATGGTGTTGTTGAGCGGATCGACCTGGCGGATGCGGTGCAGCCGCTGCAGCGAGACCACCACCTGCTCCTGCCCGGCCACCGGCGTGGCGCCGCCGCACAGGCCCGTGTTGCCGCCTTGCGGCACCACGGCGATCTTGTGCGCATGGCAGGCATGGACCACCTCCGCGACCTCCTCGGTGGTGCCGGGGCGCAGCACCGCCAGCGCCTCGCCGCGATAGCGCTTGCGCCAGTCGGTCAGGTGGGGTGCCTTGTCGGCTGCATCGGTCAGCACGTGCTGCGCACCCAGCGCGGCGCGGCACAGTGCGAGGAAGGAGTCTTGAGGCGAGGTCATGGCGATGGCGGAGTGAGGGTCAGGACTTGGGCGCGGCTGGCTTGCCCGCCGCCCGGGCGCGGCGCTTGTAGGGGCGCAGGTACAGGATGGTGCTGGTGAAGAACACCAGCGTCAGCGCCACCTCCACCCACGCCAGCGTGGACGAGGGCGCGCGGTCGCTGGTGGCGCGCACGATGCCCTCGGTGAAGAACAGCAGGATCAGCATCGACGACCACTGCATGGTGTAGCGGTTGCGCGTGAGCACGCCGCGCAGCGGCAGCAGCAGCGGCAGGAACTTGATGATCAGCCACGACCCGCCAGGGCGCAGCGGCGCCAGGAACCATTCCCAGGCAATGCACAGCACCATCAGCGCCAGCAGGCTGCCCACGCTGAACCGGTACAGCCAGGGACTGTGCAGCGCCTGGTCGCTCTCGGGGATGGGGCTCATGCCGCGCCTCCCGCCAGGCGCAGCGCGGTCTGCGCCAGCCGCCGGCCCATGGCGATGGCCAGTCCCGATTCGTCTTCCGTGACCGGGCCGCGGTTGTCGCCGTGGGCATGGTGGCTGGGGCCGTAGGGTGTGCCGCCCGAGGCCGTGGTCATCAGGCCCTTCTCCGAATACGGCAGGCCCAGGATCAGCATGCCGTGGTGCAGCAGCGGCAGCATCATCGACAGCAGCGTGGTTTCCTGCCCGCCGTGCAGGCTGCCGGTGGCGGTGAAGACGCAGGCCGGCTTGCCGGTCAGCGCACCCGACAGCCACTGCGCCACGGTGCCGTCCAGGAAGTACTTCATTGGCGCGGCCATGTTGCCGAAGCGGGTGGGGCTGCCCAGGGCCAGGCCGGCGCATTCCTCCAGGTCGCGCAGCTCGGCATAGGGCGGGCCGTCGGCCGGGATATCGGACGCGGTGGCCTCGCACACGGTGGAAACCGGCGGCACCGTGCGCAGCCGGGCCTGGGCGCCGGGGACGCTGTCGATACCGTTGGCAATCAGTTCGGCTAGTTTGCGGGTGCTGCCGTGGCGGCTGTAATACAGGACGAGGATGTCGGTCATGGAGCGGGATGGCCGGCGGTGGCGGGGTGGTGTTGCGCGAAAGGTGCCGGAAGCAATGCGCGTATTATAGATGCGCCCCCCGCGCCATCTCCCATCGGCTTCGCGCCCCCGGTGCCGCGGGCCGCCTGTTTATCCGTCAGAACCAGATCCAGGAGGTTGTTTGCGCATGATTGGACCTCGCGTTGCCCGCCTGCGCCGGGAATGGAACCTGCAGAAGGTACGCGCCCTGGCGCGCTATGCGCTGCGCCGCGCCGGCGAAGACCGGCTGCCGCAGGTCTCGGCCAGCCTGACCTTCACCACCGTGCTGGCGGTGGTGCCGGTGCTGACGGTGGCGTTCGCGCTGCTGGCCGCGTTCCCGGTGTTCCGCGACTTCCGCAACGCCATCGAGGCGTTCCTGTTCCAGAACCTGATCCCCGGCAACGTCAGTGAATCGATCCAGCGCTACCTCGGCATGTTCGCCAAGAGCGCGCGCGGGCTGACCGCAATGGGCCTGGGCGGGCTGATGGTCACCTCGGTGCTGACCATGCTGACCGTGGAAGACGCGCTCAACGCGATCTGGCGCGTCAAGCAGCGCCGCCCGCTGGCGCAGCGGGTGCTGGTGTTCTGGGCGGTGCTGACCTTCGGGCCGGTGCTGATCGGCGCGAGCCTGTCGATCAGCTCCTACCTGATCTCGGTCTCGGCGGGCTATGTCGGCACCATGCCGGTGGGGCTGGGGCTGCTGGTGGGCGCGACGCCGGTGCTGCTGTCGGCGCTGGCCTTCGCCTTCCTGTACACGGCGGTGCCCAATGCCTATGTCGAATGGCGCGATGCCATCGTGGCTGGCCTGGTGGCGGCGGTCGCGTTCGAGTTCGCCAAGCGCGGCTTCGGCTATTTCATCACCGAGATCCCGGCCTACACCGCGGTCTACGGCACCTTCGCCGCGTTGCCGCTGTTCCTGCTGTGGATCTACCTGAGCTGGCTGGTGACGCTGCTGGGTGCGACCATTGCCGCCAACCTGCCGGTGATCCGGCAGGGCTACTGGCGCCGCCGCACCTTTGCCGGCAGCGAGTTCTTCGATGCGCTGGGCGTGCTGCTGCTGCTCTACCGCGCGCGCGACGAGGTGCCGCGCAGCGTTGGCGAACTGGACTTGGGCCGCAAGCTGCGGGTCGAGGCCGATTACCTGTCGGACCTGCTGGGCAAGCTCAAGGCCATGCATCTGGTCGGGCGCTTGCAGCAGGAGCGTGGTCAGGCCCATTGGGCACTGCTGTGCAATCCGTCACAGGTGACGTTGCGCACGCTGCATGACCGGCTGGTGCTGAACCTGCCGCGGCTGCCGCGCACCGCGCTGGCGCAGCAGCTGCAAGGGGCGGATGCGCTCAAGTCGGTCCTGGACAATCCGCAGCTGGATCAGACGCTTGAGGCGGTGTTCCGGCAGCAGCCGGCCAATCTGCCGCCGACTGAAGGGGATGGGGGGAGCCACCCTCAGCGGCGCACGCTGGAAGTGGTGCCGCCGGGCTGGCATGGGCAGGTGTAAGGCCCGCCCCCCTGCGGCAGTGAGGTTGCTTAGAACGGAATCTTGCCGCGCCAGATATCGGCATACATCACCCAGTCTCCCATCAGGCTGTAGAGCGGATGCCGGAACGTAGCGGGCCGGTTCTTCTCGAAACCAAAGTGCCCGACCCAGGCAAAGGCATAACCTGCCAGCACAGCGGCCAGCAGCCACCATGCATTGCCGGTGACCACCAGCGCCACCAGGCACAGCAGCGCTACCGTCGACCCGGCAAAATGCAGGCGCCGGCAGGTACGGTTCTGGTGTTCGCTCAGGTAGTAGGGATAAAAGGCCGCGAAGTTCTCGAACTCGCGCGCGCGGGCGTGGGCCATGGCTGTCTCCGGCAGGTCTTGTTTTGTGCAGTGTAGACCTTCTGCACCGGGGTGTCGGGACGCTGGCCGCCGGCGTGGCCGGCCAGCCATCCGGGGCCAGGCTCAGCCGGCCGCGACCACCTTGCGCGCAAAGGCCGCGAGCGCGTCCAGCACTTCATCCGGGCGTTCGCCCATCAGCGCGTGGCCGCACGGCACCGTGACCAGGCTTGCCTTGGCCATCTTGCCGGCCAGCGCCTGGGCTGCCTTGGGCGACGTCATCATGTCCTTGGTGCCGGTGATGAAGAGCGCCGGGCAGGCCACTGCGGCGGCGGCCTCTTCGCCATGGGCGTAGGCATTGCAGGCCGAGAAGTCATTGTGGAACACATGGGCCTGCGGGTTGTTGCGCGACACGCGTTCCATCAGCCGCTGGCTGCCGCCGTGCATCCACGCGCCCGGCCCCGGCGAAGACGGCTTGTTGGCCAGGCTCGAATGCGACCAGGTGTTGACCATGGCGATGGCGTCGCCTTCGCGGTTGAGCGAGGCGTCCAGCAGCGCGTCCGAGACCTTCATCGGGTAGGCCGTCGCCAGCAGGCCGATGCCGCGCACCGCCTGCGCATGCCGCGCCGCACATTCGAGTGCGATCAGCGAACCCATGCTGTGGCCGAACACGAAGGCCGGCGCCTTCACGCCGGCGGCCGCCACCAGCGCCATGACCCAGTCGGCCATGGCCTCGACGGTGGCCAGCGGCGCGCCCTTGCTGCGGTTGTGGCCCGGCAGGTCCACCGCCAGCACCGAGAAGCCGTGGTTGGCAAACCAGCGCGTCTGCAGGGCCCACACGCTGTGGTCGTTCTGCGCGCCGTGGACGAACACGGCACAGGGCAGGGCGGGATCGAAGGGTTTGCCGCCGGTATAGGCGTAGGCCGGCTGGCCGGCAATGGTCAGTTCCATCAGGCTTGCCCTCCCTTGCCGCTCATCGCTTTCTCGGCCGCCTTCAGGCCGCGCTTGAGATCGTCGATCAGGTCATCCGGGTCTTCCAGCCCGATCGAGAGCCGGATCGTGCCCTCGGTGATGCCGGCCGACTGCAGCGCCGCCGCGTCCATGCGGAAGTGCGTGGTCGAGGCCGGGTGGATCACCAGGGAGCGCGCGTCGCCCACATTGGCCAGGTGCGAGAACAGCGACATGCTCTCGATGAAGCGCTGGCCGGCCACGCGGTTGCCCTTCAGGTTGAAGCTGAACACCGCGCCGCAGCCGCGCGGCAGCAGGCGCTTGGCCAGTTCGTAGTCGGGGTGCGATTCCAGTTCCGGGTAGGACACCGACTCCACCATCGGGTGCGAGACCAGGAACTGCACCACCTTGCGGGTGTTGTCGACATGGCGGCTCATGCGCAGCGGCAGCGTCTCAACGCCCTGCAGCAGCTGCCAGGCGGCCATCGGGTTCATGCAGGCGCCGAAGTCGCGCAGGCCCTCGCGGCGCGCGCGCAGCAGGAAGGGCGCCACCGTGCTTTCCTCGGTGAACACCATGTTGTGGAAGCCCTCGTACGGCTCGGACAGTTCCGGGAAGCGGCCCGAGGCCTCGAAGTCGAAGGTGCCGCCTTCCACCAGCACGCCGCCGATGGTGGTGCCATGGCCGCCCAGGAACTTGGTGGCCGAGTGGTAGAGCAGGCCGGCGCCGTGGTCGAACGGGCGCAGCAGGTAGGGCGTGGTGAAGGTGGAATCCACCAGCAGCGGGATGCCGTTGTCCTGGCCCAGTTGCGCCAGCGTCGGGATGTCCAGCACGTCCAGCCCCGGGTTGCCCAGGGTCTCGCCGAACAGCAGCCGGGTATTGGGCCGGATCGCGGCGCGCCAGGCGTCGATGTCGCGCGCCTTGACGAAGGTGGTCTCGATGCCGAAGCGGCGCAGCGTGTAGTGCAGCAGGTTGTGCGAGCCGCCGTACAGCGCCGACGAGGCCACCACGTGCGAGCCCGCGCCCATCAGCGTGGCCACCGCCAGGTGCAGCGCGGCCTGGCCCGAGGCCGTGGCGATGGCGCCGGCGCCGTTCTCCAGCGCGGCGATGCGCTCTTCCAGCACGGCCACGGTGGGGTTGGAAATACGGGAGTAGACGTGCCCCGCGCGCTCCATATTGAAGAGCGACGCGGCGTGCTCGCTGTCGCGGAACACGAAGGACGTGGTCAGGTGGATGGGGGTGGCGCGGGCCCCGGTTGCGGGGTCTGGCGCGGCGCCGGCGTGCAGTGCCAGCGTGTCGAATCGGGTTCCGGACATGATCGGTCGGCCTTGAGTTGTCTCCGGCCAGCATCGTAGCACCGTGCGCGCGCCGACGCCCGCAAACCGGCCTCCCGCTTTACTTTGACGGCGGGTTTGGGCTAGGATCGGCCAACGGGGCGCCGTGATGCAGCGCGCGCCCGCACACCCATAGACAGATAACAATGTGACCGGTATCGCCCCCTGTGCCCCCGGCCGGAGCGATGCCCTCAGTTTGAGCGCAGGCAGCGGAGACCAACATGAAAGTCAGCGACATCCTCCAGATCAAGGGCAATACGCTCTATACCGTGACGCCTGACACCTCCTTGCTGGTAGCCGTCCACACCATGGCCGAGCACGATATCGGCTCGCTGGTGGTGATGGAATACGGCGACCTGGTCGGCATGCTGACCTTCCGCGAGATCATCGAGACGCTGGCCCGCAACAATGGCAACGTCGGCAGCACCAGCATCCGCAAGGTGATGGACGATGCGCCGCTGACCTGCACCATGGAGACCGACGTCAACGAGGTCCGCCGCATGATGCTGGAGCGTCACACCCGCTACCTGCCGGTGCTCGACAACCGCACGCTGATGGGCGTGATCTCCTTCTACGACGTCGCCAAGGCCGTGGTCGAGGACCAGAGCTTCGAGAACAAGATGCTCAAGGCCTATATCCGCGACTGGCCGGAAGAGCGCGCCGAGTGATGGCGCCGGGCCGCCCGGCCTGAAGCTTCCTTCGGAAATACCCTCGATTGGCGCCACGCGGCCGTGGCAGGGTGGCGGCCGGGCGCCGGCTCCGGCAAACTTGCCGGCGTTCCCACTTCCGCGGCGGTCCGCTGACCGACCGGCCCATCCATGAGCCAACCCAGCCAGTTCCGACTGCTCGGCCTGCGCCGCTTCGCCCCGTTCTTCTGGACCCAGTTCCTCGGGGCGATGAACGACAACGTCTTCAAGGTCGCCTTCACCTCGCTGGTGACCTACCACACGGCGCTGTTCGAGGGCGTTGAGGCGCGCAGCGCGGCCTTCCTGATCTCGGCCATCTTTATCGCGCCGTTCGTGCTGTTCTCGGCCACCAGCGGGCAGATTGCCGACAAGCTGGAGAAGTCGCGCCTGATCCGGCTGGTCAAGTCGCTGGAGATCGCCATCATGGTGCTGGGCCTGGCCGGCTTTGCCTGGCACAGCGCGCCGCTGCTGTACGCCGGCACTTTCCTGATGGGGCTGCATTCCACGCTGTTCGGGCCGGTCAAGTTTGCCTACCTGCCGCAGCACCTGGATGAAAGCGAACTGGTCGGCGGCAACGGCATGGTGGAGATGGGCACCTTTGTCGCGATCCTGATCGGGACGCTGATCGGCGGCGAACTGGCCGGGCTGCAGCAGGGCGGAACCATCGTGGGGCCGATGTACGTGGGCGCGGTATGCGTGGTGATCGCCGTGGCGGGGCGGCTGGTGTCGGGCCGCATCCCGGTTTCGCCGGCGCCGCAGCCGGACCTGCGCATCAACTGGAACCCGTTCTCCGAGACCTGGCGCAACCTGGTGCTGGCGCGCGGCAACCGCACGGTATTCCTGAGCCTGCTCGGCATTTCGTGGCTGTGGTTCCTGGGCGCCACCTTCCTGACCTCGTTCTTCAGCTATGCCAAGGATGTGCTGGGCGGCGACCAGAACGTGGTGACGCTGCTGCTGGCGGTGTTCTCGCTGGGCATCGGCACCGGTTCACTGCTGTGCGAGCGCCTGTCCGGTCGCCATGTCGAGATCGGGCTGGTGCCGTTTGGCTCGATCGGCATGACGGTGTTCGCGGTCGACCTGTACTTTGCCAGCCAGGGGCAGGCACCCGTGGCGCTGAGCGGCATCGGCGGCTTCCTGGCCGAGCCGCGCCACTGGCGCGTGCTGGCGGACCTGTTCCTGCTGGCCATGTTCGGCGGCTTCTACAGCGTGCCGCTGTACGCGCTGATCCAGAGCCGCAGCGCGCCCACGCACCGCGCCCGCATCATCGCCGCCAACAACATCCTGAACAGCTTCTTCATGATTGCCGCTTCGCTGCTGGGCGTGGCGATGACGCAGGCGGGCTACAGCATCCCGCAGCTGTTCCTGGTGGTGGGGCTGCTCAATGCGGTGGTGGCGGTCTACATCTACTCGCTGGTGCCGGAATTCCTGCTGCGCTTTATCGCGTGGATCCTGGTCCATACCCTCTACCGGCTGCGCCGCGTCAATGCTGAGCGCATTCCCGCCGACGGCCCGGCCGTGCTGGTCTGCAACCACGTCAGCTTTGCCGACGCGGTGGTGCTGATGGCCTGCAGCCCACGTCCGGTGCGCTTCCTGATGGACCACAACATCTTCAGGGTGCCGCTGCTGTCGTGGTTCTTCCGCCAGGCCCGCGCGATCCCGATCGCGCCGGCGCACGAGAATCCGGACATGCTCAGGCGTGCCTATGACAGCGTGGCGCAGGCGCTGGGCGAGGGGGATCTGGTCTGCATCTTCCCCGAAGGCAAGATCACCGCCACCGGCGAGATCAACCCGTTCAAGCAGGGCGTGCAGCAGATCATCCGGCGCACGCCGGTGCCGGTGGTGCCGATGGCGCTGCGCGGGCTGTGGGGCAGCTTCTTCTCGCGCAAGGGGGCACCGGCGATGTCGCGGCCGTTCCGGCGCGGCATCCTGAACCGGCTGGAACTGGTGGTGGGCGAGCCCGTGCCGCCCGAGGCCGCCACCCCGGAAGGGCTGCAGCAGATGGTGCAGGCCCTGCGCGGCGACTGGCGCTAACTCCGTTGTGCGGAACCCGAGTCCACGATGATCACGCTCTACACCTTTGGCCCCGCCTTCGGGCTGCCCGACGCCAGCCCCTTCGTCACCAAGGCCGAGATGCTGCTCAAGCTGGCCGGACTGCCTTACCAGGCGCGCCGCGGCAGCCTGCGGCGCGCGCCCAGGGGCAAGCTGCCCTACCTGGACGACATGGGCCGGATCGTGGCGGATTCCACCCTGATCCGCTGGCATATCGAGAAGACCTACCACATCGACTTCGACGCCGGCCTGAGCGCGGCCGAGCGCGGCATCGCTTGGGCCGCCGAGAAGCTGATGGAAGACCACCTGTACTGGGCGGTGGCGCGGGTGCGCTGGCTGGACCAGGCCAACTTCGACAAGGGGCCGGCCCTGTTCTTCCGCGGCGTGCCGGCGCCGGTGCGCGGCCTGGCCGAGCGCCTGGTGCGCTACAAGGTGCGCAAGACGCTGTGGGGGCAGGGTCTGGGCCGGCATAGCGAAGAAGACCTGGTGGCGCTGGCCAGCAAGGGCGTGACCTCGATCGCCGACATCCTGGGCAACAAGCCCTACCTGATGGGCAACGCGCCATGCGGGGCCGACGCCACGCTGTTTGCCTTTGCCGGCAGCCTGCTGTGCCCCGTATTCGACACTCCGATCCGCACCGCGGCCGAGGGGCATGCCAACCTGGTGGCCTATATGGAGCGGATGCGCGCCGAGTTCTACCCCGAACTGGCCCCGGCAAGCGCCGCCGCCTGAGCCTGCCGGGCCGCCCTGCGGCCGCCCGAGCCCCGCCATTGGCCTTACAATGGAGGCCTTCCCCAATTCCTGTGCGGTTTCCACCATGTCCGGCAATACCCTTGGCCTGCTTTTCACTGTTACCACCTTCGGCGAATCGCACGGGCCCGCCATCGGCGCGGTGGTGGATGGCTGCCCGCCGGGCATGGCGCTGACCGAGGCCGACATCCAGGGCGACCTGGACCGCCGCCGGCCCGGCACCTCGCGCCACGTCACGCAGCGCCAGGAACCCGACCAGGTCGAGATCCTGTCCGGCGTGTTCGAGGGCAAGACCACCGGCACCCCGATCTGCCTGCTGATCCGCAATACCGACCAGCGCAGCAAGGACTACGGCAATATCGTCGAAACCTTCCGCCCGGGCCATGCCGACTACACCTACTGGCAGAAGTACGGCATCCGCGACCATCGCGGCGGCGGCCGCTCGTCGGCGCGCCTGACCGCGCCGGTGGTGGCGGCCGGGGCGGTGGCCAAGAAGTGGCTGCGCGAAAAGTATGGCACCGAGATCCGGGGCTATATGTCGCAGCTGGGCGAGATCGCAGTGCCGTTCACGGACTGGTCGCACGTGCCGGAGAACCCGTTCTTCGCGCCCAACGCCGACATCATCCCCGAGCTCGAAACCTATATGGACGCGCTGCGCCGCGACGGCGACTCCGTCGGCGCGCGCATCGAGGTGGTGGCCAGCAACGTGCCGGTGGGCCTGGGCGAGCCGCTGTTCGACAGGCTCGACGCCGATATCGCCCACGCCATGATGGGCATCAACGCGGTCAAGGGCGTGGAGATTGGCGCCGGCTTCGACAGCGTGGCCCAGCGCGGCAGCGTGCATGGCGACGAGCTGACCGCCGAGGGCTTCCGCACCAACAATTCCGGCGGCGTGCTGGGCGGCATTTCCACCGGCCAGGACGTCACCGTGTCGCTGGCGATCAAGCCGACGTCTTCCATCCGCACCCCGCGCGAATCGATCGACAAGGCCGGCAATGCCGCCACCGTCGAGACCTTCGGCCGCCACGACCCGTGCGTGGGCATCCGCGCCACGCCGATCGCCGAGGCCATGCTGGCGCTGGTGCTGATCGACCACGCCCTGCGCCACCGTGCCCAGTGCGGCGACGTCAAGGTCGATACGCCGCGCATTCCCGCGCAGGCCGGCCAGACCCCCTGACCTGACCTCGCGTTGGCCACGCCTTTCGCGGGCGGCGGTGCCACTGGCGCCGGCCGCCCCGACTACGCCCGTTTCGGGCTCTTCTATCTTGGCTATTACGGCTACGTCGGCCTGATCTCGCCGTACGTCAGCCTGTATTTCGCCGACCGCGGCTTCAACCCGGTGCAGATCGGCGTGCTGATGGCGAGCTTCCAGGTCAGCCGCATCGTCGGGCCCTACCTGTGGGGCTGGCTGTCCGACGTGATGCACACGCGCGTGCGTATCCTGCGCGTGAGCGCGTTCACCTCGTTGCTGGCCTTCCTGATGCTGCCGGGTGTCGGCAGCTACGGCGGCATGATGGCGATGATGCTGACGCTGAGCCTGCTGACCAGCGCGATGTCGCCGCTGGGCGATGCCCTGACCATCTCCACGCTGCGCCGCTACGGCGCCTTCGACCATAGCTACGGCCGCATCCGCATGTTCGGCTCGGTCGGCTTTATCGGCGCGGTGCTGGCCGGCGGGGCGTTGTTCGAAGCAGTCGGCATGCGCGCCTTCCCGTGGGTGGCCAGCGCGCTGCTGGCGATCCTGGCCGGCGTGGTGCTGACCATGCATGACGCCGCCGACGACGGCCCGCGCACGGCGCCGCCGCGCGCCTTGCCGCTGCTGCGCCGTCCGGACGTGGCCTGGTTCCTGGCGTCAGCCTTCCTGATGATGTTCGCGCACGCGGCGCTCTATGTGTTCTATTCGCTGTGGCTGGCGCAGCTGGGCTACAGCAAGTTCGCCATTGGCGTGATGTGGACCATCGGCGTGGTGGCCGAGATCGTTTTCTTCTACTACCAGGGCCTGCTGTTCGCGCGCTATGCGCTGCGCACGATCCTGGCCGGCACCTTCGTGCTGGCGGCGCTGCGCTTCGGCCTGACCGGCTACCTTGCCCAGTTTGCCTGGCTCATGGCGCTGGTGCAGGTGCTGCACGCGGCCACCTTTGCCGCGCACCACAGCGCCAGCCTGAAGCGGTTGCAGGCCTGGTTTGCCGGGCCGCTGCAGGGGCGCGGGCAGGCGCTGTATACGGGCATTTCCTACGGCGTCGGCGGCACGCTGGGCGGGCTGGCGATGGGCTGGACCTGGAACGCGCTGGCGCCCGAGCATACCTTCGGGCTGGCCGCTATCGCCGCGGCGGCCGGCGCGTTCTGTGCGGTGATGAGCTTCCGCGCGAAAGGCGATGGCGCGGTTCAGGCCAGCGCCGCGCAGACCCGCTCGGCGATCGCCAGCGACGAGGTCAGCCCCGGCGACTCGATGCCGAACAGGTGAACCAGCCCCGGCACGCCATGCACGGCGGGGCCGTCGATGCGGAAGTCCGCGGCAACCTCGTGCGGGCCGCTGATCTTGGGGCGGATGCCGGCATAGCCGGGTTGCAGCGCGCCGTCGGCCAGCCCCGGCCAGTAGCGGCGCACTTCGTCATAGAAGCCGTCGGCGTCGGCCGGATCCACGCCGTATTCGATGTCGTCGATCCAGCGCACATTGGGGCCGAAGCGCGCCTGGCCGCCCAGGTCGATGGTCAGGTGCACGCCCAGCCCGGCCGCCTCGGGCACCGGGTAGATCAGCCGTGAGAACGGCGCGCGCCCGGCCAGCGTGAAATAGCAGCCCTTGGCGTAGTACTGCGGCGGGATATGGGTCTCGGGCATGCCGTCGATGCGGCGCGCCAGTTCCGGCGCGGTCAGCCCGGCCGAGTTCACCACCGTGCGCGCCAGCAGCGTGGTGGCGCTGCCATCCTCGCTGCCGATCTCCAGCCGGATGCCGTCCGCCGTCACCGCGCCGCCCAGCACCGGCGACTGCACCGCCAGCATCGCGCCGGCGTTTTCCGCGTCGCCCAGCAGCGTGGTCATCAGGCCATGGCTGTCGACAATGCCGGTCGACGGCGACAGCAGCGCGGCATGGCACTGCAGTTGCGGCTCCAGCGCCTGCGCCTCGGCGCGGCTGACAAGGCGCAGGTCGTCCACGCCGTTGGCCGCCGCCTTGGCGCGGATGCCTTCGAGCGTTGCCACCTGGGCCTCGCTGGTGGCCACGATCAGCTTGCCGCAGCGCTGGTGCGCCACGTGGTGGCTGGCGCAGTAGTCGTACAGCATGGCCTTGCCGCGCACGCACAGCTGTGCCTTGAGCGAGCCGGCCGGATAGTAGATGCCGGCGTGGACGACCTCGCTGTTGCGCGCGCTGGTGATGGTGCCGAAGGCGTTCTCGGTTTCCAGGATGATCACTTCGCGGCCCTGCAGCGCGAGTGCGCGCGCCACCGCCAGTCCCACCACGCCGGCGCCGATGACGACGCAATCCACTGTTTCCATGGTTGTTCCTTGCTCCAATGTCTGTGTGTTGGGGGGGGCTCAGGCGGTCAGGCCAAGGCGGGCGGCGGCGGCCGCAAGGTGCTGTTGCGCGGCACTGCGGGCGGCCGCGGCATCGCCGGCGGCAATCGCTTCGGCCAGCGCCGCGTGTTCCTGGTCGGCGGCGCGCGGCTCGCCTGTCGTCACACGCAGCCGCGCGGTGTTCTCCCAGGCGCGCTGGCGCGCGGCCAGCATCTGCTGGCTGACGAAATCGGTCAGGCCGGTAAAGCAAGGGTTGTGCGCGGCTTCCGCAATGGCATGGTGGAAGGCCATGTCGGCCGCCGCAGCGCTGGCCATGTCGCCCTGGCCGTCGGCCTGTGCCTGCATCGCCGCCAGCGCGCCGCGGATGGCATCGATATCGGCATCCGTGTGCCGCTGCGCGGCCATTTCGGCGCAGGCGGTTTCCACTACCCGGCGCAGTTCGAACAGCTGCGCCAGCGTCGGGCCGCCGTCGGGCGCGCTGGCCACGCGCCATGCCTGGCCGCCCGGGGTCTCCGACACATAAGCGCCCGAGCCCTTGCGCGTCACCAGCACGCCATCGGCCTTCAGCTGGGCGATGGCCTCGCGCACGATCGGCCGGCTCACGCCGAAGTTATCGGCCAGGCTCGTCTCTGCTGGCAGGCGCGCGCCCGCGCCGTAGCGGCCGGCGAGGATGTCGTCGTGCAGGGTCTGGGCGATGCGGCTGGCGAGCGAGGCCGGGCGGGGCAGGATGGTCATGGTTTTGATATGTCGGGCTGTCAGACAGCTTTTGGAGATTTTCGGCTCAACTTTGCGAGACGTCAAGGTCTCCGTAGGGAGCGAATGCTACACATGCGTTTCTGCTCAATCGCCGAGGGCTTAATTTCGCCGCTCCGGCGCCGATAGAAGCCTGATACAGGTGGCGGATCCTGCGCGTCGGCTCCGCCCAAGGCTTGCCATGCCCCGTTGGCATCCAATGCGGGGGCCTACTGCGAACAGCCATGATCCAGCTCACACCTAACGATCTTCCCGTCGGATACCCACTGCCCTGGTCATTGCTCGATGGCGAGGGCAACCTGGTGCTCGGCAGCGGCAGTGTCATTCCCGATGAACGCGACCTGGCGCTGGTGTTCCGCCATGGCGTGGTCTGCCGCGAAGACAGCCACGACGATGCCGATGACGAACTGCGTCCGACCACCGGGCCGCTTGGCCTGCAGGTCGGCACGCTGCTGCATGTCAAGCATGAGGGCGAGGCCGCGCGCCCGGCCGCGAGCCGCCTGATCGGTTTTATCGAGCAGGGCCTGTTTGTCACCTGGCCGCAGCTCGGCGGGCGCGACCTGCCGCTGCAGGCGGGCGATGCCGTGCTGCTGCGCGGCTTCTCCGGACACGCCATCCACAGCTTCACCTCGACCATCACCGCCGTGTGCCGCAGCCCGTTTCGCTACCTGGTGCTGTCGGCGCCGGTGCAGAAGCACGCAACGCCGGTACGCAAGGCTGCGCGCGTGCCAACCCGGCTGGCCGCCTACCTGACCGAGCCCGGCGATGACGACGGCATCGACACCGGCACGGCGCGGCTGGCGCTGCTGTCCGACCTCAGCACCGGTGGCGCGCTGGTGCAGACCACCGCGCCGGCGCCGGCGCCGGGCAGCCGCGTGCGGCTGCGCTTCAAGATGCGCACGGCGTCACTGGACAGCGAGGTCACCATCGATGGCTGGATCCGCCTCGCACCCCCCGGCGCGGCCAGCGACGATGCCGACTTCCCGGCCTTCGGCGTGGCCTTCGACGTGCTGGCCGAGCGCGAGCTGACGCTGCTGCAGTGCTACATCTACGAACAGCTGCTTTCCAGCACCCGCATGCCCTTGCAGCCCGCGGCTGTAGCGGCCGTCTAGAGGGAATCCGCTAATGTTTTGATTGTCTCGTCGGGGCGGCCAGTCTTTACTGCTTCCAACATAAAAAGTCCCACCACCGAGGAGACAAGATGGAGCACAGCGGACACCACGCGTGCGGACGACGCACGCCCGCGCTACGCGAGCAGAAGGCCGGCAAGGCCTTGCGCAGGCTCGCAGGCACAGCCCCGCTGGTCGCAGCGGCCATGCTGGCGCAGCCAGCATCAGCCCTGGCCGCGAGCGGCGACTACGCGAAGACGCGTTACCCGATCGTGCTGGTCCACGGACTGACCGGCGCGGCCAAGATGGGTGGTGTGCTCGACTACTGGTATGGCATCCCCGAAGTGCTGCGGGCCAACGGCGCGCAAGTCTATGTGGCCACGGTGCCGTCGTTCAACAGCGACGAAGAGCGCGCCCTGGCGCTGCAGGCCTATGTGCGCGCGGTCAAGCTGGAAAGCGGCGCAGACAAGGTCAACCTGATCGGCCACAGCCAGGGCGGGCCGACCTCGCGCATGCTGGCGGCGATGTCGCCGCAGGACGTGGCCTCGGTCACCACCGTCGGCAGCCCGCATCGCGGCAGCGAAGTGGCCGACACCGTGCTGGACCTGATCAATGGCGTCAACAGTATTCCGATCGCCGGGCCGGTACTCGTCGGCATCATCCAGGGCGTGTTCGATACGGTGGGCTGGTTCAATGGCATCGGCAACGGGCAGGCGCTGGACCAGGATGCGCTGGCCTCGCTCAGGATCCTGACCACGCGCGGCGCCGCCGAGCAGAATGCGCGCCTCAATGCCACGCTGGTGCCCGGCACGAAATCGGCACTGGGGCCGGATTGCAATACTGCTGGCGCGGTGTCCGAGCAACGGCAGGCGCGCGATGCCGCGGGCAACCTCGTCACTCATACCCAGGCCGCGTATTCCTGGACCGGGCAGGGTGGGCCGTTCAGCCTGCTGCGCTCCAACCTGCTGGACCCGACCACGGTGATGATGTCGGCCTCGGCCGGGCTGATGGACCTGAAGGGCGCCGGCCCCAATGACGGGCTGGTCTCGGTCTGCAGCAGCAAGTGGGGCCGGGTGCTGGCCACGGGCTACTACTGGAACCATCTCGACGAGGTGAACCAGATGGCCGGCTTGTACCAGGACGTCGATCCGCGCACGGTCATCCTCAGCCACGCCAACCGGCTGCGCAATGACCAGCTCTGAGCGCTCGCCGCGGCCCTGGCTGGCCTTGATGCCGGCCGGCGCGGCGGCGGCCGCGGTGTACTGGCTGACGATGCCGTCTGGCCCGGTTGCCGTGCCGCAGCGCCCGGCAGCGATCACCACCGCTGCGAGTCCTTCGGCGACATCGGCAGACGCCGGACCCGCCGGCGTGGCTGCCTTGCCATCGCTGTCCGGCGTCGACGTGCCAGCGGGCCCGGAACTCGACGCGCAAGGCAACCTGCGCCTGACGCGCGCGCTGCGCACCTACTTCGACTACTTCCTCAGCGCCCGCCACGACGCCGGCGGCGCCGACGCGCTGGACCGGCTGGTGTACGACGATATCCGCCGCCGCGTGCCGCAGCCCGCGGCAGGGCAGGCGTGGCAGCTGTGGCAGCGCTACCTGGCTTATCTTGCCGAGATTCAAGCGCTGGCGGCGCGCAAGCCGCAGGCGGATACGAACGGCACGCTGGATGCGGCACAAGTGCAGCAGCTGCGCGCGCTGCAGGCCGGGCGCAACGGCGCGCGGCAGCACCTGCTGCCGGAGGTGGCGGCAATCTGGTTCGGCGACGAGCAGGCGTATGACGATGCCATGCTGGCGCGGCTCGACATCGCGGCGCAATCCGGCCTGGATGACGCGCAGCGGCGGCAGCGGCTGGCCGAACTCGAAGCCACGCTGCCCGAGCCACTGCGTGCGGCACGGGAGGCCAGCGCGCGTCCGCAGGCGATCAGCGACACCATCGCCGGCATGCAGGCCGCCGGCCGCAGTGCGCAGGACATCGGTGCGGCGTTGGCGCAGGCCTACGGTGCCGAGGTGGCGCAGCGCTACCAGCAGCAGGCGCAAGCCGGGCAGGCCTGGCAGCAGCGCTACGACGACTACGCCGCGCGGCGCGCGCAGATCGAGTCATTCCCGGGGTTGTCGGAGCAGGACCGCCGGCAGCAGCTGGATGTGCTGCGCAGCCAGGCCTTCGGCAATCCCGCCGAGGCGCTGCAGGCCGAGGTGGTCGACAAGGCGATGGCCGCGCGGCGGCAGGCACGATAGCCGCGCTGCATCGCCCAAAGAAAAACGGCACCGGGTTTGAACTGCACCCCAAAAGTTGGACGTTGATCCAATCTTTGGGGTGTTTTTCATGACGAAGTACGACGAGGCATTCAAGCGCAAGGTAGTTCAGGAGTAT
>NZ_JBYSXC010000011.1:0-232677 GCF_058781795.1 Cupriavidus sp. FW306-1B-F12B
GGCCGAGCACTATCCGGTCTCGGCCACCAATACCAACGGCAGCGGCAACAGCTACGGCGTGTTCCTGACGATCCCGCTGTACGTGCGCCACAGCAACGGCGGCGAGGCCCGCCGCGCCGAGGTGGACTACTACGCCGCGCTGGACGACCGCAACCGCGTGCTGCTGGAAGCCGGCAATGAGATGGAACGGCTGCGCAGCCAGCTCGAAGCCGCGCGCCAGTCACTGCGGCAGATGCGCGACGACGTGCTGCCCGCCGCCGAAAGCGTGGCCGGCAGCGCCGAGTTTGCCTACGGCAAGGGCGCCACCGGCGTGCTCGACCTGCTCGATGCCCGCCGCGCGCTGCGCCAGACCCGGCTCGATGCCGTCAGCGCCCAGGGCGATTACGCCAAGGCCCTGTCGGCCTACCGCGCGGCGCTGCAGACCTCCACGACCGGCACTGCGACGAGCTCGCGTCCCTGAACCGCAGTCCCAGCGAATCCAATGCACTCCCTCCTGTCACGCATGTCCCGCCGCATGTCTTCCGTCCATTTCCCCGCTGGCCTGCCCGCACGGCTTGCTGCCCTGTCCCTGTGCGCGCTGGCGCTGGCCGCCTGCGGCAAGTCTGAAGCGCCCAAGGCCGATGACGATCCCAAGGTCAGCGGCAATACCATCCAGTTCCCGGCCAGCGTGAAGACGCTGCCGGGCATCGCCGGCGAATCCGCCAGGACCGGCGGCGAGCGCATGCTGAGCCTGCCCGGCCGGCTGGTGTGGAACGAGGACAAGACCGTGCGCGTGTCGACGCCGTTTGCCGGCCGCGTCACCGAGATCCTGGTGCAGCCCGGTGCCACCGTGAAAGCGGGCCAGCCGCTGGCCAGCCTGACCTCGCCCGATTTCGGCGTGGCCCAGGCCGATGCGCGCAAGGCCGCCGCCGACAGCGCGGTCGCGGCCAAGGCGCTGGCACGGCAGCGCGAGCTGTACGGCGCCGGCATCATCGCGCAGAAGGAGCTGGAGCAGGCGCAGGCCGACGCCGCGCGCGCCGCGGCGGACCTGCAGCGCACCCAGGCGGCGCTGGCCCAGTACGGCGCGGCCGCGGGCGGCGCGGGCGCCTCAGGCATCGTAAACCAGCGCTTTGCGCTGCGCAGCCCGATCGACGGCCTGGTGGTCGAGCGCAACATCAACCTCGGCATGGAGCTGCGCCCCGACCAGCCGCCCGCCGCGCCGTTGTTCCTGGTGACCGATCCGACCACGCTGTGGGCACAGGTCGATGCGGGCGAGGCCGACCTGAGCCTGTTCAAGCCGGGCGTGGACGTGCAGCTCACCACCGCGGCCTGGCCCGGCGAGACCTTCTCCGGCACCGTGGTCAAGATCGCCGACTATGTCGATCCCACCGCGCGCAGCATCAAGGTGCGGCTGAACGTGCCCAACCCGGAGCGCCGCCTGAAGGCGGAGATGTTCGTCACCGCGAAGCTGCCGGCCGCGTCGTTCAAGGGCATCGCCGTGCCGTCCAAGGCCGTGTTCCTGGCCGACAACCGCAACTATGTGTTCGTGCGCACCGCCGCCAATACCTTCGAGCGCCGCCTGGTGCGCGTGGGCGTGACGCTGCCCGGCACCACCGAGCTGCTTGAAGGCGTGAAGGACGGCGAGACCGTGATCACCGACGGCAACCTCTACCTGCAGGACATCCTGCGCGATGCCACTGCCGTGAACGCGGCGCGTGCGTCCGAGAAGAAGTGAGGACGGCCGCCACATGATTTCGCGCATCGTCAGCTTTGCCCTGCACCAGAAGCTCTTTGTCTGGCTGGGCCTGCTTATCTTCGTCGGGGGCGGCCTGGCTGCATTCAAGAACCTGCCGATCGAAGCTTTCCCGGATGTCTCCGACATCCAGGTCAACGTCATCACGCTGTACCCGGGCCGCGCCGCCGAAGAGGTGGAGCGCCAGGTGACCATCCCCATTGAAACCGCGCTGGCCGGAACGCCCAACGCGGTGCGGGTGTTTTCGCATACGCAGTTCGGCCTGTCGTTCATGATGGTGACCTTCAACGACAAGGCCACCGACGTGACCGCGCGCCAGCAGATCCTGGAGCGCCTGCGCAGCGTGGACCTGCCCGACGGCGTGCATCCGGACCTGGCGCCGCTGTCCACCGCGATCGGCGAGATCTACCGCTTCCGCCTGACTGGCAAGGGCTATACCGCGCAAGAGCTGCGCACGCTGCAGGACTGGGTGGTGGAGAAAAACCTGCGCCAGGTGCCGGGCGTGGCCGACCTGGTCACCATCGGCGGCACCATCAAGCAGTACGAGGTCAATCCCAACCTGGCGCGCATGCGCGATGCCAAGATCTCGCTGTCGCAGCTGTTCACTGCGCTGCAGCGCGCCAACGCCAATGCCGGCGGCGGCGCCGTGGCGCACGGCCGGCAGCAGTTCCTGCTGCGCTCGCTGGGCAGCTTCCGCACCTCGGCCGATATCGCCAACGTGGTGGTGGCCGAGAACCAGGGCACCCCGATCCTGGTCAAGGACATCGCCGACGTGAGGGTCGGCAGCGCGCCGCCGCAAGGCCTGATGGGCCAGGACGACGAGGACGACATCGTCTCGGGCATCGTGGTGATGCGCAAGGGCGAGAACCCGTCGCTGGTGCTGGAGGCGCTGAAGAAGAGGATCGACCTGCTGGACGACCAGATCCTGCCCAAGGGCGTGAAGATCGTGCCGTACTACGACCGCTCCACGCTGATCGACAAGACCCTGCACACGGTGTTCGGCAACCTGGTCGAGGGCGCGCTGCTGGTGATGGCGGTGCTGTACCTGTTCCTGGCCAACGTGCGCGCCGCGGCAATCGTGGCGCTGATCATCCCGCTGGCGCTGTTGTCAACCTTCATCGGCCTGACCTGGGTGGGCATTCCGGCCAACCTGTTGTCTCTGGGCGCGATGGACTTCGGTATCATCGTCGACGGCGCGGTGATCGTGGTCGAGAACATCTTCAAGCGGCTGGGCGAGCTCAAGGCGCAGCAGATCAAGGACAGCAAGGCGCGCCTGCATGCGATCCTGCAGGCCACCACGGAAGTGGGCCGTCCGACCGTGTTCTCGATGGTCATCATCATTGCGGCGCACATCCCGATCTTCACGCTGCAGCGGCACGAGGGCAAGATCTTCGCGCCGATGGCCTACACGGTCACGGGCGCGCTGATCGGCTCCCTGATCCTCTCGCTGACGCTGGTGCCGCTGCTGTGCCACCTGCTGCTCACCAAGAACATCGCGCACGACGACAACTTCATCGTGCGCCACTGCAAGCGGCTCTATGAGCCGATGCTGGCCTGGGCGCTGGACCACAAGAAACTGGTGGTAGGCTCGGCGCTGGGCCTGCTGGTAGTGACCGTGGGCGTGGGCAAGTTCCTCGGCAGCGAGTTCCTGCCCGAGCTGGACGAAGGCTCGATGTGGGTCAGCTTCGACCTGCCGGCATCGGTCTCGACCGACGAGGCGCGCGACCAGGCGCGGCTGCTGCGCAGCGTGATCCGCAAGACCCCGGAGGTCAATACCACCATCTCCAAGGTCGGCCGCCCCGACGACGGCACCGATCCCAAGCTGATCAACACCGTCGAGATCCTGGTCGACCTGAAGCCCGAGAAGCAATGGCGCGACGGCTTCAACAAGCGCGCCATCATCGGCGAGATCGACAAGAACCTGCGCCAGCTCCCCGGCATCGAGCCCAATTTCTCGCAGCCGGTGCGCGACAACATCCTGGAGAGCATCTCGCAGATCAAGGGCCAGATCGTGATCAAGGTGCAGAGCGACAGCCTGGAGCAGAACAAGAAGGTGGCCGACCAGATCCTGGCCAACGTGCAGACGGTCAAGGGCGTGATGCGCGCCTTTATCGACCGTGACGGCGAACTGCCGCAGTACGTGCTGGAGTTCGACCGGGCCCAGGCCGCGCGCTACGGCATCAACGTGGCCGACGTGCAGGACCTGATGGAAACCGCGCTGGCCGGCAAGGCCGCGACCGAGCTGTGGGAGGGCGAGAAGCACTTCAGCGTGGCCGTGCGCCTGAAGCCGTCGGAGCGCGCGCTGCCGAACCTGCCCAATATCTTCATGCAGACCGCGGACGGCGCGCAGGTGCCGCTGTCGCAGCTGGTGACCTTCCGCGCGGCATCCGGCGCGATGAACATCAGCCGCGAGAACGGCCAGCGCACCACCTCGATCGGCATCTTTATCCGCGACCGCGACATGGGCAGCGTGGTCAAGGACATGCAGAAGCTGGTGGCGAAAAACGTCAAGGCCGACGACGTCAAGATCAGCTGGTCGGGCGAGTTCGAGAACCAGGAGCGCGCCATGGCGCGGCTCTCGATCGTGGTGCCGCTGTCGGTGCTGGTGATCTTCCTGCTGCTGTTCAATGCGTTCAAGTCGTTCAAGAGCGCCACGCTGATCATCTCGAACATCCCGTTCGCGCTGATCGGCGGCGTGTTCGCGCTGTTCCTGACCGGCATCCCGCTGTCGGTGTCGGCGGCGATCGGCTTTATCGCGCTGTTTGGACAGGCGGTGCTCAATGGCGTGGTCATGGTGACTTACTTCAACCAGCTGCGCGATGAAGGCATGCCGGTGCGCCAGGCGGTGCTGACCGGCTCGATGGACCGGCTGCGCACGGTGCTGATGACCGCGCTGCTGGCCATGCTGGGTTTGTTCCCGATGGCGATCTCGCGCGCCATCGGCTCGGAGACGCAGCGCCCGCTGGCCATCGTCATCATCGGCGGGCTGATCACCGCCACCATGCTGACGCTGATCGTGCTGCCCACCTTGTATGAATGGATGGTGGGGCGCAACTGGCCGGACGAAGAGGGCGAAGCGCCTGACGAGAACCGGTTGACGCCGTCGATTCTGGGCTGACGGCCGCCCTGCTTGACTGGCAATTTGCGCCCCTCTCCCGCGCAGCGGGAGAGGGGCGCCTTGTTCTGCGGCACGCATGCTCGCCCGCCGTCGCACACATGACGCGCTGACCGCACCATCCCCCCTCAGCAACCAGGTGCATGCCCCGCCGCGTGCCTCGCCCGCATTGCAATGTCGGAATAGTCTGACGCGCCTTTCGGAACCGGACGCCTGCTTCCCATACCCCCCCGGGCCTACTCTGTACTTACGGCATGGCCAGCAGCATAGCCGCCGGCCTCTCATGCGTACCTTTACGCAATCACCCGGAAAGGAGATCGACATGTTGAAGAAATGGCTGACCGCAGCAGTGTGTTCGATGATGGTTGCCGCACCGGCGGGATTTGCGCTGGCGCAGATGACCGCACCAACAACCACGTCCGGAACGGCTGCAACCGGGGCAAGGGCAGACTATGACGCCGCGGTGAAGCAGGCTGATGCGGACTACAAGGCTGCCTCCGCCAAGTGCAATGGCATGAAGGACAACGCCAAGGACGTCTGCAAGGCCGAGGCCAAGCGCGACCGCGATGTGGCCAAGGCCCAGGCCGAAGCCCGCCGCGACGGCACGCAGAAGGCGACCGCCAAGGCCGAGAAGACCAAGGCTGACCGCGACTATGACGTAGCCAAGGAAATGTGCGACGACAAGAAGGGCAACGACAAGGACGTCTGCAAGAAGGACGCCAAGGCCGCCCATGAAAAGGCACTGATGGCTGCCAAGGTCGACAAGGCCGCGGCGACCGGCACCAGTGCCGACGTGGCCGAAACCCGCGCCGACGCGAAGAAGGACGCCACCGACGCCGCCTACAAGGCCGACAAGGAACGCTGCGACGCGATGTCGGGCGATGCCAAGGACAAGTGCCAGGCCGATGTGAAGGCCAAGTACGGCAAGTAAGCCTTCGCGGCATCCCGCCAGCATTGGCGGGCCACGCACCGCACCACCCGCAAGGGGACGCCTCCGATGGCGCCCCCTTGCCATCGGATGAAGGAGCACGAGATGAACTGGGACCAGATCGAAGGCAAATGGGAACAAGCGAAGGGCAAGATCAAGGAGAAGTGGGGCAAGCTGACCGACGACGACATCGCGCAGATCAACGGCAAGCGTGACCAGCTTGCCGGCCGCATCCAGGAGCGCTATGGCTACACCAAGGAGCGCGCCGAGGAAGAAATGAAGGAGTGGGAACGGGACACGCGCTGGTAAGCAGTGCGTGGCAGCAAGGCAAGGCGGGACGCCAGCGGGCGTCCCGCCTTGCTGTTTGCGTGCCGCGCGTGCTCGATACCCCGGCACCCCCGGAACGAGGGGGGCGCCGGCGCGTATCGCACAGCATTAAGCGCGGATTAGCTCTGAATGCAACCGAATGATGCACGCGCCACCCGCGCAGGGCATAACATGTCGCGTCGCCGACCCTGCCATCCGCCCGGCTTGCCTTCGCGCTCCGCATGTACGCAGCCTTGCCCGCCTTCGTCTCGTCGATCTTCCTCGGTTACGGCCTCTATGTGCTGGTGACCAAGGGCGTGACGCGCGTCTCCACTTCGTTCTTCCTGCTGTGCGTGACCACCTTCGCCTGGCAGGGCACGTGGGTGTTCCTGTTCCAGTCCTCGCATCCCGATGTGGCGCTGGTGCTGGCCCGGCTCGGCTACCTCTTCATCCTGTTCCTGCCGACCACGTTCTACCACTTCATCGCCGAAGTCACCGAGAGCCGCCGCGAGCGGCCGCTGCTGCTGGCCTCGTACGGACTGAGCCTGGTGCTGGCGGTGCTGCTGCTGACCACCGACCAGGTAGTCTCCGGCTACTACAGCTATTTCTTCGGCGACTATCCCAGGGCCGGCCCGCTGCATCCGCTGCACCTGGTGCAGACGGTGCTGGTGGCGCTGCGCAGCGCCTGGCTGCTGGTGGCGGCGCGGCGCAATGCGACAGCCGAACGCCGCAAGCGCTACAAGCTGTGCCTGGTGGCGGTGGCGCTCTATTCGCTGGCGGCGGTGGACTACGCCGTCAACTACGGCGCAGCGTTCTATCCGCCGGGCGTGGTGTTCGTGGCGGCAAGCCTGGGCATCCTGGCGGTCAGCGTGGTGCGCTACGACCTGATGCATCCGTATTCGCTGGCCGCCACCGTGGCGCACGAGGTGCGCACGCCGCTGGCGACCATCCGCATGCAGGCGCAGGAGCTGGCGCGCACCTGGCCGCAGGTGCTGCACGGCTACCGGCTGGCGGTCCAGCAGGGGCTGTGCGAGGACCGCATGCGGCCCGGCCAGCTTGAGCGCGTGTCGAGCCTGGTCGGCGCCATCACGCGGGAAGTCGATGGCACCAGCACCGTGATCGACATGGCGCTGGCCTCGGTCACGCTGGAGCGGCTGGACCGCAGCAGCTTTGCCCCGCACGGCATTGCCGACTGCGTGCATGCGGCGCTGGAGCGCTACCCGTTCCAGGGCGAGGAGCGCGGCTGCGTGCAGGTGCGCGGCATCGACGCGGGCTGGCGCTTTGTCGGCTCCGACACGCTGCTGGTCTACGTGCTGTTCAATCTGCTGAAGAACGCGCTGCATGCGATCCGCGCGGCCGGCGGCGGCCACATCGACATCACCGGCGCGACCGAGGGCCAGTACCACGTGATCCGCTTTCGCGACACCGGCCCGGGCATTGCGGCCGACGTCATGCCGCGCATCTTCGATCCGTTCTTCTCCACCAAGGCGCATGGCACCGGTGCCGGCCTCGGTCTGGCCTTCTGCCGGCGCGTGATCGAGACCTTCGGCGGGCGCATTGAGTGCGAGTCGGTGCCGGCCGTGCATACCACCTTTACCCTCAGCCTGCCGCGCTTCACCGCCATGGCCGACAGCCGGCTGCGCACCAGCACCGCCGGCTGAGCCACGGCCGGCGGTGCCGGATTCAGACCCGCGCGGGGTCAGCCGCGCCTGGCTCAGCTGGCCAGTGCCGGCAGCGCCAGTTCATATTCCCTGACCCGTTCGATGATGCCCGCCGGAAAGCGCGTGATGCGCTTTTGCCGGTCGGCGAAGACGATCTGCTGGTAGCCCAGCGACACCGGCTTGCCCCCCACGCAGAAGCGGAACAGCAGGTAGGCCGAGCACTGTCGCACCTGGAAGGTGTTCAGGTAGCAATCCACGCGCTGGAACGGGAACGTCTCCTCGACATACTCCTGGTGCGCGCGCTTGGTCACGAAGACGCCGCCGGCGGCCAGCAGGTTGTCGTGGATGCATTCATGGAACCACCGCTCCCGGCAAATGCCCTGCCACTCGAAATAGCGGGCGAAGTAGGTGTTCATAAAGGCATTGGAATCCTTGAGATAGATGTCGATCGCATGGTGGAAGGTCTTGTGCGAAGCGGTCTCGAACGCGTCGGGCGCCAGTTGGGCCGCGCCGCGGTTCAGGATTTGGGGGATCACGTCTCGCATCAACATAAGTTGACTCCTTGAGATGGCTGCAAGCGGCAGCCACGCCTGCCCCCGGGAAGGTTGGGGCATGGTGGCATTCTGTCCGCTTGGGCAGTGGCAAGGTGGGCGCTGAAGTGGGGGTTGCGGCACGTTCCGGCGCGTGACGCACGGGCGACAAAAGCCCCGGAATGCACGCCCGGGCCTGGCAATACCGGAGCGGCATGGATCGGCGTTAACCCGAGTAGTCTAGGTTTATAGACTTTTATATAGTCGTCCGGCCAGGACGACTCCGGGCGGCCCTCGCATCGCCCTTTTCCCCGACATTCACCGGCGTTTCCCGACCTCCCTTGCCGCATGGCAGACACCACGTCCAGCGAACTCCTCGCGCGCAGCCGCCAGCCGGTCTACCTGCAGCTGGCCACCATCTTCCGCCGCCAGATCGAAAGCGGCGCCTGGCGCGAGGGTGAGCGCATCCCGTCGCTGGAAGAGCTGTGCCGCCAGTACGGCGTGGCGCGCATGACCATGCACCATGCCTTGTCGATGCTCGATGAAGAAGGGCTGGTGGCGCGCTCGCGCGGGCGCGGCACCTTCGTCAAGGCGCCGTGCCAGGCGCGGCGGCAGGTGTCGCTGTCGACCAGCTGGGACGAGGCGGTGGCGGTGGGCGCGCAACTGGACACCGAAGCGATGGTCGAATCCGCCGGCAACGTGCCGCTGCCCGCCGATCTCGGCATGCCGTGCCCCGGTGAGCGCGCCGCCGAATACCACTTCCTGCGCCGGCTGCACCGGCTGGAAGGGCGGCCGTTCGCGGTGGGCGAGGTCTATATCGAGGCCGGCGTCTTTGCGCGCGAGCCCGAGGCCTTCCGCCAGGGCGCCTCGGTGCCGGTGCTGGACCGCTTCCCCGGCCTGTCGGTCAGCACCGCGCGCCAGCGCCTGTCGATCGTCGCGGCCGGGGCCGAATCCGCCGCCGCGCTGGCGCTTGCCGTGGGCGCGCCGGTGGCTGAGCTGCGCCGTTTTGCCTGTGTCCCGGGCGAGCGCGGCGAACTGATCGTCTACTACGCACGCATCGAATTCCCGACCGAGTTTGTCTGCCTGGATTTCGACCTGCTGGCGGCGCGGCCGCGCCCGGCCTGACGCCCCCAGTGCAACCAATGCCAACCTGCTGACCCAGAACCTGAGCGGAACCCCGAGACATGGAAACTACCCAACCGATGAACGGCGCCGAGAGCCTGGTCAAGACCCTGCTCGCCAACGGCGTGGACACCTGCTTTGCCAACCCGGGCACCAGCGAGATGCACTTCGTCGCGGCGCTGGACCGCATCCCGGGCATGCGCTGCGTGCTGGGCCTGTTCGAAGGCGTGGTCACCGGCGCGGCCGATGGCTATGCGCGCATGGCCGGCAAGCCCGCCGCCACGCTGCTGCATTGCGGCCCGGGGCTGGCCAACGGCCTGGCCAACCTGCACAACGCGCGCCGCGCGCAGACGCCGGTGGTCAACATCATCGGCGACCAGGCCACCTACCACCGGCCGCTGGACGCACCGCTGACCGCGGATACCGAAGGCTGGGCCCGTCCGGTCTCGGTGTGGACGCGCACGGCCACGCAGGCTGCGTCCGTCGGCGCCGATGCCTCGTCCGCGGTGCAGGCCGCATGCGCCGCGCCGGGCGGGGTCGCCAGCCTGATCCTGCCTTCCGATGTGTGCTGGGATGCGGGCGGCGTGGTGGCCGCGCCGCTGCCGCCGCTGGCGGTGCCCAAGGTCTCGCCCGACGCCGTGCAGCAGGCCGCGCGCGTGCTGCGCTCGGGCCAGCCCACGCTGGTGGTGCTGGGGGGCAGCGCGCTGCGCGAGGCGCCGCTGGCCGATGCGCACCGCATTGCCGCGGCCACCGGCGCCCGCCTGATCTCGCCCATGTCCAATGCGCGCGTGTCGCGCGGCAGCGGCCGCCTGGCGGTGGACCGCGTGCCATATTCGGGCGACGTCGCGCGCGACAAGCTGGCCGGCATCCGCAACGTGATCCTGGTCGGCGCACCGGCGCCGGTGACGTTCTTTGCCTACCCGGGCAAGTCGCCGCGCCCGTATCCGGAAGATGCCGTGATCCACGTGCTGGCACGCCCGGAGGAAGACCTTGCCGAAGCGCTGGCCCGCCTGGCCGACGAGGTGGGTGCACGCAATGCACCGCTGCCGGCTGCCGTAGCGCCCGCATCCGTTGAGCCCGCCCGCGGCGCGGTCACGTCCGAGGCGGTGGCACGTACGCTGACCGCCTTGCTGCCCGAACAGGCGATCGTGGTGGAAGAGAGCATCAGCTTCGGCCGCGCCTTCTATCCGGGCACGGTCCATGCGGCCCCGCACGACTGGCTGCAGCTGACCGGCGGCGCCATCGGCGAAGGCCTGCCGCTGGCCGTGGGCGCGGCGGTGGCGGCGCCAGACCGGCGCGTGGTGGCACTGCAGGCCGATGGCTCGGCCATGTACACGCTTCAGTCGCTGTGGACCATGGCGCGCGAGCAACTCGACGTCACCGTGGTGCTGCTGGCCAACCGCAAGTACGCCATCCTGCTGGGCGAGCTCGCAGGCGTGGGCGCCAACCCGGGCAAGACCGCCCTGGACATGCTGGACATCGGCAATCCCGACCTGGACTGGGTCAAGCTGGCCAACGGCATGGGCGTGGAGGGCGCGCAGGCCAGCGACATGGAAGGTTTTGCCGACCTGTTCCGCATGGCCAATGCGCGCAAGGGGCCGTTTGTGATCGAACTGGTGATCTGAGCGCGGCGCTTTCCGCATTCAAAAATCCAGCCTTCGGCAGATGTGAATTGTTGCAATGCACAGACTGCGGCAAGCTCATTGCCGTGCCATGGAAGGCCCATGGCGGCACCATCAAAAGTGAAGGAGACTCCATGCCCCAACAAGAAGCGGCGGTGGGTCCGGACAAGGCTTATGCGGACCAGCTCGCCGCTGGCCAGTTCCGCATCCAGCATTGCCAGGACTGCAAGCGCCACGTGTTTTTCCCGCGCAATATCTGCCCGCACTGCGGCGGCGACACGCTCGCCTGGGTCGAGCCCAAGGGTACCGGCACGGTCTACTCCACCAGCGTGATCCGCCGCAAGCCGGATGCCGGCGGCGACTACAACGTGGTGCTGGTCGACCTGGATGAGGGCGTGCGCATGATGAGCCGTGTGGAAGGCATTGCGCCCGCCAGCGTGCGCATCGGCATGCGTGTGCAGGCGCGCGTGGCGCAGGGCAAGGAAGGCGAGGCCGCTCTCGTCGTGTTCGATCCGGTGGAGGGCTGAGGCCATGAGTTTGTCCAATTTGCGTGGCAGCGTCGCCATCGTCGGGGTCGGCCAGGCGGGCCTGGGCGAGGCCCACGGCAAGACTGAAATGGAAATCCTGGTGGAGGCCGCCAAGGCCGCCGTCAGGGATGCGGGCCTGTCGATGCGCGACATCGACGGCATCGCCACCGCCAGCGTCGGCGCCAGCATGTGGGTGATGCCGGTGGCCGAGTACCTTGGCATCAAGCCCAAGTTTGTCGACAGCACCATGATCGGCGGCTCCAGCTTTGTCTCGCACATGCTGCCGGCGATGATGGCGCTCGAATCGGGCCAGTGCGATGCGGTGCTGGTCTGCTACGGCAGCAACCAGCGCACCTCCACGGTTGGCCGCGCCGGCATCTCCAAGGTGCGCGCGGTGCTGGACCCGCAGCCGTATGAGCACCCGTACAGCCCGCTGCAGCCGATCACGTCATATGCACTCGCCGCGGCGCGCCATATGCACCAGTACGGCACCACGCGCGAGCACCTGGCCGAGGTCGCCGTGGCCGCGCGCAAGTGGGCGCAGCTGAATCCGGAAGCGATGATGCGGGACCCGCTCAGCATCGATGATGTGCTCAATGCGCGCATGGTGTCGGACCCGCTGTCAGTACGTGACTGCTGCCTGGTCACCGATGGTGCCGGCGCCTATGTGATGGTGCGTGCGGACCGCGCCAGGGATTTGGCCAGGCCGCCGGTCTATGTGCTGGGCAATGCCACGGCCACGTGGCACCGCCAGATCTCGTGCATGCCGGACCTGACCGTCACGGCCGCCAAGGAATCCGGCGAGCGCGCCTTCGCCATGGCGGGGCTCAAGCCGTCGGATGTCGACGTGGCTGAGCTCTATGATGCTTTCACCATCAATACGCTGCTGTTCCTGGAGGACCTGGGGTTCTGCGCCAAGGGGGAGGGCGGTCAGTTTGTCAGCGGTGGCGGCATTGCGCCGGGCGGGCGGTTGCCGGTGAACACCAATGGCGGTGGCTTGTCATGCGTGCATCCTGGGATGTACGGGATGTTCATTACCATTGAAGCGGTGCGGCAGTTGCGTGGGGAATGTGGGGAGCGGCAGGTGAGGGATGCTGAGGTTGCCGTTGTGCATGGGAATGGGGGGACGTTGTCGAGTCAGGCTACGGCGATTCTGGGGACTGCGGCGACGGTTTAAAGGGTGGCATTGGGGGGCTGGTTCGATGTTGTCGTAGGTCGACGGCCTTGTTCCGCCCTCCTGGGCGGGACAAAAGTGACTCGCCGGCTACGCCGGCGAAACAGCCACGCTTGCCAAGGACGATAAGCGACCGTATGGCGCCACGCTACCGCATGGCATACAACAACCCCAGCCCACCTCAATCCACCAACTCAGGCCACCCCTGCTCCCCCCCTAACCCAGGCAATAGTCGCACCACATACTCATGCAACCGCGACAACTCAAACGCAATCCCATCCGGAAACCCCTGCCTCCCACCGCGCTTGTCGATCAGCAGCTCAACCAGGAAAGCATGCAAAGCCGCCGGGTTGACAGATAGCGCAGCCAATTGGTTGCCGATGCGCGCATAGCGGCGGCATAGCTCCACGGGGCGCGCTTCGGCCGGCAGCGACGCCAGCCACCGTATGGCGACGTCTGTAAGCAAGGTATCTTCCGGCGAAGGCGGGCGCCGCACGCCGCTCCAGTCAGGCTCGGCGTGCACTGGCGGCGCGCCGTCCAGCACCTTCTTTGCTTCCTCAACGGTGACGAATTCAAAAGAGAGGGGTTCCATGCCGGCTCCGGGATCAGACCAACGCGCACCGCTGCGCATTAACGCGCATTCTAGCGATTACGGCGCTTCGCTGGCTATCTTGATAGCCATGCCAGCCTCGGCCTCCGTGCGCCTTCTTCGCTAGCGCCTGCCGGCCGCGCCAAACAGCGCGGGCATGAACGTGGCCGTCAGCGCGCGGGGCATCCGGTCTTCCATGCGGGGACGAGCGCGCCGTCGCGCGCGAAGCGGAACTGGCCGTCGAGGTAGCCCAGGCCGAACAGCGTCAGCACCTGCGTGTAGTAGCCGGGCGGCTCGCGCTGCGCCAGTTCGCGCGTGCGGCGCGCTTGCGCGCTGGCCTGGCCGGCGCGGCCGAGCGCGGCCAGGAAGGGCGCCACCGCGGCGGAGAAACCGCCGTTGCCTGCGTTGGGGCCGGGCTGGCCGGTCTGCGTATCGACGCGTTCGGGCGGGAAGCCCTTGGCCGCCACGTAGTCCGCCAGCGGTGTGAAGGTGCGCAGCAGCGCGGCGCGCTGGGGCTCGTCGCTGGCCAGCATGCCGGCCCACAGGTAGACGCGGATCGCGTTGTAGGCGCTTTCGGCGTGCGTTTGCGCATCGGGCAGGAAGCCACGCCCGGTCTCGTATTCCACCCAGTCCGGCGCGAAGCCGCGCGGTGCGGTGTCCAGCATCAGCCTGGCCGAACTGGCCACCAGTTGCTGCCAGGCCGGTTCATCGGGCAGCAGCGTGGCCAGCCGGCGCATGACCTGCATCGGCACATAGCTTGGGTTCAGGCGCCAGCGGCGCTCGCTCAGCTTGAACCCCTGCGCGCCGGGCAACACGGTGCGGCCCAGGCTCGGCAGCACCGCCGTTTCCTCGCGCAGGATGCGCCGGGCCATCAGCGTGCCGAGCGCGGTGAAGCGCCGCTCCTGCCAGAGCCGGCCGGCTTCCAGCAGGGTGTAGGCGAGCCACAGGTCGGCGTCCGAGGCCGGGTTGGCATCGATCACGCCCCAGCTGTCCGCGGCCTTGCCTGCCGATTTGGCCTGCTCCGGCGGCAGCCGTCCCCAGATCCAGGCCGGCAGGTGCGCGATCAGGTCGCCCTGGGCGAGGTTGTTCTCGGTCCAGGCAAGCAGCTTGTCGAAGCTGGCGCGGTCATTGGCCGCGAGGGCAAAGAACAGGCCGTAGGCCTGGCCTTCAGACACCGTGGCCTGGTTCTCGGTGCTGGCATCGATCACGCGGCCGTCGGCGCTCAGCAGGGTTCGCCTGAAGGCATCCCAGTCCGCCCACTTGCAGGCCGGGGCGCCGGCAGCCGTGGCGGCCAGCGAGGCACAGGCCAGCGTACCGGCGAGCAGCCATCGGGTCAGGCCCGTCAGCGTGCGCCGCATGTCAGCTCCCGTTGCGCCGTGCCGCCAGCTTGCCGGGCGTCCAGAACAGCGACAGCGCCACCACCAGCCCCGCCATCAGCCCGGCGATCGCCATCAGGCCGGGGAAGGCCGAGACCCGCACCCAGATGGCCGTCGATGGCGGACACCGGCGCCACCGTCACGCGCAGCGACGGCAGGCCGGTCCACTTGCCCATATGCCCGAAAAGCACCGCGCGAGCCACATTTCCTCCGGGTCTAAAAAAAGATTCAGGGGTGATATAAAAAGCAGAAACGCCGCCCCCTGGCAAGGGGGCGGCGTTTGCGGTTGGCAAACCGGCCGCTTCAGGCTGCCTGTTGGCGGCGCAGCGGCAACCGACTCACCCGCAGGTTCCGTCGGCCGCGCACACGCCGCGCACCACCATCTCGCCCATGAAGTCCATGGAAGCCTGGTCGGCAATCGCGTCGCGCAGCGCATCCAGCGCGGCGTCATGGGGATCGCTGGCATTGCCGGCCTCCAGCGGCGTGTCATGCCAGCGCCGGGGTAAGGCAGCGGGGTCGATATCGACCCCGGCGCCTGCCGCCAGCGCGGCCAGCACCGCGGCTTCCGCTTCGGCCATGGCGTCGGCGGACAGGTCCCTGGCGCGCGCCTGCCCGAAACTGTCGAACGCCTGTTCCGGCGGCCCGCCAAACAGCTTCCACAAGGCCAGCTCGGTCAGCGGTGAGCAGTTCACGGTGCGCCCGCCCAGCACCAGGCCATGCAGCCGCAGGCGGTTCGGCTCGCCCTGCGCAAGCCCGCCCTCGCAGCGCACCATCAGCGCGCCGCCCGGCACCTCGGCCAGGCGGAATGCGCCCTTGGCATCGGTGGTTGCGTTGCGCACTTGCCCTTGCGCATCGCGCAACTGCACGGTGGCGCCTGCCAGCGCGGCGCCGACGGCAGCCGTGCCGCTCACTTCCGGCGCATGGCCATCCCCGCATGCTGCGACCGCCGCGACCCCGCATGCGAGCACGAGGTGGCGCCAGGATCTAAGGTCCTTGCCCATGGTTGCTCCGCCTAAGGTGCCAGGGTGGCCAGCTCGCGGCGCGAGCGGTTGAACAGGCCGCGCGCCAGCGGCGTCGGGCGGAAGTCGACGTCAAGCGCCGAGATCGTGATGAACTTGGCCAGGAAGGCCGGCGTCTCCGCGATCCGCGCCAGCGCTGCCGCTTCGGTCTCCGGCGCGCCCACGTCGATCGATACCGTGTTGTCGGCATTGCGCTTGTAGGCGGTGGTAAAGGAATCCACCGTGCCAGGCGTGGTCAGGCGCACGCCGGCAGGGGTTCCGCCGGCAGCGATCGGGTAGTTGATGCTCAGCGGGTGGGCCACCGGCAGCAATGGCTGGCCGGCTGCGCGCGTGGCTTCCAGGCTGGCAATCACGCGGGCCAGGAAGGCCCCGGCCTTGGGGAACGCGGCCACGGTGCTGCCGAAGCCGGTGCGTGCTTCGGTAAAGTCCACGCCAACGCTCAGCGCGATGCCGGGCACGCCGCGGCGCGCGGCGAACAGCACGTTCATCACCGTGCCCGAGTGCGGAATGGAGTCCGACAGGTTCTCGCCGAAATTGGCCCCGGAGACGACCAGGTCCGGCGTGAAGCTGCTTTCCGGCCCGACGATCTTCAGGCCCATGGCGGTGGCGTCAATCGGCGAGCCGCTGCCCAGGTAGTCCGGGTTGGTGGCGTTGAGCGCGCCGCCTGCGACGAAGGTGGCCTTGACCCGGTGCACGCAGAAGGTGTCGGCGCTGCCGGCGAGCGGATCCACTACCAGCCGGGTGCGCCCGTCGGGCACGGCATAGGCAGCGCCCGAGCCGCTCTGGTTGCTGGCCGGCCCGACCGTGATGACGCGGTGGCCGGCGTCCTGCAGGGCCTTGCGGACCGCGGTGATGCCAGGTGCGGCGCAGCCGTCGTCATTGGTCAGCAGGATATTGAGCGCGTGCGCGGGGCTGGCCGCGGCGGCGAGTGCCGCGGCCGCGATACCGAGGCCAGCGAGCCGCAGGCGGGTGGGAAGTCGAAGCATGGGAACCTGTCTCCATTCTCTGGTGCGTGATGAAAGCCATGCACGGCCGCGCAGCGGCGCCGCCGGGCTTGATCGAAGCCGGGGCGACAGCGTCACGGCACCAGCAGGCCCCGTTCGCGCGCCAGCGTGATCGCCGTATCCTCGATCATGTCCTCCTGCCCGCCCACCAGCCGCTGCCGGCCGAGCTCGACCAGGATCTCGCGCGCGGGGATGCGGTACTTGGCCTCGGCGCGCTTGGCGAACAGCAGGAAGGACGAGTACACGCCGGCATAGCCCAGCGTGAGCGCGTCGCGGTCGATGCGGATGGGGTGGTCCATGATCGGCACCACCAGGTCTTCGGCCACGTCGGCGATGCGGTAGACGTCGACGCCGGTCTCGATGCCCATGCGCTCGCACACGGCCACCAGCACTTCCATCGGCGTATTGCCGGCACCGGCGCCCAGCCCGGCGGCGGCGGCGTCGATGCGGCTGGCGCCGCAGGCGATCGCGGCGAGCGAATTGGCCACGCCCATGGCAAGGTTGTGGTGGCCGTGGAAGCCCAGCTCGGTCTCGGGGCGCAGCGCCTGCCGCACGGCGCCCAGCTTCTCGGTGACGTCGTGCGGCAGCATGTGCCCGGCCGAGTCGGTGATATACAGGCAGTTGGCACCATAGCTTTCCATCAGCAGCGCCTGCTGCACCAGCGTCTGCACCGGTGCCATGTGCGCCATCATCAGAAAGCCCACGGTATCCATGCCCAGCTTGCGCGCCATGCCGATATGCTGCTCCGAGACATCGGCCTCGGTGCAGTGGGTGGCGACGCGGATGGTATGCACGCCGATCTCATGCGCCATGCGCAGGTGGTCGACGGTGCCGATGCCGGGCAGCAGCAGCGCGGAGACGCGCGCCTGCTTCAGTTCGCCCAGCACCGCGCGCAGGTATTCCTCGTCGCTGTGCGCGGGGAAGCCGTAGTTGACCGAGGCGCCGCCCAGGCCATCGCCGTGGGTGACCTCGATCAGCGGCACGCCGGCGGCGTCCAGCCCGCGGGCAATGCCTTTCATCTGTTCCAGCGAGATCTGGTGGCGCTTCGGGTGCATGCCGTCGCGCAGGGTCATGTCGTGCAGGGTGATGCGTTGGACCATGGCTGGCTCCTCAGGCGTTGGCGGTTTCTTGCGCGCTGCCGGCGCGCATGGCGGCGGCGATGCACTCGGCGGTGCGGGCCGCCGAGGCGGTCATGATGTCCAGGTTGCCGGCATACTTGGGCAGGTAGTCGCCCAGGCCCTCGACCTCCAGGAAGATCGACACGCGCTTGCCGTCGAACACGGGGCCGTTCTTCAGCGTGTAGCCGGGCACGTACTTGCGCACTTCGGCAATCATGTCGTGCACCGAGGCGGTAATCGCGGCAACGTCGGGCGCATCGTCGGTCAGGCAGTGGATGGTGTCGCGCATGATCAGCGGCGGCTCGGCCGGGTTGATCACGATGATGGCCTTGCCCTGGCGCGCGCCGCCCACGGCTTCGATCGCGCCCGCCGTGGTGCGCGTGAACTCGTCGATATTGCGGCGCGTGCCGGGCCCGACCGAGCGCGACGACACCGTTGCCACGATCTCGCCATAGGCCACCGGCTGCACGCGCGAAACCGCATACACCATGGGGATGGTGGCCTGCCCGCCGCACGTGACCATGTTGACGTTCATCTCGTTGCTGCCGATATGGGCGTCCAGGTTGACCGGCGGCACGCAGAACGGCCCGATCGCCGCCGGCGTCAGGTCGATCACGCGCACGCCGCGCGCGGTCAGCTTGGCCGAGTGCTCGGCGTGGACGTAGGCGGAGGTGGCATCGAAGGCGATGCGGATATCGTCGGCCTCCAGGTGCGGCAGCAGGCCGTCGATGCCGTCGCTGGTGGTCTTCAGCCCCAGCTCGCGCGCGCGCGCCAGGCCTTCGGATGACGGCTCCACGCCGACCATCCAGACCGGTTCCAGGATGTCGCTGCGGCGCAGCTTGTAGAGCAGGTCGGTGCCGATATTGCCGGGCCCGATCAGGGCACATCGGATCTTGTTCATGGGGTCTCGCTTGGCAAAGTCAGGAAGTCAGGAAAGTCGTGGAAGTCAGCGGAACACGGCGCTGCAGCCGCCGATGCCGGTGATATGCATGGACAGCCGGTCGCCCGCCTGCACCGGAATCAGCGCCGCCAGCGAACCCGACAGGATGGTCTCGCCGGCCAGCAGCGGAATGCCGAAGCTGCCCAGGGTGTTGGCCAGCCACGCCACCGCGTCGGCGGGATGCCCCAGCGCGGCGCTGCCAAGCCCAGTGGCCACGCACTCGCCGTTTTTCTCAAGCGTCATCGCGCATGCGCCCAGGTCCAGCGCGTGCGGGCTGACGCGTTCCGCGCCGAGCACATAGACGCCGCAAGACGCGTTGTCGGCGACGGTGTCCTCGATGCGGATGCGCCAGTCCCGGATGCGCGAATCCACGATCTCGAAGCAGGCCGCCACCGCTTCGGTGGCGTCGAGCACATCGGCGCGCGTCACGCCCGGGCCGCGCAGGTCGCGCCGCAGGAAGAAGGCAATCTCGCCCTCGGCGCGCGGCTGGATCAGGGTATCGGTGGAGATGGGCTGCCCGGCGGCGTACTGCATGCTCTGCAGCAGGATGCCGAAGTCTGGCTGGTGCACGTCCAGCATCTGCTGCACGGCCGCGCTGGTCACGCCGATCTTCTTGCCGGTGACGCGGTCGCCGGCCGCCAGCCGGTGGGCGATAAAGCCTTGCTGGATGCGATAGGCAGCGTGGACGTCGAGCCCCAGTCCGCGGCCGCTGAGCGGCGGCACCGGCGCGCGCGTGACCAGCGCATGGTGGAGTTCATTGCTGAGCGTGGTGATCAGGTCGGCGTTCATGGCAGGGGAGGGTCGGGCCGCGCTGCCGCGGCGGCAGCGCGCCGCGGCAGTTCGGGTCAGGACAAAGGTCAGAACGAGTACTTGGCGTTGAAGGCCACGTAGTCGCGGTCAGCCAGCGGACGGTTGGCGATGTTGGGCCCGCCGATGAACGCGGCGTAGGTCAGGCTGAGCTCCAGGTTGTTCAGGTACTTGAAGGTCAGCCCCACGCTGGCGCGCTTGTCGCCATAGCCCATCAGCGTGCCGAAGGCGCCGGCCACCGCCGACTGGCCGCTGAACTGCTGAGCGTAGGTGAGTGGCACACTCATGTCCCAGCCATCGAACACATTGTTGTAGGTCAACGACCAGCCCACCTGGAACGCCGCCGAGTTGCGGGTGTTCGACAGCTTGCTGAAGCCCATCACCGGGTCCACGTCCAGCACGTGCAGGTAGGCGACTTCGCCCAGCAGCGTCTGCGAGTCGGCCAGGAAGGTCGGGCCCACCGAGTAGATCGCGGAGAGCTGGCCCTGCAGCGCCTTGCCGCGCGTCGCGGTGGGCGAGCCGGCCACGTCCACCAGCATCGGCACGCCGTCCTTGTAGCTGACTTCACCGGCGACGTTGGCGCCCAGCACCTGCGTGGAGAAGCTGGCGCCGGTCAGGTTGATGCCGCCGTAGAACTTCTGCTGGTACTGCAGCGTGGGAAAGAGCGAGGTGACCACGCTCGGGTTCTTGTCGTGATAGCGCAGCTGGTACAGCCCGATCTCGGTGCTGTCAAATACGCGGAAGCGCGCGCCCACGCCCCATTGCCCCCAGTCCGAGGGGCGGATATCCGGGCCGCGCGGGATGTTGAAGCCGGGCCCGATGATGAACTCCGCGCCCGGGCCGACCACGTCGGTGGAGCTGAAATAGCTGCCCGGTGCGAAGATCTGGTTCGGCTTGTAGGTGAACTGGTAATAGCCCATCACGCTGAATGCCGGCGTGACCTGCAGCTGCAGCGACGCCTGCGGCACCGGCAGCAGGATGTCCTTGACCTCGGCGCCCGGCACGAAAGCCTTGGTGGCATCGGCAGGCCCTTGCGCGCCGGCGATATTGGCGAAGAACAGGCTCTCGCCCCAGGCGACCACCTGGTTGCCCAGCTTGAAGCTCAGCTGCGTGCTGCCGATCGGCGCCGCGCCATAGACATAGGCATCGAGCAGTTGCGCGCGGTGCTCGTGATAGTCCTGCGCCGAGTTGGTGAACTGGTTGAACGGGCCGCTATGGTTGACCGTGAACGGCGCGTTGTTCGAGTTGGTGCCGCTGTAGGCCCAGTCCTGGAACACGCTGCCGCGCACCAGCGCGCCGAAGACGTCGTGCTTGAGATGCGCTTCACCCAACAGCGAGACGCGGTTGGCGATCATGTCGCCGCGCTTGAAGTTGCGGTTGCCATCGTCGCCGTTGATGTTGGCGGGGCTCAGCAGCGTGTTGCTCTGGTGGCCGGTGCGCACCGCCGCGCCGTAGGAGGCGGTGACGCTGTAGTCGAGCGTGGTGTCGTGGCCAAGGTCGATGGTGTCGCCGGCCCTCGCTGGCGTTGCAAGCAGCGCGGCCAGTGCCGCCGCGGCAGCGATTGGCCGCAGCCGGCTGCGGCGTTTCAGTGGGCCGAGTTGTGGATGGTGCATGGTGGTCTCCCCGTGGTGTCGGTGTTGGTTCGTTGCCTGGCACTTCGAATGGCGCTCGCCTGGTCGCAAGCGTAGAGAGGGCCAGCCATGCACAAATCGGCAGAACGGACTAGGCGGTTTCCCTACAGGCGGGCCGCTCAGCCGCGATTGACCGAGGCCGCGTCGAGAAAGGCCGGGCGCTCGCCGCCACCGTCGATCACGAGATTGGCGCCCGACACGTACGACGCCTGCGGCGATGCCAGGAACAGGCACGCGCCGGCGATGTCGTCCGGATGCGCGAGCCGGCCCAGCGGCACCGTAGCGGCCATGGTGCGCAATGCCTCGGGGTCGCCGTAGTGCTGCTGCTGCGAGGTCTCGGTCAGCACCACGCCCGGGCTGACCGCGGCAACGCGCACCTTGGGCGCCCATTCCACCGCGAGCGTGCGCACCGCATTGAGGATGCCGGCCTTGGCGGCGCCATAGGCCGCCGTGCCGGGCGAAGGACGCAGCGCGCTGACGCTGCCGACGAACAGCTGCGTGCCGCCGCCGGCCTGTTGCTGCATGCGTGCATTGGCGCGCTGCGCGAGCTGCAGCGGCGCTACCAGGTTGAGCCGGATCACCGATTCCAGCAGCCGTGGCGAGGCCTCCGCAACCAGCGCGAACGGCGAGCCGCCGGCGTTGTGGATGACCACGTCGAGCGTCGGGCTGGCCTGCGCGATCTGCGCCAGCATGGCATCGACCTGTTCGATGTCGCGGATGTCCGCCGGGATGAAGCGGGCGCTGCGGCCATCCGCGGCCGGCACTTCGCTGTCGTCGGCGGGCGCGGTGCGGCCGCATACGAAGACCTGCGCGCCGGCGCGCAGGAAGGCCTCACTGATGGCGCGGCCGATGCCGCGCATGCCGCCCGTGACCAGCACGGTCTGGCCGGTGTAGTCGAATCCTGTCATGGGTCCCCCTTGATGCATGGAGCGCCCATCGTAGGAGAAGTGGCCGTCCGGATCGTAGTCCGAATGAACGATGCCCGCGCTGGCGGCGCTGCGCAATATGCTGGGCAAACCACGGGAGACGCCCTCATGTCCGCTACGTCACAGCACACGCCTTTGTCCCCACACCCGAACCTGCCGGTCGGGCGCTTCGTCACCACGTCAACGGGCCTGCGCCTGCACTGCCTGGACTCCGGCAGCGGCGAGCCGGTGGTGTTTATCCACGGCAGCGGGCCGGGCGCGAGCGGGCACAGCAACTTCCGCCACAACGCGCCGGCCTTCGCCGAGGCGGGCCTTCGCACCGTGGTGGTGGACCTGCCGGGGTATGGCCTGTCGTCCAAGCCGGACGATGTCGAGTACACCCTGGACTTCTTCGTCGGCGCGCTGCGTGAGCAGTTGCTGGCACTGGAGCTGCCGCGCTGCGTGCTGGTGGGCAATTCGCTTGGCGGCGCCATCGCGCTGAAGTACGCGCTGGACTTCCCGGAGCATGTCAGTCGCCTGGTGATGATGGCGCCCGGCGGCGTGGAAGAGCGGGAAACCTATTTCCAGATGGAGGGCATCCAGCGCATGGTGTCGCTGTTTACCGGCGGCCACATGAACCCGGACACCATGCGGCAGCTGCTGCAACTGCTGGTGCACGACGCCAGCCTGGTCACCGACGCGCTGGTCGATGAGCGCATGGCGGTGTGCCGCGAGCAGCCGCGCGAGGTGCTGGCCACCATGAAGGTGCCCAACCTGACCGAGCGGCTGGGCGAGATCCGCTGCCCGGTGCTTGGCTTCTGGGGCACGGAGGACCAGTTCAATCCCGCCTCGGGCGCCACCAAATTCCTGGCCGGCTGCGCCGACGCGCGCTTCGTCATGATCAACCGCTGCGGCCACTGGGTGATGGTCGAGCACGCCGCTTATTTCAACCGTGAATGTCTCGGCTTCCTGGCGGATACCGCCCAGGGCGGGGCGGCATAATTGGCTCGCACGTCCACACAAGAAGACCCAGGAGACATCATGGAATACCCGTATAGCCTGTTCGACCTGCGCGGCAAGGTTGCCACCATCACCGGTGCCGCGCGCGGCATCGGCGCGGAAACCGCCCGCGTGCTGGCGGCGGCCGGCGCGAAGGTCGCGGTACTAGACGTGCTGGAAGCCGACGGCAAGGCCACCGCGGAAGCGATCTGCGCCGAAGGCGGCGAGGCCGCGTTCTGGAAGCTCGACGTCACCAGCGAAAGCGACGTGAAGCGCGTGTTCGCGGAGATCGCGGCGCGCTTCGGCGGCCTCGGCATCCTGGTGAACAACGCCGGCATCGAAGGGCCCAATGCGCCGACCCATGAGCTCGCGCTTGAGCAATGGCAGCAGGTCATGGCCGTGAACGTGACCGGCACCTTTCTGTGCACCAAGCACGCCATCGGCCACATGGAGCGCGCCGGCGGCGGCGCCATTGTCAACGTGTCGTCGATGTACGGCATCGCCGGCGGGCCGGACGTGCCGCCTTATCACGCATCCAAGGCCGCGGTGCGGATGATGGCCAAGACCGATGCCATGCTCTATGCCGGCAAGGGGATTCGCGCAAACTCGATCCATCCCGGCTATATCCGCACGCCGATGCTCGAGCACGTGGCCCAGGCCTCGGGGCAGGGCGAGGCGCTGTTCGACTACCTGGGCGGACAGACCCCCGCGGGCAAGGTGGGCCAGCCGCGCGACATCGCCGCGGGCATCCTGTACCTGGTGTCCGACGCCGGGCGCTACGTCACCGGCGCCGAGCTGGTGATCGACGGCGGCTACACCGCACGCTAGAACCACCAGACAAGGAGAACCTCATGCCCGATAGCGCCGCGATGAAAGCCACGCTGCTCGCCTATGCCGAGCGCTTCAATGCCGGTGACGCGCAGGGCGTTGCCGCGCTCTACGCCGACGATGCCACCGTCGAAGACCCGGTCGGCGCGCAGCCGATCGCCGGCAAGCCGGCCATCCTGGCCTTCTACCAGCACACTACCGCGCTGGGCGCGCGCCTGGAGGTGGTGGCGCCGCCGCGCGGCTCGCACGGCGACGCCGCCGCGCTGACCTTTGCCGTGCACGCCCGCCTGGAAGGGCGGCCGGCCCGCATCGACGTGACCGACATCATGACGTTCGGCGCAGATGGCCGCATCCGCAGCATGCGCGCCCACTGGGGGCCGGACGACGTGCATTTCCTGTAGGCCCGCCGCGCCCATGGCCCGCCACACCCGCGAGGATGCCGCCGTCACGCGGACGCGCATCCTGGCCAGCGCGCTGCAACTGATCCGGCACCGCGGCCTGCATTGCGTCACCGTGGACGACGTGGCCCGCGCCATCGGCATGACGCGCGGGGCGGTCTACGGGCATTTCCATTCCCGCACCGAGCTGCTCGGCGCGCTGCTGTCGTGCGCCGAAGCCGACTTCGCCGCCCGCCTCGCGCCGCTGGCGCAGGGCCGCGCCGGCAGCGGACCAGGCGCGCTGGAGCAGGCGCTGGCCGCCTTGCTCCATGGCGATGACCTGGCGCGCCATGTCAGCCTGCTGGCGGCGCTGCTGCAGCACAAGTGCGGCGACGACTGCGAGCTTTGCCCGCTGCGCGCCCGCGTGCTGGCGGGCGTCGAGACCCTGCGCGCGACCTTTGCAGACCTGCTGCCGGCCCCCGGCCTGGCCAGCCTGCTGGTGGCGCACCTGTGGGGCCTGCTGAGCGCGCACGCCATGCACCTGGCGCCGTCTGGCCTGTCCGGCTGTGCCGCGGCGCTGGCCCGGCTGTATCAAGGGCCCGATGTGCCGCAGCATCCGTCCCTGTCCACCATCCCCTCCTGTCGATCCGACGCCACTTTCGATCCGGCGCTGCTGCGGGATACCCCTTAGTCTGCTCGGACGAAGCGTTTCGGGCCGGCGCTGACTACGATGCTTTCAAAAGCATGGAAACCCAGCAAGGGTGCGGAGGAGACAGCATGAAGCGGCTCGGATTTCGTTGGGCGGCGGGCCTGGCCGGGGCCGGCGCCGCGATGGGCGCGGCCTGGGCGATTGCCGTGGGCGGCGACCTTGCCACCGCGCATGGCAGCCAGGACGAGATGCCCGCTGTCAGCGCGGCCTCCGCCGACGCGGCGCAAGACCACTGCAACGACGCCTGCGTGCGCAGCCGCGGCACCGCGGCGTTGGTGGTGCTAAGCCAGAGACCTCCGCATTGACCTGTCGATCGACCTGCCTATGCAGGTCGATCGACGGGCCAGTCCCTAATCGCCGAAATAGCGATCTGCGACCTCAGTCGATCAGGAAGCGTTGCGTCAGCAGCGCCCAATAGGCCGCGCCGATGGCGACGTTGTCGTCGTTGAAGTCGTAGCCGGGGTTGTGCACCATGCAGGCGCCTGCGCTGTCTCCATCGCCGTTGCCGATCAGCAGATAGCTGCCCGGGCAGCGCTCCAGCATGAAGGCGAAGTCCTCGCTGCCGGGCAGCGCCGGGCCTTGCGGCACGACCTTGTCCGGCCCAAGCAAGGCGAGCGCCGTCTGGCGCGCGAATTCCGTCTCTTCCGGAGTGTTGACGAGCACCGCATAGCCTTGCCGGTAATCGATCTCGGTGCGCACGCCGTAGCTTTCCGCCTGGGCCTGCACCAGGGCCTTGATGCGCCGCTCCAGGGTGGCACGCACGTCGCGGTCGAGCGCCCGCACGCTGATTTCCAGCGTGGCTTCCTGCGGGATCACGTTGTTGGCCTTGCCGGCATGCATGGCGCCGACCGTTACCACCGCCATCTGCAGCGGGTCGACGTTGCGCGAGACCACGGTCTGCAGGGCCAGCACGATGCCGGCGGCGGCCACCAGCGGATCGGCTGCCCGGTGCGGCAGCGCGCCGTGGCCGCCCACGCCTCTGACCGTGACGGTGGCGTAGTCCGACGAAGCCATGGTGGGACCGTCGCGCAGCACCAGCCGTCCCTGCGTGATGCCAGGCATATTGTGCATGGCGAAGACGGCGTCGCAGGGATACTTCTCGAACAGCCCGTCCTGGATCATGCGCACGGCGCCGCCCATGCCTTCCTCGGCCGGCTGGAAAATCAGGTTTAGCGTGCCGGAGAACTGCGCTTCCTGCGCCAGGTATTCCGCGGCGCAAAGCAGCATGGCGGTGTGCCCATCGTGCCCGCAGGCATGCATGACGCCGGCATGGCTGCTGGAGTAGGGCAGGCCGGTCGCCTCGCCGATCGGCAGGGCGTCCATGTCGGCGCGCAGGCCGAGCCGGCGCGTGCCGCTGCCGCGCCGCAGCCTGCCCACCACGCCGGTGCCGCCCAGCCCGCGCTCCACGTCGTAGCCCCATTGGGCGAGGCGCTCGGCCACAGCGTCGCTGGTGCGGTGCTCCTGGAAGCCAAGTTCCGGATGCTGGTGAATGTCGCGGCGCAGCGCAACGAACTTGTCCGCGCGGGAGCGCAGCGATTCCAGGATGGCGTGCATGGGATTTCTCTCCTCTCTATATGCGATGGCATTGGCGTTGCGTCATTGCGGCTGCAGCCCGATGGCCTTGGCCAGGCCGCGGTAGCGCGCCGTCTCGCCTTCGTAGAAGCGGGCCGCCTCCTGCAGCGTCATCGGCGTGGCCACGGTCTGCATCTGGGCTTCCAGCCCGGCGCGCACGGCGGGATCCTTGAGGACATTGCCGAGCGCCAGGTTCAGGCGCTGCACCACCTCGGGCGGGGTTCCCTTCTTCACCATGAAGCCGGTCCAGATCGTGAAGGCGAAGTTCTTCAGCAGCTTGCCTTCGCCGATGGTGGGCACATTGGGCAACAGCGGCGCCCGGGTGGCGCCCGCGGTGGCGAGCAGTTTCAGCCGTCCCTGCTGGGCCATCGCGCCGAGCGCGGCGTTGAACGGCACGATGGCGAAGTCGAGCTGGCCGCCGCCGAGGTCCTGTACCAGCGGCGCCGCGCCCTTGTAAGGGACGTGGGTCATCCTGGTGCCGGTGAGCTGCTGCATGTGCTCGACCAGGATGTGGTACAGCGAGCCCACTCCCACGCTGCCGTAAGACAGCGGCTTGTCCTTGCGGCTGCGCGCCAGGGCGATCAGTTCGTCCGCGGAGTTGGCTTCCAGGTCCTTGCGTGCGATCAGTGCCAGCACCGCGGTGGAAATCGGCTGCACCAGCTGGAAGTCCTCCGCCTGCAGCTTGACCGCGGCATTGGCCAGCGGAGACAGGATCACTTCGTTGGGAGAGCCCTGGAACAGGTAGTAGCCGTCGCCCGGCGCTGACAGCACCTTTTGCGCGCCGATGGCGCCGCTGACGCCGCCCAGGTTCTCCACCAGCACGGTCTGGCCGAGCTGCTTGCCGACGGGCTGGCTCAGCACGCGGGCGATGGCGTCGGAGGCGCCGCCGGCGGGATAGGGCACCATCAGTGCGATCGGCTTGGCGGGATAGGACGCCCCGGTCGCCCCCGCGGCTGCGGTCGCGCCGGCCGCGCCGGCGCAGATCGGGCTGGCCAGCACGGCGGCAAGCAGGCCGCCAGTCAGCCTCGTCAGCGGGCGGCGCAGGCATTGTGTGAGGGTCATCGTCGTCTCCTGATCATGGATGCCGCGTCTGTCTTGTTGCCCCGGCGGGACGCACGGCTGGCAGCCATGTTAGGAAGGCGGCAACCTGATGTCCAATGCATCATTTTTCTCATTATCATTACAAGATTGCATGCGAGGACGGCGATGAACCTGATTCAGCTCAAGCACCTGATCGCGCTGGCGGAGACCGGCTCGTTCAGCCAGGCCGCCGCGCGGCTGCATCTGACGCAGCCGGCACTCAGCCGCAGCATCCAGGCCCTGGAAGCGGAGCTGGGCATGCCACTGGTAGACCGCATCGGCAAGCGCAACGAACTGACGCCGTTCGGGCAGCTGGCGCTGGAAAGGGCACGGCGCATCGCCTTCGAGGCTGGCGAGCTCAGGCAGAGCGCGCTGGCGTTGCAGGCCGGCCAGGCGGGCACGCTGCGCATCGGCCTGGGATCCGGGCCGGGCGCCATGCTGATGACGCCGTTGCTGGTGCATATGGCCAGGCACCATCCCAGGGTCAGGCTGACCATTTCGCGCGGCGCGACCAATCTGCAGCTTCAGCAGCTACGCGCCCGCGCGCTTGACGGCGTGGTCATCGATCTGCGCTCGCTAGTGCCGGGCCCCGACCTGCGCGTGGAGCGGCTGCCGGACCTGCGCGCCGGCTTCATGTGCCGCAGCGGCCATCCGTTGTGCAAGCTGCGCCGCGTGAGCTTCGACGATCTGCTGGCCTATCCGATCGCTTCCAGCCCCCTGTCGGACGAGGTGGCGCGCATCCTGATCGCCCACTTCGGGCCACGCGCGCATCCCGACCAGATGGTCACGCTGCGCTGTGAGGAGATCTCCAGCCTGGTGGAAGCCGCCCGCATCACCGATGCGGTGTTCCTCGGCATCATCGCCGCCGCGCGCGAGCCCATGGCAAGCGGGGAACTGGTGGAGCTGGCATTGACGCCGCCCTTGCACACCAGCGCGCAGTTCGCGCTGATCACCTTGCAGGGACGGACCGAGACGCCCGCAATGGAGATGCTGCGGGCATTCATGGCGGAGAGGATGCGGGAGTAGCGGCGCTCCCGCCCGCGCGTACAGGCAATGACTGCTCAGCGCAGGCCAGCCTGCCGTTGCGCATTCAGCGCTTCCGCGCGCGCCTTGACGTCGCGTGCCACCTGGTCGAACCCCTGCTTCACCCAGGCACCGTGCTCGCGCATGATGGTCTCCGCATTCAGTCCAAGGAACAGGTCAGTGGTGAAGTAGCGGGTGCGCCCGGGCCCGATGGCTTCCAGGTACTGGTCGCGCCGGGCGGCATCCTTGTTCTCGTCGGTGGGGCGCTGCTCCCACGAGAGCAGGCGTTCCGGCTCCCACGCCACCAGGTACTCGTTGACCGGGATGACCTGGTCAGTGCCGGGGATGCGCACCTGCATGTACACCATGTCGCCGAGCCGGCCGGTGGTCTCCAGCCCAGGGCAGAACGCATTCCATTCCGCGTAGCGCGCAAAGTCGGTCAGCACTTCCCACACCAGCGCTACCGGCGCGTCGATCTCCACCTGGATCGACGTCACGAGATTCTCTGCTTTGGCCATCGGCCCCTCCTTCATGAAAGTCATTGGGAAGGGACACACTAGAGCCGTGTGACTGCGGTTCGCATACCCCGAACGGACGAGTCCGGGTGGACGAAGGCGATGTTGTCGAGGTCAGGCAGATTGAGGCTTGCCCCGAGCGCGCTGTCCGGCGGCGGCGACGCGCGGCGGGGTCTCAGTCTCCAACTGCTGTGAGCTTGGTGCCGGCCATCCGGGATGGCTGGCATTTTTTTGGGTTCATCGTCAAACTCTGGGATCGGGCCGCGCGCAGGGCCCACACACTTCAGGAGAACCCATGTTTGACCACGTCAAATTCGGAGTCAGCGACTATGCAGCGAGCAAGGCGTTCTTCCTCAAGGCACTCGAACCGCTCGGCGTAGCGGTTGCCTCGGAGGGGCCGCCGGCGTACGGTGTCGAGCTATGCCCAAAGGGCAAGGCTTCATTGTGCCTGTTCCAGACCGAGGAAAAGCCGGCGCATCTGCACCTGGCGTTCACTGCCGAGAATCGCCGGCAAGTCGAAGCTTTCCATCGCGCGGCCCTGGAGGCGGGTGCCAAAGACAATGGTGCGCCTGGTCTGCGGCCGCACTACCACGCCAACTACTACGCAGCGTTCGTCATTGGTCCGGACGGGCACAACATTGAAGTGGTTTGCCACCAACCCGAGGCCTGACCCTGCCATCAGAGGGACGATCATTTCCCCTCGGGGTATTCCAGCTCCGGATACCAATCCGCCCCCCGGCCTTCCGGCGTGGTGTCCAGCAGGGTCCACAGCGGATCCAGGTCCGGCGCACCGCGCGGGTCCTGACCCGGGTCGACCGAGAGGGCATACATCTCGCTGCTCCAGAAATGGCGGATCTTGCCGTCCCGGCGCGTAAACACCGAGTAGCCCGGAACGTCGGCATCCTCGGGGCTGACATAGTCGCGGGTGAAATCGCCGTCGACGTCCGCATAGACCTTCAGCTTGGTCCAGCCCCGCGCCTTCTTGGCGGCGACCAGGCGCTCGATGGGCGAGCGGGCGATCATCGCCAGCGCCACGCGCTGCTCGATGTCCGGAACCTTGTGATCCCACGACGCCATCACTGACGTGCACATGGGGCAAGGCTGTTCCCGCTGCGGTCCGAACATATAGCTGTAGATGACCAGGGTGTCCTTGTCGCCGAACAGTTCGGCCAGCGTGACCGGACCGCCTTCTCCCTGGAAGGTATAGCGCTTTGTCACCTCGCCGCCCGCGGGCAGGCCGCGGCGCTGTTCGGCCACGCGCTCGATGTGGCGCCGCAGCTCGATTTCCTCCGCGAGCAGCGCATTGCGCGCCTTGCGGTACTCCGCGCTTTCATTGGGAAACCGGACGGGGTTTTGTTGCGCCAACTCGGTTGAGGGAATGAGTCTTGCAGTGGTGTTCATGTCGGTCCTCCTGCCAGGATAGATACCGCGAATGGCCGGGGAATGTGATGCCGTCGCGCTGCGTCGGCGTTTCCGCGGCCCTCTCGTAGTTCGTGTCAGCCCGGGCCGAAATGTTCCGCGCCATGCAGGCCCGATGCTGCCCGTGGCGTGGCCATTGCCTTTCCATTTGAGAAAGGAAGGTGGAGAAAGCCGCGATTCCAGCCTGGCCCGCCTTCCCCTCATCATGTCTGTGGCGCAGCAATGCGGCAGATGCCTGCCGCCCCTCGACCGCAGCCCGTCCCTACGCGCCAGTGCGATGAGCCGTGCCTCACATCGGCACGCCGCGGGCGGCCCGCAAACCTGGAAGTCATGCAATGAAGATCGTATTCCTGGACCGTTCCACCATCTCGCCGCAGACCACGCTGCGAGCGCTGCCGTTCCCGCATGAGCTTGAACTCTACGGGCAAACGGCTGACGAGGACGTCGCCGCGCGCATCGCCGCCGCGGACGTGGTCATCACCAACAAGGTGAATCTGGATGCCCGCCAGCTTGAGCAGGCAACGAACCTGAAGCTCATCGCCATTGCGGCGACCGGCACCGATGTTGTCGACCTGCAAGCCTGTGCCGCCCGCGGCATCGTCGTCTCCAATATCCGCAACTATGCCGTCCATACGGTGCCGGAACATACCTTTGCCCTGATCTTCGCGCTGCGGCGAAGCCTGGCCGCCTACCACGATGCGGTCCGGCGCGGCCGCTGGCAGGAATCCGGATCCTTCTGCTTCTTCGACTACCCGATCAAGGACTTGCACGGGTCGGTGCTTGGCATCGTCGGCGACGGCGTGCTCGGCCAGTCGGTGGCCAGGATGGCGAGTGCGCTGGGCATGCAGCCGCTGTTTGCGGCCCACAAGGGACGCGAGGGCATGGGCCCGCTCTACACGCCTTTCGACGAGGTGCTGCGCCGCAGCGACATCATCACCTTGCATTGCCCGCTGGTGGCGCAGACACGCAACCTGATCGACACCGCGGCGTTCTTGAAGATGGAACGGCGCCCGTTGCTGATCAACACTGCCCGAGGCGGGCTGGTCAACGAAGCGGCGCTGGTGGAAGCGCTGCAATCCGGAAAGGTGGCGGGGGCAGGCTTCGACGTTGCGACGCAGGAACCGCCCGGCGCGGAACACCCGTTCCATCAGTTGAAGGATGCGCCGAACTTCATCCTGACCCCGCACGTTGCATGGGCCAGCGACGAGGCCGTGCAAGGCCTGGCCGACCAGCTTATCGACAATATCTGTGCCTTCGCGCAAGGCGCGCCCAGGAACGTGGTGGCCGCATGACGTGCCCGCCGGACGAAGGATGGTGCCGACAATGAAAGCAGCAGGACTCAAGGTGCTGGTTGCACCTGACTCGTTCAAAGGCAGCCTCAGTGCGACCGAGGTGGCGGATCGCATCCGCGCCGGCATCCGGCGTGCGGTGCCTGGTGCGGATGTCACCGTGGCACCGATTGCCGATGGCGGCGAAGGTACCGCAGAAGTCCTGGCGGCCACGCTTGCGGGCGTGTGGGAAGCGGTGGTTGCCACCGATGCCAATGGCGTGCCAAAGCCGGTGCGGTACTTCCGCGGCCGCACGCAGGAGTTTGGCGAGCTCGCGATCGTCGAGGTGGCTGAAATCGTCGGCCTTCCGCACGCCCTGCTGGCGCCGGGGCAACGCACGACCAGGGGCATCGGCCATGTCATCCGCGCGCTCGCTGAGCGCAGTGTCGATACCATCGCGATCGGGCTGGGCGGATCTTCCACCAATGACGCAGGTGCCGGCCTGCTGGCGGAAACCGGCTTTCGCTTTACCGATGCGCAGGGCAACGCATTGTGGCCAACCCTGGATACGCTGGACGCGATCTGCGCCGCAACGTATCAGCAGCCTGCGCAGCTTGGCCGGGTCCGGCTGCTGGGCCTGTCCGACGTCAACAATCCGCTCTGCGGGCCAAACGGCGCGACCTTTGTCTTCGGCCCGCAGAAGGGCGTGCAAGACCTGGCCGCTGCGGATGCCCGGCTGGAACGGTTCGCAAAGCGATGCGCGGCCGTCGTCGGGCTGGATGTTGCCGATGCGCAAGGCAGCGGCGCCGCCGGCGGCATCGGCTTTGCGTTGCGCCTGCTCGGCGCCGAGATCGTTCCCGGCGCGGCCTTTGTGCTGGGTGCCGCCGGCCTCGGTGCAGGGCTCGGCGCCTTCGATTGGGTCATTACCGGCGAGGGACGGTCCGATGCGCAGACCATGATGGGGAAAGGTCCTGCCATGATCGCGCGCATGGCGCGCCAGGCTGGTGTGCCGGTGACGCTGCTCTCTGGCGCCGTCGAGCCCGATGCCGGACTGGCCGAAGCCTTCGACGGATGCATCTCGATTCAGCAGGGGCCGGTATCGATCGGCTTTGCGATGGAGCATGCGGCGGCATTGCTTGAGGATGCTGCATGCCAGCTTGCGCGCCTGTATGTCGCCGCCGGCCGGCAGGAAAATCGCCTGGGCGTATAGAAAAAAAGGGTCTCCCCACCCCGGGGAGACCTTCCACGCATCGAAGATACTTAGTCCGCGCGAATATTCGATGTCTTGACCACACGCGACCAGGACGCCAGTTCCTGATCGACGAACTTGCCCAGTTCCTGCGGCCCCATGTAGGCAGCGAAGGCACCTTGTTCCTCGATCTTCTTCCTGTAGGTGTCGCTGGCCACGATCTTCTTCACCTCCTGGGACAAGCGCTCGACGATGGCCGGCGGTGTATTCGCCGGTGCAAACAGTGCAAACCAGGATTCCACCTCATACCCTGGCAGCCCAGCCTCCGCGGTGGTCGGCACATTGGGCATGGAGGGATGGCGCTTCGGTCCGGCATAGGCAAGCGCCTTGATCTTGCCCGCCTGCACATGCCCGATCACGCTCGGCGGGGTCGTGATGAACATGTCGACCTGCCCGCTGATCAGGTCGGTGACCACGGGCCCGGCGCCCTTGTACGGTACGTGCGTCATCGGCACTTTGGTCTGCCGCGCCAGCATCTCGCCGGCGATATGCTGGATCGAGCCATTGCCGGACGAGGCATAGAACAGGCCCTTGCCATTGCTTTTGCCGTAGGCGACCAGTTCGGCTATCGATGTCGCGGGCAGCTTGCCGCTGACGGCGATGACGTGCGGCGCGCGCATGACCAGCGCCACCGGGACGAAGCTGGACGGCTTCCAGCGGATCTGCGGGAACAGCGCCGGATTGCCGACGTGGTAGCCGGAATACTGGAGCAGCAGCGTATAGCCGTCCGGCGCCGCCCGCGCCACGGCTTCGGTGCCGATATTGCCGCTGGCGCCGGGCTTGTTGTCCACCACCACGGGCTGGCCAAGCGCGGCCTGCAGTTGTTCGCCGACCAGGCGGGCAACGATATCGGTGGATCCGGCCGGTGCGCTGGGCACCACCAGGGTGACCGGCTTGGTGGGATAGGCGTTGGTGCTGTGGGCCGGGGCGGCCGCAGCCAGGGCCGCCAGGGCGGCCGCGGCGATCGTCATGCGTTTCATGGGTGTCTCCTCCGTCGTTTTGTCGGGTTGGCCGATCTTCAGTCGACCAGTTCTGATATCTCGATCAGGTTCAGGTCCGGATCGCGCACGTAGACCGAGCGGATCTTCTGCGTGGCGCCGGTGCGTGCCACCGGTCCTTCGACAATCGGCCACTGGCATCGCTGAAGATGGGCGATGACGTCGTCGAGCGGGACCGAAGCGATAAAGCAAAGATCGAGTGCGCCGGGAACGGGCAGGTGTGCCTTGGGCTCGAACTCGGCGCCGCGCTGGTGGAGGTTGATCTTCTGGTTGCCGAAGCGGAAGGCCAGGCGACCGTTGCCGAAGGTTTCAGGCTGCATCTGCATGACTTCGGTGTAGAAGTGCCGCGTGGCTTCGAGGTCAACACAGGTGAGCACCAGATGGTCAAGATGGTCGATCAGGGACATGATGGTTTCCAGGTAGATGTCAGGGCTGGAAGGCCCGCTGTTCGGGGATCGCGTCGGCGGCCGGCATCGGATGCAGGTCGAGGCGGCGGCCGGCCTTCAGCAGCTGGCTTGGGACGTCATGGCCGATCAGGCCCCGCAGGCGCGCGGCGGCATCCAGGATGGCTGCCAGGTCGACGCCGGTGTCATAGCCATCCAGTTCAAGCATATGGACGAGCTCTTCGGTGCAGACATTGCCGGTCGCGCCCGGGGCATACGGGCAACCACCGAGGCCGCCCAGCGAAGCGTCGAAGCGGTCGATGCCCTGGTCCAGCGCGGCGAGCGTGTTGGCCAGCGCCAGGCCCCGGGTATTGTGGAAATGCAGGGTCAGCGCCAGGCTGGGGAACTGCCGCCGCGCGGCCTCGCACAGCCTGGCGACCTGGGACGGAAACGCCATGCCAGTGGTGTCGCACAGCGTCACGCCGTGAGCCCCCAGGTCGGCGAAGCGCTGCATCCAGCCCAGCACGTCTTCCAGCGGCACGTCGCCTTCCATCGGGCAACCCATCGCGGTCGACAGCGAGATGTTGATCGCGGTCGGCGTCTCCCTCACCACGCGGATGACGTCGGCAAGCTGGGCAAACGATTGCTCGCGCGACATGCGCAGGTTGGTGCGGTTGTGGCTTTCGCTGACCGACATCACCAGGTTGACCTCGTCGACCTGGCAGGAAAGCGCGCGCTCGGCGCCGCGCACATTCGGCACCAGCACCGTGTAGACCACACCCGGGCGCCGCGCGATGCGATGCATCACCGCTTCCGCGTCGCGCAGCGCCGGGATCGCCTTGGGCGAGGTGAAGGAAGTCACCTCGATCCTGGCGTAGCCGCACGCGCTCAGCGCGTCGATCAGGGCAACCTTGTCATCGGTCTCGACAAAACGGGCCTCGTTCTGGAAGCCGTCTCGCGTGGCGACTTCATGTATGTAAACCTTCCTGGCAGTCATGCCGGTCTCCTTGTCAGATAATCCCTGCCACGCGCCATGCCTCGCGCTGCGCCGTGCCGATGCCAAGGCCTTCCAGCACCGCGTCGGTATGCTGGCCAAGCGCGGGGGCGGGGTTGGGCAGTGCGCCGGGGGTGGCGCTCAGCTTCGGCACGATGCCGGGCAACTGGACGGGGGTGCCGTCCGGCAATTGCGCGTCCAGGATCATGTCGCGCGCGCGGTAGTGCGGATCGCTGGCGATATCGGCGACGTCGTAGATCTTGCCCGCGGGGATGCGGGCGCCATTGAGCGCGTCGAGTGCCGCTTCCAGGCTGCGCTGTGCCGCCCATTCGCCAATGGCGGCGTCGAGCATCGCGACCTGGCTGACCCGGCCGTCGTTGTGGGCCAGGGCAGGGTCGTCGCGCAGGTCGGGGCGCTCGATCATGTCCATCAGCCGCCTGAAGATGCCATCGCCATTGCCAGCGATCAGCACATACTTGCCGTCGGCGCAGCGGTACGCATTGGTCGGCGCGATGCCGGGAAGACTGCTGCCGGCCGCCTGCCGCACGGCGCCGAACACCGAGTATTCCGGCAGCAGGCTCTCCATCATGCTGAACACCGACTCGTACAAGGCCACATCCACGACCTGGCCCTGGCCGCCGTTCTGCTCCCGGTGCCGCAACGCCAGCAGGATGCCGATCACACCGTGCAGCGCGGACAGGGAGTCCCCGATCGATACCCCCACGCGCACCGGGGTGCGGCCCGGCTCGCCGCTCAGGTGGCGCAAGCCGCCCATCGCTTCGCCAATGACGCCGAAGCCCGGCCGGTCGCGATAGGGACCGGTCTGGCCATAGCCGGACACGCGCAGCATCACCAGCCCGGGGTTGGCCGCGCGCAGGCTGTCCCAGCCCAGGCCCCAGCCTTCCAGCGTGCCCGGGCGGAAGTTCTCGATCAGCACGTCGCTTTGCGCGGCCAGCTTGCGCACGACTTCCTGGCCTTGCGGCGTGCGCAGGTCCAGCGTGACCGACTGCTTGTCGCGGGACTGTGCCTCCCACCAGACCGAGGTGCCTTCATGCAACAGCCGCCACTTGCGCAGCGGATCGCCCGTGCCCGGCGGCTCGACCTTGATCACTTCCGCGCCGAACGCCGCCAGCATGCGCGCGGCAAACGGCCCCGCGATCAGCTGCCCCAGTTCCAGGACGCGTACGCCGGCAAGAGGCTTTGACTTGCTTGTTTCCATCTCCATCAGATTTGCTCCGAGAAACCTCGCCATTCATGGCGGGGAGTGAAAGGAGTGCTGCCGGCAGCAAGCAATCCCAAATTAGAATGGCCGGCATGCTTCTCGTCTATCGCTACCGGGTGAAGTCGCTGAACGGCCTGCTCAATCAGCAGAGCCGCGCGGTGAACTACGTCTGGAACTTCTGCAATGACTCGCAGAAGCACGCGCTCAAATGGGGGAAGAAGTGGCCGAGCGGGTTCGATCTGAACGTGCTGACCACCGGCAGCAGCAAGGAACTCGGCATTCATTCCGGCACGGTCAACGCGACATGCGAGCAGTACGCGAAATCGCGCAGCCAGCATCGCCGTCCTTACTTGCGATACCGCGGTAGGAAGAGCCTTGGATGGGTGCCCATGAAGGGCCGCGATTTGAAGCGAGAGAGCGAGGCGTTTCGCTTTGCCGGGCATACCTTCCGCGTGTTCAATAGTCGCCTGTTGCCCGAAGGCAAGATCAGGGACGGCACCAACTTTGCGCAGGATTCGCGCGGGAACTGGTTTCTCAACATCGTGATAGAGGTTGCTGATATGCCGGCACGCCCGATTCAAACTGGCGTCGGCATCGATCTTGGTTTGAAGGACTTCGCGACGCTCTCGACCGGCGAGAAGCTCCCCAATGACCGCTTTGGCCGGCATGCCGCCGAACGACTGGCGAAGGCGCAGCGTGCGCGAAAGCACAAGCGGCATATTGCCAAGCTGTATGCCAAGGTGGCGAATGCCCGCGCCGACTTCCAGCACAAGCTTGCGCTCGAGCTCGTCCGGCGCTTCGATTACATCGCGGTCGGCAACGTGTCGGCTTTGAAACTCGCCAAAACTAAGATGGCGAAGAGCGTCTACGACGCATCCTGGTCGTCCTTCCGGGAGAAGCTCCGCTACAAAGCGATTGCGCACGGAGCTACGTTTGAGGAAGTGAACGAAAGCGGTTCTACCCAGTCCTGTTCGGCGTGCGGTTCGAAGGACAGCACGACGCGGCCGAAAGGTATCGCAGGACTGCGAATAAGAGAGTGGACTTGCAGTAGATGTGGTGTCGTGCATGACCGTGATACCAATGCTGCGTTAAACATTCTCCGATGCGGACGTGCATCGCCAAGTGTGGGAATCCCCTGCCTTTAGGCAGGGGAGGACGTCAACTCGATGGCTCCTGCTGTGTGTGCGCTGGAGATAGTGGGTCAAAAGCCGTTGCCTGGTAATCGATGGATTCTCAACCGTCCTTTCCTGACGGGAAAAGGTGGTCCATATTGCTGTACGGGGGCACCACCACCGGCACAACCCGCCACTTGTCGGCTATCCCAGGCGGATCAAGGCTAGCATCGAGATTCGGGAAGCCCGGCGCGCCGTTTGACAAGGCGCGAGCGGCTTACTAGCCTTTCCTGACTTTCAATCCAGTCGGCGCGCGTCGCCAGTGCAATCCGATGATCAATCCTGCCCATTTCGATCTCCAGTCCCTGCGCGTCTTCCAGCTGGTGGCCCAATGCGGCGGGCTGACGCAGGCGGCGAACAAGTCACACATGACGCTGTCGGCCCTGAGCAAACGGATCGCAGACCTTGAGCGCACGGTGGGATGCGCGCTGTTCCTGCGGGTTCGGCGCGGGCTTGAGCTGACGCCGGCTGGCCATGAGCTGGTCCAGCATGCGCGCATGGTGCTCGACAAGGTCAACCAGATGGCGGGCGAGATGAGCGACTTCGCCACCGGCGTGCGCGGACACGTCAAGGTCTGGGCCAATACGTCAGCCGTGATCCAGTTCCTTCCGCACGACCTGGCAAGCTTCCTGGCTTCGCAGCCGATGATCAGGATCAGCCTGGAGGAGCGCCTGAGCCAGGACGTGGTGGTGGCGCTGCTGTCCGGTGAAACCGATATCGGCGTGTTCGCCGACAACGTGCCCGCTTATGACATCAGGAAGTCTGTCTATCGGCGTGACCGCCTGGTCGTCCTGGTGCCTGCCGGGCATCCGCTGGCCGGGCGCTCGGAAGTGAGTTTCGACGAAACCCTGGAGTACGACTTTGTCGGCCTCAACCAGGGCAGCTCGCTGCTGCAGCGCCTGACCGACGCTGCATCGGCACTGGACAAGGTCGTGCGGCTGAGGATCCAGGTCAGCAGCTTCGATGCGATCTGCCGGATGATCGAGGCCGGCCTGGGCATCGGCGTCCTGCCGGATGGCGCGGTCCGGCCCGAACTGCTGGGTGCCGGGCTGCATGCCGTCTACCTGTCCGACGCCTGGGCCTCACGCATTCTCTGGCTGGGCGTGAGGGATGAAGCTGGTCTCCTGCCGGAGGCAAGGACGCTGCTGCAGCATCTGCGTGCAGCGGGGTCTGCCAGCGCGAGTCGTTGATGGCATGGATGTGCCGTGATGCCGGTCACCGACGGTCCACAGGACGCATTTCACCGTCAGCACGGCCTGCCAGGAGATGACGCCGCGCCGGGCGGCGGCTAGTCACGCAAATGCTCGCCCATGAATTTTCGGAATATTTCCATGCTCGGTGCCTCGGTTCGCCCCGCCAGGGTGAAGAAGGCATAGCGGGGGCCGTCATCGACCGCTGGGGTAGTGTCCAGTTCGCATAGTTTTCCTGCGGCAATCTCCGCACGCACTGCCGCGACGATGCTGAACAGTATCGCGTCGGAATCCAGCACAGCTTCGACCAGGCTCCGGACATTCTCGCACCTGAGGCTCAGGCAATGCTCCGGATCGGCGCGCGGTCCGAAGCGCTTCACGAGGTTGCGCGCGACTTCCGTGCTGAGCGGGGCGGAAGCCAGCGGATAACGCATGACATCGTCAAACGTTACAGCGTCTCCGCCGGCGGCCTGTTGCACAAGCGGATGTCCTGTGCGGCAGATAAAGCGACCCTGCAACGCGTTCAGCAACTCGTGGCGAAGGTCCGTTGCTGGCGCCACGCTGCTCACCTCCACGACGACTGCATCAAGCGATCGCTGACGCAGCTGGATCATCAGCGCATCGGAAGTACCAAGCGACACGCTGACCTGTATGCCGGGATGGTGCCTGGCCATGTATCGCAGAAACGGCGTCGCCAGCACTGCGCCCGGCCCGGCGCCCAGGCCGACGCGGATGGCACCCAGGTGGTGGTGGTGGAACAGTTCGACGCTGCGATGCAGTTCCGCTTCCTCGAACACGATGCGCCGGGCCCGGTTGGCAATCAGCTCCCCCAATGGGGTCAGCACATTGCGCTTGCCGTGCCGGTCGATCAGGCGGCCTCCCAGTTCATCCTCCAACGTCTGGATGCTCCGGCTCAGCGCGGACTGGGTCAGGTGCAGGCGTTGCGCCGCCTGGCTGAAGGACGCCATATCCGCCACCATCAGCAGATGCTTGAGATGTTTGAGATGCATTGCGCACTTCGTGATGAGATTTTTGAATAAATTTTAGTCTGATAATGCATTGGACGCATGCTTGATGGCGCTTTACGATCCGATTCCACAAGAACACGGATTGAGGAGACAGCCATGACCCGATTCAAGAACGTCGGCCGCCGTTGGCTCGGCGGCCTGGTTGCAGCACTGCTTCTTGCCGGCCTGGCGCCGGCACACGGCTTTCCTGACCGGCCGGTAACGCTGATGGTGCCGTTCCCGGCGGGGGGCCTCTCCGACGTTGTTGCCCGGAACCTGAACGGGCCCCTCGCCCGGCAGTTCGGGCAGCCGGTCATCGTCGAAAACCTCGGGGGAGCTGGTGGAGCAATTGCCGCGCAGAAGGTCCTTCACGCACCGGCCGACGGCCATTTGCTATTGCAGGCAGGGCCCGGCGAGCTCATCACTACGCCGCTGGCCAATGCCGCAATCAAATTCAGGAGCGAGGATTTCCGGCTGGTGCATATGGTCGGCGCGGTCGATCTTGCCATCCTGGTGCGCAGGGATCTGCCGGTAAAGGATGTCGACGAACTGGCCGCCTATGCCGCGCAGGCAGCCAAGGCCGGCAAACCACTGACGTATGCCAGCGTCGGCATCGGCTCGCTCTATCACCTCCTGGGGGCGCATATGTCCCAAACCATCGGAGCGCCGATGACTCACGTGCCTTACAAGGGCGGCGCGGCCGTGATCCAGGACCTCGTTGGCGGAATCGTCGATATCTTTATCTCGCCGTTTGGCAAGCCTGATATCGAACGCATGCGCACCGGCCAGGTCAGGATGCTGGCGGTCCTGTCGCCCACACGCGTGGATGCAGTGAAGTCGGTGCCCAGCGTCAATGAAAGCAAGGCGCTGCGGGGCTTCAACTATTCAACCTGGGCCGGGATCTTCGTGAAGAAGGACACAGCCGAGCCGGTTGTGCAGGCGGTGCACAACGCGATTGTGCATACGCTGGCCGACCCCTCGGTGCGCGCCAGCCTGGATGCCGCGAACCTGCCTGCGTCCAGGCCGGTGTCGCTTGCGGAAAGTCAGAAGGCCTATCAGCAGAGCATCGAACAATACCGCGGCATTGCCCGTGCCATCGGCTTGCAGCCGCAATAAGGACGCCATGCATCCCATCCTGGCCGCGCTGCGGGATAGCGCCGAAGAGTTCGTAGCAGTTCGCCGTGACCTGCACCGGCATCCGGAACTCGGCTTCGAGGAACATCGCACCAGCGACATCGTTGCCAGCCTGCTCGCCGAATGGGGCTATGAGGTCGAGCGCGGGCTGGGGACAACGGGGGTCGTCGGCCGGCTGCGGCGCGGTTCGGGCAACCGCAGCCTTGGCATCCGCGCCGACATGGATGCCTTGCCGATGGAGGAGGCCACAGGGCTGGCCTATGCCAGCTGCCATCCTGGCGTCATGCACGCCTGCGGGCATGATGGGCATACCACCATGCTGCTTTGCGCAGCAAAGTACCTCGCCCGGCGCGGCGGTTTCAGTGGAACGCTGAACCTTATCTTCCAGCCGGCAGAGGAGGGGTTGGGCGGTGCAAAGAAGATGATGGAGGACGGACTGTTCAGGAAGTACCCTTGCGATGCCGTCTTCGCCATGCACAACGTACCGGGCACCGCATCGGGCCGTCTGCTCTTGCGTGAGGGCGCGGCGCAGGCTTCGGCCGACAACGTGACCATTACGCTGGAAGGCGTCGGTGGCCATGCAGCGATCCCACACCACGCGGCCGATCCTGTCGTGGCCGGCGCCTCCATCGTGATGGCCTTGCAGACCATCGTGGCGCGCAATGTCGATCCGCTGCAAGCGGCGGTCATTACCGTGGGCGCATTCCAGGCCGGTACCGTCTCCAATATCATTCCCTCGCATGCCGTGCTCAGGCTGAGTGTCCGCGCACTGGACCGCGATGTGCGAGAGCAGATCGAACAGCGTGTCAGGGATCTGGTATCGGCGCAGGCGCAGAGCTATGGCGTCACGGCGCAGGTCGATTATCAGCGCGGATACCCAGTCCTGGTGAATACGCCGGCTGAAACGGCGTTCGCGAGCCAGGTTGCTCTGGAGTTGCTGGGCCCGAGCCACGTCAATTGCAAGGCGTCGCCCATTGCCGCAAGTGAGGACTTTGCCTTCATGCTGGATGCCGTGCCCGGCTGCTACCTGTGGATCGGAAACGGCGAAGGCGGAATGGCCGGAGGCTGCTCGGTCCACAATCCCGGCTACGACTTCAATGACGGGAACATTGCTGTCGGTGCGGCGTATTGGGCCCTGCTATGCGAACGATTCCTCGTGGACTAATGATCGGCCGGCGGGATGCACAGTCTTCCATCACCGGCTGGGCCGCCAGCGTTCGTCGTCCCGGCGCCACCTACGGTGATCAAATGTCGAAGTAGAGCTGGAATTCCCATGGGTGCGGCCGCACCTTCAAGGTATCGATCTCGCGCGTGCGCTTGTAGTCGATCCAGGTGCTGATCAGGTCTTCAGTGAAAACATCACCTTTTCGCAGGAACGCTGAGTCGGCTTCCAGCGCGCAAAGCGACTCTTCGAGCGAACCTGGTACCTGCCGGATGCTGGCCGCTTCCTCCGGTGGCAGATCATAGATGTTCTTGTCGAGCGGGTCGCCGGGATCCGTCTGGTTTTCAATGCCGTCCAGGCCGGCGAGCAGCATTGCCGAGAAGGCTAGATAGGCATTGGCGGACGGGTCAGGACAGCGAAATTCAACGCGCCTGGCACTTGGGGAATCCGAAACCATGGGAATCCGGGCCGCGGCGGACCGGTTGCGCTGCGACATGGCCAGATTGACAGGCGCCTCGTATCCGGGCACCAGCCGCTTGTAGGAGTTCGTGCTCGGTGCGCAAAAAGCCATCAGCGCGGGGGCGTGGCTGAGCAAGCCGCCTATATACCAACGGCACATCTGGGACGTCTGCGCCCAACCGTTCTTGTCATAAAAGAGGTTCTCGGCGTCGCGCCAGAGGCTCTGGTGGCAATGCATGCCGCTCGCGTTGTCGGCAAACAGCGGCTTGGGCATGAAGGTGGCGACCTTGCCGTGGCGGCGCGCAACGTTCTTGCAGATGTACTTGTACATCATCACGTTGTCTGCCATTCGCATCAGTGGCGCAAAGCGCATGTCGATTTCGTTCTGGCCCGCCGTGGCGACCTCATGGTGATGCACCTCGACCTGGATGCCGGCCTGCATCAGCGCGAGCACGATTTCGGAGCGGATGTCCTGCAGCGTATCGCTTGGCGGCACGGGAAAATATCCTCCCTTGTAGCGCTGCTTGTAGCCGAGATTGCCGCCACCATAGGCGCCTTCGTCACGCCCCGAGGTCCATTCGCCTTCGGCGGATTCGACATGGTAGTAGCCAGAGTGCTGGTCCTGCCCGAAGCGGATGGAGTCGAAAATAAAGAATTCAAGTTCGGGACCAAGGTAGCAAACCGTGGCAAGACCGGTTTGCCGGAGGTAGAGCTCTGCCTTGCGTGCGATGTGGCGCGGATCGCGCGAATACGGCTGGTGCAGGACAGGGTCCAGCACGTCGCAGATCAGCGCCAGCGTTGGTGCTGCGCAAAACGGATCGATGAATGCCGTGGCCGGGTCAGGCCTGACCAGCATGTCGGACTCGTGGATTTCCTGGAACCCGCGAATGGAAGACCCGTCGAAACCGATGCCGGCCGAGAACAGGTCGTCGTTGACTTCCGGCAGCGTGATCGAGAAGTGCTGCCACACGCCGGGCAAGTCGGTGAACCTGAGGTCAACCACCTGGATCGCGTGCGTCCGGATCAGATCGATGACCTCGCCGGGGTTTTGTGGCGGTGCAACGTGATAGCTGCCGGGTTCTATTGAGACCATGCCCATATCCGCCTCCATCATCTGCGCGCAGCTAGTTCAACATTAGCTTGTCAGATTCCGAATGGAAAGCGCCTCACCAACCCCGCAGTCCAGCCGAATGTCTGTGGTCGCCAGCCCGACTCAAGCCGGCTTCCCCAGACATTCGCTTGGTTTGCCTATTGTTCCCGCGCAGGCGATAGCACGAGTAGCGTAGACGTGCCATGGGCCAGAACGCGCCCGTCCTTCGCAAGCACGCGAGCTTCCGCGGTAATGATCTGACGGCCGTGGCTGACAACGCGGCCTTCGACACGGACCCGGCCTGTATCGGGCTTGATCGGCCGGGAGAAATTGCCCTTTGTTTCGATAGTGGTGTAACCAGTGCCGGCGGGAAGAAGGGAGTTGGCTGCACAGCCGGTTGCGCTGTCGATGAGCGTCAGGGGCCATCCGCCGTGCACCGAACCCATTGGATTGAGCAGTCTGGACGACGGCTCGCCTTCGAACGCGGCGAATCCGTCGCCGACCTCAACTAACCAGAAGTCGAGGGCCTGTGAGATGGGCGGCTGCGGCAGGTGTCCGTCCACAATGGCTTGAAGAATTGCCCTGCCGTTCATGTTTGCGACGTCGGCGGGTGAGGCAAGGCCGTATCGATATTCCATCTCGTCAGATCTCCTCGTTGTTGGTAATATATGCAGATACAAACAATGCATCTGCATATAGTATCGGCATGCAAAAGCGAAGGCAAGGAGCCAGGACCCTGCGCGCAGACGCCGCTGCGGTTCTCGATGTCGATCTCGGCTGGTGGTCGCGCCTGTTGGCGCGCAGAATTACAGCGGAGCTGGATGAGGCGTTGGCTTCATCTGGCCTGTCCAGTACCCAATTTGGATTGATGTGCCTGATCGCGTCAGCAACGGACGACACCCTTGCCTCATTGGCGCAACGAGCCGGACTGAATCAATCGACAATGTCGAGGAATGTGGATCAGCTTGTCAGCACGGGGCTGGTGGAAGTCGTCACGTCCGAAGCGGATCGCCGCCGCCGCGCGGTGTGGTTGACAGAGGCTGGCGCCTTCAAGTTGCAGCAGGCCCTGGCGCTGTGGCAGCCAGCCCACCGTGCGTTGCGCCAAAAGCTGGGTTCAGAGTTGCACGACATGGTAGGCGAGGTCGCAGCAAGGCTGGCAGAGTAGTGGCAGAGCGCCTGACCGACAACGACGCTGTTGTGGCATCCTTCCATTTCCAAAAAGATGGATGGGGACGGCGACGGTATTCCATGTGAGACGCCGCCCCTGCAGTGCATGTTTTGACGTGCCGCTTGCTGTCCGACACCGGAACCGCGCAATGCGTCATGTGACCGACCGGCACGGGCCGTCACGAAACCAACGGCTATTGGCTTGCCCGATCATCGATCACGTGCTGCAGCGCCTGCACGAATTGCCTGACCGCTGGCGTCGCTACCTCCTCGTCGAACGCGAATTCCACGTCGAAGCGGTCAGCGACCTCAGGCAGTGGCACCAGCCGCACGGTCGGCGGACAGACGGTTGCCAGGCTTGCGGGGACAAACGCGCAACCCATCCCCGCCGAAACCAGACCGAACACGTCCGACGTGCCTGTGATCGCGGTAGAAACCGACGGTGCGGACTGCTACGCCCGCTCGGTTGCCGAAGGCAGGCCGGTGGAACTCTCACAGATCACCAGCGTGGCGATGTCGCTTGGCGCCAGGCGGCCGTGTGATGGCGCGCTCCGATGGGCGCAGCGTCACGAGATCCACAGCGTCGTTGTGTCAGACAAACAGGCGGTGGAGGCAGCGATAAGGTTTCTTGACGAACACCGCGTCCTGGTTGAGCCGGCATGCGGCGCAGCCTTGGCGGCATTGGATTGCGACACCCCGGTGCTGCAGGCGGCCTCCAGCATTGCCGTGGTGGTATGTGGCGGGGCCACGGTGACGGCACAGCAACTGCTTGACTTTGCTGCAAAGCTGGACTGAGCGGGTTTAAGGTAGCAATTTGGTAAGCTCGGCTACCCGCCGGCGAGATTCGCCCGGATTACCTGGTTCCGGGGATGCCCCTCACGGCCGATTTCTGTCAGCCTGGCGTGATCCGGAGATCGGCCAATTCCGGTGGTACAGCTAAACTCTGGCCGTGACCGCACCGTACCCCATGAGCCAACCATTGACTGACACCGGCGAATCGGTGTTGCCCGCGCCCTTGCTGGTCGTCGAGGACGAGCCACTGATGCAGACCAGGCTACGCACGATCCTGGCCACGCTCGGCTATGCCGATGAGGCCTTGTGGTTTGCCGGCAGCCTCGCCGACGCCAATGCGCTGCTAACCGCCCAGCCGTTTGCGATGGTGCTGGTTGACGTCGGGCTGCCCGACGGCAATGGCATCGACCTCATTCGCGCGTTGCACGAGCGCGATCCCGCCTTGCCAATTCTGGTAATCTCGACCTGGAACACGGAGCGCGTCATCGTGAGCGCGCTGCAGGCGGGTGCCACCGGTTACCTGCTTAAGGAGCGCGACGACCTCGAGATTTCCTTGTCGATCCGCAGTGCGCTGCGCGGCGGAGCGCCGATCGATCCTTTCGTTGCCAGGCATATCCTCGATCTGGTCGCCACGACGGCACCATTGCCCGGCGGGGCGCAAATTCATGCGCGCCGATTGGTCGGCGCGTCGCCGCTGAGCGCACGGGAAATCGAAATCCTCTCGCTGGTCGGCAAGGGCCTGACCAATCGGGAGATCGCGGATTTGCTGTCCTTGTCCAGACTGACGGTCGAATGCCACATCAGGAACATATACAAGAAGTTGGCCGTCCACTCCCGCACGCAGGCCGTTTTCGAAGCGCGTGCGCATGGCTTGTTGCGCTGATCTTGGGCGCCACGCTCCTCGCCGGCGCTGCAAACGCGCAGGAAGGGCCGGGCGCCACGGCCTTCACCCGCATAGAGGCTGCCCGATCGACCTGGCAGGGTGATAGCCCGCCGGCGGCGGGCTGGGTCACAGTGAAGCTGCCGGACGACTGGTCCTCGCGCTGGCCCGAGTTCGACGGCGTGGTCTGGTACCGGCTGAGCTGGCAATGCACAGATGCAAGCCAACCCACGGCGCTGATGCTCGCTTACCTGAATATGGCGGGGGCGGTTTATCTCAACGGCAGCTTGCTGATGCGTGACGCGAGCCTCGTCGAACCGCTCACGCGAGCCTGGAATACTCCCCGTTATCAGTTGATATCTCCGCCGTTGCTGCGGGAGGGCACCAACACGCTGCTGATTCGCGTCTCGGGGCTGTCGGCATACCAACCCGGCCTTGGACCCGTATCGGTCGCCGACCCGGACCGCCTGCGGGCCGCTTACGAACAGGCCTACCGGCTGCGTCATGACCTGCAGTTGGTCAGCCTTGCAGTCACCGTCGCGCTAGGTTGCTTCTTCTTTTCGCTCTGGGTGATGCGCCGGCAAGAAGTGACCTACGGATGGTTCAGCCTGATGTCGCTGGCCTGGTGGTGGGTGGCGCTGAATCAGGTGGCGACGAGCACCTGGCCGTTTGCCAGTACCGATGCCTGGGGGCGCGCAAATATCATCGCGCTGCTCATCTACAGTGCTGCCTTCACGATGTCCATGGTGCGCTTCTGCGAACGGCGCCTGCCGCGCATCGAAGCGGTGCTCTGGACGCTGGTAGTGTTGGGCGCGGCCGTCATGCTCGGGGCGCCGCACGGTTACCTGACCGACGTACGCAACACGCTGACGGTGGGACTGGCGTGCAATTTCTTCGCGACGTGCCTTGTATTTCTCTGCTTTGCCTGGCGCAGTGGTCGCACCGATCATCGCATCCTCTCGTTTTGCATTGCAATTTTCCTTGTCGCCGCGGTACACGACCTGCTGAGCTTTCTTGGCATCCTCAAGGACAACCTCTACTACGCAGCCCTCACTTCGCAGTTCCAGATGATCGCCATGGCGCTGGTGCTGGCCTGGCGCTTCGTCGCCAACCTGCGCCGCATTGAACGATTCAATGACGAACTGCACTGCAAGATCGACGCGGCCAAGGCGGAGCTCGCAGCCAACCTGGATCGCCAGCGCGAGTTCGAAGTCGCCAATGCGCGGCTCAGTGAACGGCTCAATCTCGCACACGACCTGCACGACGGGCTCGGCGGCACGCTCGTCAGCGGAATTGCGACACTGGAGCGCATCCCTCACGACATCCCGCCAGGCCAGGTCCTGTCGATCCTCAAGGAGCTGCGCGACGACCTGCGCATCATCATCGATGCCACCTCCAGCCAGCAGTTTGGCGAGCACGCGCTGGCGGGTCAGATCGTGCCGCTGCGGCACCGTCTTACGCGGCTGTTCGAGAGCCACGACATCGAGTGCCGGTGGCAGCTCACTGGCCTCGATCAATGCTATCTGCGGACTTCGCAAATTCTTGATGTCATGAGGACCTTGCAAGAGGCGCTGACCAATGTACTGAAGCACAGCAAGGCGAGTCGCGCGGACGTCGTCCTGCGCAATGATGCCCGGGGACTGGAGCTGGTTGTCAGCGACAACGGAATGGGCTTCGAACCCGCCGCCATCGAACGGCATCCGGGCACCGGCATGCGCAGCATGCGCGCGCGTACCCGGCGTCTAGGCGGGACGCTCAGCGTGCGATCCACAGGGGAGGGGACTATGCTGACCGTGCGTATCCCAATCGCGGCCGCCCTTGGGTCACCACTTGACCTGCAGCCCGGCCGATCCGGTGATCGAGTTCCTGACCCTGGCATTACCCCCCGTGGCCCAAAGCCTGCCGGCTTCGGCCATAGAGACTGATCCTCCGGTACAGGGCCGAGGTTAGGCCCGCCAGCGAGACGAACATAGTCAATGTTGAACGGGCTGTGGACGCAGTTGAACCCTCGAAGCCGGGTGCAGGTCGTTCGCTGACGATCCCACGGCCAACTTCCGTAGGCGACCCAGAACGGCCAACCGATTGGTCGTGGTAGAGTCGACCATCATTTCTTATCGTGTAGCCTTATGTCGCCACCCGTTGAGATTCCGGCAATTGTTCCCGCGCAAACCGCGCTGGTGGTCATGCACTACCAGACCGACATCCTGGCGCTATTTCCCTCGGTCGCGCCCACTCTGCTCTCCAACACGCGCAAGCTGTGTGACGCCGCGCGGACCAGGGGCGTCAGCGTTTATTTCGCCAAGATCCACTTTGCTCCAGGCTATCCGGAAGTCAGTCCGTTGAACCGGAACGGGCAGGGAATCAAGCAGCTTGGTCTTTTCGTCGACGACCAGATCTCGCCGGAACTCGGCCAGCAGGCCACTGAGCCGCTGATCATCGCGCATCGCGCCAGCGTGTTCTTTGGTACCGACCTGCAGGTACGGCTTTCCGCGCAGGGTATCGATACCCTGCTCATGGTGGGCATTGCGTCAACCGGTGTGGTGCTGTCGTCGGTCGCCTATGCGAGCGATGCGGACTTCCGCTTATTCACGGTCAAGGATTGCTGCTACGACCCGGATCAGGTCGTGCACGACCATCTCTTTTCAACGGCGTTCGATTCGCGCACAACGGTGCTTTCGCTCGCTGATGCCTTGCGCTTGCTTGCCTAGCATTTCGACCTGCCAGGAATGCCGCCGTGCCATCCCTCAGGCAGACGGGAAGAGCAGATGATCGGTCAGGTTGCCCTTCAGATCGAGCATCGAATAATTCCGGCGGCTGAAGCGCCAGCGTCCCTCGACCTTTTCGAAGGCGTCATGATAGCGACCGGCTGCGATCACCTGTAGTGGGATACGCTCGGATGCCTGGAGAACCGTATAGTACGATCTGACGGTTGCCGTCAGCTTGTCCGGAGCAATCTCAATGATCGGATTGCTGATGACATGCCGGGTTCTGGGCGTTCCATCCGCATGCAATTTCACATAGGCTTGCCAGAGCTTGAGCATGGCCTCGGAACCTCGCAGCACTGCATCTCCGGTTTCGATCTCCGCATGTTCGAACAGTGCGGCGACCCCCGGCAGATCACCGGCGTCCATGCGCTCGGCATAGATGTAGAGGAGATTGGCAAGCTGCACGGCATCGTCGGTCATCGACTCGTCTCCGGTGGTTTGCGAGGATTAAAGCAGTCCGGCGCTACTCCGGCATCGTCCGCTTGGAGTACGAAGCCCTCACCCCATCCCCACCACACTGGACAGCAACATCTTCACCAGCACCGCCTGCCGCGTCGCCCCGGTCTTGGCAAAGATGCCCCGCAGGTGCGCCCGTGCCGTATTCTTTTTGACGCCGAGCCGCATCGCGGCTTCGTCCAGCGTCAGCCCGTCGACCATCAGCAAAGCCAGTTCGATCTCGGTCGGGGTCAGGTGGAACAGCTTGCGCAGGTTGGCGTGGGTGTTGCGCGGCGATCCCGCCGGGTCGCGGATGAACACCGCCACCGCGGGTCGGCGCGACTTGTCTTCGCTGCGATAGCTGAGCGGGATCGGCCGCACCAGCACGCTCAGGGGCGTGGGCGCGGCGGGCCGGCTCAGCGTGGTGACTTCGCTGCGCGGTGCGGCCAGCGCGTGGGCCTGGGCCGCGTCCTCCAGGATCTTGCGGAACCTGCGGTTCTCCACCGGGCAGTGCGCGTGCAGCGCGCCCTCCGACAGGTACAGGCCGTCGCGCGCCTGCAGCAGGCGGCCGGCGACGTCGTTGGTCCGGATGGTCCTGCCGTGCTCGTCCAGGATCACCGTGCCGACCTGCAGCCGGTCGACCGCATCCGCGTACAGGGACCGTTCGGATGCAAGCACGTCGAGCGCGGCATGCAGGTCCACTGCGCGCTTCAGGTGCGGCAGCAGGCCGTGCAGCAGTGCCTTGTCGGCCTCGCCGAAGTCCTGTCCCGCGTGGACGCGGCTGATGAACAGCGCGCATTCCACGCCGTCGGGCGTGACCAGGTTGGCCGCCAGGATATAGCGCAGGCCCAGCGGTTGAAGGTATTGCGTGTAGAACGGGTGTGCCAGCCAGCCGGCTTCGCCAAACAGTTCGTCGGCGCTGAAGAGCCGGTCCGGGTGCAGGTCCAGGAAGGGGCACAGCGCGTAGTACTGCTCGCTGTACGAGGGCTCGCCCGGCAGGTGCGGGCCGTAGTCGGAGGCATTGACGATCAGCCCCGGCCGGTCGGTGGCCGGGTGGCGCAGCACCAGCGTGACGAAGGTGGCGCCCAGGCGCTGGCGCACGCTTTCCAGGAAACTTGCCCAGGGCACGGCTTCGGTCGGGCCCTGGTAGAGCTGGGCGAGCAGGGCGCTCAGCTCGGCGGCGGGCAGGGAGGCTGGCAGCATGATGGCGGTGCGACGGTTTGCTCCCCTCTCCCGCGTGCGGGAGAGGGGCAGGGGTGAGGGCCGGCGGTGGCATACCAGCAGCCGGAACTTCGTGGACATTCCCGCCCTCACCCCAACCCTCTCCCGCAAGCGGGCGAGGGAGCGCCCAATCGGTCATGCAAAGGCCATGACTGGCGCCAGACGTGGCGGTAGTCCAGGGCAGGAATCCCTGTCCCATCGTACCGACCCCGTCCGTCGCCTCATCGTCCGTTCGGCCTAGGGCTTCTCCCGCAGCCACGCCACGATCCGCTCCGCCGCCTGCTCCGCGCTGTCGGCGGTGGTGTCGATGCGGATCTCGGGCCGCTCGGGCGGCTGGTACGGCGAATCGATGCCGGTGAAGTTCTTCAGCTCGCCGCGCCGCGCCTTGCGGTACAGGCCCTTGGGGTCGCGTTGCTCGGCCACCGCCAGCGGCGTGTCGATGAAGACTTCGACGAAATCGCCGTCGCCGGCCAGCGCGCGGGCCATGTCGCGTTCCGAGCGGAACGGCGAGATAAAGGACACCAGCACGATCAGGCCCGCATCGAGCATCAGCCTTGCCACTTCCGCCACGCGCCGGATGTTCTCGACGCGGTCGGCCTCGGCGAAGCCCAGGTCCTTGTTCAGGCCGTGGCGCACGTTGTCGCCGTCGAGCAGGTAGGTGTGGTGGCCCAGCGTGTGCAGGCGCTTTTCCACCAGGTTGGCGATGGTGGACTTGCCCGCGCCGGAGAGCCCGGTGAACCAGACGATGCGCGGCGACTGGTGCTTGAGCGCGGCATGGGCGCGGCGGTCCACGTCGATGGCCTGCCAGTGCACGTTCTGCGCCCGGCGCAGCGCAAAGTGCAGCATGCCGGCGCCGACCGTGTTGTTGCTGAGACGGTCGATGATGATGAAGCCGCCCAGCTCGCGGTTGCGCGCGTAGGGATCGAAGGCCACCGGCTGGTCCAGGTGCAGGTTGCACACGCCGATCTCGTTCAGCTCCAGCGTGCGCGCGGCCAGGTGTTCGAGCGTGTTGACATTGACCTTGTACTTGGGCTGCGCCACGGTCACGCCCACGGTGCGCGTGCCGAGCTTGAGCAGGTAGGGGCGCCCGGGCAGCATGGCGTCCTCGTTCATCCACACCAGCGTGGCCTCGAACTGGTCGGCCACTGCCGGCGGGTCTTCCGGGCAGGCCAGCACGTCGCCGCGGCTGATGTCGATCTCGTTCTCCAGCGTCAGCGTCACCGCCTGGCCGCGCATGGCGTGCTCGCACGCGCCGGCGGCGCCGACGATGCCGGCCACGCGGCTCTCGCGGCCCGAGGGCAGCGCGCGCACGCGGTCGCCACGGCGGATCTCGCCGGCGCTGACGGTGCCGGCAAAGCCGCGGAAGTCCAGGTTGGGCCGGTTGACCCACTGCACCGGCAGCCGGAACGGTTCGCCTTGCACGGGCGCGTTGTCGATCGGTACGTTCTCCAGGTGGGCCATCAGCGTCGGGCCGTGGTACCACGGGGTGTTCGCACTGGGCTCGGTGATGTTGTCGCCGCGCAGGGCCGACATCGGAATGCAGGTGATATCGGTCAGGCCGATCTGCCGGGCGAACTCCCGGTACTCGTTCTCGATGCGCGTATGGACCTCGCGCGAGTAGTCGACCATGTCCAGCTTGTTGACCGCCAGCACCACGCGGCGGATGCCAAGCGTCGCCACCAGGTAGCTGTGGCGGCGCGTCTGGGTCTGCACGCCGCGGCGCGCATCCACCAGCAGGATGGCCAGGTCGGCGGTGGAGGCCCCGGTGACCATGTTGCGCGTGTACTGTTCGTGCCCCGGCGTGTCGGCGACGATGAACTTGCGCTTGTCGGTGGCGAAGAAGCGGTAGGCCACGTCGATGGTGATGCCTTGTTCGCGCTCCGCGGCCAGGCCGTCCACCAGCAGCGCGAAGTCGAGGTCCTCGCCCTGCGTGCCCATTTTCTTCGAGTCGGCTTCCAGCTGGGCGAGCTGGTCTTCGAACAGCATCTTGGATTCATACAGCAGCCGGCCGATCAGCGTGCTCTTGCCGTCGTCGACGCTGCCGCAGGTGATGAAGCGCAGCAGGCTCTTGCTTTGCTGGGCGTGCAGGTAGCGGGCGATCTCGCCCGAGGTGCCGGCGGCTTGCGCATGCGCGGGCGCGGTGTCGATCAGGGTTTCCATCAGAAGTATCCCTCCTGCTTCTTCTTTTCCATCGATCCGGCCGAGTCGCTGTCGATCAGCCGTCCCTGGCGCTCCGAGGTGGTCGCCAGCAGCATTTCCTGGATGATGCCGCCGAGGGTGTCGGCCTCGCTCTCGATCGCGCCGGTGAGCGGGTAGCAGCCCAGCGTGCGGAAGCGCACCTTGCGCAGCTGCGGCGTTTCTCCGGGGCGCAGCGGCAGGCGCTCGTCGTCGACCATGATCAGCGTGCCGTCGCGCTCCACCACCCGGCGCTCCTTGGCGTAGTAGAGCGGCACGATGGGGATGTCGTTCAGGTAGATGTATTGCCAGATGTCCAGCTCGGTCCAGTTGGACAGCGGGAACACGCGCAGGCTTTCGCCCTTGCGCTTGCGGGTGTTGTACTGGCGCCAGAGCTCGGGGCGCTGCATCTTCGGGTCCCAGCGGTGCTGGGCGGTGCGTACCGAGAACACGCGCTCCTTGGCGCGCGACTTCTCCTCGTCGCGGCGCGCGCCGCCGAAGGCGGCGTCAAAGCCGTAGTGGTCCAGCGCCTGCTTCAGGCCCTGGGTCTTCCACACGTCGGTATGGACGGCGGAGCCGTGCTCGTGCGGGCTGATGTTGCGTGCCAGCCCCTCGGGATTCACATGCACGCGCAGGTCCAGGCCAAGCCGCGCGGCGGTCTGGTCGCGGAACGTGATCATCTCGCCGAACTTCCATGTGGTATCGACATGCAGCAGCGGGAACGGCGGCCGCGCGGGATAGAAGGCCTTCATGGCAAGGTGCAGCATCACGGCGCTGTCCTTGCCGATGGAATAGAGCATGACGGGGTTTTCGCATTCCGCCATCACCTCCCGCATGATGTGGATGCTCTCCGCCTCCAGTTGCTCCAGGTGGGTCAACATCGGGATCTCCTCTTGGTTTGCCGGTGCCGTGCAGGGATGTCGCGGCGGTCTGGCATGGCCACAAGGTAGCGAGCCGGGGCCCTTCGCCACTTCGTCCGGGCGGACTAAGAAATCGCGGGACGCGGCGCGCATTTCCTAGTCCACCCGGACGAGGCTGGGGCGGCCCCGCGCTCGGTATCGTTGCTTCGCCGACGAACCACGGGAGCAGGCAGATGGCGAACTCCGCCGAAGAACAAATGCTGAGCGGCCAGACCTGGGCCGAGTTTTGCGAGGTGCTCAAGCGCAGCGGGCAGCAGATCCTGCGCCCGGAGGCCCCGTCGGATGCGCTCACGCGCGCCGAGGGCTTCCGCTACCTGAGCCGCCTGCTGCGTATTGCGCTGGAGATGCATGTGGAATTCGCCGATCCGGCGTTTCCCGGCTTCTTCTCGCCGTCGCACGAAACCGCCAAGATCGGCGCGGACAATCCGGACAATCTCTATCGCTACGCACGCCTGGACGGCAGTGCCGAGTACCGCATCCGCGGCCGGCGCGGCACCGTGGCCTACCTGAGTTTCGGCACACAGAAGGGCGGCTACGAAACCGACGGGCGCATGGTCCAGACCGGCTTTATCGACTGCAACAAGCTGGCAGTGGCGGCGGATGGCAGTTTCGAGATCATCCTCAGCGCGCGCCAGCATGAAGGCAACTGGGTGCGCATGGAGCCGGGCACCAATGCGCTGGTGGTGCGGCAGACCTTTCTCGAGCGCAAGGCCGAGACCCCGGCCGAACTGCACATCGAGCGCCTCAATGGCAGCGGCAAGCCGCCCGTGCTAGATGCCGAACGCCTGCACGGCGGCCTGCTGCGCGCCGCGGGCTTTGTCGAGGGCACCGCGCGCATCTTCGCCGACTGGGCCCAGGGCTATGGCGGCCATGTCAATGCGCTGCCGCCCGCCGACCAGGCCGTATGCCAGGCGGCAGGCGGCGATCCCAACATCTTCTACTACCACTCCTGCTGGGCGCTGGCGGACGACGAAGCGCTGGTGGTCGAGGTGGACCGGGTGCCGGTCTGCGATTTCTGGAATTTCCAGATCAACAACTACTGGATGGAGTCGCTCGACTACCGCTACCACGACATCTGCCTGAACAAGCACAGTGCCCGGCTGGATGCCAACGGCGGCGTCACCGTCGTCCTCAGCGCGCGCGATCCGGGCCTGCCCAACTGGCTGGAAACCGCCGGCCACCGCAACGGCACCATGTGCTGGCGCTGGGTGGGGGCGGCGCAGCCGGTGCATCCGCGCACGCGCGTGGTCAAGCTTGAATCGCTCAGGAATGAATGCAGGGAGAACGCATGAACACCATCGCATCCGACGACACCGCAGTGCTTGACGTGGAGCGACTGCTGGCACAGGCCAGCGCACAGGCCGGCGGGCTGACTGACTTTGGCCCGGGCGACTACCGCGAGGCGCTGGAGGTGCTGTTTGACTCGCTTGCACGCGAAGCCGGGCTGTCGCCGCAGGGCGCGCAGATGCTGCAAGGCAAGCTGCAGGCGCAACTGGTGAACCGGCTGGTGATCCAGGACTACTGCCGGCGCCATCCCGAAATCCTGGAAGAGCGCGTCGACGATCCGCTGGTGATCGTCGGCCTGCCGCGCACCGGCACCACGCTGCTGCAGCGCATGCTGGCCACGGACGCGCGCTTCCACTCGGCGGCGTGGTGGGAAACGCGCTACCCGGCGCCGCTGCCCGGCGAGCACGTGCGCGACGCCGGCCGGCGCATCGGGCTGGCGCGCGAGGAAGTGGCGCAGATGATCCGCTTTATCCCGGACATCCTCGCCATCCATCCGCTCGACGCGATGGCGGCCGACGAGGAATTCATGCTGATGGAGCATTCCTTCCTGTGCGCGATGGATTCCTACGCCAACGTGCCGTCCTATACCGACTGGCTGGCGCGGCAGGACCACACCCAGGTCTATGCCTGCCTGAAGACCATGCTGCAGTTCCTGCAGTGGCAGAAGCGGCAGCGCGGCGAGGCGCCGGCGCAGCGGTGGGTGCTGAAGACGCCGCAGCACCTGCATACGCTGGAAATCCTGTTCCGGGTCTTCCCCGGCGCGCAGGTCGTGCTGACCCATCGCGACCCCGCCCAGACCATTCCGTCGATGGCCAGCATGGCGCATACGCTGTGGAAGCTGTACGCCGACGCGCCCGATGCCGCCACGGTGGGGCGGCAGTGGAGCGGGCAGATGCAGCGCGCCACCGCCCATGCCATGACGGTGCGCGACGGTCTGCCTGCCGATCGCTTCCTCGACGTGCGCTTCGAGGATACGGTGAGCGATCCCTTCGGCGTGGCGCAGGCGGTCTACCGCTTTGCCGGCATGCCGCTGACCGAGTCCGCGCGCGCCGGCATGTGGGCGTGGATGGAGGGCAACCCGCGCAACCAGCGCGCGGCCCACGCTTATACGCTGGAGCAGTTCGGACTGAGCCAGGAACAACTGGAACGCGATTTCGCCGGCTACCGCGCGCGGCACATCCTGAAGCAAAACTAAGACAGCGCACTGCGCATCACAGGAGACAACACCATGCTGTTGAAAGACAAGGTCGTCATCGTGTCGGGAATCGGTCCCGGGCTGGGCGTCAAGCTGGCCGTGGAGGCGGCGCGCGAAGGCGCGCGTGCCGTTGCCATCGCCGCGCGCACCGCGGCGAAGCTGGACGACGCCCAGGCCCGCATCGATGCACTGGGCGCCGACTGCGAAGTGCTCAAGGTGGTGACCGATATCACCGACCGGACCCAGTCCCGGCACCTTGCCGGCGAGACCATGCGCCGCTTCGGGCGCATCGACGCGCTGGTCAACAGCGCCTTCCAGCACGGCAACTTCCCCGAGCCGGTGGAAGCGGCCGACCTGGACGTCTGGCGCCAGGTGTTCGACACCAACGTGTTCGGCACCATGACGCTGACGCAGGAAGTGGCGGCGCTGATGAAGCCGCAGGGCGGCGGCGCCATCGTCATGATCAACACCCAGGCCACGCGCAAGCCGATGCCCGGCGAATCCGGCTACGCGGCGTCCAAGGGCGCGCTGGCGGTGGCGGTCAAGTACCTGGCGCGCGAACTGGGCCCGCATGGCATCCGCGCCAACAGCATCTTCATGGGCTGGATGTGGGGCGAGCCGGTGCAGGGCTATGTGCGCCACGCCGCGGCCGAGCAGGGCGTGAGCGAGGACACCGTGGTCGCTCCGGTGACCGCGCAGATTGCGCTGGGCCGCATGCCGACCGACGACGACTGCGCGCGCGCGGCGCTGTTTCTCGTGTCAGACTACGCCAGGGCCATCACCGGCGCTTCGCTCGACGCCAACGGCGGCGATTTCATGCCCTGAGTCCTGACCACACCTGCCATGACACGCTACTTTGCCTTCAACGGCGATGCCGACGGCCTGTGCGCCCTGCAGCAGCTGCGCCTGGCGCATGCCGGCGACGCCACGCTGGTCACCGGCGTCAAGCGCGATATCCGGCTGCTCGAGCGCATCGACGCCGGGCCCGGCGACACCGTGACCGCGCTGGACATCTCGCTAGAGCAGAACCGCGATGGCCTGATGCGGCTGCTCGGCGCCGGTGCGCGGGTGGACTACTTCGACCACCACCATGCCGGCGAACTGCCCGGGCATGCCGGCCTGCGCGCGCATATCGACGAGGGGCCGGAGGTCTGCACCAGCCTCCTGGTCGACCGCCACCTGGACGGCTGCCACCGGCGCTGGGCGATCACCGCCGCGTTCGGCGACAACCTGGGCAGCGTGGCGCGCGCGCTGGCGGCGCAGGCGGGGCTGGGCGAGTGCGAAACCGCGGTGCTGGAACAGCTGGGCACGTGCCTGAACTACAACGCCTACGGCGAGTGCGTGGCGGACCTGCATTTCGATCCCGCCGAGCTGGCGCGGCACATGCTGCCGTTTGCCGACCCGCTGGCCTTCGCCGCGCAATGCGGCGCCTATGCGGTGCTGTGCGACGGCTATGCGGACGACATGACCCGCGCGCGCTGCCTGGCGCCAGCGCACGAAGTGCCCGGCGCCGCGCTGCTGGTGCTGCCTGACGCGCCGTGGGCGCGGCGCGCGATCGGCGTGCTGGCCAATGAGCTGGTGCGCGGGCGGCCCGGCGACGCCATCGGCCTGCTCTCGCCGAAGTCCGGCGGCGGCTTTGCCGTCAGCGTGCGGGTGCCCGCCCACAGCGCCACCGGTGCGGCCGATTTCTGCCGCGGCTTCGAGACCGGCGGCGGCCGGCGCCTGGCAGGCGGCATCAACCACCTGCCAGACGCCGACGTGGAGCGCTTCACGCGCAGCTTTGCCGATTGCTTCGGTCCCCGTTCCTGACGAGTCAGCACGGCGGCACGAACTCGGTGACCTCCAGGTCGAAGCCAGTGACGGCGCGATACGGCACCGGATGGCTGAGCAGGCGCAGCTTGTGCGCTCCCACATCGCGCAGGATCTGCGCCCCGACCCCCAGCGCGCGTTGCGCGAAGGCCAGCGCCGGCGTGGCGGCGGCCGGCGCTGCCAGCCGCTCCAGCCGCTGCTGCGGCGATTCTCGTTCATCCAGCAGCACCAGCACCCCGCAACCTTCGGCGCCGATGCGGGCGAGCGAGCGCTCCAGGTTCCAGGCGGGCAGGGCCGGCGTGCCGAAGCCCAGTACGTCGCGCTGCATTTCCACAGTCTGAACGCGCGTCAGCACCGGCTGCCCAGGATCGGGCTGGCCCAGCACCAGCGCAAGATGAAGCGCATCCACCGGCGCGTCGTGGTAGGCGTGCACGGTGAAGCATCCGAAGGGCGTGGCCAGTTCCGTCGAATGCGTGCGGCGCAGCGCGCTTTCGGTCAGCAGCCGGTGGTGGATCAGCCCGCTGATCGAAACCGCCGGCAAGCCGTGGTGCCGCGCGAAGGCCAGTAGCGCGGGGCCGCGCAGCAGGTCGCCGTCGTCATCGAGCAGCATCGCATAGGCGCCGGCGGCGACGCGCCCGGCCAGCGCCGGCAGGTCGGAGCAGGCCTCGGCAAAGCCCGCGCGGCGCAGCACGCCGTCGGGCTGGGCCACCACCGGGAAGATGTGGCCGGGCTGGACCAGGTCATGCGGCTGCGCGCGCGCTGCCGCCGCCACGCGCAGCGTGAGCGCGCGGTCGGCGGCGGAGATGCCGGTGCTGACGCCGCTGGCCGCTTCGATCGATACCGTGTAGCGCTCGCGCTGGCGGTGGTTCGCGGCCATCGGCGGCAGCTGCAGCAGCGCGCGGCGCGCCTCGGTGATCGCCATGCAGACCAGGCCGCGCGCCTCGGCGGCCATGAAGTTGACGTCGGCCTCGCTGGCGCGCTCGGCTGCAACCAGGACGCAGCCGGTGGCCTCGTCGGTCTCGTCCTCGATCACCAGCACACGCTGGCCCGCGGCCAGCGCCGCCAGCACGTCGGCCATCGGCGGCAGTGTGGTGGCGGGGCTCATGCTGCCTCCTGCCGGCTGGTGCTGCCGAAGGCCTGCCGCAGCGATGCCGCGGCCGCATCCAGCGCATCGCTGGCGGCATCGATCATCCCCTGCATGCTGATAAAGCCGTGGAACTGGCCGGGCCAGCGGCGCACGGTGGCGTTGCCGCCCGCGCGCTGCAGGGCCTCGCCATAGGCCTCGCCCTGGTCGCGCAGCGGGTCGTATTCCGCGGTGATGATGGTGGCTGGCGGCAGGCCGTGCAGCTCGCGCTGGTGCAGCGGGCTGGCGCGCACATCGGTGGCGTCCGCCGGGTTGGCCAGGTACTGGGCGCGATACCAGTCCAGTTCCGCGGCACTGAGGAAGTAGCCCTGCGCGCATTCGCGGTAGCTGGCGCTGGCGGCCGCGGCGTCGCTGCAGTCCAGGTAGGGGTAGAGCAGCAACTGGTGCCGCAGCGCGATGCCGCTGCCGCGCAGCTGCTGGCAGGCAACGGCGGCAAGGTTGCCGCCGGCGCTGTCGCCGGCCACGGCAAGGCGGGCCGGGTCGGCGCCCAGTTGCGCCGCATGCGCGGCGGCCCAGCGCACGGCCGCGACGGCGTCGTCGGCCGCGGCCGGGAAGCGTGCCTCCGGCGCGAGCCGGTAGTCGACCGACAGCACCAGCGCGCCGCTGCGACGCGCCAGGCCGCGGCAGATGTTGTCGTGCGAATCGAGGCCGCAGAGGACAAAGCCGCCGCCATGGAAATAGACCACGAGCGGCAGTGCGGTGCTGTCGTCGGGCCGGTACAGGCGGGCCTTCAGCTGGCCTGCGGCGCCATCGATGGTGAGATCTTGCTGCGCGGCGACGGTGTCGCCGGGCGCGAACGCGGGCATGGCAGCCAGCGCGGCACGGTAGTCGGCCGCGCGCAGGGTGGAGAAGTCGGGGCTGGGCATGGCGGCCATGGCTTCAAGCACGGCGCGGGCCTGGGGATTGAGCGGCATGGGGTCTCCTGGATTGCGGTGGGGAAATCAGTGTCAGAGCGCGAATGCCGGCGTGGTGCCGGCGGCAATGCCTTGCGCGCGCGCCAGCGCCGCATGCACGGCCTGCTCGTGCGGCAGGATCCAGAACTGGCCGGCCGAGACCCCGTCCAGGATGTAGCGCGCGACCGCGTCCGGCGTCATGCCGGCGGCAATGCCGCTGCGCAGCGCGCCGTTCATGTGGTCCACCTCCTGCGCGCCGCCGCCGTCCAGGCCCGCAGCGATGCCGGTGGCCACCGGCCCGGGGCAGACCACGGACACGCCCAGCGGCAGGCCCGCGGCCTGCAGCTCCAGCGCGAGCCCTTCGCTGAGCGCCACCACCGCCTGCTTGGACAGCGTGTAGGGGGCCAGCCAGGGCCCCACGGCGAGGCCGGCCATCGAGGCCACGTTGACGATATGGCCGGCGCCTTGCGCCGCCATGCGCGGCACGAAGCAGCGCAGCGCGTGCAGCACGCTCCACAGGTTGACGCGCATCACGTGGTCGAACACTTCCGGCGGCAGCTCCCAGCAGCGGCCGGTGACGAGCACGCCGGCGTTGTTGACCAGCAGGTCGACACGGCCCAGGCGCACGAAGCTTTCCTCGCACAGGTGCTCGATCTGCCGCGCGTCGCAGACGTCGGTGGGGATGGCGATGACGTTTGCCCCCTGGCCGGCAAGCGCCTCGCGCACCGCTTCAAGCGCGCCGGCGTCGATATCGGCCAGCGCCAGCGCGTAGCCTTGCGCTGCCAGCGCCTGCGCGAGCGCGCGGCCGATGCCGCTGGCCGCTCCGGTGATCACTGCGGCTTGCTGCCGCGGGTTTGCCGCCATGGTCATGTTTCTCCGTGAAAAGAAGGCGGCGGGGATCGCCGCGCATGGCTGACTTGTAGCGGCAGCGCGGCGGCACGGCATCGTCTGTTTGGGTAGGAGGGCGGCGTCACATGGTGTCTAGGGGTTTGCCCTCGACAGGCCGGGATGGGTCTGTCCTTAGTCTGTTTGGAGTATGTGTTCGGCCCGCCGGCGCGTGAGGATTGGCCTGTCCCGCAGGACTAGTCCGGCCAGCGTGTGCAGCCGGTCTTGCCTAGGGCAAACCATGAAGGCGGGGGGCAAGCCGCGACCCCTTTGCCGTCCCTATAATCAGGGCATAAAAAAGGGCCACAGAGCCCGTAGCAGGCCAGCGCCGACCCGGCACGCCCGAAGCGCTGCGCACGCCACAATGGAGACAGAGGAAAATGCTGATGGAGGTTAGCCAGAACCAGGCGGCCGCACACCTGTTCGCGCAGGCGACGGTGTCGCTGTCGGAGTTCAGCACATTGCTGGGCAATATCTACCAGGGCCCGATGGAGCAGGTGCCCTGGGGCAAGGCACTGGAACAGATCCGCCGCCAGCTCAACGCCAACTATTGCACCCTGATCCTGCGCTCGCCGGCCACGGACCGGCCCGGGCTGATGATCAATGCGTCCGAGCATGGCTCGACCCTGCCGGGCGAGACCTCCTACAACAACTACTACTACGCGCTCGACCCGTTCATCGGCCTGCCGTCGGACCGGGTGGTGACCATCGATGAGCATCTCGGACCCGGCGCCTGGTGCCAGAGCGAGCTCTACCAGCAGTTCCTCAAGGACATCGGCATCCGCTACATCCTTGGCGCGGACCTGCGTACCGATGACGGCGTCGAATGCCGCTTCCGCGTGTGCCGCGAGCATGACGGCCGCGACTTCTCCGCCGCGGACAAGGCGCTGTGCACCGCGCTGCTGCCGCACCTGAAGCGCGCGGTGGACCTGCACTCGCGCATCGACGTGGTTGAATCCGAGCGCACCGTCTATGCCAGCGCCATCGACCGCATGCTGGTCGGGATGGTGATCCTGGACGAGTCCGGCACCATCATCAAGACCAATGCGGCCGCCGATGAAATCCTGGGCGCCAAGGATGGCATCCGTGTCGCCAAAGGCAGCCTGGACGTGGAATACGGCCAGGAGAACCGCAAGTTCCAGCGCCTGCTGCGCCAGGCCATGATGGGCCACCTCGGCACCACGCCGGCGCTGATGGAAGCGATGTCGATCACGCGCCCGTCCGGCAGCGCCAGGCTGGGCGTGCTGATCCGCACCATCCCGCTCAGCGAGTGGTCCGAGGACAACCGCAAGCGCCCCGCCTGCGTGGTGTTCATCCGCGACCCCGAGCGGCGCTCGCAGGCCTCGCACGAGGTGGTGCGCCAGCTGTTCGACTTCACCCCGGCGGAGACGCAGCTGGCGCTGCAGCTGGCCAACGGGCTCACGCTCGATGAGGCCGCGGACGAGCTCGGCATCAGCAAGAACACGGCGCGCGCGCACCTGCGCGCGATTTTCTCCAAGACCGGCGTGACCCGGCAGGCCACGCTGGTGCGCATGCTGCTGAGCAGCGTGATTTCTCTCGGCTAAGCCACGTAACGCACGTCAGGGCTTTGCGCTGAGCACCAGCGCAAAGCCTTCCGGCGTTTCCAGCACTGCGCGCGTCTCATGCGGCCCCTGCGCCGCGGGCAGCGTTACGCTGGCGCCGGCACCCACCAGCCGCGCCATCGCCGCGGCGATATCGTCAGCCTCATCCACCTTGAAGGCCAGCGCGGGCTGGTCCACCAGGCGTTCCTCGCCGGCCACCAGCGCCAGCGTCAGCGCGCCCGCGTCGAGCGCGCAATAGCGGTTTCCGTCGCGAAACTTCACCGGTAGTCCGAGTCCTTCCGTGAAGAACGGCAGCGCGGTGTCGATGTCCGCGACGGGGTAAAGCAGCAGCCTGGCTTGCATGATGTCCTGATCCTCCTGGTGAAAGCGGGCGTGATGCCCGTGGCCAATGATAGGGATGCTCCATGTCCTGTTCATAATCCAATCAGACGATGTTGCAACGCCTTGCGCCGACCACACTGCGATCACACAGGCCGTTTCGGGCCGGTGGCGCGGCAACGGGCGGCGCCCCGGCGGCGGTCCTGAACCATCAATGCCAGACAAGGGGACTGCAATGCGTTTTTCACTGATCTATGAAGCCCAGACCGTCGATGCCTCGCGTGCCGGCGACCACAAGGTGTTCGATGAAATCATGGAACAGGTGGTGCTGGCCGAGGACATGGGCTTTGACGTGGTCTGGGCGGTCGAACACACCGCACTGACCAACTATGCGCACATGAGCGCGCCGGAAACCTTCCTGGCCTTCGTCGCCGGGCGCACGCAGCGCATCGGCATCGGCCACGGCGTGGTGTGCCTGCCGCCGGCGATGAACCATCCGGTCAAGGTGGCCGAGCGCATCGCCACGCTGGACATCCTGTCCGGCGGCCGCGTGCACTTCGGCGTGGGCAAGGGCGGCACCCAGCAGGAGGCCGGCACCTTCGGCTACGACCTGAACAGCCTGCACCCGATGATCGACGAGTCGATGTACCTGATCCCGAAGATCATGACGCAGGACGAGATCGAGCATGACGGCGAGTTCATCAAGATCCCGCGCCGCCCGATCCACCCCAAGCCGCGCCAGGACCCGCACCCGCTGATGTACCTGGCCTGCACCAATGCCGACACGCTGCAGCGCGCCGGCGCGCGCGGCATGGGCGCGCTGGTGCTCGGCTTCGGCGGCCCCGAGGATGTCGCCAAGAAGAACGAGATCTACCGCGCTGCGTGGGAGACCCGCAAGCCTGAGGACCAGGTGGGCTTCCGCCCGCACCAGCACCTGGCCGCGCTGTGCCCGACCATCGTGCTGGACGACGGCGTGGCCGCGCGCAAGATCGGCATCAAGGGCCAGCGCTACTTCATGGAGTCGCTGTCGTACTGGTATGCGGGCGGCGAGCGGCCCGATCCTTCGAAGTGGGACGACGAGCATGTCACCGCCACGGACGCGCAGGGCAAGGCCGTCATCAACACGAACTTCGCTTCCGAGAAGGTTTCGGTGGATTTCAGCGACCCGGCGATGATGATGCTCAACCCGAACCATGCCTACGGCACGGTGGAGGACTGCATCGGCTACGTGCAGCGCCTGATCGATTCCGGCGCCGACGAGATCCTGTTCATCTGCCAGATGGGCACGGTGCCGCAGTGGGCGCAGCTGGAAACCATCCGCAATATCGGCGAGCACGTGATCCCGCACTTCCGCAAGCAGGGACGGAAGCTGCGCGCGCTGGCTTGATCGGCGCTATGCAAGCCTGCGGGTTTGCTCCCCTCTCCCGCTTGCGGGAGAGGGGCAGGGGGAGAGGGCCAGCACATCCACGAAGTCCCACTCACCAAATCGCGACATAGCTAGTCCCAACAGACGATGGCACCCGGCCCCACCGGTGCAAACATCAAGGCCAGCTACAAGACCAAGCAACAAGGAGACCGCGGTGCATCACGACAACAATTCCAAGGAACTGGCGGCACGGCTGATCGCGCGTGCCGAGCAGATGATTCCGGTGCTGGCCGAGCGCGCCGCGCAGGCCGAGGCCGAAGCGCGCATTCCCGCCGAGACCATCGCCGACATGCAGGCCGCGGGCTTCTTCAAGGTGCTGCAGCCCCGCCGCCACGGCGGCTACGAACTCGATCCGCAGACCTTCTTCCGCATCCAGATGGCGCTGGCCAAGGGCTGCATGTCCACCGCCTGGGTCTATGGCGTGGTCGGCGTGCACAACTGGCAGCTGGCGCTGTTCGACGAGCGCGCGCAGCAGGAAGTGTGGGGCAGCAACCCTGCCACGCTGATCGCCTCGACCTATATGCCGGTGGGCAAGGTCACGCCGGTCGAAGGCGGCTATCGCTTCTCCGGCCACTGGAAGTTCTCCAGCGGCAGCGAACTGTGCGACTGGATCTTCCTGGGCGGGCTGGTGCCGCCGGCCGAGCCGGGCGGCGCCTATGACTACCGCACCTTCCTGCTGCCGCGCTCCGACTACAAGATCGTGCGCAACTGGGATGTGCTGGGCCTGCGCGCGACCGGCAGCCACGACATCGTGGTCGAGGACGTGTTCGTGCCCGAGTACCGCACCCACCGCGCCGTCGATGGCGCCATGGGCACCAGCCCGGGGCTGGCGGTCAATGACGTGCCGCTGTACCGGCTGCCGTTCGCGCAGATCTTCGTGCGCGCGGTGTGCACCGCCTGCATCGGCGCGCTGGAAGGCACGCTCGATGACTTTGTCGCCTATGCCGACGGCCGCGTCAGCAGCAACGGTGGCGGCAAGACCGCGGAAGACGGCGGCGCGCAGATGGCTTGCGCCAACGCGCAGGTCGCCATCGACGAGATACGGACCATCCTTGAGCGCAATTTCGACGAGCTGCTGGCCGTTGCGCGTGAAGGCGGCCAGGTGCAGACCCCGCGCCGCCTGCATTTCCGCTACCAGTCCGCGCAAGTGGCCGAGCGCTGCGCGCAGCTGGCCAACGGCCTGCTGCGCTATGCCGGCGGCAACGGCATCTACCGCAGCAACCCGATGGTGCGCCGCTTCCTCGATCTGCATGCGGCCCGCGCCCACTACGCCAACAACCTGGACCGCTTCGGCCAGAACCTGGGCGGCGTGATGATGGGCCGCGCCAACACTGACTTCTTCATCTGAGCCGCGCGCCGGCACGGAGACCCAATATGAGCCAGAGCAGAGCGCGCATGCAGCCCAGCGAGTTCGACGTGGTGGTGGTCGGCTCGGGCGCCGGCGGCATGCTGGCCGCCTGCCGCGCCGCGGACCGCGGACTGTCGGTGGTGGTGCTGGAAAAGAGCAGCCAGTACGGCGGCACCTCGGCGGTGTCCGGCGGCGGCATCTGGATTCCGCTCAACCACCATATCGCGCCGGCGGGCGGGCGCGACGACTACGCCACGGCGCTGGAATACATCCTGGCGTGCGCCGGCGAGCACGGCGATCCGCAGCGCGTGCGCGCCTATCTTGAGCAGGCGCCCCGCATGCTCCAGTACCTGGAGCAGCAGGCCGGCGTGCGCTACTACACGCTGCCGCGCTACGCGGACTACTTCCAGAAGGTTCCGGGCGCGATGCCGGGCTACCGCGCGCTCGACCCGATGCCGTTCGACGGCGCGCAGCTGCGCGAGGAATTCGCGCGGCTGCGGCCGCCGTCGCCGGGCACGCTGGTGGGCGGGCGCGTGGCCGTGACCTCGGCCGAGGCGCATGCGCTGCTGTGCCGCACGCCCGGCTGGCTGGGCCTGGCGGTGCGCCAGTTTGCCCGCTACTGGCTGGACCTGGGCTGGCGCCGCAAGACCCGGCGCGACCGCCGGCTCACGCTCGGCAACAGCCTGGTCGGCGGCCTGCGGCGGGCCATGATGGACCGCGCGATTCCGCTGTGGCTCGACACCGCGCTGCAGGACCTGATCGTAGAAGACGGCACCGTCCGCGGCGTGCGCGCGGTGCAGGACGGGCGCGTGGTGGAGATCCGCGCGCTGCGCGGCGTGATCCTGGCCGCCGGCGGCTTCGAGCGCAACCAGGCCATGCGCGAACAGTACCTGCCGCAGCCGACCCAGGCCGCCTGGAGCGCGACCCCGCCCAACAACACCGGCGACGGCATCCGCGCCGCCCAGGCCGCCGGTGCCGGCGTCGCGCTGATGTCCCACGTCTGGGGCGCGCCCACCGTGCATGTGCAGGGCGAGGAAAAGCAGCGCGCGCTCTTTATCGAGCGCGCCATGCCCGGCTGCCTGGTGGTGAACGGGCAGGGCCGGCGCTTCGTCAACGAGGCCGCGCCGTATTCCGAGTTCGTTCCCGCCATGTACCGCGACCACGAGAAAACCGGCAGCAGCGTGCCGGCGTGGATGGTGTTCGACGCCACCTTCCGCCACAAATATCCGTGCGGGCCGATCCTGCCCGGCTCGGTCATGCCGGACCGCAGCATTCCGGCAGGCCTCGCCGGCATCCTGGTGCGCGCCGACTCGCTGGCGCAGCTGGCACAGCAGATCGGTGTCGATGCCGGCGGCCTGGCCGACAGCGTGGCGCGCATGAACCACTATGCGGCCACCGGCGTGGACGAGGAGTTCGGCAAGGGCGACAACCTGTTCGATACCTACTACAGCGACCCGGCAGTGCGGCCCAACCCGTGCCTGGCGCCGATCGGCAAGGCGCCGTTCTACGCCGTGCGCATCGATGCCGGCGACATCGGCACCAAGGGCGGCCTGGTGACGGACGCCGGCGCGCGCGTGCTGCGCGACGACGGCTCCGCCATCGCCGGACTGTTCGCCATCGGCAATACCAGTGCCTCGATGATGGGCACCAGCTATCCCGGCGCGGGCTCCACCTTGGGCCCGGCCATGACCTTCGGCTTTATCGCTGCCGACGTGCTCTCGCAGAACGCGCGCCAGCCTGCCGCCGCGCCCCATGCTCAAACCGTACAGGAGGCCTTATGAGCGCCAGTCAAGACAAACGCGCCGAACCCAGCACCGCGCTGCGCGACGACATGTTGATGGCGATGCGCCGTATGGCGCGCTCGGTGGCGGTGATCAGCTGCCGCCATGGCGAGCGCCGCTATTCGATGTCCGTGACCGCGGTCGATTCGCTGTCCGCGGACCCGCCTTCGCTGCTGATCTGCATCAACCGCAATTCTTCGATCTACCCGCCGCTGGATGCCGGCGCGGACTTCTGCATCAACCTGCTGGCAGCCGACCACCGCGATATTGCGGTGGATTGCAGCGGACGCCTCAAGGGGGAAGAGCGCTTCACCAGTGGCGAGTGGGAGGACGACCTGCTCGGCGTGCCGTGCCTGCGCGATGCCCAGGCGAACCTGGTGTGCCAGCAGGATGGCCGCTTCGACTACGGCACGCACGCGGTCTTCATCGGACGCCTACGCGAGGTAAAGCTGGCTGGCGAGGTGTCGCCGCTGGTCTATGTCGATGGTGCCTACACCACGTCCGCGCCGCTTGGCGCACTGTGTTCGGCCTGAGCCGGGAGCGCAAGCCAGCATGTACCCTCCGACCGATTCCGCCACGCCGGTCCACGCGCCGCTGCGCCTGGACGATCCGGACGCCCACCCGTGGCAGGCCGCGTGCGATGCCGTGGTGGTGGGCTTCGGCGCCGCCGGGGCCTGCGCCGCGCTGGAAGCCGCGCATGGCGGCGCGCGCGTGATCGTTGCGGAACGCTTTGAAGGCGGGGGCGCCAGCGCCAGGAGCGGCGGGGTGGTCTACGCCGGCGGCGGCACGCCGTACCAGTCCGCCGCGGGCTATGCCGATACACCGCAGGCGATGGCGGCCTACCTGCGCCAGGAGACCGGCGCGGTCGTCAGCGATGCCACGCTGCAGGCGTTCTGCCAGCGCAGCCGCGAGATGATCGGCTGGCTCGAAGGCCTGGGCGTGCGCTTTGCCGCCACCGTGCCGCCGCGCAAGACCTCTTATCCGGCGCAACCCTACTACCTCTACTACTCCGGCAACGAAGCGGTCGCCGCCTACGCGCAGCACGCCGCGCCCGCGCCGCGTGGTCACCGCGTGAAAGGCCCCGGCATGTCCGGCCGCACGCTGTACGGCGTGCTGCGCGCCGCCGTGCAGGCCCGGCCGGAGGTGACTGTGATGCGCCAGACCGCGGCGCGGCGGTTGATTCTCGACCAGGACGGCGCGGTCGTCGGCATCGAGCTGTGGCAACTGCCGCCGGGCCGCCACCAGAAACGCCACGCCCGCCTGGCGCGCCTGGCCGAGCGCCTGCACAACGCAGCGCCTGCGCTGGCCGACCTGCTGCGCGAGCGCGTGCTGCAACTGGAACTGCGCCATGCGCGCCCGGTCGCGGTGCGCACCGGCGCGGTGGTGCTGGCCACCGGCGGCTTTATCTTCAACCGCGCCATGGTGGCGCGCCACGCCGGCAAGTACCTGCAGAACTGGCGCCTTGGCGCGACCGGCTGCGACGGCAGCGGCATCCGCCTCGGCGAGTCGGCGGGCGCGGCCACGCGGCACCTGGAGCGGGTCTCGGCATGGCGCTTCATCAATCCGCCGTTCGACTGGGCGCGCGGCTGCGTGGTCGATGCGCAGGGTGCGCGCATCGGCAACGAGGAAACCTACGGCGCCACCCTTGGCCACGCCATCTGCGAACGGCACGGCGGGCGGGCCTGGCTCATCCTGAACCGCGAACTGGCGCGCGCGGCGCTGCGTGAATGCCTGGGTGGCCGGCTGTGGGCCTTCCAGGCCTTGCCCGCGGCGCTGCTGATGCTGGCCGGAGCGCGGCGCGCCGCCACCCTCGAAGCGCTTGCCGGCAAGCTGGGCATGCCCGGCGCGGCGCTGCGGGCGACCGTCGATGCCTATAGCGCCGCGGCCCGCGGCGAGATCCCCGATCCGGCCGGCAAGTCGGCGCCGATGTGCGCGTCGCTCGAAACCGGGCCGTGGCTTGCCATCGACATCTCGGCCAACAGCCGCGTCTTTCCGTGCCCTGCCATCACGCTGGGCGGATTGTCGGTGGAAGAGTCCAGCGGCCGTGTACTGGCCGCCGCTGGCGGGGCGCCCATTCAAGGGCTCTACGCCGTGGGCCGCACTGCCGTTGGCATCGCATCCAACCATTACGTAAGCGGCCTGTCGCTTGCCGACTGCATCTGGTCGGGGCGCAACGCGGGCCGGCACCTGACACGACAGCCTGCCGGCGACCGGCAGGCACACACCAACGAGGAGACCACCCATGAGCCAACGTACTGAAGGAAAGATCGCTATCGTCACCGGGGCCGCCAGCGGCGTCGGCAAGGAAGACGCGCTGCTGTTGGCGCGCGAGGGCGCGCGCGTGGTGCTGACCGACCTCAACGAGGAAGCGGGCCATGCCCTGGCGCGCGAGATCGGTGAAACCGCGCTGTTCGTGCCGCATGACATCGCCAGCGAAGCCGGCTGGCAGCAGGTGATGGCGCGCACCGAAAAGCAGTTCGGCGCGCCCAGCGTGCTGGTCAACAATGCCGCCATCCTGTTGCTGGGTTCGGTCGAGGACGCCACGCTGGAGCAATGGCAGCGCGTGATGCGCATCAACGCCGACGGCTACTTCCTCGGCTGCAAGTACGGCGTGGCCGCGATGAAGGCGGGCGGCGGCAGCATCGTCAACATGTCGTCGGTGGCGGCGCTGGGCGGCATGGGCGCGTTCTGCGCCTACAGCGCCAGCAAGGGCGCGGTGGCCGCGCTCACGCGCGCGGTGGCGGGGCACTGCAAGCAGAGCGGCTACCGGATCCGCTGCAACTCGATCCACCCGGACGGCATCCTTACGCCGATGACCGCGGCCTTCCTGCCGGGCGGCGCCACGGCCCTGCCGGAGGAGGTGGGCGGCGCCGAGCCGATGCAGCGCATGTGCCATCCGCGCGACGTGGCCAACCTGGTGCTGTTCCTGGCCTCCGACGAATCGCGCTTTGTCAACGGTGCGGAACTGCGCATCGACAACGCGCAGACCATCATGGGCGTGGCCTGACCCCGCCCCAAGCAGAAGAAGGACATCATGGCGCCAGTGCAATTCCACCGGCTGCAGATCGCCGAAGTCGTCACGGAAACGGACCAGGCGCATTCGCTGGTATTCGCGCTGCCGGACGGTCTGCGCGATGCGTTTGCCTACCGTCCCGGGCAGTTCCTGACCCTGCGCGTGCCCGTCGACGGCGTGCCGCTGCAGCGCTGCTATTCGCTGTCGAGCACGCCTGAGGTGGACAACGCGCTGCGCGTGACGATCAAGCGCGTGCAGAGCGGGCGCGTGTCCAACTGGATCTGCGACCATCTGGGCGCGGGCGATACGGTCGAGGTGATGCCGCCCGCCGGGGTGTTCACCCCGCCCGCGCTGCATGGCGATTTCCTGCTGCTGGCCGGCGGCAGCGGCATCACCCCGGTGCTGTCGATCGCCAAGGCGGCGCTGCGCCACGGGCGCGGCGCGGTCACGCTGGTCTATGCCAACCGCGACGAGCGCTCCATCATCTTCCGCGAGGCGCTTGCGGAACTGGCACGAAGCCACCCCGGCCGGCTGCGCGTGATCCACTGGTTGGACAGTGTGCAGGGGCCGCCCACGCAGCGCCAGATCGAGGAACTGGTGCGGCCGTGGAGCATGGCGCAATGCTTTGTGTGCGGGCCCGGCCCGTTCATGGACGGCGCCCAGGCCGCGCTGCAGGCACTGGGAGTGCCGCGCGGGCAACTGCATGTCGAGCGCTTCGTGTCCTTGCCCGATGTGCCGGCGGCCAAGGCACCGGCAAGCGGGACCGCCAGCGCGGGGGACACCGCCCCGGCATCGCCCGCGATGCGCGGTGCCGCGCTGACCGTGCAGCTCGACGGCGAGACCCACCACGTCGGCGTGGCGCCGGACGAAACCGTGCTCGATGCCCTGCAGCGCGCCGGCGTGGCCGCGCCCAATTCCTGCCGCGCGGGGCTGTGCGGCGCCTGCATGTGCCAGGTGACGCAGGGCGACGTGACGCTCGGCGAGAACCATGTGCTCGACCGCGCCGACCTGGAGGCGGGCTGGACCCTGGCTTGCCAGGCCCGCCCGTCCAGCGCCGAAATCCACCTGAAGTTCCCGGATTGACATGACCCCATCTGACATCATCGACGCCATTGCGGCACCGGCCGGCCTCGACCTCGACCTCGCCGCCGCCAACGACGACACTGCCGCGACCATTCCCGAGCTGGTGCGGCGCGCGGCCAGGCGCCACGGCGAGCGCATCGCCATCCAGGAAGACGGGCTGCGCCTCACCTACGCCGCGCTCGACGCCAGCCGGATACAGGCGGCCCGGGCGCTGATGGCGCTGGGCGTGCAGCCCGGCGACCGGGTTGCCGTCTGGGCGCCGAACTTCTCCGAATGGATCATCGCGGCGCTGGCCACGCACAGCATAGGCGCGGCGCTGGTGCCGCTCAACACGCGCATGAAGGGGGCCGAGGCCGGTGCCGTGCTGGCCGACAGCGGCGCGCGCCTGCTGTTCTGCGTCGACGCTTTCCTCGGCGAAAGCTATCCGCAGATGCTGGCGCCACACCGCCCCGCCACGCTGGAGCGGCTGGTGATCCTGCGCCCCGGGCAGGGCCGGACGCCCGGCCCCGACGAGCTGGCCTGGGAAGCCTTCCTCGCGCTGGCGCCACAGGCGGACATGGCGGCGTTCGCCAGTCGCGAGGCCGGCGTGCGCGGCGACACGCTGATGGACATCATGTTCACCTCGGGCACCACCGGGCGTCCCAAGGGGGTGATGACCGCCCACGCACAGAACCTGCGCGCGATCGACGGCTGGGCAGCCATCACCGGCGTGCGGGCGGGCGACCGCTACCTGATCGTCAATCCGTTCTTCCATACCTTCGGCTACAAGGCCGGCTGGCTTGCCGCGCTGTCGCGCGGCGCCACGGTGCTGCCGCACCTGGTGTTCGACGCCGAAGCGGTGATGACGCGCGTGGAGAACGAGCGCATCACGGTGCTGCCCGGGCCGCCGACGCTCTACCAGACGCTGCTCAACGCACCGCGCCTGCGCGAGTTCGACCTGTCCACGCTGCGCGTGGCGGTGACCGGCGCCTCGGCGATCGCACCCGCGCTGATCCAGCGCATGCGCGACGAACTCGGCTTCGACACCATCATCACCGGCTATGGGCTGACGGAATCGTGCGGCTTCGCCACGCTGACCCGCGCCGGCGATGACGCCGAAACCGTCGCAGGCACATCCGGCCGCGCCATGCCGGGCATCGAGATCCGCTGCATCGATGCGCAGCGGCAGCCGGCCGCCACCGGCCAGCCGGGCGAAGTGCTGGTGCGCGGCTACAACGTGATGCAGGGCTATTTCGGCCTGCCCGACGCCACCGCCGAGGCCATCGACAGCGATGGCTGGCTGCATACCGGCGATGTCGGCACGCTCGATGCGCGCGGCTACCTGCGCATCACCGACCGCATCAAGGACATGTTTATCGTGGGCGGCTTCAACTGCTATCCGGCGGAGGTGGAAAAGCTGCTGGTGGCGCATCCGGCCGTGGCCCAGGTGGCGGTGGTGGGCATGCCGCACGAGCGGCTCGGTGAAGTGGGGCGTGCCTACGTGGTGCTGCGCCACGGCGCGCGCGTGGACGCCGAAACCCTGATCGCCTGGGCGCGCCGGCACATGGCCAACTACAAGGTGCCGCGCGAGGTGCTGTTCGTGACGTCGCTGCCGGTCAGCGCGGCAGGCAAGGTGTTGAAGTACCAGTTGCGCGAAGCCTGATGAACAAGGAACCGATCATGACCGACATTGCCGCCGTTGCCGACCGTGTCGCGCGGCTGGAAGCCGCGGAGGCGATCCGCGCGCTCAAGCTGCGCTACCTGCGCGCTTGCGATGACAAGGACCCTGACGCGATGCGCGCCTGCTTCGTGCCGGACAACGCGCATATCCACTATGACCGGATCGGCAGCTTTGCCGGGCGCGAGGCGCTGGTGCAGTGCTTTGCGGAGCTGGCGTGCCGGCCAACGCTGCGGGAGATGCATTTTGCGGGGCAGGCGGATATCCGTGTGCTGAATGACAGCACGGCGCAGGGTAGCTGGGATCTGGCCTACCTGGCGCTGGATGATGCCAGTGGCTCGCGTACGTTCCTGACCGGGCGCTATGCGGATGAGTATGTGCGGGTTGATGGGGCGTGGATGATCCGGTCGACGGTGTTTACGACGGGGTTGTTGTCACAGGGAGGGTAGAAGGCCGCGCTTGTTTTGCTCCCCTCTCCCGCTTGCGGGAGAGGGGAGCGTATGCGAAGGGTGATGGCTAGTCCAACCCTATTCCACAATCGCCGGATGCACCGGCGGAGGCCCGCCCAGTGCCTGCCGGTACGACGGCGGCTGCACCCCCTCGGCATCGACGATGCCATAGGCCAGCGCCGCCTCGGCGCCGATCAGCACGCGACCGGATTTATCCATCAGCGCGGGGTCGCGATACAGCGCATCGATAATCCGCCCGGTGAACTCCGGCGTCTCCGCCACCGGCGCGAAGCCCGCGTACTTGTCCGGATGCTTCTCCCATACCCGCAGCGTGCGCGCCGTGCGCAGTGGCCCCATCCACAGCGACACCGCCGCGACGCCGTAGGGCCGCAGGTCGACCGCCATGTCATGCGCGAACTTGTCGATGCCCGCCTTCTGCGCCCCATAGGCCGGACCGTGCATATAGCAGTTGGCGCCAAATGACGAGGTGAACACGATCAGCCCGCGGCCCTGCGCTGCCATGACGGGCGCGGCATGCCAGCTGGCGACGTAGCCTGAGCGCAGGCCCACGTCGAGAATCCCGGCCATCTCCAGCGGCTTCTGCCAGAACGGCCCCGGCATGATGAGCTCGTCGTGCAGGAAGGTCGCATTGTTGACCAGGATGTCGATCCGACCAGATTCCTCTCGCACCCGCGCGAACAGACGCGCCACTTGCGCATCGTCGCGATGATCGCAAGCGACCGCGATGCCGCGCCCGCCCAGCGCATCGATCTCGCGCGCCGTGGCGTGGATGGTGCCGGGCAGCGGCGCGCTGCCTTCCTGCTCGGTGCGTCCGGTCACGTACACCGTAGCGCCCGCCGCACCGAGCGCCAGCGCGATGCCCTTGCCGGCACCGCGCGAGCCGCCCGTGACGACGGCGACGATGGCCTGTTCCGCCTGCTTCATGTGTGTCTCCTGTGTCATTGATGTCATTGAAGCTTGGGGCGGGCGCGGCGTCGCTACATCCTTCGTTCGGACTAAGCGGTATCCGGTCCGGATACTCCACGCGGACGATGGCCCCCGGCGCGGCAAGGCCGACGATAGTCCCCATCCCAACGACTGTCCGCGCTGCATATCGCGGCGCTGGCGGTCACAACAAGGAGTGAGACTGGCCATGTCTGAACTGGAGTGCAAGGAAGCCATCCATGCCCTGACCTGCCGCTATGCGCAGGCGGTGGACCGGCGCGATTTCCCGAAACTGGCGGCGCTGTTCACGGCGGATGCATGGCTGAGCGGGCCGGGCTTCCGCATGGAGGGAGCGCAGGCGATTGCTGACGGCATGGCATCGCTCGGCCAGTACAGCGCCACGCAGCATCACGTGCACCAGCAACTGGTCGACGTCGATGGCGATACCGCGACCGGCGAAACCTATTGCGTGGCCAACCACCTGTACGAACAGGACGGCGTGCCGCGCAAGCTGGACTGGGGCATCCGCTACCAGGACCGCTTCGTGCGGCGCGGCGGCCAGTGGCGCATTGCCGCGCGCGAGCTGGTGGTGGACTGGACGCAGGACCTGCCGCTGCGGGGGGCATGATGACGACGACCCGTGTACTGGAAGGCAAGACCGCCCTCGTCACCGGCGGCGCCGGCGGCATCGGTGCGGCCAGCGCGCTGGCGCTGCTGCGCGACGGCGCGACGGTGGTCCTCATGGGGCGGCGGCGCGAAGCGCTGGAAGCGGCACGGCGCAGCCTGTGCGCGCAGGTGGCCCGCGCCACCGTGGCAATCAGCGTCGGCGACGCTTGCCGCGAGGATGACGTCCAGGCCGCGCTGCAGCAGGCCTGGGAGCTGCAGCAGCGCCTCGATATCGTGGTCGCGACCGTTGGCGGGGGCGGTTTCCGTCCGCTGCTGATGCATGACGCGGCCTCGCTGATGGCGGAGCTGGAGCTGAACATCGCCAGCGCATTCCTGGCGGTGCGCCACGCGTCGCCGCTGATGGCACCGCATGGCGGCGCCATCGTCTGCATCTCGTCGAACGCGGCGCGCATGACCTGCCGCTGGCTGTCGGCGTACTGCGCCGCCAAGGCGGGGCTGGAAGCGTTCGTGCGCGCCGCGGCCGAGGAGCTGGCGGGATGCGGCATCCGCGTCAATGCGGTGCGGCCGGGACTCACCCGCTCCGGCGCGACCGGGCCGATGTTCGACAACCCGGCCATCCTCGACAAGTTCGTCGCGCAGATGCCGCTGGGCCGCGCCGGCGAACCGGACGACATTGCCAGCGCGGTGCGCTACCTGGCAGGACCGGAATCGGGCTGGGTGACCGGACAGAGCATCGCCGTGGACGGCGGCAGCGAACTGCGCGGCAATCCCATCCTCGATGAAACCGTGGCTGCGGTGTATGGCGAAGCCGCGCTGCAGGCCGTGCTGGCCGGCAGGATTCCCGAAGCCGGCTGAAGCCGGCAACCCAAGGAGATAAGCAATGAATCAAGTCAGGGACAAGGTTGCGCTGGTCACCGGCGCGGCCAGCGGGGTAGGGCGCGCCGATGCGCTGCTGCTGGCGGCCGAAGGCGCGCGCGTGGTCATCAGCGATGTCAACCAGGAGGGCGGGCAGGCACTGGCCCGCGAGATCGGGGATGCGGCCATGTTCGTGCGCCACGACATTGCCAGCGAGGAGGACTGGCGCAAGGCCATGGCCGCCACGCAGGACCGCTTCGGCCGGCTCGACGTGCTGGTCAACAACGCGGCCATCTGTCCGCTCGGGTCGATCGAGGAAACCTCGCTCGACAGCTGGCGGCAGGTCATGCGGGTCAATGCCGACGGCTATTTCCTGGGCTGCAGGTTCGGTGTGCAGGCGATGAAGGGCAACCCCGCCGGGGGCTCCATCGTGGTGATGTCGTCGGTGGCGGCGCTGGGCGGGCTGCCGATGATGTGCGCGTACAGCGGCGCCAAGGGCGCCGTTACCGCGCTGACGCGCAGCGTGGCCGTGCACTGCAAGCAGAATGGCTACCGGATCCGTTGCAACTCGATCCATCCCGATGGCGTCTGGACGCCGATGACGCAGGCGCTGGTGCCGGACCTGGATCCGGCCACGCTTGGTATCGGTACGGACCCGATGGCACGCATGTGCCAGCCGGAGGATGTGGCCAACCTGGTCCTGTTCCTGGCTTCGGACGCGTCGCGCTTTATCAATGGCGCGGAATTGCGCATCGATAACGCGCAGTTGATCTCGGGGCTGTAAGGCCCGCTGCGGCGGCCCGCGCAAGCAGGCCGCCGCAGCGCCAGGCTAGCTGTACTGCGTCACGATCTCGCCGACCGTGCGCAGGATGTCGCGGCGGCGATAGCCGAGCAGGGCGGTCTCGGCCGCATCCGGCTCGTAGTAGAGCGTGTTGCCCCGGCCGAAGCAGATGGCCGAGTCCGGCAGCAACGGATGCTCCTGGTCGATGACAGGCGGCACCGGGCGGCCAGCGTCGCGGAAGAAGGCACCGAAATAGTCCTGAAACGACAGGTTCTCGTCACCTACCAGGTAAGCCTTGCCGTTTTCACCGCGCAGCAGGGCGCCTTCGATCGCTTCCGAGAGCGAAGTGGCCGAGATGAAGTTGACGCCGCCGGGCGGCGCGAAATCCGGCATCGGCGCAAAGTTGCCGCGGGCGTAGTCGGTATAGGCCTTGAACATCGGGACCATCAGGCCCGGCACCGTGCCCACGACGAACGGCGCGTTCACGCTGCTCACGCGGAAGGCATCGGTGGCCAGCGCGCGCACGCCTTCGTCGGCCAGCTTGCGCGAGCGGATATAGGCGTTGTCCTCGGCCAGCTGCGGCTGCGCCTGCGGGTAGAAGCTGCCGACGTAGACGGCGACCCGGATCCCGGCAGCGCGCGCCGCGCGCAGGAAACGCGGCACGCCCTCGATGTTGGCGCGCTCCCAGTGCGCGGCTTCGTCGCCGCCGGGCGGCACGTGGCGCACATCGTTGCCGGCGGCGAAGACCAGCGCGTCGAAGGTGCCGAGCTGCGCGGCCGGCACGTCGTTGGCGATGTAGTCGCAGCGCAGGAAGTCCAGCCCGCCCAGCGCCGTGCCGGGCGCGGGGCGGTTGCGCCCCGCGATGGTGACCTCGTGCCCGCAGCTGCGCAGGTGCAGGGCCGCGTGGCCGCCGATCATGCCAGTGCCGCCGACGATCAGTATCTTCATGCTTGTCTCCTTGGTGGGGTGGTGTGGCCGCGGTGCGCGGCCATCAGAGGTTCATGCCGTTGCCGCCGATGACCGGCATGTTGGTCCACGCGCCCTTGGGGTCGCGATACCAGCCGGCCGCGGCCAGCGCGCCGCCATTAACATGCAGCGCCGTGCCGGTGATCCAGGCCGCGCGCGCGCTGGCCAGGAACAGGATGCCGTCGGCAATGTCGCGCGGCGTGCCGAAGCGGCCCAGCGGAATCCAGCGCGGGATATGGTGCTGGTGTTCCGCAGCGACCATCTGCGACACCGGAACCTGCGGCGTTTCGGTGGTCTCGGGGGCGATCAGGTTGACGCGGATGCCCGCCGGCGCCAGCTCCAGCGCCAGGCTCTGCGTGAAGCCGGTGATGGCGGCCTTGAAGGCGCCGTAGACGCTGCAGTACGGAATGCCGCGGAAGGCCTCGATCGACGACACCGTGACGATGCTGCCGGCGGCACTGCGCCGCAGCAGCGGCAGCATGGCGCGCGTGACGGTGAAGACGTGGCCGAGGTTGGCGGCGTAGAGGCTGGCGATCTCGTCGTCGGCATAGTGCTCGAACGGCTTGGCGATGCGCAGGAAATCGCCGACGTTGTTGACCAGCACGTCCAGCACCCCGAAACGCTGTTCGACCTGCGCAGCCAGTTCGCGCACGGTGCCGGCATCGGTGGCATCGCCCTGTACCACCAGCACTTCCGCGCCGGTCTTGCCCAGCAGCGCCCGGGCCTGCTCGGCGCGCTGTGCGTCGATCTCGATCAGCGCCACGCGCGCACCCTGTTCCAGGAAGGCTTGCGCGGTGGCGAGCCCGATGCCGGCGCCGCCGCCGGTGACCAGCACGGTCTTGTCGGTGAAATCCATCTGAGTCGTTCTCCTTCGGTTGCACTGTGGTGTGCGGCCATTTGATCGGCGGCAGGCGGGACCGGCATCGTCCGATTGCAGGTCAGGGAAAACACTTAGATGGCGCAAACCAGGGCGAACAAGGGCGCCGCGCGCCGGACATCGGCAGGCAGCCTCCCTATAATCTGCGCTGCCCAGGTGCCGCAGAGCACCGGCCAGTCCCCGCATGGGGTGTGGAAACAGGAGACAGACAATGTTGATGGCGACCGTTGAGGCGCAAGGGGTGGCGTCGCCCTGGTTTGCGCAGTCCGGACTGAGCCTGCCGCATTTCAGCGCGCTGCTGGCGGCGGTCTACGAAGGGCCGATGGAACCCGTGCCCTGGGGCCGCGCGCTGGAAATGCTGCGCAAGCAACTTGGTGCCAGCTATGTGAGCTTCATCCTGCGCTCGCCCGCGAGCGACCGCAGTGGCATCGCGGTGCACGCGTCGCAGCACGGCACTTCGCTGGAGGCCGAGGCGTCGTACAACACCTACTACTACGCCATCGATCCCTTTATCAACCTGCCCACCGACCGGGCCGTGACGGTCGACGAAGCGATGGGCGCCGGCAACTGGTGCCGCAGCGAGATCTACCGTCAGTTCCTGCAGCCGCTTGGCGTGCGCTACCTGCTGGGCGCCGATATCCGCACCGAAGACGGGGTCGAGTGCCGGCTGCGCGTCTGCCGCCAGCACGACGCGCAGGACTTCTCCGAGGTGGACAAGGCGGCGTGCGCCACCATCCTGCCGCACCTGAGGCGCGCGGTCCGGCTGCATTCCAGGCTGGATGTGGTCGAATCGGAACGCAGCCTCTATGCGGGCGCGATCGACCGCATGCTGGTGGGCATGGTCATCCTCGACGCAGCCGGCGCAATCCTGAAGAAGAATGCGGAAGCCGACGAGATCCTGGCGGAGAACGACGGCATCCGCCTCAATGGGGGCAACTTCGAGATCGCCTACGCACAGGAAAGCCGCAAGTTCCAGTACCTGCTGCGCCGCGCCCAGATGGGGCACCACGGCAGCGCGCCGGCGCTGGCCGAAGCCATGTCGATCACCCGCCCCTCGGGGCGCGGCAAGCTGGGCGTGCTGATCCGCACCATTCCGCTCAGCGAATGGTCCGAAGACCACCGACATCGCCCGGCCTGCGCGGTCTTTATCCGCGATCCGGAGCGCAAGTCGCGCGCCTCGCACGAGGTGGTGCGCAAGCTGTTCGACCTCACGCCCGCCGAAACCGCGCTGGCGCTGGTGCTTGCCGACGGCATGACGCTCGACGAAGCCGCCGAGGCGCTGGGCACCAGCAAGAACACGGCGCGCGCCCACTTGCGCGCGATCTTCTCCAAGACCGGGGTCACGCGGCAGGCCACGCTGGTGCGCATGCTGCTGAGCAGTGTGGTGACGCTCGGCTGAGCGCCAGGGCCTGATCCACGCACGCGTGTTCCAGGGCACGCGTGACTCCCTTGTGGCCCGATGACCGGTCCTCCTAGTCCGAATGGAGGATGAGTCCCGCCATCCGCGCCCCTAGCATGCATCCGACAAGCGGGCGCGGCACACGGATGGCACCTCAGACGGACGCAGCGACGCGTGCTGTCCGCGCTTGGTCCTGTTCCGCGCACGCATCAACCTGTCCGGCCCCGGCCGGCACCTGTACCAGGGAGCGTGGAGCATGGAAAAAGTCATCTATATCGTCTGGCGCGATTCTCAGACCGAGCCGGGGGAGTTCGCGCGCCGGCTGCGCACGACGCTTGCGGACAAGCTATTGGCGCTGGGCGCGCGCGGACTGCAGGTGAACGTGGCCGATGACGCGGTGTTGCCGGCCGCGGGCCTGCGCCAGGCGAATACCCGCCCGCAGATGGAAGGGCTGGTCTCGGTCTGGATGGACAGCGCCATCGACCGCCTGCGGCAGCCGTTCGACCAGGCGATCGCGACCGCCGTGGGCCGCATGGCCGGCTACCTTGTGACGGAGTCCCAGCCCATCCGCAATACACGTTTCCCGGCCGCGCCGGGCGAACGCACGCCCGGCTTCGCGCAGCTTGCCTTCCTTACCCGGCCGCCCCGGCTTACGCCGCAGGCCTGGCTGGACCTCTGGCACAACCACCACACGCCGGTGGCGGTCGAGACCCAGGACAACTTCCTCTACGTGCAGAACGTGGTGGTGCGGCCGCTCACCTACGCCGCGCCGCACTACGACGCCATTGTCGAAGAGGGCTTCCCCGATGCGGCGATGACCGACCCGCAGGCGTTCTTCGACGCGGCCGGCGACGAAGACAAGTTCCAGCGCAACCTGCAGGCCATGATGGAAAGCTGCCAGCGCTTCATCGACTTCGACAAGATCGACGTGATCCCCACCAGCCAGTACCTCGTGCGCCCGGCAGCGGGCTGACGCCAGCGCCGGACCGGCTAGTCCCACTGGACGATGTGCCGGGCTGCAGCGCACGGAAGAATGGTCCCATCAGCCAGCAGTGGCAACGAACCTGAGGAGACCGGCATGTTGGATATCCGTGCGCTTGGCTACATCGTGGTCGAGTCCACCGACCTGGGGCAATGGCGGCACTATGCCGAACAGGTGCTGGGCATGACCTGTTCCGGCGCCCCCGGCGGTGCGCTGTACGTGAAGATGGATGAGCGCGACTACCGCTACCTGGTGGTGCCGGGCGCGCGCGACCGCTACCTGGCATCGGGCTGGGAGCTGGCCGACGAACCGGCCTACCGCCACGCGCTCGACACGCTGCGCCAGGCGAACGTTGAGGTCGTGCACGCCAGCGCCGCGGAACTGGCACAGCGCCGCGTGCAGGCCATGGCCTGGTTTGCCGATCCGTCGGGCAACCGCCATGAGATCTCCTGGGGCATGCGCTCGGACTTTCTGCGCTTTATCTCGCCGGTGGGCGTGCCGCGCTTCATCACGGACCCGATGGGGGCGGGCCATGCGGTGCTGCCCGCGCCGGCCTTCGACGAGACCTATGCCTTCCTGTGCGAGGTGATGGGTTTCGGTTTGTCCGACATCTTCCGCGTGCGCTTTACCAATGACCCGGCCGAACCGGAAAAGCGCATCCACTTCCTGCATTGCGGCAACGCCCGCCACCACAGCCTGGCGATCTTCGAGATGCCGTCGGAAGCGGGCTGCATCCACGTGATGGCCGAGGTTCCGGACATGGCCGAGGTGGGCCGCGCGCTGGACCGCGTGCAGCAGCACGGCGTGAAGCTCTCGGCCACGCTGGGCCAGCACTGCAATGACCGCATGACTTCCTTCTACATGAAGACCCCCGGCGGCTTTGACCTCGAGTTCGGCCACGGCGGCCTGGAGGTGGACTGGAGCCACCACGCCGCCTACGAGGCCACGCGCGTCAGCCTGTGGGGACACGACTTCAGCATCGGATACCGCTAAACACACCATGACCAAGACAATCGACAAGACCATGAGCGCGGCCGACGTGGTCGGCCAGCTCGCCGATGGCATGACCATCGGCATCGGCGGCTGGGGCCCGCGCCGCAAGCCGATGGCGCTGGTGCGCGAGATCCTGCGCTCGCCGCTGAAGGACCTGACCGTGGTCGCCTACGGCGGCCCCGAGGTGGGCATGCTGTGCGCGGCCGGCAAGGTGCGCCGGCTGGTGTTCGGCTTCGTCTCGCTCGACGTGATTCCGCTCGAGCCCTACTTCCGCCAGGCGCGCGAGCGCGGCGTGCTGGAAGTGACGGAGCTGGACGAAGGCATGCTGCAGCTGGGCCTGCGCGCCGCGGCCGCGCGCCTGCCGTTCCTGCCGACGCGCGCCGCGCTGGGCACCGACGTGCTGGACATGAACCCCCAGCTGAAGACGGTGCGTTCGCCCTATGCCGACGGCGAAGTGCTGGTGGCGATGCCGGCGATCGCGCTCGATGCCGCGCTGCTGCACGTGAACGACAGCGATGTGCTCGGCAACACCCGCATCGACGGCCCCGATCCGTTCTTCGATGAATGGTTCGCACGCGCCGCGCACCGCTGCTATGTGAGCTGCGAAACACTGCACCCGCGCCTCGAGGATGAAGACCTGGCGCGCGCGCGCAACAACGCCTTCGAGCGCTCGCTGGTAAGCGGCGTGGTGCACGCACCCGGCGGCGCCCATCCCACTTCCTGTGCGCCGGCCTACGGCTGGGACCTGCCTGCGCTGAAGGCGTACTGCGCCAGCGCCGAGGCCGAGGACGGCTTCCGCACCTGGCGCGACGAGGTGGTGGGCGCGAGCGAAGCGGCCTACCTAGAGCGCATCGGCGGCCTCGGCCATGTGCACGACCTGCCGCTGCCGGTACTTTGAACCCGCCAACCCAAGGAGCGACCGTGAGCGCCACTTATGAATTCACCCGCGCCGAGCTGATGATTGCCGCCGCCGCCCGCGCATGGCGCGACGACGGCGAGGTGCTGGCCACCGGCATCGGCACCGGCCCGCGCATCGCCGCCGGCCTGGCGCGGCTTGCGCACAACCCGGGCCTGCTGCTGACCGACGGCGAGGCCTACCTGGTGGAAACGCCGGTGCCGCTGGGCCCGCGCGAGCCCGGCTACAAGGTGCGCGTCAGCGGCTGGATGGGCTACTCGCGCGTGTTCGACTGCCTGTGGGGCGGGCGCCGCCACGCGCTGGTGATGCCGACGCAGATCGACCGCTTCGGCCAGGCCAATATCTCCTGCCTGGGCGGCACCCATGCGCAGCCCAAGACCCAGCTGCTGGGCGCGCGCGGCTTTCCCGGCAACAGCATCCACCACGCCAACTCCTTCTTCGTGCCGGCGCACAGCACGCGCGCGTTCGTCGCCGGTGAAGTCGACATGGTCTGCAGCGCCGGCTACAACCCGGCCCGCCGGCTGGAGGGCATGCGCAGCTTCGTTGACCTGCGCGTGATTGTCACCGACCTGTGCGTGATGGATTTCAGGGGGGCTGACCATGCCATCCGCGTGCGCTCGCTGCACCCGGGGGCGAGCTTCGACCAGGTACAGGCGGCCACCGGCTTTGCGCTGGCGAACACGCCCGGCGAGGCCCTGCCGGAGACGGCGCCGCCGACACCGGAAGAGCTGCGGCTGATCACCCAGCTTGATCCGCACAACCTGCGCGCGGCCATCGTGCGCGGCAATCCTTCCGGACGCGTGTGAGGCCGACATGACAACGCCAGCTACCGAAGCCATCAGCCTTGGCCCCAATGCCGAGGTGCTCTACCAGGTCGCGGACGGCATTGCCACCGTGACCATGAACCGGCCGCAGTTTCACAACGCGCAGAACTCAAAGATGACCTACGCGCTGGACGAGGCCTACCGGCGCGCCGCCGCGGACGACGCGGTCAAGGTGATCGTGCTGCGCGGCGCCGGCAAGCATTTTTCGGCCGGGCACGACATCGGCACGCCCGGGCGCGACATCAATGAAACTTTCGAGCGCGCCTCGCTCTGGTATGACCATGTCAACAAGCCGGGCGGCGAGTTCCTCTATGCCCGCGAGCAGGAGGTCTACCTGGGCATGTGCCGGCGCTGGCGCGAGCTGCCCAAGCCGACCATCGCCATGGTGCATGGCGCCTGCATCGCCGGCGGGCTGATGCTGGCGTGGGTTTGCGACCTGATCGTGGCGTCGGACGATGCCTTCTTTGCTGATCCGGTGGTGCGCATGGGCATTCCCGGCGTCGAGTACTTCGCCCATCCCTACGAGCTCCATCCGCGCATCGCCAAGGAGTTCCTGTTCCTGGGCGAGCGCATGGGTGCCGAACGCGCCGAGCGCATGGGCATGGTCAACCGCGTGGTGCCGCGCGACGCGCTGGAAGACACCGCCTACGGCATGGCCGCCAAGGTCGCGCAGATGCCGCGGCTGGGCCTGACGCTGACCAAGCAGGTGGTCAACCATGTGGAAGACCTGCAGGGCAAGCGCACCGCGATGGATGCCGTCTTTGCCTGGCACCACTTCGCCCATGCGCACAACGAACTGGTCAGCGGCGACAAGCTCGGCGGCTATGACGCGCGCGCCATGGCCGCTTCGCAACGCACCGGCGAGGACAAGGCATGAGCACCGCGAGCCTGCACACCGTGCTGTGCGACCTGCTGGGCTGCCGCTACCCCATCGTGCAGACGGCGATGGGCTGGGTGGCGGATGCGAAGCTGGTCGCGGCCAGCGGCAATGCCGGGGCCTTCGGCTTCCTGGCCGGCGCCACCATTGCGCCCGGCGAGGTCGAGCGCGAGATCCTGCGCGTGAAGGCGCTCAGCGACCGGCCCTTCGGCATCAACTTCCACATGTTCCAGCCCAACGCGGAAGAAGTGATCGAGATGGCGATCCGCCACCGGCTGCGCGCGGTCAGCTACGGGCGCGGCCCGGACGCGAAGATGATCGGCAAGCTCAAGGCGGCTGGCGTGGTCTGCATGCCGACCGTGGGCGCGGCCAAGCATGCGGCCAAGGCCGTGGAACTGGGCGCGGACGTGGTCACCGTGCAGGGCGGCGAGGGCGGCGGCCATACCGGCGGCACACCGACCACGCTGCTGCTGCCGCAGGTGCTGGACAGCGTGAGCGTGCCGGTGGTGGCCGCCGGCGGCTTCTTCGACGGCCGCGGACTGGCCGCGGCGCTGGCCTACGGCGCGGCCGGCGTGGCCATGGGCACGCGCTTCCTGATGTCGGCCGAATCGCCGGTGCCGGCGCCAACGCTTGAGCGCTACGTCAAGGTGCGCGACCCGGCCAGCATCCGCGTATCGCTGGCCATCGACGGCCTGCCGCAGCGAATGATCGACAACGACCTGCTGCTGGCGCTGGAGAAGGCCGGTCCGCTGCGGCGCACCTGGCTGGCGCTGGCGGCCGCGCGCAAATGGCAGGCACGTACCGGCATGCGCAGCGCGCAGATGCTGGCCACCGCCTGGCGCGCGATGCGCGAGCAGGACTACAGCGCCGCCCAGACCCTGATGGCCGCCAACGCGCCGGTGCTGATCCAGCGCGCGATGGTGGAGGGATGCCCCGATGAAGGCGTGCTGCCCAGCGGCCAGGCGGCAGCGGCGATCCGGGCCATCGAATCCTGCGAGCAGATCGTGGCCGGCATGGCCGCGCAGGCACAGGCGCGCCTTGCGGCGCTGGCTGGCGCCGGACTGGCTGCAGCGGCCTGACCCACAGACAGAGGAAACCATGCAAACGAACAAAAAGACCGGGCCGTTCCGCATCGACACTGCCGACGGCATCGCCGAACTGGTGATCGACCATGCGCCAGTCAATGCGCTCGACTGCGCCGGCTGGCATGCGCTGGCCGCCGCGATCGACCAGCTGGGCACCGATTCCGCCGTGCGCGTGATCGTGCTGCGCGGCGAAGGCCGCGGCTTCTGCGCCGGCGTCGACATCAAGGAGCTGGCCGCGCACCCGCAGCGCATCGTCGATGTCAACGCCGGCAACTACGCCACCTTCCGCGCCGTGCACCGCAATCCCAAGCCGGTCATCGTGGCCGTGCACGGCTTCGTGCTGGGCGGCGGCATCGGCATCTGCGGCGCGGCCGACATCATCGTGGCCGCAGATTGTGCGCGCTTTGGCGTGCCGGAGATCGACCGCGGCGCCATGGGCGGCGGCGCCCACCTGCAGCGCATGTTCGGCGTGCAGAAGGTCAGGGCGATGTACTTCACCGGCGAGATGATCGATGCCGCCGAGGCGTACCGGCTGGGCGCGGTCGAGCGCGTGGTGCCGCGCGCAGAGTTGCGCGAGGCCGCCATGACGCTGGCCCGCCAGATCGCCGCCAAGAGCCCGGCCATGCTGCAGCTGGCCAAGGAAGCGCTCAACGGCGTGGAAGACGGCAACCTGGAGGACAAATACCGCTGGGAACAGGGCTTCACGCTGCAGGCCTACATGAGCGCCGATTCCGGCGAGGCGCGCGCCGCCTTTGTCGAAGGCCGCGAAGCCCGCTTTGCGCAGGGAGAGCGCGATGCAGCTTGAATACACCGACGCCCAGCGTGCCTTCCGCGCCGAGGTGCGCGACTGGATGGCCGCGCACGTGCCGCGCACGCCGCTGGCGAGCTTCGATACCGAAGCGGGCTTCGCCCAGCACCGCGCGTGGGAGGCCACGCTCAACCAGGGCCACTGGAGCATGGTCACGTGGCCGGCCGAGCTGGGCGGGCGCGGCTGCGACCTGATCGAGTGGCTGATCTTCGAGGAAGAGTACTGGCGTGCCGGCGCGCCGATGCGCGTCAACCAGAACGGCATCTTCCTGCTCGGGCCCACGCTGATGGAATTCGGCACCGAGGCGCAGAAGGCGCGCTTCCTGCCGCGCATGGCCTCGGGCGAGCATGTCTGGGCGCAGGGCTGGTCCGAGCCGAACGCAGGCTCGGACATGGCCGCGATCCGCTGCAGCGCGATCCGGCAGGGCGATGACTATGTGATCAACGGCCAGAAGATCTGGTCGACGCGGGCGGTGTGGGCGGACTGGCTGTTCGGCCTGTTCCGCACTGACCCGGCCTCGACCCGACACCATGGCCTGACCTTCATCCTGATGCCGCTGGACACGCCCGGCATCACCGTGCGCCCGATCCGCCAGCTCAACGGCCAGACCGGCTTTGCCGAGATCTTCTTCGACGAAGTGCGCGTGCCGGTGGAAAACCGCCTGGCCGCAGAAGGCGCCGGCTGGCAGGTGGCCATGGCCACCGCCGGCTTCGAACGCGGCCTGATGCTGCGCTCGCCGGCGCGCTTCCAGGAAACCGCGCGCGCGCTGGTCAGGCTGTACCAGGCCAACCGCGAGGCGGCGGACCGCGACCCGTCGCTGCGCGAGGCGGTGCTGCGCGCCTGGATGGACGCCGAGGCCTACACGCTGTCCACCTACGCCACCGCGAGCCGCCTGGTGCGCGGCGGCCATATCGGCGCGGAGTCGAGCACGAACAAGGTGTTCTGGTCCGAGCTGGACATCCATATGCACGATACCGCGCTGGCCATCCTGGGGCAGTCGGCAGAGGTCGCGCCCGACGGCCAGCCGCCGGGTTCGCTCGGCCACTGGCTGGACGGCTTCCTGTTCTCGCAGGCCGGGCCGATCTATGCCGGCACCAACGAGATCCAGCGCAATATCGTCGCCGAGCGCCTGCTCGGCATGCCGCGCGCATGACGGCACCCGGGGAAAACACCATGGATTTCGCATTGACCGAAGAGCAGGAGCAGTTTGCCGAGGCGATCCGGCGCTTCCTGATGACCGAGATGACGCCCGAACTGACGCGCGAGCTGTGGGCCACCGAGTCCGGCCGCTCCGACGCGCTGTGGCGCCAGCTTGCCAACCAGGGCCTGACCGCGGTGATGGTGCCGCAGGAGCAGGGCGGACTGGGGCTGGGCGAGGTCGAATGGGCGCCGCTGGCGCAGGCCTGCGGCTACTTTGCGCTGCCCGAGCCTTTGCTGGACACTGCGCTGGTCGCGGCCGGGCTGCTGCGCGATGCGCTCGCGGCGGCGCCGAACGCCTCGGCGCACGAACGCTGCGCCACGCTGCTGGAGCGCATCGCCGCCGGCGATGCCCGCGTGGCGGTGGCGCATCCGCAAGAGCGGCTGGTCGCCGACGCCCATGTCGCCGACGCCATCCTGTGTGCGCACGAAGGCGCCGTGCACCTGCTGCGGCCCGACCAGGCCGTGCTGACGGCGCGCACCGGGCTCGATCCTTCGCGCCGCTTGTTTGAGCTGGCGTGGACGCCGGCCGCGGAGTCCGAACTGATCCCGTCCGGCAGCGGCCTGTGGAACAGCGCGCTGAACCGCGGCGCGCTTGGCGTGGCCGCGCAGCAGCTGGGCCTGACCCAGCGCATGCTGGACCTGGCGATCGATTACAGCGCGCAGCGCAAGCAGTTCGGCAAGGCCATCGGCGCCTACCAGGCGGTCAAGCACCTGCTGGCCGACGTGGCGATCCAGCTCGAGTTCGCCCGGCCGGTGCTGCTGCGCGCCGCCGCCGCGCTGGCGCACGGCCTGCCCGATGCGGGCCTGCATGTCTCGCACGCCCGCGTGGCCGCCGCGCGCTGCGCGTGGAGCGCGGCGCGCCAGGCGATCCAGGTGCACGGCGCAATGGGCTACACCTGGGAGCTGGACCTGCAGATCTTCACCAAGCGGGCCTGGGCCCTGGCGGGAAGCTGGGGCGACCGTGCCTTCCACAAGGCGCGCATGGGCGCGCACATCCTTGACGGCGCGCATGAGATCGGCGCCGGCGCCACCTTCGCCTGAATCCAAAGAGAACCAAGACCATGAAAGACGCCTATATCGTTGATGCCCTGCGCACGCCCACCGGGCGCCGCAAGGGCGGACTGTCGCACATGCACGGCGCCGACCTCGGCGGCTTCGTGCTGGCCGAGCTGGTGCGCCGCAACGGCATTCCCGCCGAGGACTATGACGACGTGGTGTTCGGCTGCGTCGACACCATCGGCACGCTGGCCGGCAATATCGCCCGCAGCGCGTGGCTGGCAGCCGGCCTGCCGCTGACGGTGCCGGGCGTGACCGTGGACCGCCAGTGCGGCTCGTCGCAGCAGGCGGTGCACTTTGCCGCGCAGGCAGTGATGAGCGGCACGCAGGACGTGGTGATCGCCGGCGGCGTGCAGACCATGACCCAGATCCCGATCTCGTCGGCCATGCTGGCCGGGCAGGCACTGGGCTTTGCCGACCCGTTCTCGGGCAGCAAGGGCTGGCAGGTGCGCTTTGGCGATGCGCCGGTGTCGCAGTTCCATGCCGCGCAGCGCATTGCCGATCACTGGAAGCTGTCGCGCGAGGCCATGGAAGCCTACGCGCTGGCAAGCCACCAGCGCGCCGCCGCGGCCATCGAAGGCGGCCGCTTTGCGCGCGAGATCGTGCCGTGCGAGGGCGTGAAGCATGACGAGACCCCGCGCCCCGATACCACGCTGGCGAAGATGGCTGCGCTGGAACCGCTGATGCCCGGCAGTTCGCTGACCGCGGCCGTGTCCAGCCAGACCGCGGATGCCGCCGCCGCGCTGCTGATCGTCTCGGAAGACGCGCTCAAGCGCTACCAGCTCAAGCCGCGTGCGCGCATCGCGCATATGAGCGTGCTGGGCGACGACCCGCTGTGGATGCTGACCGCACCGATCCCGGCGACCAAACGCGCACTGGAGCGCTGCGGCCTGCGCCTGGCCGATATCGACGTGGTCGAGATCAATGAAGCGTTCGCCTCGGTGGCGATGGCATGGCTGGCCGAGACCGGCTACGCGGCCGAGCGCACCAACCCCAATGGCGGCGCCATCGCACTGGGCCACCCGCTGGGCGCCACCGGGGCGCGCCTGATGACCACGCTGCTGCATGAGCTGGAACGCACCGGCGGCCGCTACGGCCTGCAGACCATGTGCGAAGGCGGTGGCCTGGCCAACGTCACCATCATCGAACGCTTGTAAGGAGACCGCCATGGGAATCTGTGACGCACGCACCGTCATCATCACCGGCGCCGGCGGCGGGCTGGGCCGTGCCTATGCGCTGGCCTTCGCCGCCGAGGGCGCCAATGTGGTCGTCAACGACATCCGGCGCGAGGCGGCCGAGGCCGTCTGCACGGAGATCCGCGCGGCCGGCGGCAGCGCACTGGCCAGCGCTGACGACATCACCCAGCTGGCCACCGCGAAGCGCATCGTCGATGCCGCGGTCGAGGCCTTCGGCGAGGTCCATGTGCTGGTCAACAACGCCGGCATCTGCCGCGACCGCATGTTCGTCAGCCTGACCGAGGCCGACTGGGACGACGTCATGCGCGTGCACCTGCGCGGCCACTTCTGCCTGGCCAACCTGCTCGCCAAACGCTGGCGCGATGCCGCCAAGGCCGGCCGCGCCGTCGACGCGCGCATTATCAACACCAGCTCCGGCGCGGGCCTGCAGGGTTCGGTCGGGCAGTCCAACTACGCCGCCGCCAAGGCCGGCATTGCCGCGCTCACGCTGGTGCAGGCCGCCGAGCTTGGCCGCTATGGCATCACCGCCAATGCGCTGGCACCGGCGGCGCGCACCGGCATGACCGAGGAGGTGTTTGCCGAAATGATGCAGGCGCCGGAAGACGGCTTCGACTACTACGACCCCGCCAATGTCGCGCCGCTGGTGGTGTGGCTGGGCAGCGCCGCGTCCGCGCAGGTCAACGGGCGCATGTTCGAGGCGGCCGGCGGCATGGTCTCGGTGGCCGACGGCTGGCGCACCGGACCCAGGACCGACAAGGGATCGCGCTGGCAGCCGGCCGAACTGGGCGCAGCCGTGGCGGAACTGCTGGCGCAGGCGCAGCCGCCCCAGCCGGTCTACGGCAGCTGAGCGCGACGGCCATGGACTTCTCCCTTAGCGTCGAACAGCAGATGGTCCGCGACAGCGCGCGCGACTACCTCGCCGCGTACAGCGATTCGGCGGCGGTGCGGCGCGTGACCGAGGCAGGCCCGGCGCACGACGAGGCCCTGTGGCACGCGGTCGCGGGCGAACTCGGCTGGTGCGGCATCGCGCTGCCCGAAGCCGTGGGCGGCGCCGGCCTGGGTGCGCCCGGGCTGGTGCTGCTGCAGGAACAACTGGGCCAGCGCCTGGCCTGCGTGCCGTTCTGGTCCGCCGTGTGCGTGGCCGCGCCCTGGCTGCAGGCCAGCCTGGGTCCGCGTGGCAGCGCGCAGTGGCTGGAGCGGCTGGCCTGTGGCGAGCTGCGTGCCGCCGCGGTGCTGCCGGACGATGGCGGCTGGCAGTACGACGGCGTCGCCATTGGCGCGCAGGCAAGCGCGGATGGCTTCGTGCTGCGTGGCAGCGCCGCCCAGGTGGCCGATGCCGCCGGCGCCGACTGGCTGCTGGTGCCGGCCCGTCTCGGAGACGGCGTGCCTGCGCTGTTCCTGCTGGAACCGGCAGCACTGGCACAGGATGCGCGATGCATGCTGGCGCCGCTCGATACGCTGGACCGCACGCGGCCGCAGGCCGCGCTGCGGCTGGACGGGCTGCCCGTGCCCGCCAGCGCCTGCCTGGCGCGCGCGGACGCGGCGGCCTTCGGCCTGGCCCAGGCCTGGTGGCACGGCAAGCTGATGCTGGCGGCGGAGCAGCTTGGCGCGGCCCAGCAATGCCTGGACCTGACCGTGGCCTATGCATCGGAACGGATCCAGTTCGGGCGCGCCATCGCCTCGTTCCAGGCGGTCAAGCACCGCTGCGCGCAGATGATGGTGCTGGTCGAGGCGGCGCGCTCGGCGGTGTATGGCGCGGCGCAGGCGTGGGAAACGGGCGAGGTGGCCGATGGCACCGGCATCCGCCTCGACATCGCCGCCGCGTCCGTGGCCGCCGACGATGCCCTGCGCTTCTGCGCGCAGGAGGCCATCCAGTTGCATGGCGGTGTCGGCTTCACCTGGGAATACGACCCCCAGCTCTATTTCAAGCGCGCGCAGGCCGCCAGCCACTGGCTGGGCGGTGCCGGCGCGGCGCTGGCGTATCTCGCAGCAAATGGCCCGCACGCCTGGAGGACAGCATGATAGCGAATCAAGAGGCGGCATTCCGCGCCGAAGTCGCGCAATGGATGGCCGCCAACCTGGCCGGCGAGTTCGCCTGCCTGAAGCACCGCGGCGGCCCCGGCGACGAAGAGGCCTATCCCGAACTGCGCAAGGCGTGGGAGCGCCGGCTGGCCGAAGGCGGCTGGACCGGCCTGGGCTGGCCGCGCGCGCATGGCGGGCGCGAGCTGCCGGTCATGCAGCAGGTGATCTTCCATGAGGAATACGCGCGGGCAGGGGGACCGGGCCGCATGGGCCATATCGGCGAGGGGCTGATCGGCCCGACCCTGGTCGCCTTCGGCACCGACGACCAGAAGGCGCGCCTGCTGCCCGGCATCCTGAACGGCACCACGTTCTGGTGCCAGGGGTATTCGGAGCCTGGCGCGGGCTCGGACCTGGCCAATGTACGCACGCGGGCGGAGCGCGATGCGGCCACCGGCGACTGGCTGGTGAGCGGCCAGAAGGTGTGGACCTCGCTCGCGCACGATTCGGACTGGATCTTCGTGCTGGCGCGCTGCGAGCCCGGCTCGCGCGGCAGCAAGGGCCTGGTTTTCCTGATGCTGCCGCTGGACCAGCCCGGCATCGAGATCCGGCCGATCCGCCAGATGGGCGGCGGCGCCGAATTCAACGAGGTGTTCTTCGACGGCGCGCGTGCCGCCGCCGCCGATGTGCTGGGCGCGCCCGGCGATGGCTGGCGCATCGCCATGGCGCTGCTGGGCTTCGAGCGCGGCATCTCCACGCTGGGCCAGCAGATGCAGTTCACGCATGAACTGGAATGGGTGGCGCAGGCCGCGCGCGACAACGGCAGCAGCCGCGACGCGCTGGTGCGCCAGCGCATCGCGCGCGCCTGGGCCGGCCTGCGCGTGATGCGGGCCAATGCGCTGCGCATGCTTGCGGGCGCGGCGCAGGCGGGCCAGGACGGCGGCACCGCGCTGCAGCGCGAGGCGCTGATCTACAAGTACTACTGGTCCAACTGGCACCGCGACCTGGGCCAGCTGGCGCTGGACGTGCTGGGCCCGCTGGCCAATGTGCTGGACGCCGGCGACACGCACCGCACGCGGCTGCAGCAGATGGCGCTGTTTTCGCGCGCCGACACCATCTACGCCGGCACCAACGAAATCCAGCTCAACATCATCGCCGAACGCGGCCTCGGCATGCCGCGCGAAGCACGAGGACAGTCATGACCCTGAACACCGAAATCCCCAGCGCCCCGGCCTATGTGCCTGGCCATCAGTTGCTCGCCGGCAAGAGTGTGCTCATCACCGCCGCGGCGGGCGCCGGCATCGGCTTTGCCGCCGCGCGCCGCTGCGCCGAGGAGGGCTGCCGCGCGCTGATGATCTCCGACGTCCATGAGAAGCGGCTGGCAGACGCGGTCGAGCGCCTGCGCGCGGAAACCGGCTTGCAGGCGATACATGGCCAGCTTTGCGATGTGTCGGATGAAGCGCAGGTGCGCGCACTTGTGGCCGCCGCCGAAGAAGCCTTGGGCGGCACCGACGTACTGATCAACAACGCCGGCCTGGGGGGCTCGCGCCGCCTAGTTGATATGGACGATGCCGAGTGGTCGCGCGTGATCGATATTTCCCTCACCGGCACCTTCCGCATGACGCGCGCGATGTTGCCGCACATGCAGGCGCGCCGGCGCGGCGCCATCGTCAACAATGCCTCGGTGCTGGGCTGGCGTGCGCAGAAGGAACAGTCGCATTACGCCGCGGCCAAGGCCGGGGTGATGGCGCTGACGCGCTGCAGCGCGATGGAGGCCGCCGAATTTGGCGTGCGCATCAATGCGGTGGCGCCAAGCATCGCGCTGCACGACTTCCTGAAGAAGTCGGCGCCGGCCGACCTGCTGCGCCAGCTCAGCGAGCGCGAAGCGTTCGGGCGCGCGGCCGAGGTGTGGGAGGTGGCCAATGTGATGGTGTTTTTGGCCAGCGACTATGCCTCGTACATGACGGGCGAGGTGCTGCCGGTGAGCAGCCAGCGGGCTTGAAGGGAAACAGTTGGGACCGGGAACAACGCAGGAACCAGACATGCCAAGAATCTTCCGTTCTGCCGAAGACATCCACGCCGCCGTCGGCCAGCGCCTCGGCGAGAGCGCCTGGACCCAGATCACCCAGGAACAGGTCAACCAGTTCGCCAATGCCACCGGCGACCACCAGTGGCTGCACGTGGACCCGCAGCGCGCCGCGCAGGGCCCATACGGCGCCTGCATCGCGCACGGCTACCTGACGCTGGCGCTGGTCAACCAGTTCCTGCCGGAGCTGGTAACGGTCGAAGGCATGAAGTGGGGCGTCAACTACGGCTGCGACAAGGTGCGCTTCCCGGCGCCGGTGCGCGTGGGCGCGCGCGTGCGCGGGGTGGGGGAACTGGTGCGGGCCGAGACCTTGCAGGGCGGCGTGCAGTCGGTGGTGCGCATGACCGTGGAAATCGAAGGCGGAGACAAGCCGGCCTGCGTGGCCGAGACCATCAGCCGCTATTACTTCTGAACAGGAATCCAGCATGAAAGAAGCAGTCATTGTCGCCGTCGCGCGCACACCGATCGGCAAGGCCTTCCGCGGTGCCTTCAACGACACCGAGGCCCCGGTGCTGGGCGGCCACGTGGTGCGCGCGGTGGTGGAGCGCGCCGGCGTGGATCTGTCCGAGGTGGAAGATGTGCTGATCGGCGCGGCCGCGCAGCAGGGCACCCAGGGCTACAACCTGGGCCGCCTGTGCGCGGTGGCGGCCGGCCTGCCGGACAGCGTGCCCGGCATGACCATGGACCGCATGTGCGGCTCGGGCCTGATGACAATCGCGGCGGGCGCCCGTGCGATCCAGTGCGGCGAGGCCGACATCATCGTCGCCGGCGGCGCGGAATCCATCTCGCTGACGCAGACCAAGCACAAGAACAGCTACCGCGCCCAGTCCGAAGCGGTGCTGGCGCGGCAGCCGGCAGCCTATATGGCAATGATCGAGACCGCCGAGGTGGTGGCGCGCCGCTACGGCATCAGCCGCGCCGAGCAGGACGCCTACGCCTGGCGCAGCCAGCAGCGCACCGCCGAGGCGCAGCGGCGCGGGGCCTTCGATGACGAGATCGTGCCGCTGGAAACGCGCCGCGCGCTGTTCGACAAGGCCGGCACGCTGACCGGCCACGAGACCGTTCGGCTTGCGCACGACGAGTGCAACCGGCCCGATACCACGGCCAGCAGCCTGGAGGCGCTGAAGCCGGTCTGGAGCGGCGGCCAGGCGGTGGCCGCCGGCGAGCACATCACTGCCGGCAATGCCTCGCAGTTGTCGGACGGCGCCGCCGCGGTGCTGCTGATGAGCGCCGACGAGGCCCGCCGGCGCGGCCTGCGCCCGCTGGGCCGCTACCGCGGCATGGCGGTGGCGGGCTGCGCGCCGGACGAGATGGGGATCGGCCCGGTGTTCGCCGTGCCCAGGCTGCTCGCGCGCCATGGCATGACGGCGGCCGACGTGGGCCTGTGGGAGCTGAACGAGGCCTTCGCCTGCCAGGTGCTGTACTGCCAGCAGAAGCTGGGCATCCCGGATGCGCGCCTGAACGTCAACGGCGGCGCGATCTCGATCGGCCATCCGTTCGGCATGTCGGGTGCGCGCATGACCGCGCATGCATTGATTGAAGGCCGGCGCCGCGGCGTGCAGCAGGCGGTGGTGACCATGTGCATCGGCGGCGGCATGGGCGCCGCCGCGCTGTTCGACGTTCTGTAATCACAAGCAGCCCGTGCAGGGACGGCCCGCAACGAGGCCGCCTGCCATCACTCCAACCGGAGGAGACATCATGAAACGACTGATCGGCGTCGCCATGTCGCTGGCCGTGCTCGCCACCGCGGTATGGGCCTTCGCGCCGCGCCCGCTGCCGCCGTTCGCGGCCACGACGCTGCGCCCGGACGGCCTGCAGGTCAACGGCATCGCGCGCGCCGGCGAGCGCCTGGTGGCAGTGGGCGAGCGTGGCCAGATCCTGTTCAGCGATGACCAGGGCCGCAACTGGCGCACGGCCGCCGTGGATCAACCGCAAGGCGCCGCGCTGACCCAGGTGGCCTTTGCCGACAGCCGCCACGGCATGGCGGTCGGGCACAGCGGCTGGATCCTGCGCACCGAAGACGGCGGTGCCCACTGGCAGCAGGTGGCGTTCGAGGCGAGCTCGTCCGATCCGCTGCTGGGTGCCTGGGCCCAGGCGGGCGGCCCGTGGTTCGCGGTCGGCAGCTTTGGCCGCTTCCTGGTCTCGCGCGACCAGGGCAGGCACTGGGAGCCGGCCGCCGACAAGGCCATGCAGGACCGCCACCTCAACGGCATTGCCGGCGACGGGCAGGGACGCCTGATGCTGGTCGGCGAAGCCGGCCTGGTGCTGCGCTCGCCCGACGGCGGCGGCCGCTGGGAGGTGGTGAAGTCCCCCTACGAGGGTTCGCTGTACGGCGTGCAGCCGCTGCGCGACGGCGCCTGGCTGGCCTTCGGCATGCGCGGCAACGCCTTGCGCAGCGATGACTTCGGCGCCACCTGGCAGGCCGCGGACACTGGCCTCAAGACCTCGTTCTTCGGCGGCGTCGAACTGCCCGATGGCCGCATCGTGCTGGCCGGGCAGGGCGGCACGCTGGTGATCTCCGCCGATGGCGGGCGCCACTTCACCGCCTTGCCCGCCGGCAGCCCGCAGACCCTGGCCGCGCTGGTCCCTGCCGGCAAGGACACGCTGGCGCTGGGCGGCAATGGCGGCCTTGCCGGCGTCACGCTCGCCGCCAATCCCCGCTGACCCTGCCTGACCCTGGCTTACCGAATGCGAGAACGATCATGAACCGCCCCCATTCTTCCGGCCGCCTGGGCCGCTTTGTCGATGCCTGCGCCAGCCTGCTGATGCAGCGGCGCCGCCTGCTGCTGGTGCTGTGCCTGGCCGTGACCGTGGCGCTGGGCGTCTCGGCCACGCGGCTGCGGCTCGATCCCGGCTTCAACAAGATGATCCCGCTGCAGCACCCGTACATGCAGGTGTTCACCAAGTACGCGAGCACCTTCTCCGGTGCCAACACGGTGCTGCTGAGCCTGCGCTGGAAGGGCGACGGCGACATCTACAACGCGGCCTTCATGGACAAGCTGCGCCGCGCCACCGATGACGTCTTCTTCATCCCCGGCGTGGACCGTTCGCGCGTGTTCTCGCTGTTCACGCCCAATGTGCGCTACACCGAGGTGACGGAGGCGGGCTTCCGCGGCGACGTGGTGGTGCCGGGACGCTTCTCCGGCGCGCCGGCCGAGCTCGACAAGGTGCGCCGCAACGTGGCGCGCTCTGGCCAGATCGGCCGCCTGGTCAGCAACGACCTGAAGTCCGCGCTGATCCGCGCGGAATTGCGCGAGACCGATCCGGCCACCGGCAAGACCATCGACTACGGCTCGGTCGCACGCCAGCTGGAGAAGATCCGCGGGGAATTCAGCGGCACCGACGTCGAGGTCAATATCGTCGGCTTCGCCAAGCTGGTGGGCGATGTGGAAGAGGGCATCGCCGGCGTGATGGGCTTCTTCGCGCTGGCCTTCGCCGTGACCGCGCTGCTGCTGTGGCTGTACACGCGCTCGCTGCGCATCACGCTGTTGTCGCTGGTGGTGGCGCTGCTGCCCGTGGCCTGGCTGCTGGGCTTGCTGCCGCTGCTGGGCTACGGCATCGATCCGATGTCGATCCTGGTGCCGTTCCTGATCTTTTCGATCGGGGTCTCGCACGCGGTGCAGATGACCAATGCCTGGAAGCAAGAGGTGGTGCAGGGACATGGTGCGCTCGACAGCGCCAGCGCGGCCTTCCGCAAGCTGTTCATCCCCGGCACGGTCGCGCTGCTGACCAACGCGCTCGGGTTCATGGTCATCATGCGCATCGAGATCGACATCGTGCGCGAGCTTGGCATCACCGCCTGCCTGGGCGTGCTGCTGATGATCGTGACCAACAAGGTGTTCCTGCCGATCCTGCTGTCGTACACGCGGCTGGAGCCGTCGGCGCTGGCATCGGCGCAGGCCCGGCGCGCGCACGGAACCGGCGGGCTGTGGCAGAAGTTCGGCGCGCTGGCGCGCCCGGGCCCGGCGCTGGGCGTGTTCGTTGCCGCGCTGGCGTTGCTTGCGGCCGGTGCCATCGATTCGCGCGGCCTCAAGATTGGCGATGTCGGCAGCGGCGCTCCGGAACTGCGCGCGGATTCGCGCTACAACCGCGACAGCGCCAGCATCGTGAGCCAGTACAACATCGGCTCGGATGCGCTGACCGTGGTGGTGGAGCCCACCGGCTTCGACGACGGCTGCCTGCACTACCCGGTGATGAGTGCGGTGGAACGCTTCGAGATGCATATGCGCGGCGTGTCCGGCGTGCAGTCGGTGGTGAGCGTGTCGTCGCTGGCCAAGGTGGTGATCGGCGCCTACAACGAGGGCAACCCGCGCTGGGAGGCGCTGCCGCGCAGCAGCGAGGGCCTGAGCCAGGGCGCCAAGGCCTTTGACCCGGACAACGGCATGAATACCTCGAACTGCCAGGCCATCCAGGTGCTGATCTACACCGCCAACCATGAGGGCGCCACCATCGCCCACATCATCCGCGAGATCCGCCGCTTCACCGCCGCCGACAAGACCCCCAACGTGGCGTTCCGCCTGGGCGGGGGCAATATCGGCGTGATGGCGGCCACCAATGAGGCCGTGGAGGAAGCCGAAGTGACCATGCTGCTGTCGATCTTCGGTGCGATCACGCTGCTGTGCCTGCTGACGTTCCGCTCGTGGCGCGCGGTGCTGTGCATCATCGTGCCGCTGACGCTGGTGTCGGTGCTGTGCAATGCGTTGATGGCGCGGCTTGGCATCGGGCTGAAGGTGTCGACGCTGCCGGTCATCACGCTGGGCGTGGGCGTCGGCGTGGACTACGGCATCTACCTGTATGAGCGCATCCAGCACCAGATCCGCGAGGAAGGGCAGGCCCTGCCGCAGGCCTTTGCCGAGGCCATGCGCCAGCGCGGTTCGGCGGCGCTGTTCACGGCGCTGACGATGTGCATCGGGGTGGGCACCTGGGCCTTTGCCGCGCTCAAGTTCCAGGCCGACATGGGGATCCTGCTGGCCTTCATGTTCCTGGTGAACCTGTTCGGCGCGGTGTCGCTGCTGCCGGCGCTGGCTGCGTGGCTGGGCGTGGAGGAAGAGGAGCGTGCGCGCGTGGCCGCCGGTGGTGCCGGTGGCGCCGCGCGCGGCGAGACGGTGCCGCCGGCGCACGCCCTGAAATCCGACGCGGTGTAAGGCCGATGGCCCGGAGAGACAGCATGCACGATCACCAGGCTTACGCGGCGGCGGCATTCACGCCGGTCCGCATCGGCCCGCTCACGCTGCGCAATCGCATTATCAAGGCCGGCGCCAACGAGGGCATGACGCCGCAGGGCCTGCCGACCGAGGCGCTGGTCAGGCACCACCGCGAGCTTGCCGCGGGCGGCGTGGGCATGACCACGGTCGCGTATGCGGCGGTGGCCGACGACGGCCTGACTTTTTCGCACCAGCTCAGCATGCGCCCGGAGCAGGTTGCGCACCTGCGCGTGCTGACCGATGCCGTGCATCGCGAAGGCGCGGCGGCCTGCCTGCAGATCACCCATGCGGGCTCGTTCACCACCATGCGCCACGGCGGCAGCCGTGCGCCAGGCAGCGCTTCATCCGGACTCAATGCCTTTGGCATGCTGCACGGCGTGTATTTCCAGCGTGCCATGCGCGAGGCGGACATGGCGCGCGTTGCCGGCCAGTTTGCCGCGGCGGCGCGGCTGGCGCGCGAAGCCGGCTTCGACGCGGTGGAAATCCACATGGGCCACGGCTACCTGCTCAACCAGTTCCTGTCGCCGCTGAGCAACCGGCGGCGCGATGCGTTCGGCGGCAGCGTGGAGAACCGCACCCGCTTTCCGGCCGCGGTACTGCGCCAGGTGAAGGACGCGGTCGGCGCCGAGCTGGCGGTCTGCTGCAAGCTGAGCGTCAGCGACGGCGTGCCGGGCGGCAACGAGCCCGCGGATTCCGCCGTGAGCGCGCGTCTGCTGGAGGCGGAAGGCGCCGACCTGCTGACCCTCAGCGGCGGGCGCAACGTCGAGAGCCCGTGGGCGCTGTTCGGCAGCCCCATGCCCACGGCGCAGATGAAGGCCGCCGCGCCGACCGCGGTGGCGCGCTTCGGCATCACCATGCTGGAAAAGCGCACGCCGCGCGCGCTGGCCTTTCGCGAGCTGTACTTCCTGGAGGCGTCGCGCGTGGTGCGGCGGGCGGTGCGCATGCCGCTGGCCTATATCGGCGGCGTCAAGTCGATCGGCAATGTCGCGCAGCTGATGGAAGAGGGCTTCGACTGTGTCGCGCTGGCGCGCGCGCTGATCCATGATCCCGCGCTGGTCGCCAACTGGCGCAGCGGCGCGGTGGCGCATTCGGCCTGTGACAGCTGCAATGGCTGCGTGGCCCGGATCTACGATCCGGCGGGCGTCAGTTGCGTGCATGGCCCGGGCAATGATCCGGCGCTGACCAGGATTGCCGCCGCGCTGCAGTAGTCCGATGAGACGATGAGCCGCCGGCCAGACGCTCTTATCTTGAAGGTCCCACGGGAATTCAAGGAGACAGACGCCATGACCGCTGACGGCAACCAGACTGGCTACAAGGCCGGCTACAAGATCGAATCACGCCCGCTCGAGGCCCGCTACGCGCGCGGCTGGCATTGCCTCGGCCCTGCCGATGGCTACCGCGACGGCGTGCCGCACACGCTGAATATCTTCGGCCGGCGCCTGGCCGCGTTTGCCGACTCGACCGGCGCGATTCGCGTGATTGACGGCTACTGTCCGCACATGGGCGCAGACCTGAGCACCGGCACCGTGCAGGGCGACAACCTGGTCTGCCCGTTCCACGGCTGGCAGTGGGGCGGCGACGGTGGCTGCAAGTCCATTCCCTACTGCAAGCGGGTGCCGCCCAAGGCCCGTGTCGGCGCCTGGGAGACCTGCGAGCAGAACCGCTTGCTCTTCATCTGGCACGATCCCGAAGGCCGCCCGGCACCCCCCGAGGTGGCGATTCCGCGCATCGAGGCCTGCTTCTCGCCGGAGTGGTCGGACTGGGCCATCGACGAGATGGTGATCCAGACCAACTGCCGCGAGCTGGTCGACAACATCTCCGACATGGCGCATTTCGGCACGGTCCATGGCGCGCCGGTGGACTACTTTGCCAACCTGTTCGAAGACCACAAGGCCACGCAGCTGATGATCGGGCGCAGTGCCCGGCTCTCGGGCGATGCACAGCTGACGGCGCTGTCCACGTACTTCGGGCCCGCGTACCACATCACCGAGATGATCGGACAGATGGGCGACCAGCAGATCCACTCGATCCTGCTCAACTGCCATGTGCCGATCGACCTCAACAGCTTTGCGCTGCGCTACGGCGTGCTGGTGAAGAAGATCCCGGGGCTGTCCGAGGAGCAGAACCGTGCCATGGCGCAAGCCTATGTGGAGCAGGCCAAACAGGCCTTCTACGAGGACGTGGCGATCTGGGACAGCAAGATCCGCATCGACAACCCGCTGCTGTGCGAAGGCGACGGGCCCATCTACCAGATGCGTGACTGGTACCAGCAGTTCTACACCGACGTGGAGCAGGTGCGGCCGTCGAGCGTGGCACGGCGCATCTTTGAGCTGAACCCGGGCAATATCGAGCCGCCGGCGCTGCGGCATGTGTTCGAGGCCTGATGGCAACCTCCACGGAACCTCGCACCATGAAAACCGTCGTCATTACCGGAGCCGCGTCCGGCATGGGCGCGGCCGTGCGCCAGCGCATGCTCGCCGACGGCTGCCGGGTCATCGGCATCGACCTGCGCGATGCCGACATCGTTGCCGACCTGTCCAGCCAGCAGGGCCGCGCTGCCGCGATCGACGCCGTACTGTCGCGGTCGGGCGGCCGCATCGACCAGCTGGTCTGCTGCGCCGGCCTGGGCCCGCATGTCGAACCCGCCACGCTGGTGGCATCGGTCAACTACTTCGGCGTGGTGGCGCTGCTGGATGGCCTGTTCGAGGCGCTGCGCCAGGGCTCGGATCCGTGCGCCGTAGTGGTATCGTCCAATTCGGCCACGCTCCAGTCCTGGGAGGGCAGCCCGCTGCGTGATGCCTACCTTTCCGGCGACGAGCCCGGCGTGCGCGCGATGGTGGCAGCCGCCGCGGCGGCGCAAGCCACCCGGGACCAGGCTGGCTATATTGCCTATGCCAGTTCCAAGCATGCGGTGGCGGCGGCCGCGCGGCAACGTGCCGCCGCGTGGGGCCAGGCCGGCGTGCGCCTCAACGTGGTCGCGCCGGGCGCGGTGGAAACGCCGCTGCTGCAGGCCGGCCTGAAGGATCCGCGCTATGGCGACGCCATCCGCGATTTCCTGCCGCCGTTGGGGAGGCGCGCCCAGCCTGAGGAAGTGGCCGCGCTGATCGCCTTCCTGTGCGGGCCGCAGGCGGCCTACATGCACGGCAATGTGGTGTTCATCGACGGTGGGCTGGATGCAGCGCAGCGGCCGCTGATGTTCTGAGCCGCGCGCTCGCCGCGGGACGCGGCGGTTCAGGTCATCTCAGTCTCCCCCCAATCGTTAATGTGTGCCTATCGCCATCCCCATCCCCATGCCCAGGAATCCCCTTTGGCTGGCGCACCTGTTGGAACACTCAGAGCCCCGCCGGGCCGTCTTTATTCGCGTGACTCAGTGCGAGATCCTTGTTGGGAGTCCACGAAACATACTGGCTTTCCCCAGTCAGCCCACCTTCCGCATGTGCTTCGGGTGATAGCTTCGCGTTTGGATTCGCAGGCTTCACGATCCAACGATCCCTTTCTTGGCCGCTTCAATCGCGGAATCCTTTGCGCTCACACCGCGATAGAGGTGGCAGTTTGTCAAGCCTGGCGGGTCAATGTTAGGCGCGTACTGATGGGCATTCCAGCCGCCCAATAACCCAATCGGGTCCTTGCTGACGAAGCGCCCCGACACCGGCTCATATTGCCGGTGCCGTTTGTAGTGCAGGCCGTTCTCGTGGTCGAAGTATTGCCCCTGAAGGTCTCGTCACGAATCCCCTTTGATACGAAAGACCTCTTTAAGCTCGACTTCGTCATCTGGATCCCCGTCTTCGAAACATCTGAAGCCTCTACCGCTCAGCGCCTCCCGAACTAAACGGTACAGATTGAGAGATTTGAAGTTAACCGCGAGCCAAATTGACCCTTCGTCCTCCGCTGTCAGGCGCACATCATAGTCCGCCTGACTATTCAAGGCGTGGTCTTTCAGGTCGACATGCCTTCCCTGCGTCGCGACGCAAGCCTTGCTCGCCTGCAGCGTAGCAATGACCTCTTGCGCCGCAGACGCGTCATCAAAGATTAGCTTGTACTCGTAGCTCATGATCCGTGTGCCCTCCCTCGAACAGTGGGTAAATCGGCGGGATTCCTGATGCCAATGTGTGTTTGGTTCAGATCGAGCGATACTGTCCCACGATCATTGAGCTGATTGCCGGCAGGATCTTCTTTGTGAACGTGTGCATTGTTACCGGATTTGAATGTGCAAGGGCACTTATTCCCGTACTTATGAACTCTAACCTCTGAACCATCCGAATGCTTCCACGTTTGGATTACGCCATTGTCCTTTGTCTTTGAGAAGCCTGCGCCGTCCAAGATTGAACCGACGCGAGACACGCTTTTACCTTTTACTCGAGGTAAATCTGAGGCCGCAGAAAACCCCAGCGGGTCAACCCACAGCACCGGGTTAGGCACGTACTGATAGACGTTGATACCGCCAGTCAGCCCGATGGGGTCCTTGTTGATGAATCTACCAGAGTTCGGATCGTAATACCGGTGCCGGTTGTAGTGCAGCCCGTTCTCGTGATCGTAATACTTCCCCTGGAAGCGCAGCGGATTCTGGATGCCGGCCCTGCGCGCGGCATTAGAGATAACCTCCTGCGCCGCGCCCCACGCCTTGTACTGCACGCTCCACGCCAGCTCGCCCGCCTCGTCGGTCAGTTCCTGCGGCGTGCCCAGGTGGTCGCATTGATACCAGGCGAGCGCCTCGAACGGCTGCGGCGCGGCCTGCTGGGTCCACAGCGGATCGTCGTTCAGGTCATAGTCTCCCTCCCAGGCGGGTTCAGGCAGCAGGTCGATGGCCTCGCGCCGCACCGCCTGCGCCAGCGGCACGAAACTGCCCGGCTCGTACAGGTAGTGCGTCGTGCGCGCCGCGCCAAGGATGGGTTGGTAGTGATTGCTGGCGCCTTGTAGCGGACCCCATCAACTCATTTGACAAATGTGTCAATGTCGTCGAGAGCGTCTTGGGCTCTTCCAGACAAGGAATCGTCTTTGAGTTTGCTTTCCAGAACGGGGATCACCTTCTTCTTATCAACCATGGCATACATTCTAGCTACGTGACCAATGCATGTAATACCTAAGCCCCTGATATCCTCGTTCATCCCGTTCTCAATCGCGTCGACGCACCTATCCTGAATCCAGTCTGTGTCATCGATGTTGAAGCACAAATACATGAGCGCATCTATAACCACATTGCTTTCAGCAGATTTCAATAGAACTTCGATTTCTTCTTTACTGTACTGGGCACTCATATAGCTCACCTTTTTATCCTTCCCTTGCTGGTGACTATTCCCCCTTTTTTAAGGGCAGATTGCTGATCGTTGTGCAAGTCACACCAGCAGCGAACGTGACCATGAAATTCCTCATCACCGTTTGGATGACTTCTGGTTTTGTCCATCACGACAAGCTCATCATTGTCAACATCGACTCCAACACGCCTTGGCGATGTGTCTTTAACTTGGACTGAGTTATCGAGTGCAGCTTGTCCGTTAGTCGGAGCTCTGCTTTTCACCGCATTGTCCGTGGCTCCATGATAGGGAGCATCCTTATAAACGCGAGCCAACCCGAGCGGATCAACCCACCTCACCGGATTGGGTGCGTACTGGTAGACGTTGATGCCGCCCGCGAGCCCGATGGGGTCCTTGCTAACAAACCGCCCCGCCACCGGATCATAATACCGGTGCCGGTTGTAGTGCAGCCCGTTCTCGTGATCGTAATACTGCCCCTGGAAGCGCAGCGGATTCTGGATGCCGGCCTTCCTCGCGGCGTTCGAGATTGCCTCCTGCGCCGCGCCCCACGCCTTGTACTGCGCGCTCCACGCCAGTTCGCCCGCCTCGTCGGTCAGTTCCTGCGGCGTGCCCAGGTGGTCGCATTGATACCAGGCGAGCGCCTCGAACGGCTGCGGCGCGGCCTGCTGGGTCCACAGCGGATCGTCGTTCAGGTCATAGTCTCCCTCCCAGGCGGGTTCAGGCAGCAGGTCGATGGCCTCGCGCCGCACCGCCTGCGCCAGCGGCACGAAACTGCCCGGCTCGTACAGGTAGTGCGTGGTGCGCTCCGCACCCGGTATTATCCGGAAGTGGTCGCCGACACCGGCCTCGGGTTCCTGGCGGCTCTCCCACGCAAGTTGGTCACCGTCCCAGCCATACAGCGTGAAGGCGCAGCCGTATTCCTGGTTCAGCCGTGCCCGCTCGTTGCGCCGGTAGATTTCGCCGTCATTCTGGTTCTCGAAGTAGTTGGCCGACGACGACTTGGACAGGCGCCGCCCCAGCGCGTCATAGCGGTACTTCACCTCGACCTTCGGGCTGTGCCAGCCCACCAGCCGGTTGAAGGCATCCCAGGCGAAGCGCTCATGGACACCGTTGACCACGCGCAAACTCAGGTTGCCGCGCTCGTCCCACTCGTAGTGGGTACCGGCGTACTGCTTAAGCAGGTTGTCCACCAGCTTCGGGCGGCCTTGCAGGCGGCTGTGGAACTCGGGCCGGCCACGGGCCGGGTCGGCTTTGAATACGCGCGTGTCGGGGTCGTGCAGCAGGTTGCCCGCCGGGTCGAAGTCAAAGGTTTCCACCCCGAGCGCGCTGTTGGCCTCCAGCAGGCGCCCCACCGGATCGTAGCGGTATTGCAGCGTGCCGCGCCGCATGTCGCGGATGCTGGACAGTTGCCCCGCCGCGTCGTATTGGTACTCGCGGCGCAGCATGCGCTGGCCCGCATGGGCGCCCTCGACGTGTGAAAGCGTCTGTTCCAGCAAACGTCCCGCGGGGTCGTACACCTGCGACTGCGCCAGCCGGTTGCCCTGCGTGCGGGCAATCTCCCGGTGCAGGTTGTCGCGCTCGAACTGCACCAACTCCCGGTCGTCCAGCATCACGCCGTGCACATGGCCAGAGCCGTAGGTAAGCACGCCCACGCGGTGCCCGTCCGGGCGAACGGTGGCGATGCGCTGATTCAGCGCGTCGTATTCGTGCCGCCACACGGCCACCAGCGGCACCTTCAGGCAGCGGTAGTGCTGGTGTTCGCGCACCACATTGCCCGCTGCGTCGTGGAACCATTGCAGGCGGCTGTCGGCGTTTTCGGCCAGGATCAGGCGCCCGTTGCCGTTATAGGTGAAGGTTTCCGTCAGTACACGCGGCACGCGCACTTGAGGCGCATCAATTCGCCTCAAATGTTGTTCGGGGCGGCGTTCAGCGATAAATTGGACGAATTCTAGAAATTATTCGTTTTGATCGAAATCAGAATTAAATAAATCTGATTTTATAGGGGGATTTCATGAAATGACTCGGGTACTAGCGTACAGGAAGGGATGGGATGCATGGCACATTGCCACGCCGGCGCCAGCCGCCACACCGAGGCAAGCGGGCAGTGGCGTTGGGGAACAGCGGGAGGGGAGTCGTTGCCTTGCGGCATGGGCGGGGAGGGGGGCCCGGCCGGGCGCCAAAGGCTGCGCCCGGCCGGGTATCACGATGGGATCAGGTACCCGACCCGCGCGCGGCGTCCGGTGAGAAGAACACCTCGTTGAATTCCGGGCTGTTGTTCAGCGTTGCCATCGGGCCTTCGTTGGTCAGGCGGTCGGCCATGTAGGCACCCGAAATCAGGTCATGGTAGAACACCGTGGTCGGATAGTAGCGGCGCGCATCATAGGCGTATACCGAGGCCTGGAGATTGGTGCGCCACAACTGGCCGCGGCCATCGTAGTTGTCGGCCGCCAGGGCCAGCCAGCTGTCTTCGTCGAGATACAGCACGCGCTTCGCATACTGGTGCCGGAAGCCGGACTTGAGCGTTGCTTCCAGTACCCACACCCGATGCGGTTCATAGCGCATCACGTCCGGATTGGCATGGCCATTCGTGAGCAGTTCCTTGTACTTGACGGAAGTGCTCAGCAGCTTGTAGTTGTGGTACGGGACGAAGATCTCCTTCTTGCCGACGATCTTCCAGTTGTAGCGCTCGCCCGAGCCGTTGAAGAGCCGGTCGTCGTCCACGGTGCGGAAGCCGCCGGGGCCCTGGGGCTGGTCAAAGCCGAATTCCGGCGCCTGGCGCACCCGCCGCGTGCCCGGGTTGTAGATCCACGTGCGGTTGGAGTCAGAACCCTCCTGGTCCCAGACCGCATAGCCCACGATCACCTGGCCGCGGTCGCGCAACGGCAGATCCGTGGAGGTGCGGAAGAAGGAGCGCTCGTTGAGGGCGCTGCGCGGGTCAAACTTGCCATTGTTGCGCGGCGACAGGATGCTGTACGAGACGCGCCCCCACGCGATCGAGCCGTTCGGATACACCACGGCCTGGTCGAACTGAGCCTTCTCGGTGCCGATGGCCGACGAGAAACGCTGGTTCCACAACAGCTCCATCGCGGTTTTCGGAATCGGGTAGGGAACCTGCGGACCCGCTTCCTTCAGGCCGTTGGCATCACTCGTCATGCTGACGGTGGTGGCGTAGGTGCGGATGTCCTTGTAGACCGCGTCCTCGTAGCGGAAATCGCGATGGCTTGGGTACACCGGCATCTTGAAGGTATCGGGATACTTCTTGAACAGCGCCTTCTGCCCGTCGCTGAGCCGCTCGGCATACTGCGCCATGTTCTGCGCGGTGATGACGAACAGCGGCTTCTCATCGGCATACGGGTCCGGGTAGCGTTCGCCGCGCTGGTATTTGACATGCGCCGGCGTGCCCAGCCACTTGCCGGACCATGCCGGGACCTCGCCGTCCTTGCTGGCGGCACGCTCGGCGCCCATCGGCGTGAGGGGGCCATCCAGTTGCTTGAGTTCCTCCGGGGTGGCCTTCGCCCACGATGCCGCCGCCAGGGCCATGCTGGTGAGCAGCAGGCCACCGCGTATCAGTTGTCTTGTGCTGGATTTCATTGAAGTCTCGCTCCTTGTAAAGAGGAATTGCCGGCGCCGGCTGTGCCTGTGCCTGTGGTGACAGCGTAGTGATGGCGCGGCGGCGGGGAATCGTTGGAACGGACTAGTGGATTTCCCTAGCGTCCGGCGTGGCGGAGGGGGCGGGGACAATCCGGGTGGCGTGCCAGCATCCCGCGAGGAGTGCGGGAGCGTACCGGGGCGGTACGGGAAGGGGGGAGGCGGGGGTAGGGGACTTAAACGGCGCGAGGCCGGGCAAGTGCCCGGCCTCGCGCCAGCGTGCGGCCAGCGGCCGCAGCCAGGGTCAGGCTTCCATCACTTCGCCGAAGCGCTGCAGGTGGTAGTCGCTGTCGCCCAGCAACTGGTCCAGCATGGTCAGGCGCTTGAAGTAGTCGCCCACGGACAGCTCATCGGTCATGCCCATGCCGCCATGCAGCTGCACGGCCTGCTGGCCGACGAAGCGCCCGGCGCGGGCCAGCGTCACCTTGGCCGCGGACAGCATGCGGCGGCGCGCGGCGGGATCGGCCTCGTCCAGCGCCTGGACTGCGACGTAGGCCATCGACAGTGCCAGCTCCTTCTGCACCAGCATGTCGGCCATGCGGTGCTGCAGTGCCTGGAAGCTGGCCAGCGGCTTGCCGAACTGCTGGCGCGTGCCCAGGTACTCGGCGGTGATCTCGATCAGCTTTTCCATGGCGCCGGCGCCCTCGGCGCACAGCGCGGCAACACCGTGCTCAAGGCCCACGCCCAGCGCGGCCAGGCCGTCGGCGGGCTGGCCCACCAGCGCGCTGGCCGGCACGGTGACGTTCTGCAGCGACAGGTCGGCGGCGCGCAGGCCGTCGATGGTCGGGTAGGCGGTGACGCCCAGGCCCTTGCTGTCGCGCGGCACCAGGAACAACGCAATCTCATTGCTGCCGGCCACGCGCGCGGTCAGCAGGTAGGCGTCGGCGGCGGCGCCGTGCCAGACCACGCTCTTGATGCCGTTGAGCACGTAGCCGTCGCCGCTGCGCTCGGCGCTGGCGCGCGCCGATTCCGGGCGGTAGCGGGTGGTCGGCTCCAGGTAGGCCAGCGTCACGATGCGCTCGCCCGAGGCGATCGCGGGCAGCCATTCTTGCTTCTGCGCGGCGCTGCCGTGGGCGGCCAGGATGGCCGCGGCCATCACGCCGCTGGGCGTGACCGGCTCCAGCACCAGGCCGCGGCCCAGTTCGCGCTGCACCACCAGCTGGCTGGCGGGGCCTTCGCCGAAGCCGCCGAAGTCGGCCGGCACGGTCAGGCCCAGCACGCCCATTTCAGCCAGCTTGTTCCACACGCCGCGATCCAGGCTCTCGCCTGCGCGCGCGCTCTTGCGGCGGGCCTCGAAGGTGTATTCGGTATCGATGAAGCGACGCAGGCTGTCCGCCAGCATCTGTTGCTCTTCGCTGTAGGTGAAGTCCATGTCAGCTATCCCTTCAGAAACCCAGGATCATCTTGGAGATGATGTTCTTCTGCACTTCGGTCGCGCCGCCGTAGATCGAGGTCTTGCGCATGTCGTAGTAGGTGGAGGCGGCAGGGGCGGCCCAGTCAGGGCCCGCCACCGGCTGCGCCGCGCCCGGTTCAAGCCAGTCCGGCGAATACGGCCAGGCGTTGGGGCCGGCCACTTCCATCATCAGCATGCCCAGGTCCTGCTGCACCTCGGAGCCGCGGATCTTGACGATCGAGGCCTCGGGCCCGGGGGTGCCGGCGGCCTGCGTGGCGACGCGCAGCAGCAGCATTTCCAGCGCCATGATGTCCATCTCGACGCGGGCGATCTTGTCGCGCATGCGCACGTCTTCGATCAGCGGGCGGCCGGCGCCGTCGGTGGCCTGGCTGGCGTAGTGCTTGAGCAGGCGCAGCTCGCGGTGGCAGTGGCCGATGCCGGCAATGCCGGTGCGTTCATGGCCGAGCAGGTACTTGGCATAGGTCCAGGCGCGGTTCTCTTCGCCGACCAGGTTCCCGACCGGCACTTCCACGTCTTCGAACCAGGTCTCGTTGACGTCGTGGCCGCCGTCGAGCGTCTTGATCGGACGCACCGTCACGCCGGGCGACTTCATGTCGATCAGCAGCATCGAGATGCCTTCCTGGGCCTTGGCCTCGGGGTCGGTGCGCACCAGGCAGAAGATCCAGTCGGCGAAGTGGGCCATGGTGGTCCAGGTCTTCTGGCCGTTGACGATGTATTTGTCGCCCTTGCGCACCGCGCGCGTCTTCAGCGAGGCCAGGTCGGAACCCGAGCCCGGCTCGGAGTAGCCCTGGCACCAGAAGTCGTCGATATTGGGGATGCGCGGCAGGAAGCGCTGCTGCATCTCGGGGCTGGCGTACTTCATCAGCACCGGACCGATCATGGTCAGGCCGAACGGCAGCAGGCGCGGCGCGCCGGCGCGGAAGGTCTCGATCTCGAAGATCAGGCGCTGCAGCGCGGTCCAGCCGGTGCCGCCCCATTGCCTGGGCCAGGTCGGCGCACCCCAGCCGCGGGCCTGCAGGATGCGGTGCCAGCGGATGTAGTCGTCCTTTTCCACGCGCTGGTGGTTGAGAACCTTGTTGCGGATGTCTTCCGGCAGGCTGGCCTGCGCGAATGCACGGACCTCCTCGCGGAAGGCCTGTTCCTCGGCGGTGAAACGCAAATCCATCTGAATGTCCCCTGTGGTACGCGGGCCGCGCGGCGCTTCTTGCCCAGCCTGGTTGTGCAGTGCGTCAAAGCGGCGGCCCTCACTGTGCCGGCCGATTGTAGGGGCCGGGCGCGATTCTTTGCTTCATCAATCATAAAGCCGTCCTTCGCGGAGGCGGAACCACCTGCGCCGGGTGGTGGCGGGGCGAACGGCGGCTGGCCAGTGGCGTTGACGAACACGGCCTTAGTGAATTCCAAATGGCTCCGGCACGGGGCTTGCCGCAAACTGATGCAGCCAGTTTCATGTGGCCGGGTGCATTCCGCCGCATATCCAAGTCAGCCTGCATCGAGAGACCCACCAGCACCATGTCTTCCTTCCGCCCCGAATATATCCACGACATCCCCCGCTACTGGGCCGCGCAGACGCCTGACGCGCCGTGCCTGCACGAGAACGGCGCCGTCATCAGCTACGGCGAGCTGTGGCGGCGCATCGAGGCCGCCCGCGACTGGCTGGCGGCGCAGGGCGTGGGCGAGGGCGACCGCGTGATGGTGGTCGGCGAGAACTGCAACGAGATGGTGGTCACGCTGTTCGCCAGCAGCCTGCTGCACGCATGGCCGATCCAGGTCAATGCGCGCCTGTCCGCGCGCGAGATCGACAATATCCGCGATCATGCGCAGCCGGCGCTGGTGCTGTTCACCGGCCATGTCTCCGACGTGGCCGCGGCGCACGGCGAGCGGCTGGGCGCACAGGCCACCGGCTGCCCGGTGTTCGACGCCGGCATGCGGGTGGTGCGTGCGGCCACCCCGCCGCAGCGCGAGCCGGCCGGGCTGGCCCGCAGCGTCGCCACGCTGATCTATACCTCAGGCACCACCGGCGCGCCCAAGGGCGTGATGGTGCCGCATCAGGGCCTGACGCAGTTTGCGCGCATCTCCGCCACCTCGCGCGACATGGGCCCGGCTGACGTGGCCTATGGCGCGTTGCCGATGTCGCATATCTTCGGCATTGCCACGGTGCTGATGGCCACGCTGTATGCCGGCGCCAGCCTGTTCCTGCGCCCGCGCTTCGACGCCAGTGAAGTGTTCGAGTCGCTGGCATCGCCCGGCGTCACCATCCTGCAGGGCGTGCCGACCATGTTCACGCGCATCATGGCGGTGGCGCCCACCGTCGGCGCGAAGCCCGGCGCCTATCCGCGCCTGCGCTACCTCTATACCGGCGGCGCGCCGCTGGACCCCACGCTCAAGCGCGAGGTCGAAACCCTGTTCGGCCAGGCGCTGCACCATGGCTACGGCATCACCGAATACGCCGGCTCGCTCTTCATCACGCGCATGGAAGCCCCGCGCGCCGACTGCTCGGCCGGCTATATCGTCGAAGGCGTTGAGATCGAGATCACCGATGCCGAAGGCAAGCGGCTTCCCGCCGGCGAGCGCGGCCAGATCCGCGTGCGCGGCCCGGGCGTGATGCTGGGCTACTACCGCAACCCCGAGCAGACCGCCGAGGCGCTGCTGCCCGGCGGCTGGCTCAATACCGGCGACCTGGGCTACCTGGATGCCGACGGCGCGCTGTTTATCTCCGGCCGCTCCAAGGACCTGATCATCCGCTCCGGCTTCAACGTCTACCCGATCGAGGTCGAGTCGGTGATCAATGCCTTCCCCGGCGTGCGCCAGTCGGCCGTGGTCGGACGCACCACCGGCGACGGCAACGAGGAAGTGGTGGCCTTCATTGAAATGCAGGACGGCGCCGAGCTTGACCGCAAGGCGCTGGACACCTACCTGCGCGAGAGCCTGGCCCCGTACAAGCGGCCGGCCGAGGTCCGCACCGTCGACGTGATTCCGACCACGGCGAGCGGCAAGCTGCTCAAGCAGCCGCTGCGCGCCATGCTCGATTAAGCGCCCGACGGGCCTGCCGGCCCCGGGCAATATCAGCCATATCTGGAGGAGACAATAATGAAGACATGGACGACACTGGCAGCCCTGACCGCCACGCTGCTGCTGCAGGGCGCGGCGTGGGCCGCCGACGCCTACCCGTCGCGGCCGGTCAAGCTGCTGGTGGGCTACGCGCCGGGCGGCCCGGTCGACACCGCCGCGCGCATCTATGCCGAGCAGCTCGGGCGCGTGCTCAAGCAGCCGGTGGTGGTGGACAACCGCGCGGGCGCCAGCGGCGCGATTGCCGCGGACATGACCGCCAAGGCGGCGCCGGACGGCTACACGCTGTATTTCGTCGCCAGCCCGACCATGACCATGACGCCGCTGATCCAGCACTCGGTCAATTTCAATCCGGTCAAGGACTTTACCTATATCGGCCTGATCACCGATTACACCAACGTGCTGCTGGTGAACAAGGACTTCCCGGCGAAGAACGTGGGCGAGCTGGTCGACTACGCGCGCAAGCATCCTGAGGGGGTCTCGTTCGGCTCGGCCGGCATTGGGGCGTCGAACCATCTGTCCGCGGAACTGCTGGCGCAGATGAACAGCGTGAAGATGCTGCATGTTCCGTACAAGGGCAATGCGCCGGCCATGGCTGACGTGATGAGCGGCAAGGTGACGTTCATGTTCGACATTACCGGTACGGCCATCGGGCATATCAATGGCGGCAAGGTGCGCGCGCTGGCGGTCACGTCGAAGACCCGCAACCCGGCATTGCCGAACGTGCCGACCATGATCGAGTCTGGCCAGAAAGACTATGACCTGACTGGCTGGTATGCGCTGGTGGGGCCGCAGAAGCTGCCGGCCGATGTGGTGGACAAGCTGGTCAAGGCGCAGAAGGCGGTTGGGGAGGATGCTGCTTTCCGGCAACGGATGACGGCTGGGGGGTATGACGTCAATATCAGCACGCCGAAGGCGCTGGGGGATCGGATTCAGCGGGAGCTGGCGCTTTGGGGTGGGGTGGTGAAGGCGGCGAAGATTCAGGCGGATTGAGGGGGGAGGGGCTTGGGGGGCTGGTGAGATGTTGTCTCAGTTTGAACCGCCTGGTTCCGCCCTCCTGGGCGGGTCACTTTTTGTCCGAGCGACAAAAAGTAACCAAAAAACGCGTCGCCTATGCGGCTGGCAACCAATTTCACGGCGTTGGTAGTTCGAGCGGTGGTGCTTTCCGTTTGGGCGTGGTTGCCCGTTCGACCCTGCTAACGCCATGTGAGTTAGTGACAGCGTCTGCGTTAACCCACTATTGAACGATCCCCATGCAGGGCGTAGGCCGCCTGCTGCCGACCATATCGCGGGGACGCCTACGGCTGCTACGCCGGCTCAAAATGCGCTGACGGTGGCAGAGGGACGGCCACCTCCTGATTTGCGCCTTGGGCCCAGCATCACGACAGCGCCGTGCGAGCGCAGCGACGCACTCCGTGCCAGAGCACCCGATCTACGATACTGAGTGCGCGCAGCGCAGCCGAAGGCGTCCTACCGATGACCTGATTAGCAGGCTGCCAATAGCCTAAAGTCGGGTTCGTCCAATAGTCCGTCGACGTAGGCACCAGACAGGGAGCGTAGCTGGGTCGAACGGGCAACCACGCAAAACGGCAACCACCGCCGCCCATATGACCAACGCCGCGGAATTTATTGCCAGCCGCACAGGCGACGCGTTTTTTGGTTACTTTTTGTCGCTCGGACAAAAAGTGACCCGCCCAGGAGGGCGGAACCAGGCGGTTCAAACTGAGACAACATCTCACCAGCACCACAAATCCGCCGAAGTACCTTGTTGAATGCCATCAAGGCATTGCCTGTAAACCGTGATGCGTGCCTTCGCCAAGGCGTGGAGCTCACCGCTCTGTGGAGTCAACTGTTACGCTTGACTTAGCGTATCGATCCTTCACAATCTGCTCCTTGATTGTGAACGGCAGGGTTCTCTAGACTGGCTGGACTCCTGATCAACAGGAGTCGGGTGTGAGAACCCGGTTCACGTTACAGCGGACGCTCGCGTAAGCGGCAATTTTCGAGTCCGTTGCGCTTGTGTGCGCCTTCACTTTACGGCGGGCCGGGCGGGGCCAGCTTCGGCTGGGCCGGGTAACGTCCGGTTTTCTCACCCCCGTCGTCGGGCCCGCCACCTCAAGTGAGAATGAGCGGCGGGCCTCCACTTCTACGTTACAGAGGTCAGCAATGTACCAGTCCAACATCGAACCCGACACCTTCACCCCACCCCGACTCGATGATTCCCTTTCGCGGTTCAGCCCCGAAACCCGCCGTGCAGCGCGTGAGGACGCGCTACCTGTTCCTCGGCAACTCTTGCTATTGAATCTGTTGGATCAAGCCGATGCGGTTGCGCGAGGCACGGCCTGTGTACTGACGTTGGTTACGCACAGCGAATGCGACGCACAGGAAGAGGGGAGCGTAGCCCTGCAGCCGGCTACGTTGGATGCCTTGCGAGGGCTCTGCCGGGCCTCCCTTGGATTGCTGGCTGACAGGGTAGAAGCAGTCGCGGAGGGAATTGAGGAAGCGATGGTCGGGTAGCCAATCGCAGTCGGTCGCTGATTCACTGAGATGGCAGGCGCCGGCCATGCTCAGGGAATCAGCTGACTAGAATGCTCCGGGCACGGCGGTTGCGGCCTGGATGGTTCGGGCATGGCGCGGTAGACGACAAGTAGTTTGTTGCATTTGCCCTGTCGGCGGAAGATTCGCGCAGTGCCGACACCAGCTGCGGCACGATCCACTGCGGGCGCCAGTGCCGGAGGCCAAGTTCGGCAGCCCATGCGGCCGGTCTGTTCCTAGAATTCTTCTTCACGTCTGCACCATCGGCAGACAGTATCGAGAAGAGAGTCAAACCATGAACATGCCGGTCCCGGAGTTCCGCCATACCCCCGCCACGCCCAATGCAAACGCCCCGCGAGTCCTGCGAGGCGCAGAGATGATCGTCGAAGCACTGCTCGCGGAGGGCGTGCGTACAGTATGGGGCTATCCGGGTGGGGCAGTGCTGCCGATCTACGACGCCATCGCCGGCCAGTCCGCACTGCAGCACCTGCTGGTGCGCCACGAGCAGGCAGCCGTGCACGCCGCCGACGGCTATGCCCGCGCCACCGGTGAGGTGGGCGTGGCACTGGTAACGTCCGGCCCGGGTGTGACCAACGCGGTCACTGGCATCGCCACGGCCTATTTCGATTCGGTCCCCTTGGTGGTGCTGTCGGGGAACGTGCCGACGTCGATGATCGGCGAGGACGCCTTCCAGGAATGCGACGCGGTCGGCATCACCCGGCCCATCGTCAAGCACAACTTCCTCGTGGCCGATGTCAGCAGCCTGGCAGTCACCTTGAAGAAGGCCTTCCATCTCGCCCGCACGGGGCGTCCGGGGCCGGTGCTGGTCGATATCCCGAAGGACGTCGCGCTCGCCAGCGCGCCATTCCACTACCCGGACAAGGTCGAAATCCGCTCCTACCGGCCCGCGGTGGAAGGCCATGATGGCCAGATCCGGCACGCTGCCCAGTTGCTGCGCGAAGCGCGGCGGCCCTACCTGTACGTGGGCGGCGGGGCGGTGACGGCAGGCGCCACCGCGGCGCTGCGGGAACTGGCAGCGCTCGCCGATGTGCCTGTCACCACCACCCTCATGGCACTCGGCGCTTTCCCCGCCGCCGATCCGCGCTACCTCGGCATGCCGGGCATGCACGGCACCTATGAGGCCAACCGGGCCATGCAGGAATGCGACGTGCTGCTCGCCGTCGGCGCGCGCTTCGACGACCGGGTGATCGGTGATGTCGCCGACTTCTGCGCGACGCCGCGGCAGATCATTCATATCGACATCGACCCCGCGAGCATCGGCAAGCGCGTGCGCCCGACCGTGCCGATCGTCGGCGATGCGCGCCGGGTGCTGGACAAGCTGGTCGCCATGCTGCGCGAAGCGCGAACGCCGCTGGCCGACCGTGCCGACTGGTGGCAGCGCATCGACGGCTGGCGGGCACGCCAGTGCCTGGCCTATGCGCGCGACGGCCTGCGCATCAAGCCGCAGTACGTGATCGAGACCCTGAGCCGGCTGGCGGGCGCCGACGCCATCATCTGCTCCGACGTCGGCCAGCATCAGATGTGGGCCGCCCAGCACTACCGCTTCACGCAGCCGCGCCGCTGGATCAATTCGGGCGGGCTGGGCACGATGGGCGTGGGCCTGCCCTATGCGATGGGTGTCAAGCACGCTTTCCCTGAGCGCGACGTCATCACCATCACCGGTGACGGCTCGATCCAGATGTGCATCCAGGAGTTGTCTACGTGCAAACAGTACGATCTGCCGGTCAAGATCGTCTCGCTGAACAATGGCTACCTGGGCATGGTGCGACAGCTGCAGCACGTCGAATATGAGCGGCGCTACTCGCAGTCATACATGGAAGCGCTGCCCGACTTCCCGGCGCTGGCACGGGCTTATGGCCACGTCGGCCTGTCAGTGACGACCGAGGCCGAGGTGGAGCCGGCCCTGCGCGAGGCGTTGGCGCGGAAGACGCGCACCGTCTTCGTCGACATCCACGTCGACGGCAGCGAGAACGTCTGGCCGATGATCCCCGGCGGGCGCGGCATTGGTGAGATGCTGCTGGGCGAAAGCGCATTGGCCGAAGCCTCGCGTTGAGAGGGGAGGCGGCTCGGGCACAGCCCAGAGCCGACCTCTTCCCCGCGCAGGCGGGGACTCAGTGAACGTTCCTGCCGATCCAGTCGACAATCGAATTTGCACCGTATTCGACCAGTTCAGTCTGCCCGACCAGATAATGGTTGCCACGCGCCAGGTTCACCGTCGAGATACGTCCCTCGGCTGAAGCCTGCCATGCATCTCGCGTGCTCGGGAAAGTGGAGGCATCGGCGGTGTGCACGAGCAGCAGCACCGGCACGCTGGTCTGCTTGAGGTTGGCCGGGCCCAGGGCACGGGATTTCGATGAGAACTGTGACATGAACGCCCGCAGACTCGTCACCCTGCCGAATGCGTTGGCAGCAAAGTTCACGGTGCGTGGATCGCCCCACACGCTGCCCCATTTGCGATCGTTGCTATCCAGGCCCAGGTCGATCATGCGCGGATCGGAATGGGTTCGGTGAATGACGAAGATGCGATCTGCCGGCCCGTTCGGTCGCCTCGTGAGTGCCGCGATCTCGTCCTCTACCCAGCTTTCGATCCGCGCGCGGCGCGCAAGCTGTGCTGCGCGGAACGTGGCGATGAACTGCGGTGTAAAGGGCGGCTGGATCGGACCGTCGTAGATGTCCAGTTCCAGGTTGGTTGCAAACAGGTCGTTCTCGTTCGTTACCGCGGGGTCGACCCATTCGGCGAAAATTTCTGCGCGCCCCGGGTGCGCGGCGCTAAGGACAATGCCGTCAGCCGGAGGCAGGTCATCCCTGGTGACCCCGGTCGGGCCACCTTCGATGAACTCATGCACGGTCAGGTTTTCCGATTCCGCTTGATAGAACGCTGCGAGAGCGCCGCCACCGGAACTGCCGATCAGGATAACCTTCTGGTAGCCCCGATCGCGCAAATACCGAATACCGGCACCGAGGTCAAGGATGACGCGCTCCATCTGCAACAGGGCATCGTTGCCCGCGTAGCGGGAGTTGAGTGCCAGGCATGGCACATTCATCGCGGCCAGCGGCCCAACGAAATAGTGCCCCATGTAGTTGGACGTCGGGTGCATGATCAGGGCCGCGGTCTTGGGATTTCCGGTGGCTGGGCGCCCCAGTACGCCGTAGATTCTGGGCCGCAGGTTCTGGAGGCCAGACTGGCTTTCCATCACGACTCCAGGTCGCACATCGATCGCGACGTGTTCAAAAAGGACGTTCATGCTCTGCTTCCTTGATTAAATGCTTGGCTTGGGCACGTCAGGAACTGCGAGATCTCCCGAACGATGGATGCCGATGTCGGGCGCGCGGCGTGTCTGGCTCCACTCATCAAGCAGCGCCTTCGATCTGCTGCGTAGTTGCTCGGACATCTCCTCACTCAGTGAATCGCAGGTGATTTCAACGCGATGTCCGCTCGGATCGCGGAAATAGATCGATTTGAAAATACCGTGATCGGTAATCCCGATCACGGCGATGCCTGCGCTCTCCAGCGCTTCCTTGAAGCTGCTGACTTCTTCGACGCTGGGTACCTGCAACGCAATGTGCTGGACCCAGTCCGGAGTATTCGGATCGAACCCCATCTCCGCAGCCTCGGACAGCTCGAAGAAGGCCAGATAGGATCCGGGGCTGACGCGCAGGAACACATGTATGTGCGGGTCGAACCTGCCGGTCGACGGAACGTAGTTTTCCGCAACGGCGAAGGCGAAGTCGAGGCCGAGTAGTTGCGTATAGAAGTCGACCGTCTTGCTGGCATCGGCACAGCGATAGGCCACGTGTGAAAAGCGCTGAATAGGCATGGGGTCTCCTGAAAATGGCGGCGCTCGGAACCTCTCGACGGTGCCCGCCGCGCGTTCGCGCGCTTATAGGTTGGTTGGGGGGCTGATCTCAGAACAGCGGGCACCTCGCCGGTGCCAGGAAGCCCGCGCCGACGATCGGCAGGCTTCCCGGCCGGCAGGCTGCGCCGCCGTGCGGTCAGAACTTGTGGCGCAGTCCGACGCCAAAGGTGTTGCCGGTGGCGGCGGTAGTCAGTTTGTCGTAGAGATAGTTGGCATAGACGTCGGTGCGCTTGGAGAAGTTGTAGGTATAGCCAATGCCCGCGGTGGCACGGTTGAAGTCATCCAGGGTTCTGCGATCGTTCTTCGTCCACACGTAGCTGGCGTTGATCTGGCCGGGTCCGAGCGGGGCCGAGATCCCGGCCTGATAGGTATATGTGCGCAGCTCGGACCGGCCGTTCTTGGTCATGTTGAAGGTGCCGAACAGCTTGAGCACCTTGAAATCGTAGGAAGCTCCGGCGAACAGTAGTTTCTGGCTGGGTTCGAGCGCCGTGATGGCTGGTCCCACTTTGGTGTGATTGCCGCCAACGGCCACATCGAGTGCGCCGCGCTGGTATCGGATGAATCCGCCCAGATTGTTGGTGCCATTGTTGTTGGCCGCCTCGCCCAGCCCGTACATGACCTGGACGCTGAAGCCGGCCATGGTTGGCGAGATGTAGCGCGCCGAGTTGCTCCAGCCGGTATCTCCATGAATCAGCCGCCCGAAAGAGGGGATCCAGTTCTGGACATTGAGCGGTGAGAAGCGCGTTGAGCCGGCGAAGGGATTGAATTGCCCCGTCAGATAGAGCATGGGCGTGGAATTTCTGCCGAGCCTGAGTTCACCGAACTTGTTTGAAGAAAGGCCGACATAGGCATTGCGTGCAAAGAGGGAGTCGGTCGGGTTTCGACCGGCCTCGCCTGTGTCGGAGCGGAAGAAGCTCTCAATGGCAAACACGGTGCTCAGGCCGCCGCCAAGATCCTCTTCTCCGCCCATGCCCCAGAAGGGGGTGGTCCCGCCGCCGTTATCGAGCTGCCATGTGCTTGCTGCCGCGCCGCTAGGCTTGACGCTGCCGACATAGTTATCGATCAGTCCGTAGAGCCGGACGCCGCCATTGGCATGTGCTGTGGCGGAGGCACCCAGGCAGGCTAGCAATGCAATGGTCAACTGGCTCTTGATGCAACGACTTGCTTTCAACATCTTCTCCTCTCTCTCTCTCTCTTGTTATAAATGCGAAGCGCACACAGACCCCGAAGCGCCGAGTTCGCTTCGGGCAACGGGTTCCATGCATCGTGGGGAATCAGGTGGCCGTTTGCGGACCCGGGTATCGCTCGTTAGTGCCTGTTTCTCGCTGCTACTGCGTACCACCGTGAAAAGACTCGTCACGAACTACCGGGTTGCGCAGGATCCCCAGTCCGTCGATCTCCACCTCGACCTGGTCGCCCGGCCGCATGTGTACAAGGCCGGGCACCTTGAACAGGCCGTATTGACGGGACATATCCCGGCCTTCGACGTCGTCCGGCTGCGGTTTGAGTGCGCCGGGCGTACCCATCGCAATCAGGTCGCCAGGCCGCAGGTTGTAGCCCTGGCTCAGGTAGCTGATCACCCTGGCGACGTCAATCAGCATGTCGTCGAGCGGCGCGCGTTGGCGCACGACACCATTGATCCGGGTCAGCACCGTGTGTTTTGCCGGATCGCCGAACTCGTCGCTGGTCATCAGCCACGGCCCGTACGATCCCGATGCTCCGAAGTTCTTGCCGAGGCCGAACTGACGGTTGTGCACCTGATACTCGCGGACAGAGCCTTCGTTGAGGCAGGTGTATCCCGCCACGTGCTCCATCGCGCGTTGCACGGGGATGTAGCGTCCGGGCTTGCCGATGATCACGGCCAGCTCACCCTCGTAGTCGAACGCGCGCGCGATGGATTCGGGCGGGGCGACGAGCGCTTCGCCCGAGCCGACGTAGGACGCTGGCATCCGCAGGAAGAGATGAGGGTAGTCGGCGTTGGTCTGAAGACCCGTCTCCGCAACATGGCTCTTGAAGTTCAGGGCAAGCGCCCACATGGCATTCGGGCGGTCGAGGAACGGTTTGAGCCTGACCGACGCCAGCGCGCGATCTCCCTGTGCGCCTTGCGCCGCCTCGCGCAGGCGCGCAAGTCCGTGCTCCAGTTCCAGGATCGCGATAAGGCTTGCGGGCAGTTCCGGTGCGATATCGGCAACGGCGACGAAATGCGTCGGGCTGGTGACGACACCAAGCGCGGTGGCGCTGCCTTCCGCATAAGCAATGATCTTCATGTTCGGGTCCGGTTCTTCAGGGTTGAAATCGAAATGAGATAGGCGGATTCACTCTTGTCTCCTCGCTGTTCCTGCACACCTCGTATGGGGTCCCAGCCTAAGCGGCCATCGGCCGATCGACATGACCGGATAGCCCGCAGGTTTTCCCTCCAGTCCGAAAATTTCCTGAACAAGGGGTAAACGCGGCCAGGCGCGCCCTAGACTGCCGTGGCCTCTCATGGCCTGAATTGCGAGATGGCGGGTGCGCCCCTGTGCCGACCAAGAACGAGTCCCTTCCCAGGGGACAGACCCGCTATGCAATTCATTCACTTGCAGAAACATCACATCCGGGAGATGGATCGATGAAGAAGATTCGGCGCGTGGTGACAGGTTTGCTGAACGGAAAGGCGGTGATCGCCTCCGACGTGGAAGTGCCCGAGCTCTTGCTGGCGCTTGCGGGCGGCGTCACTACGGTGCCCCTGTGCGGGGCGGAAACGCCACCTGCAGTCCCCAACGCAGGGGAGTTGGCCCAGGCGCCGAAGTTCTCTCCCCCGCCGGGCGGATATCACTTCTCGGTCTTCAGCGTGCCTCCGATGAGCGAAGTCTTGGCTGCCGAGCCCCCGGCCGACATCGGGAAAGCCAGGGAGGAGATGGAGCGGGAGGTTCCAGGCCTGCTGGAACTGATGGATCCGGACGTGCCAGGCATGCATGCGACCACGTCGATCGATTTCATCGTCGTCCTCAGTGGAGCAATCACGCTCGAGCTCGACAGTGGTGTCGCGACGGTGTTGCACGCGGGAGATACCGTGATTCAGAACGGGGTACGCCACCGTTGGTTGAACCACGGGACGGAGCGGGCCTGGATCGCTGCCGTGGTGCTCGGTACAGAACGCTCGGCCCAGGAAAACCAGCGCCTGGGATAGACGGGGTTCGAGTAACGGTCAACTTGATGCAGCAGGACGCTGAAGCCGGCAGGCGTCAAATTCAGACGATCTGAAAAGCGAAGCGACGCACCGGTTAATGGCTGGCGCGCTCCCGCGATTAATGTATTCATCGACCGCCGACATCGGCAGGATTCGGGAAACCAGAACTGGGGGTAGGCAAATGACTGCAGGGAAGAGCATCACCGGCCGGGCGAATGATTTCGATGACGCCGTTGGCTCGGCTCACGATGAACATCGCCGGTTCGCAGGTGATGGCAGAGCTGATTGCAGCCGGCGTGGCTTGCTGAAGCTGGCTGGTATCGGTGGGGCCTCGATGATCCTGGGCGCGACGGCTCGTGCGGCTCCGGCCAGCGAAGGGGGGCGTGACGGGACGCGCGTTTTTGACCCGAACCGGCATGGCAAAGTTCACACGCTGCCCTCGACGCCGGAGACGGTGCGCTTTGGCGAGATGGATCCCGCGGCGCAGCCGGTGCTGGAGATCGAATCGGGCGACGTGGTTCATTACCCAAACACGTGGACGCATTGGGGCAACGAAGCCAAATTCGGCATGCCCCTGGCCGAGCGCAACGCGATTCGCAAGCGGTATCCCCAGGGCCCTCAATCGATGATCGGGCCAGTGAGTATCAAAGGTGCCGTGCCGGGGGATGTGGTGGAGTGCAGGATGATCCGTTTGCGTCCGATCGACTGGGGCTGGAACTCGGCTGTCAAGGGCATGGGCGCGTTGCCCGGAGATTTCCAGGAGGGGTACTTGCACTATTTCCGCTTCGACGCTGAGCGGCGATTTGCTGAATTCTCTCCCGGCGTACGCATACCGCTGGCGCCGACTCAAGGCACGATCGCGGCTCAGCCGGCGGGCGACAAGCCGACGAGTGCGTTGTTGCTCGGGGCATATGGGGGCAGCATTTCGCTTCCGGCTCTGGTCGAGGGCACGTCGCTGTTTGTGTCGGTGCAGGTGCCCGGCGCAAAAATGTGGACCGGGGACTCGAATGCAGCGCAGGGAGACGGTGTCGTCAACCAGACTGGCATTGAGTCTGCGATGGAAGACCTGCGGATTCAATATGTGCTGCACAAGCGAGTGGCGCTGAGCGCGCCGGTGGCTGAAACGCCGACGCATTGGATCGCGCTCGGATCAGGCGCCACCCTTGAGGAAGCGCTGACAGCAGCCCTGCGCCAGACGATCGGGTGGATCAGCGCGGCAACCGGCCTTTCCAGGCACGATGTTTATGCGCTTTGCAGTATCGACGGTAGTTTCCGGGTGACTCAATACGCAAACCAGACCGAGGGCAACTATCGCTTCCAGTCACCTAAGGTCATTCAAGCCATGTTGCCCAAGCGCATATTCAGCGCGGAGCGGCAGGCGCAGATTTCGCGCTTTCTCCGTCCTGAGGGCTTGTGATCATGGTCTCCCTTCGACAAGACATGGAGGCTGCGCAAGCCGATGTCGTGCCTTTTGAGCCGGACGGCATGCAGCGCCTGCAATGGCACGTCTACATTCTGTGCGGGCTGGTGGCCTTTCTGGATGGTTTCGACACTCAGGCCATCGGGCCCGCCGCCGATGCGATTGCGGCTTCGATCGGTATTGATATCAAGGATTTTGGTCCGGTCTTCAGCGCGTCGCAGATCGGGTTCCTGATCGGCGCCATGATTTTCAGCGCATTGGGAGACCGCTTTGGCCGGAAGCGGTTGCTGGTTGCGGGGACGTTGATTATTGCCTTCAGCTCGCTGGGGACCGCACTTGCGGGTTCGTACCATGAACTGGTGGCGATTCGCATCCTGGCCGGGCTCGGACTTGGCGGGGTGACGCCGCTCTTTATCAGCCTGGCATCGGAATTCACTCCACCTGCGCTACGCGCCCGCGTGGTCACGATGCTATGGGCAGCTGTCCCGATTGGCGGAATGATGGGGTCGTTTACGAGTTCCGTCACGCTTTCCCAGTTTGGGTGGCAGGCGATCTTTTTCCTCGGCGGTGGGGCGCCGCTTTTGCTCGTGCCGGCCCTGGTTTTCCTGCTGCCGGAGTCTCGGGAGATTCGACGCGGTTCAAGCGACCATGGCGCCCCCCGATTGCGCGTTTCGCCGATCGGGGCGCTGTTCGGCGAAGGGCGCGGCGTTGCCACGCTGTGGTTGTGGCTTGCGTCCTGGATGATCTGGATGTTGCTCGTCGTCGTCGGTGTCTGGACCCCGTCATTGCTGCAACGGGCCGGCTGGACCATACCCATGGCCGCGATGATGCTTGGATTGCTGAATGCGGGCGGTGTCGCCGGAACATTCCTGATTGGCGCCGGGCTCAGATACGTTCCTCCGCAACGGGCGCTGATGCTGGCGCTGATCGCCGCGGCCGCATCGCTGGTGATACTGGGCACCTTCGCGCACAGTTTTGCCGTGGTTGCAGTCGCGGCAAGCCTTGCGGGTTTCTTTTCCTCCGCGGCGGGCGGTTGTTTGCTGGCGCTGTCGGCAAGCCTCTATCCGGAACGCGTCCGTGCCACGGGTGTGGGCTGGTCCCTGGGTTTCGGGAAGACGGGAGCGGTGCTTGGTCCGGTTTGCGTCGGGCTGCTGCTTGGATTCCAGTGGTCCACGGCCAGCATCTATTCGGCTATCGCCCTGCCAGGCTTACTGGCCGCCGTTCTGGTCTTCCTCCTGAGCCGAACCTCAACCTTCCGCGCTGCAATCAAGCAGTGAGAAGAATTTGTCACCTCGAAACAATGGAAATGCCAATGTCTACGGAAAGTTCGAACGCCAATAGCCTCGCCCTGATCAGCTACAAGCAAGCCAGGCAGGCGCTTGATGCGGCAGTGCGGCTCGCGGAAGAACATGGCACCGCGCTGAGCTTTGTGATTGTCGACAGCGCCGGGCATCTTGTTGCTGCCGCGCGGATGGATGGTGCCCCCTTTATCACCATGGAAGTCGCGCGCGGAAAGGCTTTCGCTTGCGTGGCAACCGGCGGGCAGTCGGGCAGGGCGCTGCGCCAGCGTTATGTCGACCATCCCATGGTGTGGGGCAATATCTCGTCGTTGGGCTATGGGGCACCGTTGCTTCCTGCCATCGGTTCACTGCCGGTCTGGATGGATGGGAAGCTGATCGGGGCCATGGGGACCAGCGGTGGCGCAGCCGAGATCGAAGAAGAGATGCTGACCAAAGCCATCGCATCGATTGGTGGATCCGTTGTCGCAGCGACAGCGATCTGAGGTCGAACTCCAGCCGATAAGGAAGCATTCATGCTGACAATCTGGGGGCACCTGGGCTCACCCAACGTGCAGAAGGTCATCTGGGCCTGCGAGGAGCTCGGGGCCCGCTATGTCCTGAAGGAGGTCGGGGGACCGTTCGGAGGAACGGACTCTCCCGATTACCTGGCCAGGAATCCGAATGGCCGCGTGCCAACGATAGAGGACGATGGCTTTGCCTTGTGGGAATCCCACGCGATCCTTCGATATCTGGCCGCCAGGGACCCTGACAAGCGACTGACCTCCGACGATTTGCGGGTTCGCGCGTCCATCGATCAATGGATGGACTGGCAATGCGCGCATCTGTGGCCTGCGATTCGCTCCCTTGTCGTACTTGTCATCAAGCCGAGAAGCACGATGCCCTCCCCGGAGGAGATCGAAGCTGCACGGTCGGGAATCATTCCGCTGCTCCGCTTGCTGGATAGCGCGCTTGGGCAGCGCGGCTATACCGCCGGCGATACTTTCACCATAGCCGACATCGCCATGGCCATTAGCTACAACATCTGGAAGATCATGGAGCCGAACTGCGCTGACTTTCCTGCCTTGGAAGCGTGGTACGCGCGGATCAACACGCGGGCCGCCTTCAAGCCGATGAGCGGAAAGAGACGCGTTTAGCTACGGGCAGCGGCGGCACTTCTTCTTTGTGCCCGCCGTCGCCTCTTCCCGCCCATCTCCACTGTCTTGGTTGCCCTTACTGCCGTTCCAGGAAAGCAAGGTTGGTCGCGCGTCGGCGGAACTCGCTCGGTGACAACGCCATGTGCCTGGTGAAGAAGCGCGTAAAGTTGCTATGGGTACCAAAGCCGAGTTCGTCGGCCAGGTCGATCAGCGGCCTGTCCGTGGTGGCAAGCCAGCGCGTTGCAAAGCCCAGACGCAGGCTGTCGATGTAGTGCCGAGGCGAGACACCGACGCAACGGCTGAACTGCGCAAAGAAATGTGAACGGGAAATACCTGCGGATCGGGTAATTTCGCTGACCTTCGGATTCTCCGTCGCATGTTCGTGGATATAGGCTATCGCCTTCCTGATCCGGTGATCGGTCGGACGCGTGTTCCTTAGCGTCCTGCCATCCGCATCGAGCTTCCCATACTGCCGCACGACAGTACCCACGAGCGCCTTCAGGCGCTCCTCGCATAGCCCTGGCGACTCCAGCGACCGCGTTGAGATCGCGGCCACAAGCAGGTTCACTTTTGCCCGCAGCTCGTCGACAAGCGGTGCTTGTGGATTGGGGAACAGATGGTCCAGGTGCGGCGCAGCATCCTCGAACTCGTTCGCCAACCAGGATGGGTTCAGGAAGAGCGACAGAATTGTGGTCGGGCCGCGATCGCTGGGATGCTTCGCGTGCACCACCCATGGATTGAGCAAGACCACGGAGCTATCGTTCACCTCCAGCGCGGTGGATTCCAACTGTAACGTCGTATCCGCGCCGCTGAGCTTGAAGATGACGTTGAATTCACGATGTGCGTGCTCGACAATCGCTTGCTCAGTCGTGTTGATCGTCGCACGCCCGAAATCGCCGTGCAGAATCTGCGCCGGGTGCCTCTCAGCCATCCCTACTCCTTTTGGTCCAGTCAATCACACAGGCCAGTTGATTCAATTTCCCTTGCTTACGATCACCGAATCGACACCCGCATCAGCCCAAGGGATCAGTAGGCTTGCGGCTCCGTTGCCCGGATCGCCTCCGGGCTGATTAGCACGGCATCCGCGTCGCAGTACACCCATTGACCCGGCGTGAACGTGACGCCGCCGAAGGCCAGCGGGACGTCATCCTCGGCGCCGGGCTGCTCGGCCGCATTGCGCAAGGCGGTCGTGCCCAGCGCCTTGACGCCGATGTCGATCGCATTGACGGTCTTGCTGTCGCGAATCACGCCATGAATGACCAGTCCGGCCCAGCCATTGCTTGCCGCCAGTCCGGCCAGCCGGTCGCCAAAGACGCCGATGCGCAGGGAGCCGCCCACATCCACCACCAGGACACGGCCGGCGCCGGGCGCCGAAAGCCGGCGCAAGACGGGCCGGTGATCCTCTTGCACTCGCAAGGTCGCACAGGGGCCGGAAAAATGCTCGCGCAAGCCGAAGCTGCGGAACTGCAGCTGGCAGACAGAGGTTGTGCCGGGGTGTTCGTCGGAAAGATCGCTGGTGGAAAACATGATGAGAGAAGAGTGTGAAGTCAAAGGAATGCGCGCGGCCGCATGACGTACAGTGCCGTCCCTCTTGGCCGCGCCTGCTTAGTTGAGCGTGATGCCGGCCTTTTTCACCACCTCGCCGTATCGTGCGTAGTCCAGGCGGATCTGCTTGCCGAATTCATCCGGGGTGTTGCCGACCGGGGTGATGCCGAGCTCGAGCATCCTGGCCCTGGTTTCCGGCTGCTCAAGCACCTTCCTGATCTCCCGCTGCAAGCGCGTGACCACTGCGGCTGGGGTGCCGGCCGGCGCGAGGATGCCGACCCAGGAATCGACGCTGAAGTTGCTGACCCCGGATTCCATCAGTGTCGGCACTTCGGGAAGCGAGGCGATACGGCGGCCACCAGTGACGGCGATAGCGCGGACCTGGCCGCTCTTCACATACTGGGACACGCTGGCGACGGCGGTGCACAGGACGGGGAGGGAGCCGCCAAGCACATCCGTCAGCGCCTGTGAGCCGCCCTTGTACGCAATGTGCTGCAGGTTGATGCCGGCCTGCTCCTTGAGGAGTTCGCCGGCAAGATGGCAAGTGGTGCCGGTGCCGGAGCTGCCGTATGACAAGCCGGCGCTCTTCCTGGTGGCGGCGTAGGCGACCAGGTCCTTGAAGTCCCTGGCCGGCACCGAAGGGCTCGTCACGAAGATCAGGGTGGCGTCACCGACCTTGGTGATGGGTGCAAAGTCGGTCAGCACATTGAAGCGCGGTTTCGTGATGTGCGTGCCGGTCACGAGCGCGCCGTCGAAGCCGAGCAACAGGGTGTAGCCGTCGGCGTTCGACCTGGCCACCGCTTCCGCGCCGATATTGCCGGACGCACCGGGCCGGTTGTCGACGATCACGGACTGGCCCAGGGATTGCCCCAATTGGTCCGCTACCAGCCGCGCGGTGGCGTCGGTGACGCCACCCGGCACGAACGGAACCACCAGCCGTATGGGGCGGGTGGGGTATGCATCGGCGGCGGCCTGGGCGGGCACGCCGGCGAGAATCGCGGCGCTGATTCCTAACAGGCCGAGGCAACTCTTCGGGTAGCGCATGGTGTCTCCTGCCGCTTTGTCATCGGATGTGTTTTCAAACACTTATTTCGGCCATTCTACGGATGGGGGCGAAGCATGATGTGTCGTTCCGGGGCCGAATGCACCGGGTGCACCGGCGAAAATTCCGCGGTGCCGGGCTCGGGCGGCACGATGTGCTGCACTGTGGTGCATGTGTGAGGGGGCAGGCGATTGCCGCTGCAGTCCCTACCTTTGTGCGATGGGCTCCGGCAATGGCAGCGCGGTCTGGTACTTCACCTGCTTGAGCGCGAAACTCGACCGGATGCTGGCCACGCCATCGAGCCGCGTCAGCTTGTCGACGATGAAGTGCTCCAGTGCCTGCACCTCGGAAACCATCACCCGGATCAGGTAATCGGAATCGCCGCTCATCAGATAGCACTCCATGACCTGTGGCAGTGCCGAGACCTCGCGTTCGAACGATTCCAGACCGGCGCGGGTCTGCTTTTCCAGCGTGATCTGGATGAACACGTTGACGTTGAGGCCAAGCTTGCGGGGATCCAGCAGCGTGACGTGCCTGCTGATCAGTCCCGACTGCTTCAGCAGGCGCACACGGGCAAGGCACGGCGACGGCGAGAGATTGACGCGCGCGGCCAGTTCCACATTGGTGAGGCTGGCGTCGCGCTGCAGCTCGGCCAGGATCCTGAGGTCGATTTTGTCGAGATCGATCATGGGCCGTCGCCGCTCCCGGACCTGTGATGGTCGACCACCGCATGCGAGGCGAGAAGCTGCTCGATGCGGGCCTCGGCAATGCCAGCCTCGCGCAGGATTTCGATTGAGTGCTCACCGAACGCCGGCGGGGCGCGGAAGCCGCTGGCGTTGTCCCCGTCGTAGCGGATGGCGCGGTTGGCGGCGCGGACCGGTCCGTAGTCGGGATGGACGAGCTGATAGAAGATGTCGAGATGGCGTACCTGGGCATCGCTTTCCAGCTCGTCGAGCCGCAGTTCCGGCGCCGCCGGTACGTCGTGTTGTTCCAGGCGTGCCATCCAGGTGTCGCGGTCGGCGCTGGCAAAGACTGCGCTCAGCTCGGCGGCGATGGCGTCATAGCCGTGTACGCGGCTTTGGCGGTCGGGATACGCCTGCGCCAGATCCGGCCGCTCGATGGCGGCGAGCAGGTTCTGCCAGAACTTGTCCGGCGATGACAAGTGCAGCCCGATGCGGCGTCCGCATTTGCACGTGACCAGGTAGGACTGCGACTTCGAGGCGCGGCTGAAGAATTCCGGCGCGCTGCCATAGGCCGACAACTGTCCGAGCGGTTCCGTGGCAAGCGCGATCATCGCCTCCAGCATCGAGACCTCGACCTTCCTGCCGCGTCCGGTGCTGGCGCGCTCGACCAGCGCGCCAAGGATACCGATGCAGGCATAGATGCCGGAGATGGTGTCCGATACCGGCGGGCCGGGCACGCGTGAATCGGTGCCGCGATGGAACATCGACATCCAGCCGGACAGCGCCTGGCCGACGTTGTCGAAGGCGGGGCGGTGCGCGTAGGGCCCGTCGGCGCCGAAGCCCGTGATCGAGCAATGCACGAGCCGGGGATTGAGCCGGTGCAGGTGTCCGGCGTCCAGGCCCAGCTTGCTTTCGCTGCCGGGGCGCATGTTCAGCAGCAGCACATCCGCGTCCAGCAGCAGCTCCTGCAGCACCTGCCGGCCCTCAGGCGTGGTGAAGTCGAGCACCAGCGAACGCTTGTTGCGGTTGTGCGACTGGAAATGGCCGGCGTACATGCCGCCATCGAAGGTGCGGAACGGGTCGACCACCTTGGGCGACTCGATCTTGATCACCTCGGCCCCGAGCTCGCCCAGCAACTGGGCGGCAAGCGGCGCGGTGATGAAGCGGCCGATCTCGATGACGCGGATTCTCTGCAGGACTTTCATTGCGACTCCTTCGGAACGAGGTGCGACGAAGTCTCTTCCTCGGTGCGCACCCACAACGCATTGGCGATCGGGTGTTCGATTTCCTCGGCCAGATGGCCGAGCAGGCCGACGGCGCGGCTCACCACGGCCAGGCCGCGACACAGCTTCCAGGACAGGCCAAGCTCGGAAGCGATGGCGCCAATCGCCCCGGTGGCGTTCACCGGCAATTTGCCTGGCTTGCCGAAGGCGCGCTCGGCTTCAGCCGAGATCGCCTTCATCAGGGCGACGTAGGGCCCGGCCAGACCGTTTTCCTCGGCGATGGCAAAGAGCGCGACGGCGCGCGGGTCGACCGGCTTGTGTACGGGGTGGCCGATGCCTGGCACCGGCAGGCGTTGCTGCCGATGCTCCTGCACGATGCGCGCGGCCGTCTCCGCCACGTCATAGCTGCTCGCCGAGCCGACGGGACGGACCTGCTGCAGCAGCCGGGCCGCACCTTCGGCGGTGCCGGCGAAGGTCGTGCCCATGCCGCACAGGCCGGCAGCAATGGCGGCCTGCATCGATTCCGGCGCTCCAAGATAGGTCAGGCGGGCCACCATGGCGGAGGGCGTCATGCCGTGCTCGACCAGCACCGCGAGAATGGCGTTGAACACGGTCGACTCGGCCGCGCTCGGCCTTCTGCCGGTGACTTCGAGAAAGGCAAAGTCACCGAGCGCGATCTTGCCCAGCACGTCCTGGCACAGATCCAGGCCGCGCACCGTGATGCGATCGGCCGTGCTCCAGCCCATGTCCGATTGCAGCTTCTGTTCTTCCATCAACTTCTCCGTATTGAATTCTCAGGACACTAGGACTTCGGCGCATCGGCCGACACGATGGCGCGCGGCAACAGCAGGATCAGCAGGCAGCACAGCAGCAGGCATGCACCGAGCACATAGGTGCCGCTGTTCATGTTGCCGGTCACGTTCTTGGCGACATTGGTGATCATGGCGCCGGTGATGCCGGCCAGGCTGCCGACCGAATTGATCATGGCCAGCCCCGCCGCGGCAGCGGCGCCGGTGAGGGCGCGCCCCGCGAAGATCCAGAACAGCGGCGTCACCCCGAGGATCCCTGCCGCGGCGACTGAGATCAGCAGCAGGGACGGGCCCAGCTGTTCGGCGCAGGCCGCGCTCAGGATCAGGCCGATGCCGGCGCAGGCCGCCGGAATCGCGGCGTGCAGGCGGCGTTCGCCGGTTCGATTCGAGTGCATCGCATTGGCCACCAGGACCACGCCCGCGACCACGTAGGGCAGCGCTGAAAGCAGGCCGACGTGATAGACGTTCTTGAGCCCGGTGGCCTGGATGATGGAAGGCAGCCAGAACGACAGGCCGTAGAAGCCCGTGTTCATGGTCAGCAGGATCGCGCACAGCAGCCAGATCACGGGGCTTTTCAGGGCGGCGCCGAAATTGTGGGTCTTGTGCGCGTTTTCCGTGGCGAGGTTGCGCTTGATCAGCGCCTTCTCGTCGGCGTTGAGCCAGCGCGCCTTGTCGACCGAGTCCGTCAGGCAAGCCAGCACCACGATGCCCAGGATCACTGCGGGCAGGCCCTCGACCAGCAGCATCCATTGCCAGCCGCGGTGCCCGAGCGTGTCATGCATGTTCTGCAAGATCCAACCCGATACCGGTCCGCCGATGCAAAGGCTCAGCGGCAGCGCGAACATGAAGCCGGCCAGCACGCGATTCTGCTTGTGCGAGGGAAACCACTGGTTCAGGTAGAGCACCACGCCGGGGAAGAAGCCGGCTTCGCAAACGCCCAGCAGGAAGCGCAGCACATAGAACATGGTTGCCGAGCTGGTGTGGAACACCGCGGCCAGCGGCTCGATATACATCATCGAAACCGAGACGCAACCCCAGCTGATCATGATCCGCGAAATCCAGCGCCGCGCGCCGACCCGGTGCAGGATCAGGTTGCTCGGCATTTCAAAGAGCACATAGCCCCAGAAAAGCATGCTTGCCGCGAGCGCATAGACGTTGTTGCTCAGGTCCAGGTCGCCGAGCATCTGCAGCTTGGCGAAGCCGATATTGACGCGGTCGAGGTACGAGATCACGTAGCAGACAAAGAACAGCGGCACTGTCCGCCAGAACACCTTGTCGTAAGTGCGCTTCTCAAGATCGGGCAAGGTGGCGTCGATCGGGGTTTGCTGAATGCTCACGGCCATTGCAGTCTCCATTCGTTATGGGTCGGGGATGCGTGTGCATCGGCGCCCTGTCGCTTATCGGATGCGCTTTTACGGCGCATGCCAGTTCCACATCCAGCCGTCGTTTTCTTGTTCGACTATTTTGTAGGACAATAGTGTAGCTATCGAGGCGATGCCATGAGGGTTAGTCCTGATCATGCTTGGGGAACTCTGGAATTGGCGGTGCTATTTGGCCTCGGAAAGGCGACATATGGGAATGCCGCTGAAGACACTATTGCAGTTTGCTCATCACTTTTGTGAAGAGTGCCCTACCAATATGTAGGACAATAATGTACGAATTGGTGCGGTAAAATCAGCGTAATCGCGAGGAGAGCACCTGAAATGACCAATCCATCCGCCCCGCCACGCAGCACGCTCGAATATGTCGTCGACAGCCTGAGGCAGGCCATCCTGAGCGGGCGCTTCGTGCCGGGCCAGCGCCTCGTCGAAGCCGATCTGACGCGCGAGCTTGGCGTCAGCCGCGGTCCCGTGCGCGAGTCTTTCCGCCGGCTGTCGGCTGAAGGCCTGGTAGAGAGCATTCCGAATCAGACCACGATGGTCAGGCGCTACTCGCACACCGAAATACGGGAGCTGTTCGAGGTGCGCGCGGAGCTTGAGGCACTGGCGGCGCGCCGCGCGGCCGGCCGCATGAACGAGGCATGCGTGCGCGAACGTTTCCTGCAGGCGACCCAGGCGATCTGGGAAGATCACCATGCAATGAGCCCGGCGGCCTACTTCGAGGAGAACAGGCGCTTTCACCAGGCCATCGCCGATGAATGCGGGAATGCGCAACTCACCGATTTCATCGGACGCCTGCAACTGCCGATGCTCATGTTCCAGCTCGGCAATGCCATCCAAGGCGAGGCGCTGCAGGAGTCGGTCAGCGAGCACCGCCTCATCGCCCAGGCCATCGTCAGCGGCGATGCCGACAAGTCTGCCCAACTGATGCGCGAACACCTCAGGCGCGCGAGCGATTTCGTGGACCGCATGCCAGCCGACACCTTCAGGCCCTGAACCAGCTGTCGCCGATTCAGGCTCCGTCAGGCGTCCATGGCCTCAGCCTGCTCGGCCCTGGAAGCTGCAAGAAGGGGTCAACCTAGGGCATGCCTTGACATGCTGTTGTTTCCGGCGCTGCTGGTTTGCACCCCGCTCCCGATCGGAGAGGGGGGACCGGAGAGCAAACCGGCGGCGCTCTTAACCTTCCACTTCCGCCCAACCCTGCATCGCCTGACCGCCGGCATCGTCCCCCGTCCACAGCACCAGCCGGCCAGGCTGCGCCGGATCGGCCGCGCCGCCGACGGTGATGATGTCCTGGTCGAACAGCGGGGCCAGGCCGCGGAAGCCAAAGCGGCGCACGCGCGCCTGCGGTTGCTCGCGCGCCACCAGGTCCAGCATCAGCATGGCCTGCATCGGCCCGTGCACCACCAGGCCGGGGTAGCCCTCGACCTCGCGCGTGTACTGGCGGTCATAGTGGATGCGATGGCCGTTGAAGGTCAGTGCCGAGTAGCGGAACAGCATCACCGGGTCTGCCTGCAGCGTGCGCTGCCACTGCGCGGCCTGCTCCAGGCGCGGGCGCGGCGGCTGCGGCCTGGAGGGGTCGGGCATGGCGCGGTAGACGATATCGTGGCGCTCGTTGACCGCGGTCTTGCCGTTGACGGTCAGCTCGTGATCGACGGCGACAAACCACAGCTCGCCGGTGCGCCCGGTCTTGTACTGCACGTCCTTGATGGTGGAGGTGCGCGTGACGGTATCGCCGATATGCAGCGGATGGCTGAAGCTCAGCTCGCTGCCGGCCCACATGCGGCGCGGCAGCGGCACCGGCGGCATGAAGCCGCCGAGGGTGGGATGGCCGTCGCGTCCCAGTTCACGCTGCGGCGCGCGCGGCAGGAAGTAGAGCCAGTGCCACAGCGGCGGCAGCGGGCCGGCGGCGACGGCCTCGGGGTCGAGGTCGAAGGTGGCGGCGAGGCCGATCACCGGTTCCGGCGACAGCGTTTCGGTGCGCGCTTCGCTGCGGCCGATCCAGCCGCGCAGGCGTTCGAGTTCAGGAGTGGCGTCAGTCATGACAATAAGCCTTGTAATGCGTGAAGGTGGTCGGGCGGCCGGTTATTGCGCCAGTGCCAGCAGCCGGCGGGCCTGCTCGATCACGGGCCGGTCGACCATCTTGCCATCGACCTGCACCGCATGGCTGCCGCTGGCGGTAGCTTCCAGCACGCGGCGGGCCCAGTCGAGCTGCTCCGGGCTGGGCAGGAAGCCTGCGCGCGCCGCGCCCAGCTGGGCCGGGTGGATGCAGAGCTTGCCGGCAAAGCCGAGTTCGCGCGCATAGGCAACATCGCTGGCCAGCACGGCTTCGTCTTTCAGTGCGGTGGTCACGCCGTCGACCGGCGGTGGCAGGCCGGCCACGCGTGAGGCCAGCACGATGCGGGCGCGCGCAAAGGCGAGCGCGTCGCGCGTATGGCTGCAGCCCAGGTCGACTGCATAGTCGAGCGAGCCGAAGGCAAGGCGTGCCACGCCGGGGGCCGTGGCCACGGCATCGATCTGATGCAGGCCCAGCGCGGTTTCGATGATCGCGACCAGTTCGCCCTGCGGGTTGATCGCATGCAGGGCCTGCGCGATGGTGGCCAGCGCGGCGGCATCTTCTGCCTTGGGCACCAGCAGGCCGGCCAGCGCGGTGCCCGGCGGCAGCGCGCGCAGCCAGGCCAGGTCGGCGGCAAAGGATGGCGAGGCGCTGTCGTTGAGGCGGACAATGGCGTTGGCCGCGGGCCGCCCGGCCAGCCACGCGGCGATGGCTTCGCGCGCGGCGGGCTTGGCGTCCGGATGGACCGCGTCCTCGAGGTCCAGGATCATCACATCGGGGCCGGCGGCCGCGGCCTTGTCGAAGCGTTCCGGCCGGTCGCCCGGCACGAACAGGTAGGTGACTGCAGTGGTCATGTCTTGGCTCTCAGCCTGCGGCGGGCAGCCAGTCGTTGACGTTCGGGGCCTGCTCCAGCGCCCACACACGCTGGATGATGGTGCGCATCTCGGCCTCGCTCGCGCCGTGGCGGAACGCGCCCAGCTGCAGCGCCTTGGCTTCCAGTTCCGGGCGCGACAGGGTGTTGTCGGGATCGCCCTTGGGCACGTCGACGCGCGCCGCCAGTGTGCGGCCGTCGGTGGTCGTGACGGTGACGCGGCCGATCCACTGGCGCGGGTAGGCGGCGTTGATCTCGGCATCCAGTTCCATGCCGACCTTGCCGCGGAAGGCGGTCACCTTCGGGTCCTGCAGCGCATGCTGCTCGAACTCGCCCAGGCCCGCATGGCCGTGCACGGCCACCAGCCCCAGCACCGTGCCCATCGAGAACTTGGCCTGGTGGATGGTGGTGGGGTTGACCACCGGGCCGAGCACATCGATGGCGCCCTGGTGCACGTGCGTGGTGACGCTGGCGACCTGGTCGGCGCCGATGCCTTCGCGCTGCATCAGCGCCTTGAGCGCATCGGCGGCCGGGTGCGTGTGGCGGCATGAGGCGAAGAACTTGAACGAGGTCTCGGCGGTGGCCCAGCGCGTGCCCAGGCCGTCGGTCAGGCAGGCGGGATTGGCATCGCTGGACATGCCGGCGGCCATGCCCTGCGCGCCTTCCAGGATCTGCCTGGCGCCGGTGAAGCCGGCGCGCGCGAGCCAGGCCGACTGCAGGCCATCGGCTGCGGCCTTGGCGGTATGCAGCTGCTTGGAGTCGGCGGCGTCGCGCAGGAATTCCCACAGGCCCGCGGCCTGCGTGCCGGCCGAGCCCAGAGCCTGGTTGATGCCTTCGGCATCCAGGCCGTAGAGCTTGGCCACGGCCGCGGCGGCGGCTAGGGTGCCCACCGTGCCGGTGGTGTGGAACACGCGGTAGTGCGAACGGCCCATGAATTCGCCGATGCGGATGCCGGCTTCATAACCGGCGATGGAGGCCAGCAGCACCTCGGCGCCAGTCTTGCCTTCGGCCTGCGCGGCGGCGACCACGGCAGGGAACACCACGGCGGCCGGGTGCAGCACCGAGCCGTTGTGCACGTCATCCTGCTCGACCACGTGCGACGAAGCGCCGTTGATCAGCGCGGCGAAGTAGGGCGAGGTGCGGCGGCGGTCCACCAGCACTTCGGCCGCGCCCTGCGTCGGCCCCATCGCGGCGGCAAACTCCTGGATGCGGCGCACGGCCGGGGCGTCCTTGCCCGCGATGGCCGAGGCGATCCAGTCAAGGAACAGGTCCTTGGTGCGCTCGATCACGGGCGCGGGCACGTCGGACAGCTTGAGGTTGGCCAGGAAATCGCAAAGCTGGCGGGTGGGGTAAGTGGTGTCTGCGGCTTGGCTCATGCCGGCTCCGGAAATTGAACAGGTGCTTGCAGAAAGAAGGGAGCGCCCGGTTTGCCCGGGCGCCGGTATTGGCTCAGATAGTCTGTTTGTCCGCCAGCGCGGCGATGTCGCTGTCGGCATAGCCGAGTTCGGCGAGGATCTTGCGGCTGTGCGCGCCCAGCGCCGGTACGTCGCCCATCACCGGCTCCACGCCGGACAGGTTGGCGGGCGGCAGCAGCGCATCGATGGGGCCGCCCGGGGTGGCGACTTCGCGCCAGCGCTGGCGCGCTTGCAGTTGCGGATGGTTCCATACGCCTTCGATGTCGTTCATCGGAGCATTGGCGATCTGCGCCTGGTCCAGCAGCGCCTCGGCCTGCTCCACCGTCAGCGACGCAAAACGTTCTTCGATGAGGGCGGTGAGTTCGGGGCGGTTGCGCACGCGGGCGGTATTGCTGGAAAAGCGCTCGTCCTGTGCCAGTTCCCGATTGCCGAGCACGACCTCGCAGAAACTGGCGAACTCGCGTTCGTTCTGCACGCTGAAGATCACGCTGCCATTGCCGGTGCGATGCACGCCATACGGGGCGATGGTCGGATGCGACGCGCCGAAGCGAGCCGGCGGCTTGCCGCCATAGTGGCCGAAATAGAGAACCTGGTTCATCCATTCGGCCATCGCCTCGAACATGGTCACCTGCACGCGCAGGCCCCTGCCGGTGCGGCCGCGCTGCAGCAGCGCCGAGAGGATGCCGCTGTAGGCGTACATGCCGGCCGCGATGTCGGCGATCGAAACGCCGGCGCGCGACGGCTCGTTCGGGCCGCCGGTGAGGCCCACCAGGCCGGCGGCGGCCTGGATCAGCAGGTCATAGGCCTTCTTGTCGCGATAGGGGCCCGAGTCGCCATAGCCGGAGATGTCGCAGACGATCAGCTTCTCGTACTTGCCATGCAGGCTGTCGAAGTCCAGGCCCATGCGGGCGGCGGCGCCGGGCGCCAGGTTCTGCACCAGCACGTCGGCATCGGCCAGCAGGCGGTGCAGGATGGTCTGCGCCTCGTTGTCCTTCAGGTCCAGCGTCAGGCTTTCCTTGCCCCGGTTGAGCCAGACGAAGTACGAGGCCTGGCCGTGCACCGACTGGTCATAGCCGCGCGCGAAGTCGCCGGCGCCGGGGCGCTCGATCTTGATGACGCGGGCGCCCAGGTCGGCCAGCTGGCGCGTGGCGAAGGGAGCGGCCACCGCGTGTTCGAGCGACACCACGCGGACGCCGTCGAGCGGGCGGATGCCTTGGGGGGATTGGGACATGGAAAGCCTTAGAACGAACGCGGCAGCTCGAGCACATGCTCGGCCACGTAGGACAGGATCAGGTTGGTCGAGATCGGCGCCACCTGGTACAGGCGCGTTTCGCGGAATTTGCGTTCGATGTCGTACTCGGCGGCAAAGCCGAAGCCGCCGTGCGTCTGCAGGCAGACGTTGGCCGCTTCCCACGAGGCGTCGGCGGCCAGCAGCTTGGAGATATTGGCTTCCTTGCCGCACGGCTTGCCGGAGTCGAACAGCTGCGCGGCCTTGTAGCGCATCAGGCTGGCGGCCTCGACATTGATGTAGGAGCGCGCGATCGGGAACTGCACGGCCTGGTTCTGGCCGATCGGGCGGTCGAACACGATGCGGTCGCGCGCATAGTTGCTGGCGCGCTCGACAAACCAGTAGCCGTCGCCGATGCACTCGGCGGCGATCAGGATGCGCTCGGCGTTGAGGCCGTCGAGGATGTACTTCAGGCCCTTGCCTTCCTCGCCGATCAGGTTTTCGGCGGGGACTTCGAGGTTGTCGAAGAACAGCTCATTGGTCTCGTGGTTGACCATGTTGCGGATCGGCTTGACCGTCAGGCCCTTGCCGATGGCATCGCGCAGGTCCACCACAAACACCGACAGGCCCTCGGACTTGCGCTTGACCTGGTCCAGCGGCGTGGTGCGCGCCAGCAGCAGCATCAGGTCCGAATGCTGCACGCGCGAAATCCATACCTTCTGGCCATTGACGATGTACTTGTCGCCCTGGCGTACCGCGGTGGTCTTGAGCTTGGTGGTGTCGGTGCCGGTGGTGGGCTCGGTCACGGCCATCGACTGCATGCGCAGCTCGCCCGAGGCGATGCCCGGCAGCCAGCGCTGTTTCTGCGCTTCGGAGCCGTGGCGCAGCAGGCAGCCCATCACGTACATCTGGCCGTGGCAGGCGCCGGAATTGCCGCCGCTGCGGTTGATTTCCTCCATGATGACCGAGGCCGCGGTCAGCGACAGGCCCGAGCCGCCATAGGCTTCGGGGATCAGCGCCGACAGCCAGCCCGCCTGGGTCAGCGCCTGGACAAAGGTCTCAGGAAAGGCGTTCTGCTCTTCCACCCGTTGCCAGTACGCCGAATCGAAGCCGGCGCAGAGGTCGCGCATCGCTTCGCGGATTTCGGGGTACAGCTGGTCTGGATCCTGATGTGCGTGCATGGGGTAGCCCCGCTCGGATTGAATGGGGCCATTATTCCCGAGCCCCCGGCACGCTGAAATTCGGATTTGCGAAAGAGCGGCTTAGGTGGGCCGGAAGCGGGGGGAGGCGGAAGCTGCATGCGGCGCCGGGGCGCCCGCAGTTGCGCAAGAGGCCGGTGCAGCGGCCTCTTGCGCGGGGATGGCTGGCACGCCGGGCCTGGGAATCAGTGCATGAAGAGCCAGATCAGGACCAGGATGAAGGCCGGGACGCCAAGTAGCCAGGCAAGGATATAGGGCATGGTGCAACTCCTGTCGATGACGGTAATCGGTGATTCCAATATAGGAATGCCGTCATGCCGGCACTGTCGGAAAGCTTCCGCTTGCGATGTAGGACGCAGCCGCAAGCGCCTGGCGGGCGGCCCCGCGCGGCGTGGCGCGAGTGCCTTGCGGCCCGCCGGCCCGGTTGCCGGCAGGCCATCCCGTGCTACGCTCAGGTCTGTACCCAAGCACCCGGAGACGAGCCATGGACGGGGTCTGGTCCGAGATCTACAGTGTCTTGCGCGCCGAGTTCGCCGATGTGCCGGACGCTGGCGAGGCCACCCGCATCCTGGCACGCCTGTTCATGGCGGTGCTGCTGGGCGGCCTGATCGGCTATCAGCGCGAGGCCTCCGGCAAGGCAGCGGGGCTGCGCACCCATATGCTGGTGGCGCTGGGCTCGGCGCTGTTCGTGCTGGTGCCGCTGCAGGCAGGGACGCCGCTGGCCGACATCAGCCGCGTGCTGCAGGGGCTGATTGCCGGCATCGGCTTCCTTGGCGCCGGCGCGATCCTGAAGCACAGCGACGAAGCCCACATCCAGGGCCTGACCACCGCGGCCAGCATCTGGATGGTCGCGGCCATCGGCGTGGCTGCCGGCCTGGGCCGCGATACCACGGCGGTGATCGCCACCATTTTCACGCTGGTCATCCTGCAGGTCCTGCAGCGCTGGAAATAGCGCACCCGCGCCCGGCGCATCCGGCACCCCGTGCCGCCCGGCGTGCGCCGGTCTGTTCGCTTGCCCGCCAATTTGCGTCATTTCCCACAGCAATGCGCGCCAGCGCACGCTGCCCGCGCGCGCTGCGCCCTATGCTGTGGCACAGGTTGCGCCGCGATCCACAGGCGCGGCCGTGGCAGAGCAGGGGGAGGCAGCCATGAAATCATCGATCCGTGACGACGCGGCGCTGGCCGCATTCGTGGGGCCGCGCTATGCGTACTACAGCCAGCGCTGGTCCCTGGCAGAGGCACGCGGCGGCATGTCGTGGAACTGGGCGGCGTGCCTGCTGGGGCCGTTCTGGATGGCCTACCGGCGCATGTACTGGCAGGTGGGGGTCTATGCGCTGATCGTCTGCGCCGAACCGGTGCTGCACGCGCTGTTCGGGCTGAAGATGCCGCTGGCGGTCCGGCCGATGCTGTATGCCATGGCGCTGCTGCTGGGCATGTATGGCAACCAGATCTACCGCTGGCATGCCGAGGCGACCATCCGGCACCTGCGCGAGTACCATTTCTCACCGGAACTGGTGCATGATTCGCTGGCGCGCTGTGGCCGCACCAGCTGGCCCGGTGTCTTCGCCATGGGCCTGCTGCTGGTCGTGATGACGGTGTCGCTGAGCCCGCTGGCGGGGCTGGTGGTGCAGGGCGGCGGGCTGACCGCCGGCTGAACGGCCGGCGGCTTCCCTGATTTACACGGGCTCGCGCGCCGCGTCGACCAGGTACTGGATCAGGGTTTCGGCAAACTGGGGCAGTTCGCGCCCCGGGCGGCGCACCAGGCGCAGCTCGCGCTTGGCCCATTCGTCTTCCAGCTGGATAAAGCGCAGCACCTTGCGGCTGGCGTAGCGGCGCGCGCAGCTGTTGGGCACGATGGCGATGCCGGCGCCGGCCTCGACCATGCGGCATACGGCATCGAAGCTGCCCACCTGGATGCGCAGGCTGATGCGCTTGCCCATGCCGCCGGCGATGCGGTCCAAAAACGACTGGATCGCGCTGAACTGGTTCAGGCCGACAAAGCGGCAGGTATCGAGCAGGTCGGCGAAATGCAGCCGCTTGAAGGCCGGCAGCGGGTGGTTGACGGGGGCGATCACGATCAGCTCATCGCTGCACAGGTGCATCGCGTCCAGGTCCTGGGTGGCGACTTCACCGGCCACGATGCCCAGGTCGGCGGCGCCGGCGCTGATCGCCGAGACGATTTCCTGCGACAGGTGCTCTTCCAGCTCGATATCCACGTCCGGGTTCTCGCTCAGGAAGCGCGATACGCCGGTGGCCAGGAACGAGTTGGTGGCGGTGGTATTGGCCAGCAGCCGCACCCGGCCCTTGACGCCCTTGGCATAGGGCCGCAGATCGGCGTGCAGGCACTCCAGTTCGCGGAAGACCTCGCGCGCGTGACGCAGCAGCGCATCGCCCGCCGGCGTCAGGCGCACCCCCTTGACCTGGCGGATCAGCAATTGTGTCTGGAACGCCTCTTCCAGCTGCTTGATCCGGGTGCTGGCCGCGGGCAGCGACAGGAAGCTGCGTTCGGCCGCGCGGGTCAGGTTCTCCGTCTCGCCAACGTTCAGGAAGAGGCGGAGATCGGTCAGGTCGTAATGCATGGGCTTCCGTCAGGCCAAAGGCCAGTTTTGTGATTCGTGAATTCCAAAGTCTCGGCCGTCAATTTATCGTATCCGCTGCGGAGTGGACATCCGGATTGACCGCACCGGCGGGCGAATGCCCGCGGCGCAGGGGTGTTTGGCCGGGTTTGCGGTCGGTGACCGCACAAAAAGTATTCAGAGGAGCAACGCAATGAGCGGTTTGATGGCAGGCAAGGTCGCGCTGGTGACGGGCGCAGGTGGTGGAATCGGGCGCGGCATCGCGCTGGCACTGGCCGCCGCCGGCGCCAAGGTGGTGGTCAATGACCTCGGCGTGTCGATGACCGGCGAGGGCGGCGACGCTGGCCCCGCTCAGCGCGTGGTGGAGGAAATCCGCGCCGCCGGCGGTGAGGCCGTGGCCAATACCGACAGCGTGTCGACCTGGAGCGGCGCCAATGCCATCGTGCAATGCGCGCTCGACAACTTCGGCCGCATCGACGCCGTGGTGAACAACGCCGGCAACCTGCGCGACCGCATGTTCTTCAAGATGAATGAAGAAGAATGGCGCTCGGTGATCGACGTGCACCTGCACGGCACCTTCTTCGTCAGCCGCGCCGCGGCCAGCTACTTCAAGGACCAGGAGAGCGGCGCCTACGTGCACATGACCTCGACCTCGGGCCTGATCGGCAACCTGGGCCAGGCCAACTACTCGGCGGCCAAGCTGGGCATTGCCGCGCTGTCCAAGTCGATCGCGCTGGACATGCAGCGCTTCAACGTGCGCTCGAACTGCATCGCGCCGTTCGCCTGGAGCCGCATGACCAGCTCGATCCCGGCCGAAACCCCGGAAGAGAAGGCACGCGTGGCCAAGCTGCAGAAGATGGAAGCCGGCAAGATCGCGCCGGTGGCGGTCTACCTTGCCAGCCCGGCCGCCAGCGAAGTCAACGGCCAGATCTTCGCGGTGCGCGCCAACGAGATCATCCTGATGAGCCAGCCGCGCCCGGTGCGCTCGGTGCATATGAGCGAAGGCTGGACCCCTGAAACCGTGGGCGAGATCGCCATGCCGGCCATGCGCAACAGCTTCTTCAAGCTGGAGCGTTCCCCCGACGTGATCAGCTGGGACCCGATCTGATGGCGGGCAGCCAGGCCCCGGCGCACGGCGCGCTTGCCGGCGTGCGGGTGCTGGACCTGTCGCGCATCCTGGCCGGTCCGTGGTGCGCGCAGAACCTGGCGGACCTGGGCGCCGAAGTCATCAAGGTGGAGCGGCCCGGCGCGGGCGACGACACCCGTTCGTGGGGGCCACCCTGGCTGCCCGGCGCGGACGGGCAGCCGTCGCGCGATGCCACCTACTTTGCCGGCGCCAACCGCGGCAAGCAGTCGGTGACGCTCGATATCGCCAGCCCGCAAGGGCAGGAGATCGTGCGCGAACTGGCGGCCAAGTCGCAGATCGTGCTGGAGAACTACAAGGTCGGCGACCTGAAGCGCTACGGGCTGGACTATGACAGCCTCAAGGCGATCAACCCGTCCATCGTCTACTGCTCGATCACGGGCTACGGCCAGACCGGGCCGAGCGCGCACAAGCCCGGCTATGACTTCATCTTCCAGGGCCTGGGCGGCCTGATGAGCGTCACCGGCGAGCGCGACGACCTGCCCGGCGGCGGGCCGCAGAAGGTGGGCGTGGCGGTGGTCGACATGCTCACCGGCATGTATGCCACCGTGGCCGTGCTGGCCGCGTTGCGCCATGCCGAGCGCACCGGCGAGGGTCAGCATATCGACATGGCGCTGCTCGATGCGGTGGTGGCGGTCGGCGCCACGCCGATCATCGCCCAGCGCGTGACCGGCAAGGCCATGCCGCGCTACGGCAATGCGCACGCCAATATGGTGCCCTACCATGTGTTCGCCACCGCCGACGGCTACATGATCGTGGCGGCCGGCAACGACGGACAGTGGCAGGCGTATTGCCGCGGCGTCGAGCGTCCCGACCTGGCCGCCGACGAGCGCTTTGCCACCGGCCCCGGCCGCATCATCCATCGCGACACGCTGGTGCCGCTGCTCGAGGCGCATATGCGCACGCGGCCGACGGCGCACTGGGTGCAGGCGCTGGAAGCGCAGGGCATCCCGTGCGGGCCGATCAACGACTACGGCCAGGTGCTGGAAGACCCGCAGGTGCGGCATCGCGAGCTGCAGGTCGACCTGGTGCGCGACGACGGCAGCCTGTGCCCGACCGTCAAGAGCCCGCTGCGGCTGTCGGCAACCCCGGTGCAATACGATGCACCGCCGCCGCGGCTGGGCGAGCATACCGCGCACGTGCTGGAATCGGTGCTGGGTATGTCGGCCGAGCGCATCGCCAGGCTGCGCGAGCAAGGCGTGGTCTGACTGGAGGCGGGTGCCTGGCGGAAGCTGCCGGGCACCCGCCTGCTTCCGGGCGGATCGCCAGGCCTCGGCACAAAGTCCCCCCATCGCCTAGGCTGTCTGGGTAGCGGCCCGAACCGTTGTTCCCGGTTCCCCACAGGAGACAGCCATGAACGAAGAGACCTTTAACCTCAGCATCCGCAAGTTCCTGAAGGTGGTCGGCGTCAGTTCCCAGCGCGAGATCGAACAGGCGATAGCCAGGGCCATGGCCGACGGTACCATCGCCGGCAACGAGCACTTGCCGGTGTCGGTGACGCTGGAACTGGCGGGCGTCAAGCTCCAGGCGCGCTTCGACGGGGAGATCCAGCTTGAGTAAGTGCGCCGTCCTGGCTAGGCCGCCGGCTCCGCCTCTCCCCGCATCCCCCGCATGCGGTATTCCCCCGGCGCTACACCGGTCCATTTCTTGAAGGCCCGGTGGAAGGTGCTCGGCTCGGAGAAGCCAAGCCGCAGCGCCACGTCCTGCAGCGTCATGCCGGGGCGCTCCATCATGCCGATGGCCACGTCGCGGCGCAGGCTGTCCTTGATGCTCTGGTAGCCGCTGCCCTCGTCGCGCAGCCGGCGGCGCAGCGTCTGGGGCGTGAGCCGCAGCATCTGCGCCATCTGCTCCAGCGATGGCAGTTCATCATCCAGGTGGGAGCGCAAGTGCTGCCGGATGCGCTCGGCCAGGCAGCTGTTGTCGCGGTAGCGGATCAGCAGGTTGCGCGGCGTCTCGCGCAGGAACTCGCGCAGGCTGGCGGCGTCCTGCATCACCGGCAGGCGCAGGCTGGCGCCATCGAAATGCAGCACGGAGACAGGCTGGCCGTAATGCACGGCGGCCTTGAAGACGCGCTCGGTCTCCGGGCCGCCCTGTGACGGCGCGGCGCTCAGGTCGACCCGCGCCAGCGGGATATGGCCGGCCACCAGCCAGCTGAGCAGCGCGTAGGCATGGAACACGAAAGTCGATTCGGCAAAGCTGCGGCAGGCCGAGGCCGGCGCGCGCGGATGCAGCACCACGGAGGCGGTCTTGCCGTCGGCGCTGACATGCAGGCGTGGCGCGAAGGCGTCGATATGGAGCCGGTACAGGCGCAGCCCGGCGCGGATGGCGTCTTCCAGCGTGGCGCAATGGATCAGGTTGCGGCACGCCTGCGCAAACGCGCCCGGGGTCACGGGCCGGTCCAGCAGCCCCCACAGTTCATCGCGCATGACGCGGCGCAGCGTGCGGATCAGCGCCGCGTACTGGCCCTGGGTGACGCGCGCATTGGGCGAGGCCAGCAGCGCCGGCGAAATCCCGGCCCGGCGCAGCAGCGGGGCAATGTCGTGGCCCAGCCGGCGCGGGCCCAGCAGGATGTGATCCACATGCTGGATCGCAATGGTGTGGCGCGCCGAGGCCTGGGGCGCGGCCTGCGCCGTGGTGGCCGGGGCCTCGGCCCGGCCGCTGGCATGGCCATGTCCGAGCGCCGGCGGCAGTGTGCTGCCGGGGAGGTGCAGTTTGCCCGGCACGGGCGGGCGCGGCGATGACAGGACAGCGGTATGCATGGGTCTCCTCATCACGGTGGCGCGTCGGCGCCGGCACCGCGGAACGGCTGGCTCCGCGGGGCGTTGACGGACGTTTTGCCTCATCGTCCCGGCACCTTAGCAAGCCGCGACCGCACCGCACAATCGGGATTTGCCAAAGGCTGCCTTCCATCTGAGCGATTCGGCCAATCATTTTGGCTTGTCTGGTCATTGTCCACGCACCGCAGCATCGCGCACTCTCCGGCTGATACCGATACAAGGCCGGCCCACCGGCCCGGACGGGACCAGAAACGGGGCAACCACCCGTTCCCCGCCTCAGGAAAAACAATGGAGACAACAACACATGCAGGCAGATCGTCGTAGTGCGCTGTGGCGCTTTGGGGCCGGATTGCTGGCGTGGGGCGGCGTTGCCGCCGGGATGCTGGGGGCGGGCACGGCGCTCGCGCAGAGCGAATTCCCGGCGCGCACCGTGCGCATGGTCGTGCCCTTCCCGGCCGGTGGCGCCACCGATGTGCTGGCCCGCGCCATTGCCGAAGGGCTGGGCAAGGCCTGGAAGCGCCCGGTGGTGGTGGAAAACCGCCCGGGTGCGAGCGGCATGCTCGGCGCCGAGGTGGTCGCCCGTGCCGAGGCCGACGGCTACACCGCGCTGCTGACGATCACGCCGCTGGTGCAGGCGCCAAGCCTGTATGCCCGGGCGCCCTATGACCCGGTGAAGGATTTCGCCGCGGTGTCCGAGCTCGGCACGACCAACCTGGTGTTCGCCGTCAACAGCAATGCGGTGCCTGCCACCAACCTGAAAGACTTCATCGCGCAGGTTCGCGCCAAGCCGAAGCAGTTCTCCTACGGCTCGTTCGGGGCCGGCTCGAGTGGCCACCTGTACGGCGAGGTCTTCAACGAGGCCGCCAAGATCGACATGCTCCATGTCTCATACAAGGGCGAGGCTCCGGAGCTGAACGACCTGCTGGGCGGCCAGGTGCCGGCGGCGGTGATCTCGGTGATGGGCGCCAAGCCCCACGTCGCCACCGGCCGCCTGCGCGCCCTCGCGGTGACTGGCCCCGCGCGCGCGCCGCAACTGCCGGATGTGCCGACTTTCCGCGAAGCCGGCATTGAAGGCATGGATGCGATGGGCTGGTTCGGGCTGCTGCTGCCGGCCGCCACGCCGCGGCCGATCGTTGAGAAGTTCTCGGCGGACGTCAACCGCGTGCTGGCCCAGCCCGACGTGCGCAAGCGCATGAACGAGCTTGGCGTGATCCTGACCGGCAGCACGCCGGACGCGTTTGCCCAGACCATCCAGGCCGACTATGTCCGCTGGGGCAAGGTGATCCGCACCAGGAACATCCGCCTGGATTAAGTCATTCCCGTTTGACCTGTCGATTGCCGCAAATGAAGCCTGCTACAAATACCAATCAGCCATTCCGTTCCCCCGCCTGGCCGCCCGGCCTGCCGGCCACGCTGCATACGCCTCGCACCAGCCTGTTTTATAACGTCGAGGCGGCGGCGCACCGCTATCCGGACAAGACCGCGATCCAGTATTTCGGCACCGCGATCTCCTACGGCCAGCTGCAGGACGAGATCGAACGGATGGCCGGCTACCTGCAGCAGGCCTGCGGCATCGAGCCGGGCGACCGGGTGCTGCTGTTCAGCCAGAACTGCCCGCAGTTCATCATTGCCTACTACGCGATCCTGCGCGCCGAAGGCGTGGTGGTCCCGGCCAACCCGATGTGGCTGGAGGCCGAACTTGCCCACGTGGTCCAGGACAGCGGCGCGGTGGCCGCCTTTGCCGGCAGCGAGCTGTACCAGCGCGTGGCGCCGCTGCACGGCCCGGCGCTGCGACATGTGATCCTGCACGACTACGCCGGCATGCTGCGCGACGACGGCGGCCTGGCGGTGCCGGCCTGGCTGCGCGAAGCGCCGCCCGCACCGCAGGCCGCGTCCTCCGGCGCCATGCCGGTGGCCTGGGACGCGGCCAGCGCCGCCGGGCACCGGCCGCTGCCGCACCAGGCGGGCTACGACACGCTGTGCATGCTGGCCTATACCTCCGGCACCACCGGCCACCCCAAGGGCTGCATGCATAGCCACGGCACGCTGATGACCGCGGCGGCCGGATCGGTGATCTGGCGCGGCGCCACGCCCGAATCCGTGGTGCTGGCCGTGGCGCCGATGTTCCACCTGCTGGGCATGCAGAACTGCATGAACTCGCCGCTCTACCTGGGTGCCACCGTGGTGCTGATGCCGCGCTGGGACCGCGCGCTGGCCGCGGACCTGATCGAGCGCTACCGCGTCTCGGTCTGGGGCGCGCCGCCGGCGATGATGGTGGATTTCTTCTCGCAGCCGGGCATCGACGCGCGCGACCTGTCGAGCCTGGCCTATGTGGGCGGCGGCGGCGCGGCCATGCCCGAAGCGGTGGCCAATATGCTGCAGGAGCGTTTCGGCCTGCCCTACGTCGAGGCCTACGGCATGACCGAGACCGCGGCCTTCATCCTGTCCAACCCGCGCAACCAGCCCAAGCGCGAATGCCTGGGCATCGCCACCTTCGGCGTGGACGCGCGCGTGCTCGATCCCGAGACGCTGCAGGAACTGCCTTGCGGCGAGACCGGCGAGATCGTGGTCCACGGCGGCCAGGTGATGCTGGGTTACTGGCGCAACCCGGAAGCCAACGCTGCCACCTTCATCGAGATCGGCGGCAAGCGCTTCCTGCGCACCGGCGACCTCGGCTTCATGGACGAGCAAGGCTACTTCTTCATGCGCGACCGCCTCAAGCGCATGATCAACGCGTCCGGCTACAAGGTCTGGCCGGCCGAGGTGGAGAACCTGCTGTACGGGCACCCGGCCATCCACGAAGCCTGCGTGATCGCCGCCCGCGACCAGCGCCGCGGAGAGACCGTCAAGGCCGTGGTGGCGCTGCGCCCGGAAGCACGCGGCACGGCCGAAGCCGACCCCGAACGCATCATGGCCTGGTGCCGCGAGCATATGGCCGCGTACAAGGTGCCGCGCATCGTCGACGTGGTCGATGCGCTGCCCAAGTCGGCCACCGGCAAGATCCTGTGGCGCGCCTTGCAGGAGCGCGAGATGCAGGCGGAAAACCCGAGCGCGTGACGCCAGCGGCGAATTCAGCAAAGAGAGAGACAGCATGCAGCAAAGCAGACGCAACTGGCTGGCACAGGCCGGCACCCTGGCCGGCGCGGCCATCCTCGGCGGCGCGGGCAGCGCCTTCGCGCAGCAACCGTATCCCGGCAAGCCGATCCGCATGATCGTGCCGTACCCGGCCGGCGGCGGCACCGACACCGTGGGCCGCCTGATCGGCCAGCGCCTGGCCGAAAGCCTGGGCCAGCCGGTGGTGGTCGAAAACAAGCCCGGCGCCAGCGGCATGCTGGGCAACGACACAGTCGCCAAGGCGCCGGCCGACGGCTACACCATCCTGCTGGCGATCACGGCGCTGATCCAGGCGCCGGCCCTGTACAAGCGCACGCCGTACGACGTGGCCAGGGACTTCACGCCGGTCTCGCTGATCGCCAAGTCGTCCGACCTGTTCGTCGTGCCCAACCGCGTGCCGGCCAACAATATGCGCGAGTTCCTGGCGCTGGCCAAGGCGGGCAAGCTCAGCTATGGCTCCTATGGCAACGGCACCTCGTCGCACCTGCACGGCGAGCTGCTCAAGCAGCAGGCAGGCATCGAGCTCGCACACATCCCTTACAAGGGCGCGGCGCCGCTGATGAGCGACCTGCTTGGCGGCCAGGTGGACAGCGCCTTTGTCGACGTGACCTCGGCCAACCCGTACCTGGGCAGCAACAAGTTCAAGATCCTCGGCATCACCGGCACCCAGCGCTACAAGGCGCTGCCCAATGTGGCGACCTTCACTGAACTGGGCCTGCCGGGGTTCGAGCCCAACGGCTGGTACGGGCTGTTCCTGCCGGCCAATGCGCCCAAGGATGTGACGGCGAAGCTGGCGGCAGAGACCGCGCGCATCGTGCGCCTGCCCGAAGTGACGCAGAAGCTGGCCGGCATGGGCCTGCAGCCGGTCGGGTCCGCGCCGCAGGAACTGGCGGCCGTGGTCGCCGGCGATACGCCCAAGTGGGCCAAGATCGTGCGCGACGCCAATATCCAGCTCGACTGAAACCCGCCTCCCGGAGCCCACCGATGGAAACCATCCGCTTTGCCGTCGAGGACGGCGTCGCCACGCTGACGCTGGACTCGCCGGCGCGCAAGAACGCGCTGTCCTTGCCGATGCGCGACGAGATCGGCGAAGTGATTCGCCGGGTACGTGCCGACGACAGCGTGCGCGCGCTGATCCTGACCGCCGCCGGCACCGATTTCTCGTCGGGCGGCGACATCAGCTCGATGCAGGTCGAGATCAATGCCGAGCAGGGCCGCAAGCGCCTGCACAAGGTGCACGGCTGGCTGGAAGACCTGATCCAGCTCGACGTGCCGGTCATCGCCGCGGTGGACGGCGCGGCCTATGGCGCGGGCTTCAGCCTGGCGCTGACGGCCGACATCATCCTGGCCACGCCGCGCGCGCGCTTCGGGCTGCCGTTCCTGCGCATGGGGCTGGTCCCCGACTGTGGCGTGTTCTACACGCTGCCGCGGATGATCGGCCTGCAGCGGGCCAAGGCGCTGATGTTCTCGATGCGCGAGCTGAACGCCCAGGCCGCGCAAGACCTGGGCATCGTCATGGAAATCGTGCCGGCGGACAGCCTGCAGGAACGTGCGCGGACGCTGGCGCAGGCCTTCACCGAGGCCTCGCCGGTGGCGGTGGGCCTGACCAAGCAGGCGCTGAACGCCTCGCTGAACCAGGACCTGCACACCATGCTGGCGATGGAAGCGGATGGGCAGGGCATTGCCTTCTCCACCGCCTATCGCCGCGAGGCTGCCGACCGCTTCATGGCCAAGCAGCCGCTGCGCTACCGCTGGCCGGACTGAGCGGCGGCGCGGGTCATGCTGCCCCGCAGCATCCGGCGGCCTCGCCGGGCTGTCGTTTACGTATACAGGCGGGCGCTGGCCGGACGGTAACGGTCGCCTGCCAATTTTCTCGTTTACCCTGATACCAGCACACCATATGGGATCCCACGACCAGCACACGGCGCCCGCCGTACGCCAGACCCCCTGGATGACCGAAGACCTGGGGATGTTCCAGGAAACCGTGCGCCGCTTCATCGAGCGCGAACTGGTGCCCAACGAGGCCCGCTGGGCCGCGCAGGGCTATATCGACCGCGAGGTCTGGCGCCGCGCCGGCCAGATCGGGCTGCTGTGCGCCAGCATCCCCGAGGAATACGGCGGCGGTGGCGGCACCTTTGCCCACGAGGCCGTCATCACGCAGGAAATGTCGCGCGCCGTCTGCACCAGCCTTGGCAATAATGTGCACAGCGGCATCGTGGCACATTACCTGCTCAACTACGGCACGGAAGCGCAGAAGAAGAAATGGCTGCCGCAGATGGCCAGCGGCGAAATGGTGGCGGCCATTGCCATGTCGGAACCTGGCGCCGGTTCCGACCTCAAAGCGATACGCACCCGCGCGGTGCGCGAACAGACCGAAAACGGAGACTGCTATCGCATAAACGGTGCAAAGACCTTCATCACGAACGGGTATCACGCCGACCTGGTCTGCGTGGTGGCCAAGACCGATCCGGAGGCCGGTTCGCGCGGCGTGTCGCTGGTCATGGTGGAGACGCGAGACCTGCCGGGCTTCCGTCGTGGCCGCATTCTCGAGAAGATCGGGCAGAAAGGGCAGGACACCGCCGAACTCTTCTTCGACGACGTGCTGGTGCCGTGCGCCAACCTGCTTGGCACGCAGGAAGGGCAGGGTTTCTACCAGCTTATGCAGCAGCTGCCGCAAGAGCGCATGATCATTGCGCTCGGGGCCGTGGCCACCATGCAGCGTGCCATCGAGCTGACCACCGAATACGTGCGCGAGCGCAAGGTGTTCGGCCAGCCGCTCGCCGATCTGCAGAACACGCGGTTCAAGCTGGCGGAGTGCAAGACGGTCGCCACCATTGCCGCGACCTTCGTCGACGATTGCATGCTGCGCCTGATTGACGGCAAGCTCGACGCTGCCACGGCCGCCATGGCCAAGTGGTGGTGCACGCAGCAGAACTGCCAGGTCATCGACGAGTGCCTGCAGTTGCACGGCGGCTACGGCTACATGCTTGAATACCCGATCGCGCGTATGTATGCGAATGCACGCGTGAGCAAGATCTTCGGCGGCTCCAACGAGATCATGAAGGAGCTGGTCGCGCGCACGCTTTGACGCGCCTGCTATCAGCACTGTGCGCGTGCTAGTGCGCGCAAACGCGTAAGAAAATGCGGAAAAACGAAGGCCGGCACCAGTGCCGGCTTTCGTGCGTATGGTTACAAAACCGGATGTGCACGGATGGCGGGAAAGGTGTAAGGTGTTTCACAAGCATGGTCAATGGCCCGTCGCGTGCGGGGGCAAGGCCCGAGCGGAAATGCAGCCAAAAGCTGAAGCGAATTCATGCAGAAAATGCAGCAACGAAACAGACGTTGCATCGATGCAAGATTTGTCAACTCGGATTCCACCATCGCCGTTATTTGACTATGATGAAGTAAAGACTTCGCAACATGACAGGTCGCCAGGCCGGGGTGGTGTGCCGCGAACGTTGCGCGAAGCCTTAGGGGTAGCACGCCTCGGACGTGAACTCTGACGGGAGTGAGGTATGGACATTTTTGGCCATTACGCTACGCGCTTCGAAGCTCGCAAGGAAGAGGAATACAGCATCCAGGAGTACCTGGAGATCTGCAAGAAGGATCCGACTGCCTACGCGACTGCTGCAGAGCGCATGCTTGCCGCCATCGGCCAGCCTGAGTTGGTGGATACCCACCATGACCCCAGGCTGTCCCGCCTGTTCTTCAACAAGGTCATCCGCATCTATCCGGCCTTCCGCGACTTCTATGGCATGGAGGACACGATCGAACAGATCGTCTCGTTCTTCAAGCACGCGGCGCAGGGCCTGGAAGAGCGCAAGCAGATCCTCTACCTGCTCGGGCCTCCGGGTGGTGGCAAGTCCTCGCTCGCTGAAAAGCTCAAGGCGCTGATGGAGGAGATCCCCATCTACGCGCTCAAGGGTTCGCCGATCCATGAGTCGCCGCTGGGGCTGTTCGCGCCAGAGGAGGACGGCAAGATCCTGGAAGAGGACTACGGCATTCCGGTCCGGTACCTGAACACCATTGCCTCGCCATGGGCGGTCAAGCGCCTGCACGAGTTCAACGGCGATATCACCAGGTTCCGGGTGGTCAAGCTGCGCCCTTCGGTGCTGTCGCAGATTGCGATCTCGAAGACCGAGCCTGGCGACGAAAACAACCAGGATATTTCCTCGCTGGTCGGCAAGGTCGACATCCGCAAGCTGGAAGATTTTCCGCAGGACGATCCGGACGCCTACTCCTATTCCGGCGGGCTCTGCCTGGCCAACCGCGGCCTGCTCGAGTTCGTTGAAATGTTCAAGGCGCCGATCAAGGTCCTGCACCCGCTGCTGACGGCAACGCAGGAAGGCAACTACAAGGGCACCGAAGGCTTCGGCGCGATCCCGTTCGACGGCATCATCCTGGCGCACTCGAACGAGGCCGAGTGGACGACCTTCAAGTCGGACAAGAACAACGAGGCTTTCCTGGACCGGATCTATATCGTCAAGGTGCCGTACGTGCTGCGCGTGTCCGACGAGGTGAAGATCTACGACAAGCTCTTGCGCAGCAGTTCGCTGTCGGCCGCGCCGTGCGCGCCCAACACGCTGAAGATGATGGCGCAGTTCGCGGTGCTTACGCGCATCAAGGAGCCCGAGAACTCCAATATCTTCTCGAAGATGCGCGTCTATGACGGCGAAAGCCTGAAGGACGTGGATCCGAAAGCGAAGTCGTACCAGGAATACCGCGACTACGCCGGCATCGACGAAGGCATGAACGGGCTGTCGACGCGCTTTGCGTTCAAGGTCCTGTCCAAGGTCTTCAACTTCGACAACACCGAAGTGGCGGCCAACCCGGTGCACCTGCTGTACGTGCTCGAACAGCAGATCGAGCGCGAGCAGTTCCCGCCGGAGCAGGAAGCCAAGCTGCTGTCGTACATCAAGGAGTACCTGACCACTCCGTTCGTGGAGTTCATCGGCAAGGAGATCCAGACCGCCTACCTGGAGTCGTATTCGGAGTATGGGCAGAACATCTTCGACCGCTATGTGGTGTTCGCCGACCTGTGGATCCAGGACCAGGAGTACCGCGATCCCAACACCGGCGAGATCCTCGACCGCAACGCGCTGAACGACGAGCTTGAGAAAGTGGAGAAGCCCGCGGGTATCTCGAACCCGAAGGACTTCCGCAACGAGATCGTCAACTTCGTGCTGCGGGCGCGGGCCAACAACAGTGGCAAGAATCCGGTCTGGACCAGCTATGAAAAGCTGCGGATGGTGATCGAGAAGCGCATGTTCTCCACCACGGAGGACCTGCTGCCGGTGATCTCGTTCAATGCCAAGTCTTCTCGCGAAGACCAGGACAAGCACGAGAACTTCGTCAACCGCATGGTCGAGAAGGGGTACACGCCCAAGCAAGTGAGACTTCTGGTGGAGTGGTATCTGCGCGTAAGAAAGTCATCGTAACGGCGCCGCGGAACAGGTCTCTCAACGAGGGCAACATATGGCTACGGTCATCGATCGGCGCGAGAACGGCGGCAACAAGAGTGCCGTCAACCAGCAACGTTTCATCAAGCGCTACCGCGAGCAGATCCGGCAAGCGGTGGCAAAGGCGGTGTCCGGCCGGAAGATCATGGACATCGAGCAGAGCGGCCAGGTGTCCATTCCGGTCAAGGACATCTCCGAACCGATCTTCCACCACGGCCCGGGCGGGCGGCGCGAGTGGATTCACCCTGGCAACAAGAAATTCGTCAAGGGCGACTCCTTCGACCGCCAGCAGCAGGGCGGTGGCGGGACCGGTTCGCGCGCCAGCGACAGTGGCGAAGGCGAAGACGATTTCGTCTTCACGCTGTCGCGCGAGGATTTCCTGAACTTCTTCTTCGAGGACATGGCGCTGCCGGACCTGGCCAAGCGCCACCTCGCCAAGATCGCCGAGGTGCGCAAGGTGCGCGCCGGCTATTCCATCGACGGCACGCCTGCCAACCTGTCGGTCCTGCGCACCATGCGCAGCTCGCTGGGGCGGCGCATCGCCTTGTCCAGCCCTTACCAGAAGCGCCTGCGCGAGCTGGAGCTGGACTACAGCGAGGCGCTGGAAAAGGACGGTCCCTATGCCGAAGGCACGCTCGAGCTGATGGAGAAGATGCGGCACCTGCGTGCCTGCATCGACCGCGTGCCCTTTATCGAGAAGCTCGACCTGCGCTACAACAACCGCGTGCTGAAGAAGCGCCCGCAGGCCCAGGCGGTGATGTTCTGCCTGATGGACGTGTCCGGCTCGATGGACGAGAGCCGCAAGGACCTGGCCAAGCGCTTCTTCATGCTGCTGTACCTGTTCCTGAAGCGCAACTACGAGCGCATCGACGTGGTGTTCATTCGCCATCACACGGTGGCGAAGGAAGTCGATGAGGAAGACTTCTTCCACTCGCGCGAGTCCGGTGGTACCGTGGTGTCCAGTGCGCTGAAGCTGATGGTGGAAGTGATCCACGACCGCTATCCGCCCAGCCAGTGGAATATCTACTGCGCGCAGGCATCAGACGGCGATAACTGGGCCGGTGATTCCGAGTTGTGCGGGCGCCTGCTGCGCGATTCGATCCTGCCACTGGTCCAGTACTATGCATATGTTGAAGTCGCGTCGGAAGAGCCGCAGAATCTCTGGGAAGAGTATCTGACGGTCAAGGGACAGTTCGATCACTTTGCGATGCAGCGCATCATCGGTGCGGACGAGATCTACCCGGTGCTGCACGACCTGTTCCAGAAGCGCGCAGCATAGGGTGGCGCCGATCCTGGCCTTCCTCGCGGAGGGCCACAGTGAAGGCAAATGGCGAGGCAACGCGGACCACGCGGCGCGGCGATGCCGTGCGCGCTGGACGGGTCTGGCGCCTTGCCCGGGCAACAAGGGGCGAAGATGGCTTATCTCTCCACGGGTTCGGAATGGACCTTCGAGCTGATCAAACGGTATGACCGCGAGATCGCCCGCATCGCCGGCGAATTCGGGCTGGATACCTATCCCAACCAGATCGAGATCATCACCGCCGAGCAGATGCTCGACGCCTACGCGTCGGCGGGGCTGCCGGTCGGCTACAGCCACTGGTCCTACGGCAAGCACTTCCTGGCGTCCGAGCGCAGCTACCAGCGCGGCCACATGGGGCTGGCCTACGAGATCGTCATCAACTCCAATCCCTGCATCGCCTACCTGATGGAGGAGAACACCATGCCGATGCAGGCGCTGACGATCGCGCACGCCTGCTACGGCCACAACTCTTTCTTCAAGGGCAACTACCTGTTCCGCACCTGGACCAACGCGGACGCCATCGTGGATTACCTGCTGTTTGCCAAGAACTACGTCGCCGAGTGCGAGCAGCGTTACGGCGAGCGCGAGGTCGAACTGCTGCTGGACTCTTGCCACGCCTTGCAGAACTACGGCGTGGACCGCTACAAGCGGCCCAAGAAACTGTCCATCACCGAAGAGAAGGCGCGGCAGGCCGATCGCGAGAACTACCTGCAGCTGCAGGTCAACGACCTGTGGCGCACCCTGCCCAAGCACCGGCCGCATGCGCTGGCGTCGGAGGACGAGGCGTCCGAGGGGGAAATCATCTTCCCGCCCGAGCCGCAGGAGAACCTGCTGTACTTCATCGAGAAGAACGCGCCCAAGCTGGCATCGTGGCAGCGCGAGATCGTGCGCATCGTGCGCAAGATCGCGCAGTATTTCTATCCGCAGCGCCAGACCAAGGTCATGAACGAAGGCTGGGCCACGTTCTGGCACTACACCATCATCAACCAGCTGTACGAGGAAAAGCTGGTCAACGATGCGTTCATGATGGAGCTGCTGCAGGCACATACCAACGTGATTTACCAGCCGCCGTACAACAGCCCCTACTACAGCGGCATGAACCCCTACACGGTCGGTTTCCTGATGTTCCAGGATCTGCGCCGCATGTGCGAGAACCCGACCGAAGAGGACTACCGCTGGGCCCCGGAATTCGCCGGCAGCGACTGGCGCAAGACGCTGGACTTTGCCATGCGCAACTTCAAGGACGAGAGCTTCCTGCTGCAGTTCCTGTCGCCGCGCGTGATCCGCGAGCTGAAGCTGTTCTCGGTGCTGGACGATGACCGCGAAGGCAAGCTGCGCGTCACCGCGATCCACAACGACGAAGGCTACCGCGCGATCCGCCAGCTGATGGCGGCGCAGTATGACCTCTCCAGCATGGAGCCCAATATCCAGGTCACCAATGTCGACGTGGGCGGCGACCGCTCGCTGACGCTGCGGCACCTGCAGAACGACCGCCGGCCGCTGGCGCACAACTTCGACGAGGTGATCCGGCACGTGACCCGGCTGTGGGGCTTCACCGTGCGGCTCGAGGTCGCCTACGAGGACGGCCGCACCGAGCTGAAGTACGAGTGCAAGCCGGAACGGCGCCACCGCCGCCCGCACGGCGGCGGCCTCAGCCTGGCCGCCTGATCCCGCGATTGCCGGGGTTAAGCCCCGCCGCTCAGGCGGCGGGCGCGGGCTCGCACCATTTGCGCACCAGTTCCACCGCGTTGCGGCCGGCGCTGGCGCATACCTGCTCGCCCAGCACCCGGCTCCACCAGCGCTCCGAACCGTCCGCCACCCGCCATGCATGCAGCCGGCGCGTATAGAGCTGCAGGTCGTATTCCTCAGTGATCCCGATGGCGCCGTGCACGGCGTGCGCGATGGCGGCCACCGGCGTGACCGCGTCGCTGGCGCGCAGCTTGCCGATGGCCGCGCGCAGCCGGTCGGGCGTGCCGGTGCCGCTGTCGCAGGCCAGCTGTGCGGCCACGCGTGCGGCGGCGACATGCTCGGCCATCTCGCTGACCTGGTGCTGGATCGCCTGGAACCTGCCGATGGCGCGCCCGAACTGCTGGCGGTCGTTGGCGTACTGCAGGGTCAGGTCGAGCACGTGCGACAGCGCGCCGGCCAGCTGCGCCGTGTGCAGGCAGGCGCCCAGCGTGCGCAGGGTGCCGGCCGGCAGTGAAAACGCCGCTGGCGCCGAGGCGTCAGGGCGCGGCACGCGCAGCGTCAGGTCGTGATGGGCGCCGGTCGCTTCGGCGCGGGCGTCGGCCGCCGGCAGCAGCAGGCAACGCTCGCCGTCCTGCAGCAGGAACCACTGCGCATGGCGGGCGTCGGCCACCAGCGCCGCGGCGGCGCCGTCTTCAAAGCCGGCGAGTGCGACCGGGCCGGCGGGCAGGGCAATGCCATGCGCCTGCAGCAGCGCGCGCGCAAAGATGGTCTGCGCCAGCGGCAGCGGCAAGGCGTGGCGGCCGGTGACAAAAAGCACCGGCGCAAGTTCGCGCAGCGGCAGCGCGGCGCCGCCGGCGGATTCGGGCAGCAGGCAATCGGCAAAGCCGCTTTCCAGCAGCGCTTGCCACAGCGGCTGCGGGTCGGCCCGCTGTTCCAGCGCGCGCACGGTGGCGGGCGGGCAGCAGTCGCGCAGCAGCGCGTCGAGGGCGTCGGAATAGGCGTTATGCATGGGGTATCTCGTTCAGGATGGCGGTCGACGGGGGCGGATTCAGCGCAGGCCGAGCCCGCGCGCGATCATGCCGCGCAGGATTTCGCGGGTGCCGCCGCGCAGCGAGTACGACGGCGCGATCTGCGTGACATAGGCCAGGGTGCGGTACAGCGCCCCATCGGCCGCCAGCGCGGGTTCGTCACCGAGCGCGGCTTCCACCAGCGCCGGGATCGACTGCTCGAAGGTCGTGCCCAGGTCCTTCACCAGCGCAGCCTCCACCACCGGGCTTTCACCGGCGGCCAGCCGCGACGTGACGGCCAGCGACATGGCGCGCAGCACCGCCAGGTGGCCGGCGAGCCGGCCCGCGGTCACCGTGTCGCGCCGTGCCGGCGGCAGCCGGCGCATGGCGTCGAGCCAGGTGTCGAGCAGCACCACGCTGGAGTAGAGGCGCTCCGGGCCGCTGCGCTCGAACGCCAGCTCGGCGTTGACCTGCTCCCAGCCGCTGCCTTCCTGGCCGACCAGCGCGTCCGGGGCCAGCGCCACGTCGTCGAAGGTGACTTCGGAGAAGTGCGCGTCGCCCGCGAGGTCGTGGATCGGCCGCACCGTGACGCCCGGTGCGTGCAGGTCGACGATGAACTGCGACAGTCCGGCCTGCCGGTCCTGCGGCGTGCCCGAGGTGCGCACCAGCGCGATCATGAAGTGGCAGCGGTCGGCATTGGTAGTCCAGATCTTGCGGCCGTTCAGGCGCCAGCTGCCGTCCGCCTGGCGCACCGCGCGCGTGGCCACGCTGGCCAGGTCGGAGCCGGAGTTGGGCTCGCTCATGCCGATGCAGAAGAAGGCCTCGCCGCGGCTGATCGCGGGCAGGTAGCGCGCCTTCTGCGCGTCGTTGCCGTAGCGCAGGATCAGCGGGCCGCTCTGGCGGTCGGCGATCCAGTGCGCCGACACCGGCGCGCCGCAGGCCAGCAGTTCTTCCACCAGCACGAAACGCGAAAACGGATCCAGGCCCGCGCCGCCGAACTGCGCCGGCAGCGTGATGCCGACCCAGCCGCGCGCGGCCAGCGCCCGGCTGAAGGCGGCGTCAAAGCCCATCCACGAGCGCGCGCGCGTTTCCGGCGGCAGCGCGGGCAGGTGCTCATCGAGAAAGGCCCGCACCTCGCCGCGGAACGCCACGGCGTGCGGCGGCAGGGAGGTCAGGCCGAAGGTGGAAAGCAATGCGGTCACGGTGAAATCCTGTGTCTGGTATTGGCTGGTGGCAGCGGTCTCAGTCCAGCGTCGCGCCGGAATCCTTCACGACCTTCTGCCAGCGCGTCATTTCCGCGCTGAGGTAGGCGGCGTAGGCCTCCGGGGTCGATCCGCGCGGCTCCGCCCCCTGCGCGGCCAGGCTTGCGCGCGTCTCGGGGTGGGCCAGCGCCTTGGTGGCGGCGGCATTGAGCTTGCGCACGATCTCGGCCGGTGTCCTGGCCGGCACCATCATGCCCTGCCAGGCGCCGACCTCGAAGCCCGGCTGCACGGTTTCGGCAAGGGTGGGCACGTCCGGCAACTGGGCGCTGCGCGTGGTGCTGGTGACGGCCAGCGCGCGCATACGCTTGTCGCGGATGAAGGGCAGCGATGAATTGATGGTGTCGGCCATGAACTGCACCTGTCCGCTGGCCAGGTCGGTCAGCGCCGGCGCGCTGCCCTTGTAGGGCGCATGCACCGCCGACAGGCCGTTGGCCTGCAGGAACATGAAGGCCGCCAGGTGCGTCACGTTGCCGTTGCCGGCCGAGCCGTAGGTGAGCTTGTCGGGGTTGGCCTTCAGGTACTGGATGAACTCTTTCACGTTCTGTACCGGCAGCTGCGCGTTGACCTCCAGCACCAGCGGCACCATTGCCGTCAGCGCCACCGGCGCGAAATCGCGTTTCACGTCGTAGCTGAGCTTGCGGTAGAGCGCCGGGCTCAGCGCGATCGACGAGGTGTTGTACAGCACCGTATAGCCGTCGGCCGGCGCCTTGGCGACGATCTCCGCGCCGATATTGCCGTTGGCGCCGGGGCGGTTGTCGACCAGCACCTGTTGGCCGAGCGTCTCGCTCATGCGCCGTGCGATCACGCGCGACACCAGGTCGGTCGGGCCGCCCGGCGGGAACGGCACCACCATGCGGATCGGGTGCGACGGGTAGGCGGCATCGGCGGCCGCCGCCGGCTGCGCCAGCATCGCCGGCAATACGATGGCTGCCGCGGCAGCCAGTGTCGTGATGAAAGTCTTTGCCTTCATGTCTTTGTCTCCTCCGTCCATGCAGCCACGCGGCGGATGCCGCCGTGGGTTCAGCGTCCCGCCAGCAACCTGCGCGCGGTGTAGGTCATGACCTGCTCCCCGCGCTGGTTGAACACCTCGATGCGCGAATCCACCACCGCCCGGCCGTTGCGCGAAGTGGGGCGGATGCCGGTCACGGTCACAGTGGCGTGGATGGTGTCGCCCACCACCACCGGCGCGTGGATCTGCTGCGTGAGTTCCAGCATGGCCAGCCCGGTGCCCTGGATCATGGTCTGCAGGATGAAGCCCTCGATCAGCGTGTAGGTCAGCGCCGCCGGCACCGGCCGGCCCTGGATGGCGCCACCGTCATAGCCGGCTTCGATGAAGATGGCCTCGACCATGCCGGTGACGGAGATGAAATTGACCAGGTCGGTCTCGGTCACGGTGCGGGCAAAGGTGCGGAAGGCCTGGCCCTCCTGCAGTTCCTGCCAGTAGAAGCCCTGGCCGAGGCGGGGCAGTTCTGCATGCTTCATGGTGTCTCCTTGACGGGTGCGCAGCGTGCGGCACCGCTTAGTTGCAATTGCGCGATCGCTTCTGCGGACAGTCCCGCCTGCGCCAGCACGCTCGCGGTATGCTCGCCCAGCCGCGGCGGGATGCCCAGCGGCGCGCGCTGGCTGTCGAAGCGCACCGGCGCGCCGGGAAAACGCAGCGTGCCCATGGCCGGGTCTTCGACGGTTTCGAAGAAGCCGGTGGCGGCCAGGTGCGGATCGGCCGGCAGGTCGTCGAGTTCATTGATGCGCGCCACCGGGATCTGCAGGCGTTCGCACAGCTCCACCCAGTGCGCGGTGGTCTGTCCGTGCACGATTTCGCCGGTGAGCTCGTACAGCGTCTCGATATGCCGCGTGCGTGCCGCGATGTCGGCAAAGCGCGCATCGGCGGCCAGCTCGGGGCGCCCGGCGGCTTGGAAGAAGTCGCGCCAGTGCGCATCGGTGTACGGCATCATGCAGACATCGCCGTCGGCGCTGCGGTACGGGCGGCGCAGCGGCGCCAGCACGCGCGGATAGCCGCTGGGGCCGCGCGGCGGCTCGAAATGGCGGCCGTAGAAATGCTCGACCAGGTTGAAGGCGACCATGGATTCGAACATCGGCACTTCGACCAGCGTGCCGTGGCCGCTGCCGCCATCGGCATTGCGCCGCGCGCGCCCGGCCAGCGCCGCGCAGACCGACAGCGCGGCCACCAGCCCGCTGGTCTTGTCCGCGGCAATGGTGGGGAAGTAGCGGCTGTCGCCGGTCTGCGCCGCCATCAGCGCGGCATTGCCGGACAGGCCCTGGATGATGTCGTCGTATGCCGGGCGGCCGCCATAGGGGCCATCCTCGGCAAAGCCGAGCAGGCTGACAAAGACCAGCTCCGGGTGGCGCGCCCGCACGTTGTCGGGCGCCAGCCCGAGTGCGGCCAGCTTTTGCGGGCGCATGCTGTGCATCAGCACGTCGGCGCCGCCCAGCACGCGGTCCAGCGCGGCCTGCGCGGCCGGCTGCTTCAGGTCCAGCACCACGCTGCGCTTGCTGCGGTTCACGCCCAGGAAAATGGCCGCCATGCCGGGCTCGGCGGCGGGGCCGGTACGGCGCGTGGAGTCGCCCTCGGGCGGCTCGACCTTGATCACCTCGGCGCCCAGGTCGGCCAGCCACTGGCTGGCATACGGCCCCATCACCACGGTGGACAGGTCGACCACGCGGATGCCTGCAAGCGGCAGCATGTTGTCTCCGATCTTGTTGACTGTGGGGCACAGGGTAGATCAGCAGGCGAGGCTTGGTCTAATATTAGTTTTTTAGAAATCGATATTCACAGGATATTAACAAGCCATGGACTTCCGCCAGCTGCAGCAGTTCGTCGCCCTGGCCGAGACGGGCAACTTCCACCGCGCCGCTGAACGCCTGCACATGGCGCAGCCGCCGCTTTCCATTTCCATCCGCAAGCTCGAGGACCAGCTTGGCACGGCGCTGTTCGTGCGCACCTCGCGCGGGGTGCGGCTGACGCAGGCGGGCGAGGCCGCGCTGCACGATGCGCGCCGTGCACTGTTCCATGCACAGCAGGCACGTGCCGCCGCGATCGCCGCGGGGCAGGGCGAGCGCGGCGCGCTGCGCATCGGCTTTATCGGCTCGGCGACGTATGCGCTGCTGCCCAAGCTGATCCCGGCGTTCCGCGCGGCGCATCCCGGCATCGAGCTGATCCTGCATGAATCCACCACCGCCGCGATCCTGGACCGCCTGGAAAAGCACCAGATCGACGCCGGCCTGGTGCGCTTCCCGATCCTGAACACCGGCAACTATTCGCTGACGCCGCTGGAAAACGACGTCTTTGTCGCGGCGGTGCCGGCTGACAGCCCGCTGGCAGGCGCAGACGCCATCCCGCTGCGCGCGCTTGCGGACGAGCCCTTCATCATGTATCCGGCGGCGCAGGTGCCCAACCTGCACGCGGTGGCCATGCTGCTGTGCCAGCAGGCGGGCTTTGTGCCGCGTGTCACGCAGGAGGCGGTGCAGGTGCAGACCCAGGTCAGCCTGGTCGAGAGCGGGCTTGGCGTGGCCCTGGTGCCGAGCGTGGCGGCGCGCTACGCCAACCGGCGCGTGCGCTTCCTGCCATTGTCCAGCCCGCGGCCGGCCGGGCGCATCGGCATTGCGCTGGCGGCGCGGCCTGATGACGGCGACCGCCAGGTGCAGCGCTTCCTCGCGGCGGCGCAGGCGGCGGTGAACTGATGGGGGGTGGTGCGGCGCCTCAGGCGGCGCGCGGGCGCGGCGCGCGCGGCCGCACAGCCGGGGTCACGCCGGCGCGCTCCAGGTTCACGCCCGGCAGCAGGTGCAGCAGCCGCACCAGCTCTGACTGGCGATGCGTGCCGGTCTTGCGCAGCGTGTCGCGGATATGCACGCGCACGGTGTGGGGCGAGAGAAATTCGCGCTCGGCAATCTCGTTGAGGGTTTCGCCGGCAGCCAGGCGGATCGCGATAATGCTCTCCTTGCGCGACAGCCCGAACAGCGAGGTCAGCACGCCGGCATCCAGCACCGAGCGCGATTCCGAGTTGCCGAACAGCATCATCGCGGCCGGCAGCTGCCACGGGCCCTCCACCGGCTGGCGCGATACCAGCGGCGTGACGATGATCGGCACCGGCTGTCCGCCGGAAGTGATGTGCATCCAGGAGCCGGAGGCCGCCTCAGTGCCGCGGGCGCGCATGGCACCGTCTAGCAGCTTGCGCAGCACCGCCTGCAGGGTCTCGCTGTGGGCGCGCAGCACGCCGCCCTGCAGCGACAGGTGGCCGTCGGCCTGCACCAGCGCCTCGGCCCAGCTGTTGGCATAGCGCACGCGCAGGTCGGCCTGCAGTACCATCACGCCGAAGTCCAGCGTATCCAGCCCGGCCAGGCCCAGGCTGGCCAGTCCGCTCAGCTCGAAGTTGCGCTGCTGCATCCGTGCCGCGCGCACCCAGTGCGGCATCACGTGGGCCAGGCGCCGCTCGCGCTGGCCCACGCTGATGCTGCCCGCGCTGGTGCCGCTCATCAGCACGCAAACCTCGGCGTTCTCGATCAGGCGGATGCCTTGCTCCAGTCCGCTGCAGGCCAGCGCAGCCGTGGCCGCATCCGCCATGCCGCCATGGTGCGAGGCCACCAGCGCGGCGGTACCGTCGCAGGCCAGCGCGGGGGCGTCATCGGGGGTGCAGCAAGCGCCCGCATGGGGCAGGTCGAGCGGACCGGGCAGCCAGTCGGGCATGCTGGCGCCGCTGGTGAAGCAGCCGTGCGGGGTCACGCCAAGGCGGGCGTAGCCGGCCAGCTTGTCCCAGATCAGGTAACGCGGGCTGCCTGTGCAGGTGTATCGGGAAAAGAGGTCGAGGGCGGCGGGCATGGCCGCAACGTCCAGCGCGGACTCGTAGATTGAGTCGACCAGACGATGGAAGTCCTCGTCCGTAGTCGGGTGTTCGCCCATGTTCAGATCCCCCCGGTGGCAAACGCCTATTGCTCTGCGCCACGGCAAGTGGCTACATCTTTTTGTGTTATCGGTTCCGTTCTGGCGTTCTGTATCTGCGCCGATACGGATGCTGCTGGCGGCGCGCATTGTCCCGTCATGTCCGCCGTAACGCAATCATGCCAAACAATGTTGTTTGTTTTATCCCCCGTATCGGGGGGGAAAATACGGATTGCACGGCGTAACTCCCCAGCCAGGCCAGGCAGGGGCCGTTATCATGCCGGGGCGCGATGGTAATACGCTTGAGGAAAACTTCAAAATCCTCGACGCGGAAACAGTCCAGCGTTTCTCCCATGCCACAGCAGCGCTGGCTATTGTGGCGCAGGGCTCACGTCCTCCTTGCCCGCCAGCTGCGCGACCCCGCCATCCACCTGGATCGTCAGGCTCGGCGATGCCATGCGGATGTCGTTGGCGTCGAAATTGCGCTTGAGCCGCGCATTGAAGGCGCGCGTGATCTCGGCCTGCATCAGCGGCCGGGTCTTGAACTGTGCCATCACCACCGGGCCGTTCGGGTCGAACCGGTCCAGCCCCAGGATGTCCAGCCCCGACATCAGGTTGCGCGCGTAGCGATGGTCGCGCGCCAGTTCGGCGCCGGTGGTGCGGATCAGCTCCAGCGCCTGGTCCAGGTCGCTCTGGTAGGTGATGCCGATGTTGAACACCGCGTAGCCATAGCCGCGCGACAGGTTCTTGACCGCCTTGATCTGGCTGTACGGCAGCGTGTGCAGCGCGCCGCGGCCGTCGCGCAGCTTGACCGTGCGGATGGTCATGGCTTCGACCACGCCGGCGTGGTCCGGCAGCTCGATCGAGTCGCCGATGGCGATGGAGTCCTCGACCACGATGAACAGCCCCGTGATCAGGTCCTGCACCAGGCTTTGCGCGCCAAAGCCGATGGCCAGGCCGACCACGCCCGCGCCGGCCAGCAGCGGCGTCACGTTGACGCCCAGGTTGGCCAGCACCGCGATCACCGTGATCACCAGCAGGCCGATGAACGAGGCGTTGCGCACCAGCGGCAGGATGGTCTTGGCCCGCAGGCTGGGCTGCGCGCCGCGTCCGTGCGCCGGCGACAGGGATTGCATGATGGCGGTGTCGATCAGCAGCCAGACCAGCCAGGCCAGCAGCACGGTGCTGGTGACGCTGAAGACCGTCTCGGTGAGATGGCGGCCCGCGGCGGAGGACTCGGCCAGGCGCACCAGCGAAGTGCCCCAGACGCGCATCACCATCTCGATGAAGACCGCCCAGATCAGCACGCGCACCAGCGCCAGCGCAAAGCGCCCGAAGCGCTGCAGGTAGGCCGAGCGGCGGCGGTCGCGGATGCGCGGCGCGCGCGCGGTGGCCTTGGGCGAGTGCCCCACCACCATCGTCAGCAGCAGCCCGGCGAGGAACAGCGCCACCGATGCCACCGTGCGGCGCAGGAACACATCCGCATTGCCGGTGGCCAGGATGGTGCCGACCACCGATGCCACCACCACCGCCAGCACCGGCAGGTGCCAGGCCTGGCCGGCCAGCCGCAGCAGGTCGGTCACGGCTGGCCGGGCCTGGCGGAAGGCCAGCGGCCGCTGCCCGATCAGCTGGCCGATCTGCCGGCGGAAACACAGCGCGAACGCGCCGATGCCCAGTGCCGCGGCGATATTGGCCACGGTGGCCACCAGGGCGCACAGGTTGGTGCCGAGCACGGCGATCACGCGGCTGTCGGTGGCGCCGTCGCCCAGTGCCGCCAGCGCCCCCGTGCAGAACAGCAGCCACGGTGAGTGCGCCAGCAGCTGCCGCACCGCCAGCTGCCGGTGCGCGGTGCGGAACAGCGTGAAGATGACCTGGCACACCGCTGCCGCGATCGCACCGGCCACGATCGCATACGCGACCAGCACGGCGGCGACGCTGGCCGGCGATTGGGCATACACGTGCTGGGCCAGCAGCACCGTCAGCCCGAACGCGACTACCCAGGGCCCGATATGGCGCAGCATGAAGACGCCGACGTCGACCCACGACGGCAGTTCGGGCAGCTTGCCGCGCTCGGCGCGCGTGGGTTTGCCCGCGCGCCGGCGCCGGATGCGGTGGCCAATCTCCCACAAGGCCCCGCCGCTCACCGCCCAGACTGCCAGCACCAGCGCGAATTCACGCAGCGAGGCCAGCGCCGTGCGGGTGCCGTTGTGGCTGAGCGCGGCGTGCCATTCCTCGCCCGCGAAGCGCGTGCGCCAGCGCCAGAACTGCCACGGGCCGCGATCCTCGCGCAGATGGGAATCGACCTCGTCCAGCACTTCAGCGACGGCACCGATCAGGCCGGGCGCGGAGGCGCCGGCCGCGGCTGCCGCGGCGGAGGCGGGCGCGGCCCCGGAGCCACCCAGCCCCTGGCGCATGGTTTGCAGCTGGCCGACCAGGGCGCGCCGCTCGCCGTCGTTCTGCAGCGTTGCGATCACCTGGTCCAGCGACTGCGCCAGCGGCACGCTGGCGGCGGGTGCGCTGGCCGGCGCCGCGGGTTTCTCCGCCTTGCCCAGCAGTGCCGCGAGGGAGCCGGCCGGGGTGGCGTGCGCCGGGATGGCGCACAGCAGCGTCAACAGCGCGGCCAGCATGGCGAGCGCACGCAGCACCGGCTGCAGTGCGGCATGCCAGCGGGGCGCAGGGGTGGGGGCGTGGTGTTCGGGTTTGTGCATGGTTCGTAGTCGGTTGCCGGTGCCGGGCGGCGCCGGAATGGCCGTCGATCGCGTCACTGTAGCGCATCGGTTGCGCCGGGTGCCGGAGCGCGCCGCAGGCCCGCGCCATCCTCATTCGTCGCTTCGGACGATGCGTCGCAACGGCCGATCCACGAATCTTGACCCCACTCCGGTACAGGCGATTCTTGCGCCTGCCGGCTTCATCAAACCGCGGGGCCGCGCTGGATCCGGCCAGGCCAGGAACAAGAGACAAGGGAAGACGAGATGGAACTCAATGCATCGGTATCGGCAGTGGTGACGGGTGGCGCTTCGGGCCTGGGCGCGGCGACGGCACGTGCGCTGGCAGCGCAGGGCGTGCGCGTGGCGCTGTTCGACCTCAACGTGGAGAAGGGCGAAGCGCTGGCGCGTGAACTGGGCGGCGTGTTCTGCCAGGTCAACGTCACCTCGGAGGCCGAGGTCGAGGCCGGCTTTGCCAAGGCGCGCGCCGCCATCGGCCAGGAACGCATCCTGGTCAACTGCGCCGGCACCGGCAACGCCATCAAGACCGCCTCGCGTTCCAAGGAAGCGCCGGACCAGATCAAGCATTTCCCGACCGATGCCTTCGAGCGCATCATCCAGATCAACCTGATCGGCACCTTCCGCTGCATCGCGCGCTCGGCCGCGGGCATGCTGACGCTGGACAGCGCCGGCGGCGAGCGTGGCGTGATCATCAATACCGCGTCGGTGGCGGCGCAGGACGGCCAGATGGGCCAGGCCGCGTACTCGGCATCGAAGGCGGGCGTGGTCGGCATGACGCTGCCGATTGCGCGCGACCTGGCGGGCGAAGGCATCCGCGTCAACACCATCCTGCCAGGCATCTTCAATACCCCGCTGCTGCAGGGCGCGGCAGAGAACGTCAAGGCCGCGCTGGCCGCTTCGGTGCCGTTCCCCAAGCGCCTGGGGCAGCCGGAAGAGTTTGCCTCGCTGGCCGTCGAGATGTGCCGCAACGGCTATTTCAACGGCGAGTCGGTGCGCCTGGACGGCGCCATCCGCATGGCGCCGCGCTGAGCGTAGCGCCGGCACATCGTCATGGCCGGGCCCGCGCACCGCTGGTCCGGCCACTATCAGAATCAGGAGACGCGGATGGACTTCAGCTATCTGACGACACTGCCCCACGCGGTACGCCACTTCGCGCGCCTGCGGCCCGAGGCGGTGGCGTATGCGTTCGAAGGCCGGCAGACCACCTATGCCGGGTTCGAGCGGAACACCAATCGCGTGGCACAGGCCTTGCTGGCTGAAGGCGCCGGGGTCGGCGAGCGCATCGGCTATATCGGCAAGAACAGCGACCACTATTTCGAACTGCTGCTTGGCGCGTCCAAGATCGGCGCGGTGATGACGCCGGCCAGCTGGCGCCTGGCGCCGCCCGAGGTGGAATTCATCCTCGGCCATTGCGATGCCGTGGTCCTCTTCGTCGGGGCGGAATCGGCGGCAATGGTCCGGAACCTGCTGCCCGCGCTGCCGATGGTGCGCAAAGTGGTGGTGATGGAGCCGTGCGCCGGGCAAGACGACTGGCAGTGCTACACCGACTGGCGCGATGCGCAGCCGGACACGCCGCCCGCGCACCAGCCCGCCGCGCATGACGTGCTGCTGCAGCTATACACGTCCGGCACAACGGGCCGGCCCAAGGGCGCGATGCTGACGCACCGCAACCTGACCATCGGCACCGAAGTCAGCGAGCGCGAGAACGTGCTCTGGTCGCACTGGGTCGCCGACGATGTTTCGCTGGTGGCGATGCCGGTGGCGCATATCGGCGGCTCCGGCTGGGGCCTGCGCAACCTGCTGTCCGGTGCCAAGGGCGTGGTCGCGCGCGAGTTCGATCCGCGCGCGGTGCTCGACTTTATCGAGCGCGAACGCATCAGCAAGCTGTTCCTGGTGCCGGCCGCGATGCAGATCGTGCTGCGCGACCCGCGCGCGCGCCAGGTGGACTACTCGCGCCTGAAGTACCTGCTGTACGGCGCCGCGCCGATTCCCGCGGCGCTGCTGCGCGAGGGCATCGAGGTGTTCGGCTGCGGCTTCGTGCAGCAGTACGGCATGACCGAGACCACCGGCACCATCGTGGCGCTGCCGCCCGAGGACCACACCACCGAGGAAGTGCCGCGCATGCGTGCCGCGGGCAAGCCGCTGCCTGGCGTGGAGATCAAGGTGGTCGACTATGAAGGCCGCCAGCTCGCGCCCGGCGAGGTCGGCGAGCTCGTGGTGCGCTCGCAGCACAACATGGCCGGCTACTGGAAACAGCCCGAAGAGACCGCGCGCACCATCGACGCCGAAGGCTGGCTGCACACCGGCGATGCGGGCTACATGGATGCCGAGGGCTACCTGTACATCCATGACCGCGTCAAGGACATGATCATCAGCGGCGGCGAGAATGTCTATCCGGCCGAGGTCGAAAGCGCGATCTACGGCCACCCGCAGGTGGCCGACGTGGCGGTGATCGGGGTGCCGGACGAGAAGTGGGGCGAGGCGGTCAAGGCCATCGTCGTGCTCAAGCCGGGGCAGGCCCCGGACCAGGCCGGCATCATCGCGTGGACGCGCCAGCGGCTGGCGGGATTCAAGGTGCCCAAGAGCATCGAGTTCGTCGAGGCGCTGCCGCGCAACCCGTCGGGCAAGCTGTTGCGGCGCAAGCTGCGCGAGCCGTTCTGGGAAGGGATGAACCGGCGCGTGAACTGACGCCGGCATGCAGCAAGCAAAAGCCCGCCGTCACTGGCGGGCTTTTGCTTTGGCGGGCGGGGAACGGGGCGCCCGCTATAATCCGCGCAGGCACTGTGCCGCCTTACCACGTCCACCCGCAATATTGCGCGACCATACCTTTCCGCCATGTCCAAGGACCCCGCGCAAGCCCGCCTGACCCGCCGCTATGTCGAAAAACGCGAGGCCATCCTGGACGCCGCCGCGCGGCGCTTCAACCACCAGGGCGTACGGGGCACCACCTTGTCGGATGTCGCCGAGGACGTGGGCCTGAGCACCAACAGCATCACCTACTACTACCGCAAGAAGGAAGACCTGGTGGTGGCGTGCCTGCTGCGCACCATCGGCGAGATGGTGGACATTGCCAGCGCGGCCCAGCAGCAGCCGGCGCCGCGCGACCGGGTGGAGGCCTTCATCGCGCTGTTCTTCGAGCGCCTGGCGCGTACCGCCACCGGCGAGCGGCCTGAGCTGATGAGTTTCCGCGAGATCCGGGCGCTGCCGGACAGCCATGCCGATATCGCATTCGACGCCTATACCGACATGTTCCGCCGCATCCGCCAGCTGCTGCGCGAACGCCCGCCGGCCGATCCGGCGCAGCGCAGTGCGCTGAGCGCGCGCGCCCACCTGCTGCTGTCGCTGGCGACCGGCGCGATGTCGTGGGTGGAGCGCTATGAGCCCGAGGACTATCCGAAGGTGGCGCAGACCGTGGTCGACGTGCTGCTGCACGGCATTGCCGCGCCGTCGGCCCGCTGGCATGCGCAGATGGACGTATCCGCGCTGCTGCCGGCGCCGGACAGGCCCGAGACCACGCAGGAGGCCTTCCTGCGCGCGGCGACCGAGCTGCTCAACGAGCAGGGCTATCGCGGCGCATCGGCCGATCGCATCTCGGCGCGGCTGAACCTGACCAAGGGCGCGTTCTATCACCACAACGAGAACAAGGACGACCTGATCTCGGCCTGCGTCGACCGCATGTTCGCAGTGATCCGCAATACCCAGACGCTGGTGGAAAACGGCCCCGGCACCGGCTGGGACAAGCTGTGCGCGGTGTCGCGGGCGCTGGTGCAATACCAGTTCTCCAGCCAGGGACCGCTGCTGCGCCTGACCATCTATGGCGCGCTGCCCGAGGACATGCGCAAGGAGAAGATGCTGACCATGAGCCGGCTGTCGGCGCGGATCGTGCGCTTCCTGGTGCTGGGCATGCAGGATGGCTCGATCCGGGCACTGGACCAGTCCATTGCCGCGCTGCAGGTCAACGGCATGATCAATGCCGCGGTGGAGTTGTCCCGCTGGGTGCGCGACGCCCACGCGGACAACGCCGCTGACCTGTTCGTGCGGCCGTTGCTGATGGGCATCCTGTCGGAGCCCTGAGCGCTAGCGCACGCTCAAGTGTAGAGGTGGCAGGCCACCATCTGGCCATCCGGCTGCGCCTGCAGCGCCGGGTCTTCGCTGCGGCAACGCGCCATCGCCACTGGGCAGCGGGTATGGAAGCGGCATCCCGATGGCGGATTCATCGGGCTCGGCACCTCGCCCTGCAGCACGATGCGCTTGCGGCTGCGCTCGCCTTCCACGCTGGCCACCGGCACCGCGGACAGCAGCGCCTGGGTGTAGGGATGGCGGGGGCGGGCGTAGAGCGCCTCGCGGCTTGCGATCTCGACGATGCGGCCCAGGTACATTACCGCGATGCGGTCGCTGATATGCCGCACCACGGCCAGGTCGTGCGCGATGAACAGGTAGGACAGGCCAAGCCGCCGCTGCAGCGACATTAGCACGTTGACCACCTGCGCCTGGATCGACACGTCGAGCGCCGACACCGGCTCATCGCAGACGATGACGCTGGGCCCGAGCGCCAGCGCGCGGGCGATGCCGATGCGCTGGCGCTGCCCGCCGGAGAATTCGTGCGGGTAGCGGTCCGCCATATAGGGCAGCAGCCCGACCATGTCCAGCAACTCCGCCACGCGCGCGCGACGGGCGCTGCGCCCGCCAGGGAAATCATGCACCTCCAGCGGTTCGCTGATGATGTCGCTGACCTTCATGCGCGGGTTCAGGGAGCCGAAGGGATCCTGGTAGACCATCTGCACGCTGCGGCGGAATTGCTGCTCCTGCGCGCGCGTGAAGCTGGCCAGGTCGTCGCCGCGGAAGGCGATGCGTCCGGCGCTGGCGGCCAGCATCTTGAGGATGGCAAGCCCGGTGGTGGACTTGCCGCAGCCGCTTTCGCCGACCAGGCCCAGGGTCTCGCCACGGCGCAGAGTGAATGACACGCCGTCGACCGCCCTGACCGAGCCCACCTGGCGCTTGAGCAGCACGCCGCGCGTGACCGGGAAATGCACCTTGAGGTCGTCGACGCGCAGGATCTCATCGCCACTCTGCACGTCGGCCCGCACGTGAAGCTGCACACCCGCCTGCACACCGCCGTTTCCCGTTGCCGGCTCCGCTATCGCTTCAATGGAGTTCATGGAGGAAGCACGCCTTGAAATGTTGGTCGGAAAGCTGCCGCGTGGCCGCGTCCGGCACGCCGAGCAACGGCGGCCGGGCGCTGCGGCACTGGTCGATCGCCTGCTTGCAGCGCGGCAGGAAGGCGCAGCCCGGGCCCAGCGCAGTCAGGTCGGGCGGCTGGCCTTCGATGGGAACCAGCGGCTCCCGGGTGTCGCCGTCAATGCGCGGCACGGAGGCCATCAGCCCGCGCGTGTAGGGGTGGGCGGGCTGCCGGTACAGGGCCTCGGCGGAAGCGGTCTCCACCAGCCTGCCACCGTACATCACGGCAACCCGGTCGGCATAGCGCGCCACCACGCCCAGGTCATGCGTGATCAGGATCAGCGCCGTGCCCATGCGCTCGGCCAGGTCCTTCAGCAGGTCCAGGATCTGGGCCTGCACGGTGACGTCGAGCGCGGTGGTGGGCTCGTCGGCGATGATCAGGCGCGGCTCGCAGGCCAGCGCCATGGCAATCATCGCGCGCTGGCGCATGCCGCCCGAAAACTGGTGCGGATAGGCTGAAAGCCGGCTCTGGGGCTCGGGGATCTGGACCTTGCCGAGCAGCTCGCCGGCCATCCCCAGCGCGGTCTTCCAGGGCAGGCCGCGATGCAGGTGGATGGGCTCGGCAATCTGCTTGCCGATGGTGAGCGCCGGGTTCATCGACGACATCGGCTCCTGGAAGATCATCGCGATGCGGTTGCCGCGGATGGCACGCATGCCGCGGGGGCCGAGCCTGAGCAAGTCCTGGCCCTCGAACACGATCTCGCCGGCGTCGATCGAGCCGCCCGGGGCGGGGATCAGGCCCAGTATCGACAGGGCAGTCACGCTCTTGCCCGAGCCGGATTCACCGACGATGGCCAGGGTCTCGCCCGGGGCCACGTCGAACGAGACCTGGTCGACGGCGGTCACCACGCCGCGATCGGTGCGAAAGCGCGTGGTGAGGTCCCTGACCTGCAGGATGGGCTGCGTCATGCGTGTCTCCTCGGGCGGCTCAGAAGCCAAGCTTCTTCTTCATGTCCTGGTCGATCCACATGCGTGCATAGATCGGCCCGGGCCGCACCGCGCCCGCGCGCAGCTCGCCGCCGTAGTTGCGCACCCACGGCCACCAGGCGGTGTACATGTAGGGCGTGGGCAGCCAGATATAGGGCGCTTCGGCCAGGATATCGCGCGTGAGCCCGCGCAGCGCTTCCTGCCGCTTGCCGAGGTCGCGCAGCTCGAAGGCGGCTTCCACCCGCTTCGTGTACGCGTCGTTGCCCCACTGCGCGGCGTTCCATACCTGTCCCGGCACGAAGCTCTTGCGGATCGTGGTGGTGGGATTGGTATGGCCGTTGGCCATCATGTAGCCGGGCGCATTGGTCCGGGTCGTCATCGCGGACAGGAACGCGCCGTACTCCATCGGCTGGATTTCGATGCGCACATTGACCTGTTCCAGGTACGCGGCGATCAGCGGCAGCAGCTCCATATGGTCCGGGGCGCATGCGCACACCTGCACCTTGAACTTGAAGCCCTTGGGGTAGCCGGCCTCGGCCAGCAGCTTGCGGGCCTTGTCGGGGTTGTAGGTGAAGAGCTCCTTCACGTTCTCCGGCATGGCGCTGAGCGGCTCGAAGTAGCCCACATAGTCCGGGTGCTGCGGATAGGCGAACAGTTCCGCGTTGCCGCCGTAGTACTGCTTGACGATCTCCTGCTTGTTGACCGCCATGTTGAGCGCGCGGCGCACGCGGATATCGTTGAAAGGCTTGGTGTCAACGCGCATGGCCAGGTACTGCCCGGTGAAGGACAGCCAGCGCGACCATTGCAGCTGCGGCGCGCTCTTCTTCAGCTCCTCCACCGAGGTCCAGCGTATGCCTTCCATGACGTCGAGCTTGCCCGTGCGCAGCATGGTGTTGCGCGTGGCTTCGTCCTTGATGGTGCGTAGCACCATCTTGTCGACGAAAGGCAGCTTGAAATCCTTGCCGCCCACCTTCTCGGTATCCCAGTACAAGGCGTTGCGCGTATAGGTGCTGGCGTTGCCCTGCACAAACTGGGTCAGCTGGAACGGGCCGCTGCCATTGACGTGCTTCCAGTTGCCGGCGCCGGCGTTGGCCACCTCCTTCGGCATGATGCCGGAGTAGTAGCCCCAGCCGAAGCGGTAGTCCCACTCGGCGTTGTACTTGCTGAAGCGGAACAGCACCGTATGCTTGTCCTTCGCTTCCACCTTGGCCAGGTGGTCGAAATAGGTGGGGATCTTCTTCGCGCTTTCGGCCTGGCGCGTGTAGCTGAAGACCACGTCGTCCGCCACCAGTTCGCGCTCTTCCATCACGCCGGGCTTGGCCGGGAACCTGACGCCCTTGCGCAGCCTGACTTCCAGCGTCTGCGGATCGAGCCATTTCCAGCTTTCGGCCAGTTCGCCGCGGATGGCGTCCTCGGGCAGCCACGCGTCGGCCTGGAAACTGTACTTGCCGCCGAGGCGCCTGGACTTGGACAGGTCGGCCACGAACAGCTGCTCGTAGACCTGGCCGGTGTCGTAGTTCTGCTTCCAGTTCCAGTCGGCGAGGTCCCATGACAGGGCCGAGATGGTCGGGTAGACCGAGCCGATCTCCAGCGTGCCGCCGTACTTGGGCGCGTCGCTCTGCGCGCCCGCCGTGGCTGCGCACAAGGCGAGCACCACGCCCGCCAACATCGAGGATGCCTGTGTGTTCAAACCGAAGCCCTCCGTGGTCGACTGCCGTTGGCCCGGCGGCATGGCCGCGCGGGAAATCCGTGCCCCGCGCGCCAGCGCGGCGGGGATTGCTATTCGGGCGGGCGCTAGCGCGTGCCGCGCATGCGTGGGTCCAGCAGGTCGCGCAGGGCGTCGCCGTAGATATTGATCGCGTAGACCACGATGGTGAGGCAGATGCCCGGCGCCAGCGCCAGCCAGGGGCCCTGGAACATGAAGGTGCGGCCGTCGCCTGACAGCATGCCGCCCCACGTGGGCGCGGGCGGCGGCACGCCCAGGCCCAGGAAGGACAGGCCGGATTCCGCGAGGATTGCCGTGCCGACCCGGGTGGTGAACAGCACGATCACCGGGGGCAGGACATTGGGCAGGATATGGCGCCACAGGATGCGCGTGGTTGACGCGCCCATCGATTGCGCGGCGTGGACATACATGTTCTCGCGCACCGAGACCACCGCGCTGCGCACGATGCGCGAGCCGCCGATGCCAAGCAGCAGCCCCAGCGTGCAGACGATCTGCCAGCTGCCCGGGCCCAGCACCGAGACCACCACGATCAGGATCACCAGGTCCGGGAAGCTCATCCAGGCATCGACCATGCGCTGAACGATCAGGTCCAGCTTGCCGCCGAGGTAGCCGGTCAGGATGCCGAGCAGCACCGAGATCGCCGTGGCGAGCGTGGCCGCGCTCAGGCCGATCACCACCGACAGCTGCGCGCCGTACAGGCAGCGCGACAGCATGTCGCGGCCAAGGTTGTCGGTGCCGAACGGATGCGCCCAGGAGGGCGCCTGCAGCCGTTGCAGCATGTTGATCTCGTTCATGCCGTACGGCGCCAGCAGCTCGGCAAACACGCCGCAGAACAGGAAGATGGCGCAGATGACGGCGCCGGCGGCGCCCAGCGGCTTGTCGCGGAACAGCCGGCCGAGCAGCCCGCGGCCGGGCACGGCGCGCCGGGCCGGCGCGGCAACAGCAGCGGGGGCGGCGGGATTGGGGTGCAGGGCGGGTTTGGCCATCAGCGGTGCCTCACTTTGGGATCGAACAGCCCGTAGCTCAGGTCGACGAGCAGGTTGATCAGCATCACCGCGACGCCCACCACCAGGAACACGCCGGTGATGACCGGATAGTCGCGCTGGTGCACGGCGTCGAGCAGCAGCAGGCCCATGCCGGGCAGCGCGAAGATCTGCTCGATGATGACCGCGCCGCCGATCAGCAGCGGCGCCTGCAGTCCGATCAGCGTCACCACCGGGATCAGCGCGTTGCGCAGGGCGTGGCGCAGCACCACCAGGCGCTCGCTCAGGCCCTTGGCCCAGGCGGTGCGGATATAGTCCTGGCGCAGCACCTCGAGCATCATGGTGCGGGTCATGCGCATGGTGATGGCGGACAGCGCCATGCCCAGCACGATGGCGGGGATCAGCATGTTGCGCACATGCTGCACCGGGTCTTCATGGAAGGGCACGTAGCGGGCCTCGGGCGACCAGCCCCACCAGACCGAGGGGAACACCATCACCATGGTGCCGAGCCAGAAGCTGGGGATGGCCAGCATCAGGATGGAGAACGAGCGCGCGATGTAGTCGGCGGCGCTGTCCTGGCGGATGGCAGACAGCACGCCGATCGGCAGCGCCACCGACAGCGCCACCACCAGCGCGATCACGCCCAGCGAGAAGGTGGCGGGAATGCGCGCGGTCACCATCGACAGCACCGGCTCGCCCTGCCACAGGGACTGGCCCAGGTCGCCGCGCAGCACGATGCCGCCGACCCAGTGCACATACTGCTGCCACATCGGGCGGTCCATGCCGAGGGCGCGGACCAGGTCTTCGCGGGTACGGGTATCGGCGCTGATGTCGTTCTGGCTCAGCATCAGGTCGACCACATCGCCGGGCACCATGCGCACGATGGTGAAGACGATCAGGCTGGCGAACAAGAGCGTGGGGACCAGCGCCAGCAGCCGGCGCAGCACGTAGGCGCTCATCGCAGCCCTCGCAGCGCCGCGTTGGCGCGGCTGGCCGAAACGGAGGATACCGGCAACACGAATCTGCATGATGCTTGGTGCATGTCGTCTCCTGTCTCCCGATCCCTTTGCATCCGCCAGCACAGGATTCTGCTGCTGGGTGGGAGTGGTTTTTGCTATTTCACCGGTGGTGAAACACCGTTGCGGGTGGTCTTGCGAGGCCGTGATCCCAGCATACTGATCGTTCGAAACGAAAACAACCCGATTGCCGCGCGGAAAGGCTAGTGGTTTTCCATGGCCCCGCGGCGGTGTGCGGGACGCGCGCCGGCACGCGCACGCCGGGCCCGGCTGCACGTTGCCTGCGCCAGCGCGCGCGCTGGCTAGTAGCCGCGCAGCGTGGCCCAGCGCTGCAACTGGGCGTTGGCATCGCCAAGCAGTTCCTGGGCCGTGCGTGCCCGCTTCATGAAGAAGCCGATCTCCAGTGCGTCGGTCATGCCGATGCCGCCATGCATCTGCACGCCCTCCTGCACGGCCAGGGTCGCGCTGGTGCCAGCGCGCGCCTTGGCAACGCAGACCAGGCCGGCGGCGTCGTCCGTGCCGGCATCGAGCCGCTGCTGGCACTGCAGCACGGCGGCACGGGTGATCTCGATCTCGGTGAACAGGTGCGCGGCGCGGTGCTGCAGCGCCTGGTACTCGCCGATGATGCGGCCGAACTGGCGGCGCTCCTTCAGGTAGGCAAGTGTGCGCTCGAAGGTTTCGTCGGCGATGCCGAGCAGTTCGGACGCCAGCACGGCGCGGCCAACGTCGAGCACGCGCTCCAGCATGGCGGCGCCATTGCCGGGGGTGCCCAGCACAGCGGCGCCCGGCAGCCGCACCTCGCGCAGGGTCACGCGCGCCGCATTGGTGGCGTCGGCCATGACCGTACGCTCGATCGAGAGGCCGGCGCTGCCGGCAGGAACCAGGAAGAGCGTGATGCCGTCGCGGTCGTCGGGCGCGCCGGCGGTGCGCGCCGCCACGATCAGGGTGTCGGCGACGTGGCCATCGACGACAAAGACCTTGTCGCCGTCGAGGCGGAAGCCGTCGCCGTCGGCGCTTGCGCGCAGGGCATGGCGCATGGGCCGGTGCCTGGCGCTCTCTTCCAGTGCCAGCGCGGTCAGGTGCTGGCCGGCGGTTATGGCGGGCAGCATCGCCGTGCGCTGCGCATCGCTGCCGTAGTGGGTGAGCAGCGCCGCGCCCAGCACGGCGGTGGACAGGAACGGCGAGGGCGCCAGCGTGCGCCCGATCGCTTCCATGATGATGCCGGCCTCCACCACGCCCAGGCCGCTGCCGCCATATTGCTCGGGCACCAGCACGCCGGCGAAGCCGAGTTCGGCAAATTGCTGCCACAAGGAGCGGGAGAAGCCGGTCTCGTCGCGGGTATCGCGCAGCGTGCGCAGCGCGGAGATCGGGGCGGATTCGCGCAGGAAGGTCAGGGCGCTGTCGCGCAGCATTTCCTGCGTCTGGTTCAGTACGATGGGCATGGGCGGACTCGTGTCTGGGTACGTGGCAGCGGGGGAGAGCGCGCGGTGCCGGGCTCAGGCGCCCGGCAGGCCGAGCAGGCGCTTGGCGACGATATTGAGCTGGACCTCGCTGGTGCCGCCCTCGATCGAGTTCGCCTTGCTGCGCAGCCACGCGCGTGCCAGCGCGCCCTGCTGGCTGCGCTCGCTTTCCCACTCCAGCGCGTCGCTGCCGCCGATCGACATCAGCAGCTCGTGGCGGCGCTTGTTCAGTTCCGCACCGTAGTACTTGAGCACCGACGAGAACGCCGCGATGCCCTCGCCCTGGCGGGCCAGGTCGCGCACGCGCTCGCCGGCCGCGGCAAAGGCGGCCTCGTCGATCTCGAACTGCGCGATGTGCGCGCGCAGCATCGGCTCGTCAAGCCGGCCGGCGGCGTCCAGCCCGATGGCCTTGGCAGCGTGCGCGCCAAGCGGCTGCCGCATGCCGCGGCTGCCGATGGCGCTGATCATCTCGCGCTCATGGGTGAGCAGGTACTTGGCAATCTCCCAGCCGCGGTTGAGCTCGCCGACCAGTTGTGCGCGGGGCACCGCGACGTCGTCGAAGAAGGTCTCGCAGAATGGGGATTTGCCGGAGATCAGCGGGATGGGCCGGGTCGTCACGCCCGGCGTTTCCATGTCGAACAGCAGGAAGCTGATGCCGGTGTGCTTTTGCGCCGCGGCATCGGTGCGCACCAGGCAGAAGATCCAGTCGGCCTGGTCGGCATAGGACGTCCACACCTTCTGGCCGTTGACCAGGAAATGATCGCCGCGGTCCTCGGCGCGGGTCTGCAGCGCGGCCAGGTCGGAGCCGGCGTTGGGCTCGGAGTAGCCCTGGCACCAGCGGATCTCGCCGCGGGCGATGCGGGGCAGGTGCTCGCGCTTCTGGGCCTCGGTGCCGTACCTGAGCAGGGCGGGGCCAAGCATGGAGATGCCGAAGCTCTGCAGCGGCACGCGGCAGCCGAGCCGGGCCATTTCCTCGCGCAGCACCTTGGCCTGCTCGCGCGGCAGGCCGGCGCCGCCGTATTCCGTGGGCCATTCGGGCACGGTCCAGCCCTTGTCGGCCATGCGGCCAAGCCACTGGCGCTGGGCCTCGGACTGGAAGCGGAACCTGCGCCCGCCCCAGCAGATGTCGTCTTCGTTGCGCACCGGCTGCCGCATCTCGGCCGGACAGTTCTGCTCCAGCCAGGCGCGCGCCTGCTGCCGGAAGGTCTCCAACTCGTCCACGCGTGTCTCCTTGTTCTCGGGTGCCTGTCGCTGGACGCCTCTTTCTCTGGCGCGCTGCCGGTGAGGTCGCCCGCACCTGGCTGGTCGGCCAGGCGGCGTATCCCGTTATACAAGTCGCATCTGGTAGCGTCAATACTCAATTACCTAAAATGGATGTGGCGGGCGCTGCGGCCAGAGCTGCAAAGTGCACGCATCGCAGGCCATAGTTCATATCCGAGGTTGCGCTGCAGCACGAAATATCCCAGAAATGAAGGGGTAATTCGACGTAATCACCCGGTGAAAGGGAGGTCAGGCGTTGGGGGCGTTTCCTGTGGTAGCATCCGTTCAAAACATACCGCTATCACGAAAAAGCGGGGATGCACCGGTTGCGTGAGATGCCGGACAGGCAAGTTGCCAACGCAGACCGGTGCCATAGGGAGACCAAGCCGTGCCCGTCGTCATGCCTTCGCTCGACCAGCGAACCGTTTCGTATCCCGGTGCCGGTGCGCCGGACCGCGTGCGCCAGGGGGATTCAGGCGGCATAGGTCACGGCGCATGACATGCACGCGGACCCCCGAGCGGGTAGCCGGCCCCGATGAGGGACCTGACCTGAGCGCGCATGAACAGGCTGAGCGGTGCTATCTCAAGCATGTCGACCAGCACCTGCCGCGCAACGCCCGCGCGTACCTGGCGCACGGCATGCTGGGCATGACCGGGTTCAGGCTGGTGACCGCGCCCACCTTCGTGCCGGCCTACCTGTACCTGCTGTCCGGCTCCAAGCTGACCGTCGGCATCGTGCTGTCCGCGCAATATGCGGGCATGGCCGCGTCGTCGATCTGGGGCGCCACGCTGATCGAGCACCGCCCGCGCGTAATGCCGCTGATCTACCTGGTGGGCTGGCTGGTGCGTGCGCAGATCCTGGGGCTGGCGCTGTCGGCGCTGTGGCTGTCGGGCGAGGCGGCGCTGGTCGCGGCGGGCATCTTCCTGCTGCTGTTCGGGCTGCTCAACGGGGTGCAGAACGTCAGCTTCAACTACCTGACCTCCAAGATCATCCCGCTGGCGCGCCGCGGCCGGCTGACCGCGCTGCGCAATTTCTGCGGCGGGCTCACCGCGGCCGCGGTGGCGTGGCTGGGCGGGCGCTACCTGGTGGGCAACCAGGTGCTGGGCAACGGCTATGCCGCCACTTTCCTGGCGGCCTTCGTGCTGACCAGCATCGGCATTTCGGCGCTCACGCAGATGCGCGAGCCGACCCTGCACGACGTGCGCCTGCCGGCGGGCTTCCTGCGCCGCCTGGCCGAGGTGCCGGCGCTGCTGCGCGCGGACCGCGATTTCGTGCGTTTCTTCGTGGCGCGCGCGCTGGTGGCGTTCGGCATGATGGCGATGCCGTTCTATGCGATCTATGCCGGCACCCATATCGACCTGTCCGGCGCGGTGCTGGGCTACATGAGCCTGGCCTACCTGCTGGCGCAGACCACCAGCAGCCTGGCCTGGGGCCGCATCGCCGACCGCCACGGCTACCGGCTGGTGTTCCTGGCCAGCATCGCGCTGTGGGTGGCGGCAACGCTGCTGCTGCTGTGCGGCACCACGCTGCCCGGCTTCCTGCTTGCCTTCTGCGGGCTGGGCGCCGCCTTCGGCGGCTTCTTCATCTCCGCGGACAACCTGGTGATGGAGTTCGGCAGCCGCAAGGACCGGCCCATGCTGCTGGCGGTGTCCGATACCGCCACTTTCGCGATGATGGCCATCGGCCCGGTCTGCGGCGGCCTGCTGGCCCAGGGCGTGCGCTTCTGGGTGGTGTTCGCGCTCGCCATCCTGGTCAAGTGCGCCGCCTTCGTGCTGGCCCTGCGCATTGTCGACCCGCGCCGGCGCAGGGCGGCGCTTGAGCCTCCGCCGGGCCTGCACCGGCACCCCACACCGATTCAATCCAGGAGAACCGATCCATGACCGCCATCAACGCCGTGACCGACCTCGCGGTGGACGCCGACATCGCCGTCCTGACCCTCGACTCGCCCCCTGTCAATGCACTGTCCGCGGCCGTGCGCAGTGGCATCCGCGACGGCATGGCGCGCGCGCTCGCCGACGATGCCGTCAAGGCCGTGGTGCTGATCTGCGCCGGCAAGACCTTTGTCGCGGGCGCGGACATCACCGAGTTTGGCAAGCCGCCGGCGGGCCCGCCGCTGGCGCAGGTGCAGGCCATGATCGAGGACGCACCCAAGCCGGTGGTGGCCGCCATCCACGGCACCGCGCTCGGCGGCGGGCTGGAGCTGGCGCTGGTGTGCCATTACCGCATTGCCACGCGCTCGGCAAAGTGCGGGCTGCCGGAAGTCAATCTTGGCCTGCTGCCGGGGGCGGGCGGCACCCAGCGGCTGCCGCGTATCGTGGGCCCGGAACAGGCGCTGGAGATGGTCACCTCGGGCACGCACGTGGCGGCCAGCGCCGCGGCGGAGATGGGCCTGGTCGACCTGCTGACCGACGACGCCTCGTTGCGCGCCGACGCGGTGGCGTTCGCGCGCAAGGTGGTGGCCGAGCAGCGGCCCCTGCGCAAGGTGCGCGAATCCGATGACAAGGTGGCGGCCGCGCGCGGCAAGCCGGAGCTGTTCGCTGCCTTCCGCAAGGCCAATGCGCGGCGCTTTCGCGGCTTCGATGCGCCCGAGTTCAATATCCGCTGCATCGAGGCGGCGGTGGAGCTGCCGTTCGAAGCCGGCCTGAAGCGCGAGCGCGAGCTGTTCACCGAACTGCTCAACGGCACGCAGTCGGCGGCACAGCGCTACTACTTCTTTGCCTCGCGCCAGGTATGGAACGTGCCCGATGTGGGAGCCGACACGCCCGCGCTTGCGGTCAGGCGCATCGGCATCGTCGGCGCGGGCACCATGGGCGGCGGCATCGCCATGAATTTCCTCAACGCCGGCTACCCGGTGACCATCGTCGAGACTTCGCAGCAGGCGCTCGACCGCGGCCTGAAGACGATCCGGGCCAACTACGACAACACCGCGCGCAAGGGCCGGCTCAGCGCGGCCGATGTCGAGGCGCGCATGGCGCTGCTGACTCCCACGCTGGACCTGCAGCAGCTGGCCGATGCCGACCTGATCATCGAAGCGGTGTTCGAGAACATGGAGGTCAAGCAGGACCTGTTCGGCAAGCTGGACCGGATCGCCAAACCGGGCGCCATCCTTGCCACCAATACCTCGGCGCTGGACGTGAACGTGATCGCGGCCGCGACCTCGCGCCCGGAGGCGGTCATCGGCCTGCATTTCTTCTCGCCCGCCAACGTGATGAAGCTGCTGGAAGTGGTGCGCGGCGACAAGACCGCAAAGCCGGTGATCCGCACCGCGATGGAACTCGCGCGCAAGATCGGCAAGGTCGCGGCGCTGGTCGGGGTGTGCCCGGGTTTTGTCGGCAACCGCATGCTGGCCCAGCGCCAGCGCGAGGCCCAGAAGCTGGTGCTGGACGGGGCGCTGCCGTGGGACGTGGACCGCGTGCTGTACGACTTCGGCTTTCCGATGGGGCCCTTCGCCATGAGCGATCTCGCCGGGCTTGACCTTGGCTGGGTGCGCGAGAAGTCCAGCGGCTCGACGCTGCGCGAGGTGCTGTGCGAGATGGACCGCCGCGGACAGAAGGCCGGCGCCGGCTACTACGACTACGACGAACAGCGCAACGCGAAGCCGTCGCCGGTGGTCGAGCAGGTCATTCGCGACTTCGCCGCGAAACAGGGCAGGAACAGCCGCGTGGTGTCGGAGCGGGAGATCCTGGAGCGCTGCATCTATCCGATGATCAACGAAGGCGCGAAGATCCTGCAGGAAGGCAAGGCGATCCGCGCCTCGGACATCGACGTGATCTGGGTGAACGGCTACGGCTGGCCGGTGTATCGCGGCGGCCCGATGTTCCATGCCGACACCATCGGGCTGGACAAGGTGCTGGCGGCGATGCGGCGCTATGAGGCGCTGTATGGCGCGGACTTCACGCCGGCGCCACTGCTGGAGGAGCTGGCGGCGCAAGGGCGCAGGTTCGCCGACCTCAGGTAAGGCAGCAAGGGCTGCCTCGGCCGGCCGGTGCCATGCGCCGGCCAGGCGCCTACTTCTTCTTGACCACGCTGACCTTGCCGTCAGACTCCAGGTACAGCGCCTTGACCTCGTCGATCGATTCCAGGCCCTCCTGCCGGTACTTGGCTTCGAGCTCTTCGTCGGTGATGGATTCGCGCCGCATGTTCTCGCGCAGCTTGGTGCCGTTGCGCACCAGCAGCACCTTCCTGGGTTCGGCAAAGCGCTGGAAAGCGGGGGAGTGGTAGGCCAGCAGGTCGATCAGCCGGTTCCAGGCGATCAGCGTGACCACCAGCAGCACGGCATCGGCGACGCTCTCGCCGTTGCCTGCCATGCCGTTCTGCGCGGCGTCGGCGACGATCACCACCAGCAGCAGGTCGGCGATGCCCAGCGAGCCGATGTCGCGCCGGACCACGAAGCGGAACAGCAGGAACAGCACCCAGTACATCAACGTGCCGCGCGCGACGATCTCGAGCGGGGACAGGGTCAGGAGGAGGGCTTCGCGCCAGTCGAATGACAGGTCCATGCGCGCTACCCAGCAACTTCCGGGCCACTTTGCAACGATGGCGGCGGTGGCACGGGCGTCGCCGCGCCGCGGGTAATTCTTACACCTGGCGCGTACGGTTTGCTGCGCTGAAAGCCAGGCGTCCCGCATGCGGCGGGGACGCCTGGCGGTCCGGTCTCAGGCTAGTCCGCCTGGATGCCGAACTCCTTGACCACCTTGGTGTAGCGGGCGGTGTCGGCGGCGATCAGCTTCGACAGCACCGCCGGCTCGCCGCCCGCCGGCGTGACCGCGATGGTGGCCATGCGCGCCACCACGTCGGGCATCTTCAGGATCTCGTTGACGTGCGTGTTGAGCGTGCGCACCAGGTCGGCCGGCATGCCCTTGGGCCCGAGCAGGGCCTGCCAGGCGCCGATCTCCACATCCTTGTAGCCCAGCTCGGCCAGCGTCGGCACGTTGGGCGCGAACGGCGAGCGCTTCTGGTCCGCAACCGCCAGCGGCACCAGGCTGCCGTTGCCGACGTACTGCGAGATCGCGCCGTAGGTGATGTAGGTCACCGGCACCTGCCCGCCGATCACGTCGACGATGGCGGGCGCCAGGCCGCGGTAGGGCACCTGGCTGATCTTGATGCCGGCGGACTTGTTGAACAGCTCACCCATGATGTGCATCGGCGAGCCATTGCCGGGCGTGGCATAGGTTTCCACCTTGCCGGCCTTGGCGCGCGCCACCAGCTCGCTGACCTTGGTGATGCCGCTGCCCTTGTTGACGACCACGAACAGCGACTGCGTGCCGATCTGGCTGATGGGAGTGAGGTCGTGCTGCACGTCATAGCTGGCGCCGGTGCCGGCCTTGAGCACCAGCGGCGCGAGGGCGACGGTGTTGGGGGCCAGCAGCAGGGTGTAGCCGTCCGGGTTGGCGCGCGCCACGTAGGCGCTGCCGATGGTGCCGGCGGCGCCGGTGCGGTTTTCCACCACCACCGACTGCTTCAGGCGCGGGGCGAGCTTTTCCGCGAACAGGCGCGCCAGCACGTCGACGTCGCCGCCGGCCGGGTAGGCGACAACGATGGTGATGGGCTTGTTCGGGTACGCACCCTGGGCCAGGGCGGTGCCGCCGGTGGCAGCGACCAGGGCGGTCGCGGCGGCCAGCGTGGCGAGTACTTTGCGGCGTACGGACTTCATGATGTTCAGACCTCTGTAAGACGTGGCGCCCGGACGGGCCGGGGCCAATGGCTGTGTTGGCGTCCGGCGCCTTGCCTGCGCCGGACGGTACCGCCGGGGGGCGCGGAGGAAATCAGAAAACGTGCTTGATGCCGATCATCGAGCCCCACTGGTTCTCGCCCGGGCGCGGGTTCGAGCCAGGCGAGCCGCCGCTGACCGACATGGCCAGCTGGCCGCCGTTGTTGATGAAGCCGGCGGTGGCGTACACCGAGGTGCGCTTGCTGAAGCTGTACATCGCGCGCAGCGTATACAGCATGGCCTGGTTGTCGCTGCCGTGGTAGTTCAGGAAGTAGACCTGGCCGGCCAGGTTGACCGCGGGGGTGATGTCGTAGGACGCGCCGGCGTAGTACAGGTCGCTGATCGGCGTGGGGCTGCCCTCGTTGTCGCGGCGGATCCAGCCGGCGCCGATCTTGGTGCGCTGGAACAGCATGTAGCCGCCCAGCGACAGGCGGTCGTCGGTCAGGTTGCTGTTGGTCAGGCCGCCGAAGGCGCCCGGGCCGCCGCGCTGCGAGTCATACGCGGCGGTGACGCCCCAGGTCTTGTTGTCGTAGCCGAGCATGGCCGACCACTGGCGGCACGCCTTCTTGTCGGTGGCGTTCTCGCCGGCGCAGTTGGTGCCCGAGGGGCTGGGGCCGGCGTTGACCGCATCGCGCCCGAAGCTGTAGGTGGCGCCCACCACGAAACCGCTGAAGTTGGCCTTGTACGACACCGCGTTGTCGGCGCGCGTATTGGGCAGGTAGCTGTCGAGCGAGCCCGAGCCGTACACGTTGGGCCCCAGGACATCGCTGTCGAGCGTGGCCCAGAACAGCATGGTGTACTGGCGGCCGAACGACAGCTGCCCGTACTGGTTGCTCAGCCCGACCAGCGCCTGGCGCCCGAACAGGCGGCCGCCCTGGTTGGAGGTGCCCGAATCCGGCGAGAAGCCCGACTCCAGCACGAAGATGCTCTTCAGGCCGCCGCCAAGGTCTTCGGTGCCGCGGATGCCCCAGCGCGAGGGCACGGTCGCGGTCAGGTTGGGCATGCGCACCAGGCCGTCGCCGTTGGCGCCGACATTGCTCACATACTCGACGCCCGTGTCGATGACCCCGTACAGGGTGACCGAGGATTGTGCCGAGGCCAGCAGGGGGAAAGCCGCGGCCAGGCCTGCGGCGATTCGTGCAAGTTTCATCTACCAGTTTCCTTCCGTTTTCCGTTTTGTCGTCTTGTAGTCCGCTGCCACTGCGGATGGCGGCGGCGGATGCTGTTTCGGTCTCTTTTGTGTTTTATATATGAAACATCAAACAACATAAGAAACGTCAAGCAAAATATAGCTGCGAGTTTCCACAAGATGTGAGGAGGGTTATCCCTAGTGAGGCGACGCCGCGAGGGCTAACGCCGGCTCTGCGCGGAGGTTTCCGATCTTTCTATCGTTAACCCTCATCCCGGCTGGACCCCGACACGCCTATGCTTTAAAAGTTTTATTCTCAAACCTAAGTTTTATATATGGAACAAAATCAGCCCCACATTCCAGCCGAGCCAGACCGGCAGTTGCTGGAAGCCCTCGACAGCGGGTTTGCCCAGCGCGTGGTGCAGGTGGGCGCGGACGGCGAGCGCGTGGCCTACCGCGGCGGCGGGAGCACGGGCCCGGCGGTCGTGCTGCTGCACGGCATCAGTTCCGGGGCGGCGTCGTGGCTGCCGTGCGCGAGCCTGCTGGCCGCTCACGCGCGGGTGATCGCCTGGGATGCGCCGGGCTATGGCGATTCGTCGCCGCTGCCGCAGGCGCGGCCGCTGGCGTCGGACTACGCGCAGCGGCTGGACGGGCTGCTGCAGGCACTGGGCGTGCAGCCGGCGCTGATCGTCGGGCATTCGCTGGGCGCGCTGATGGCGGCAGCCTATGTCGCCAACGCGCGCCAGCTGCCCGCGCGCCTGCTGTTGCTCAGCGTGGCGCAAGGCTACGGCGGCGCGGGCAGGGAAGCGCAGGCAAGGGAGGTGGCGCGGCAGCGGCTGGAGGCGCTGGAATCCCTGGGCGTCGATGGCCTGGCGCAACGCGGCCCGGCCCGGCTGCTGAGCGAGGAAGCCGACCCCGGCGCCCAGGCATGGGTGCGCTGGAACATGCAGCGGCTGAACCCGGACGGCTACCGCCAGGCGGTGGCGATGCTGTGCGGCGACGACATCCACGCCTACCTGGCGCGGCGCCCCACTGCCTTGCCCACGCGGATCGCCTGCGGCAGCCGCGATGTCGTCACCACGCCGCCAGCCTGCGGCACGCTGGCCGAACGCTTCGGCCTGCTGTTCTCGCTGATCCCCGATGCCGGCCACGCCTGCTATATCGACCAGGCCGCCGCCACCGCGCGGCTGATCCGCTCGGTGCTGGACGACGCCACCTGAAGCCACCGCGGCGGCGCCTGCCGCCGCATCCCGAGCGGTGGCGCGCAGCTTGCGCCACCCGTTCCAGATTTCGTAGTGCCGATCGCGGGTTAACCCCAGTCAATTTTTGCGGCCGCGTTGTCTATAGTCGTACCTGTGTTCAATATCTAAACCAGTGTTTCATTAGTAAAACGTAGCCAGGCGATCGCAAGACCGGTCGGCGAGGCACGCGGAACACGGTCCCCCGCTGCAAGACATGGAGCAAAGCGCAATGGAAAGCCTCTCGTACAACCCGAACCTGGTGCCCTGGGAGCGTCCGGCGCCGAACAACGTGGCAGGCAAGGGCCATATCGAGCAACCCGGCAAGGTCGCCAACATCGTCTGGCAGACCCGCGCCGCCGCGCCGAGCGCCTATGAGAACGCGCTGGGCGATGCCCTCGAAGCCGCGTTCGAAGGCGGCGCGCAGAACCCGCAGGACATCGTGCGCGCCTTCAATGACGCCGGTTTCCTGGGCGTGGACGGCCAGCCCTGGACCGAAGAGCGCTTCCTGTCCGAAATGCGCCGGCTGGGTGCCTGAGCCCGCCCCAGTCCAAGTCCAGCCTCGAAGCGAGAAAACCATGGAATCGAACAAGCAAGCCCGCACCGAAGCCCGCCTGAACACCGGCCTGCGCAACTACTGGTACCCGGTCGCCGCCTCGTGGGCGGTGTCCCATGCCCCGATCGGCATCACCCGCCTGAGCCAGAACATCGTGCTGTGGCGCGATGGCGAAGGCCAGGTCCACGCCCTGGAAGACCGCTGCCCGCACCGCGGCGCGCGCCTGTCGATGGGCTGGAACCTGGGCGACCGCGTTGCCTGCTGGTACCACGGCGTCGAGGTCGGCGGCGACGGCCAGGTCAAGAGCGTGCCGGCGGTGGAAAGCTGCCCGCTGGAAGGCCGCACCTGCGTGCGCAGCTACCCGGTGCAGGAGAAGGCCGGCGCCATCTTCCTGTGGTTCGGCGACCAGGCCCCGCAAGGCGAGGGCAGCCCCGACGAACTGCGCCTGCCGGAAGACCTGGTCAGCGAAGAACACAGCAACTTCCTGTGCGTGGCGCACTGGGACTGCAACTACCGCTACGCCATCGACAACGTGATGGACCCGATGCACGGCGCCTACCTGCATGCGGTGTCGCACTCGATGGCCAGCGGCGAGAAGTCCGCCGTGATGCAGGTGCGCGAGACCGAGCACGGCCTGGTGTTCGAGAAGACCGGCCAGCGCGGCGTCAATTTCGACTGGGTCGAATTTGGCGAAACCGGCACGCTGTGGCTGCGCCTGGCGATCCCGTACCGCGCCAGTGTCGGCCCCGGCGGCCCGTTCGGCATCGTCGGCATGGCCACGCCGGTGGATGAAGACCACTGCATGGTGTTCTTCTGGCGTACCCGCCATGTGCAGGGCTGGGAGCGCGACGTGTGGCGCTTCCTGTACCGCAACCGCCTGGAGCAGCTGCACTGGGACGTGCTGGAGCAGGACCGCGTGGTGCTGGAAATGATGGCCCCGAACGCACGCGACCACGAGATGCTGTACCAGCACGACGCCGGCATCACCCGCGTGCGCCGCCTGCTCAAGCGCCGCGCCGAGCAGGAAGTGGCCGACGAGCCCGTCGCCATGCTGCAACCCGCCGGAGCCGCCAGCCATGCCTGAGGCAAACACCAACAACACGCTGCTGGCCGGGCGCAAGGTGCTGGTCACCGGCGCCGCGCGCGGACTGGGCCTGGCCTTCGTCAAGGCGCTGGCCGAAGCCGGCGCCACCGTGGCCATGGCCGACATCCTGGCCGAGCGCCTGCAGCAGGAAGCCGACGCCCTGCGCGCCCGCGGCCTGAAGGTGGTGCCGGTCACGCTGGACCTGTCCGATCCGGCCTCGGTGCAGGCTTGCGCCGAGGCCGCGGTCAAGGCGCTGGGCGGGCTCGACGGCCTGGTCAACAACGCCGCCGTGACGGATTCCGGCGGCCGTGACGCCGCCGCCATCGACATTGCCACCTGGGACCGCGTGATGAACGTCAACGTGCGCGGCACCTGGCTGATGACCACCGCCTGCCTGCCGGCGCTGCGCGCCAGCGGCCGCGGCGCCGTCGTCAACCTGGCGTCGGACACGCCGCTGTGGGGCGCGCCCAACCTGCTGGCCTATGTGGCGAGCAAGAGCGCCATCATCGGCATGACCCGGTCGCTGGCGCGTGAACTGGGCAAGGACCAGATCACGGTGAACGCCGTGGCCCCGGGCCTGACGCTGGTGGAAGCCACCGAATACGTGCCGCAGCACCGGCACGACCTGTACCGCGAGCAGCGCGCGATCACGCGCGAGCAGCTGCCCGACGATGTTTGCGGCGCGGTGCTGTTTGCACTGTCCGACCTCGCCCGTTTCGTGACCGGCCAGACGCTGGCGGTCAACGGCGGCTTTGTCATGCACTGAACCAACCGATCCACTGAAAACAGAAGGAATCCAAATGAGCGATCTTTCTCAACCACAAAACCTCAAGCGTTCCTGGGACCAGCCGGAGGACGCCTCGTTCGACCAGTGGATGGAAAGCCGCGTGGCGCGCTTCTCCACGCGCAAGTACGACTGGGACGCGCTGAAGTTCCAGGCCGACTACGACCCCAAGTACCGCCGCGCGCAGATGCGCTACCTGGGCACCGGCGGCACCGGCGTGGCCGCCGACACCAACACCGTGCCGAGCGAGCATTTCACCTTCTCCACCATGATCATCCCGGCCGGCCATGAAGGCCCGTCGCATATCCACACCGACGTGGAAGAGGTGTTCTTCATCCTGCGCGGCAAGGTCAAGCTGATCCTGGAAAAGGACGGCGAGCGCTACGAGACCATCCTGACCGACCGCGACCTGGTCTCGGTGCCGCCGGGCGTCTACCGCGAGGAAATCAACATCGGCGAGGAAGACGCGCTGATGTGCGTGATGCTGGGCGCGAAGAAGCCGATCACGCCGACCTACCCGCCCGAGCATCCGCTGACGAAGATCAAGCGCTGATGCCGGCGAACGCCCGTCAGCACGCATCCACCGAAACCATGAGCAGCAACCCCATCCCGGCCACGCCCGCCGCCAACGAAACCCCGGACAAGTACATCGTCCCGGGCCTGGAGCGCGGCCTGCGCCTGCTGAGCGAGTTCAGCAGCAAGGACCGCACCATGTCGGCAGCGGAACTGGCGCGCCGCCTGAAGGTGCCGCGCTCGACCGTGTTCCGCCTGCTGGCCACGCTGGAAATGCTGGGCTTTGTCGAGCGCGCCGATGGCGGCCGGGATTTCCGGCTGGGCATGGCCGTGCTGCGCCTGGGGTTTGAATACCTGGCGTCGCTGGAGCTGACCGAGCTGGGCCGCCCGCTGCTGGAGCGGCTGCGCGACGAGATCGGCTACCCCAGCAACCTGGTGGTGCGCGACGGGCGTTCGATCGTCTACGTGGCCAAGGCGGTGTCGCCGCGGCCGTTTGCCAGCTCGGTCAACGTCGGCACGCGCCTGCCCGCGCATGCCACGGTGCTGGGGCGCGTGCTGCTGGAAGACCTGTCGCTGGCGGAGTTGCGCGCGCTGTACCCGGAAACGCAGCTTGCGGTGTTCTCCGAGAGCACGCCGCGCACCGTCGACGAGCTGCACGAGATCGTCCAGCGCGACCGCGAGCGCGGCTACGTGCTGCAGGAAGGCTTCTTCGAAGCCAGCATTTCCACCATCGCCGCGCCCGTGCGCGACCGCACCGGCAAGGTAGTGGCGGCGCTGGGCGCCACCATCCCCGCCGCGCATATCGATCCGGCGCAACTGGATGCGATGGTGGAGATGGTCAGGGATACCGCGGGCGAGCTGTCGCGCCTGCTCGACTACCGCCCGTCGCTGCACAGCAGCGGCGCCAAGGTGGTGAATCTGTATCGGGAGTGAGGACAATGTCCATGATTGAACTCGGCGGCAAGGTTGCCGTCGTCACCGGCGGGTCCTCCGGCATCGGGCTGGCGACCGCCGAGCTGCTGCTCGAAGCGGGTGCCGCCGTGGCCATGTGCGGCCGCGACGAGAACCGCCTGCGCAGCGCCGAAGCGCAGCTGCGCGAGAAATTCCCCGGGTGCCGGCTCTATGCCGCCACCTGCGACGTGCTCAAGCCTGAACAGGTCGCCGCCTTCGCCGCTGCCGTGCAGGCCACGCTGGGCAACGTCGACATGCTGGTCAACAACGCCGGCCAGGGCCGTGTCTCCACCTTCGCCAACACCGAAGACGCGGCCTGGATGGAGGAACTGCAGCTCAAGTTCTTCTCCGTGATCCACCCGACGCGCGCGTTCCTGCCGCAGCTCGAGAAGTCGGGCCAGGGCGCCATTGTCTGCGTCAACTCGCTGCTGGCGCAGCAGCCGGAGCCGCATATGGTGGCGACCTCCGCCGCGCGTGCCGGCGTGCTCAACCTGGTGCGCTCGATGGCCACCGAGTTTGCGCCCAAGGGCGTCCGCGTCAACGGCATCCTGATCGGCCTGGTCGAATCGGGCCAGTGGCGCCGCCGCTTCGAGGCGCGCCCCGAAGCAGACCGCCACCTGGACTGGGCCGCATGGACCGCGCGCCTGGCCCAGCAGAAACATATTCCCCTTGGCCGCCTGGGCCTGCCGGTCGAGGCAGCCCGCGCCATCCTGTTCCTTGCCTCGCCGTTGTCTTCGTACACCACGGGCAGCCATATCGATATCTCCGGAGGACACTCCCGTCATGCCTAATCAACCACAGTACGAGCAACAGCAGGTCACCGTCGGCTGCGCCATCACGGCGTTTCTCGAGCAGTGCGGCGTCAAGGCCGCCTTCGGCGTGATCTCGATCCACAATATGCCGATCCTCGACGCCATGGGCGAGCGCGGCAAGATCCGCTTCGTGCCGGCGCGCGGCGAAGCGGGCGGCACCAATATGGCCGATGCCTATGCCCGCACCACGGGCGGCCTGGGCGTGTGCCTGACCAGCACCGGCACCGCCGCGGGCAACGCCGCCGGCGCCATGGTGGAAGCGCTGACCGCCGGTACGCCGATGCTGCATATCACCGGCCAGATCGAAACGCCTTACCTGGACCAGAGCCTCGCCTACATCCACGAAGCCCCGGACCAGCTCACCATGCTCAAGGCCGTGTCCAAGGCCGCCTTCCGCATCCGCAGCGCCGACACCGCCATCAGCACCATCAAGCTGGCGGTGCAGACCGCGCTGACGGCGCCGACCGGCCCGGTCAGCGTGGAGATCCCCATCGACATCCAGGGCGCGCTGATCGAGATGCCGGCCGACCTGCAGCCGCTGCCGGTGCCGCAGCACGTGCCGTCGGCGCATGCGCTGGACGCGCTGGCCGAGCGCCTGGCCAAGGCCAAGCGCCCGCTGCTGTGGCTGGGCGGCGGTGCGCGCCACGCCAGCAAGCAGGTGCAGCGCCTGCTGGACCTGGGCTTCGGCGTGGTCACCAGCACGCAAGGCCGCGGCATCGTGCCGGAAGACGATCCCCGTTCGCTGGGCGCCTACAACCTGCATAAGCCGGTCGAGGCCTTCTACCAGACCTGCGACGCGATGCTGGTGGTGGGCTCGCGCCTGCGCGGCAATGAAACCCTGAAGTACGAACTGAAGCTGCCGCGCCCGCTGCTGCGCATCGACGCCGACCCCGCCGCCGAAGGCCGCTGCTACCTGAGCGACTACTTCGTCAGCGGCGACGCCGCGCTGGCGCTGGACGCCCTGGCGGATCGGCTTGAAAAGCGCATGCAGATCGACCCGGCCTTCGCCGCCGACCTGCGCCGCGCCCACGACACCGCCGTCAACAGCCTGGTCGACGGCCTGGGCCCGTACTCGGCGCTGGTGCAGGCGCTGCAGGGCGCGGTCGGCCGCAGCTTCAACTGGGTGCGCGACGTGACCGTGTCGAACAGCACCTGGGGCAACCGCCATCTGCGCATCTTCGATTCGCGTGCCGGCGTGCATGCGCTGGGCGGCGGCATCGGCCAGGGCCTCGCGATGGGCATCGGCGCCGCGATCGGTGCTGCGGCGACCGCTTCGGGCAAGAAGACCTTCACGCTGGCCGGCGACGGCGGCTTTATCCTGAACCTGGGCGAACTGGCCACCGCGGTGCAGGAACGCGCCGACATGGTGATCGTGCTGATGAACGACAAGGGCTACGGCGTGATCAAGAACATCCAGGACGCCCAGTACGGCGGCCGCCGCCACTACGTGGACCTGCATACCCCGGACTACGCCACGCTGGCCAAGTCGCTGTCGCTGCGCCATGCCCGCGTGAGCAACCTGGCCGAGGTCGGCGCCGCGCTGGAAGCGGCCACGGCCGAGTCGGGCCCGTTCCTGCTGGAGATCGACATGCTGTCGATCGGTTCCTTCAAGACCATCTTTGCCGGCCCCCCGGTGAACAAGGACAACGAAGAGCCGGCGCGCGAACAAACCACTGTCACCGCCTGAGGGAGACCGGAGATGCTGCATGTGTCCATGGTTGGCTGCGGCGCGATCGGCCGCGGCGTGATGGAATTGCTCAAGAGCGATCCCGACGTGGTGTTCGACGTGGTGATCGTGCCGGAGCACACGATGGACGAGGCCCGCGACGCGGTCACCGCGCTGGCGCCGGGGGCCCGCGTGGCGACGCACCTGGACGACCAGCGTCCCGACCTGCTGGTCGAGTGCGCCGGCCACCATGCGCTGGAAGAGCACATCGTGCCGGCGCTGGAACGCGGTATCCCGTGCATGGTGGTGTCGGTGGGCGCGCTGTCCGAGCCCGGCATGGCCGAGCGGCTGGAAGCGGCCGCGCGCCGCGGCGGCACCCAGGTGCAGCTGTTGTCGGGTGCGATCGGCGCGATCGATGCGCTGGCCGCGGCGCGTGTCGGCGGGCTGGACGAAGTCATCTACACCGGCCGCAAGCCGGCTCGCGCCTGGGCCGGCACGCCGGCCGAGCAGCTCTTCGACCTGGATGCGCTGACCGAGGCGACCGTGATCTTCGAGGGCACGGCCCGCGACGCGGCGCGCCTGTATCCCAAGAACGCCAACGTGGCCGCGACGGTGTCGCTGGCAGGGCTCGGCCTGGACCGCACCTCGGTCAAGCTGCTGGCCGACCCGCATGCGGTGGAGAACGTGCACCACGTGGAAGCGCGCGGCGCCTTCGGCGGCTTCGAGCTGACCATGCGCGGCAAGCCGCTCGCGGCCAATCCCAAGACTTCCGCGCTGACAGTGTTCAGCGTGGTGCGCGCACTGGGCAACCGCGCGCACGCGGTATCGATCTAGCCCCGGCAGCCACGCCCCACAGACTTAGCAGGCAACGACAATGAAGACGCAAGAAGTACTTCCCATCTGCATCGCGGGCGAATGGCGCCTGGGGACCGGCGACCGCTACGGCACGCGCTATCCGGCTACCGGCGAGGTGGTGGCTGAACTGAACGCCGCCAGCCTGGCGGATGTGGAAGAAGCGGTGCAGGGCGCCCATCAGGCCTTCCTTACCAGCGGCTGGGCCCAGCGCAAGCCGCATGAGCGCGCCGCCGTGCTGTACCGCGTGGCCGAGCTGATCCGCGCCCAGGGCGAGCAGCTGGCCCAGCGCCAGCGCCTGGACAACGGCAAGCCGATCAGCGAGACGCGCGCCCTGGTGGCCAGCGCCGCCGGCACCTTCCAGTTCTTTGCCGCCGCCTGCGAGACGCTGGAAGAAACCATCACGCCGCAGCGCGGCGACTGCCTGACCATGAGCGTGTACGAGCCGATGGGCGTGGTCGCGGCGATCACGCCGTGGAACTCGCCGATCGCCAGCGAGGCGCAGAAGATGGCGCCGGCGCTTGCCGCCGGCAACGCCGTGGTGGTCAAGCCTGCCGAAGTCACGCCGCTGATGGCGCTGGAACTGGCGCGCATCTGCGAAGAGGCCGGCGTGCCCAAGGGCCTGGTCAGCGTGCTGCCGGGCAAGGGTTCGGTCATCGGCGACGCCATCACCAAGCATCCGCTGGTGCGCCGCGTGTCGTTCACCGGCGGCACCACCACCGGCAAGCATATCGCCCATATCGCCGCCGACAAGATGATGCCGGTGTCGCTGGAACTGGGCGGCAAGTCGCCGACCATGGTGTTCGATGATGCCGACCTGGACCACGCGGTCAACGGCGTGCTGTACGGCATCTTCAGCTCGTCGGGCGAGTCATGCATCGCCGGCTCGCGCCTGTTCGTGGCGCGTTCGCAGTACGAGGCCTTCATGGACCGTCTGGCGCATGGCGCCGCGCAGCTGCGCGTGGGCGATCCGGCCGACGAGCACACCCAGATGGGGCCGCTCATCACTGACCGCCATCGCGATTCGATCGAGTCATACGTCGCCGCGGGCGTGGACGAAGGCGGGCAGCTGCGCACTGGCGGGTTGCGTCCCGATGTTGCAGGCCTGCCCAACGGCTACTTCTACACGCCGACCATCATCGAGGGGCTGGATAACAACGCCCGCATCTGCCAGGAAGAGATCTTCGGGCCGGTGCTGGTGGCGATCCCGTTCGACGACGAGGATGACCTGATCGCGCAGGCCAACGACAGCGTCTATGCGCTGGCCGCCGGCATCTGGACACGCGACTACAAGCGCGCCTGGCGCGTGGCACGCGCCGTGCAGGCGGGCAATGTGTGGATCAACACCTACAAGCAGTTCTCGATCGCGACGCCGTTCGGCGGCTGGCGCGACAGCGGCCTGGGCCGCGAGAAGGGACGGCTTGGCATCCTGCAGTACATGGAGCAGAAGAGCGTGTACTGGGGCCTGAACGAACAACCGCTGCCGTGGGCCAACCACTGAACCCGGCAGGCTGGAGAGAAGCAATGATCAAGGTATTGGGGATCGACGAGATCGTCTACGGCGCGGATGACTTTGACGCCTGCCGTGGCTTTTTCACCGACTGGGGCCTGGCCATCAAGCGCGACGATGCGCAGGGCCTGGATTTTGAAACGCTGAACGGCTGCCGCGTGCTGGTGCGCCGCATCGACGATGCCACGCTGCCGCCCGCGATCGAGGCCGGTCCGACGCTGCGCGAAGTGGTGTGGGGCGTGGAGTCGCAAGCGTCGCTGGACCAGCTCGCCAAGGCAATCGCTGATGCACCGGGCTTCGTGAAGCAAGGCGAGGGCGATACACTGCGCGTGGGCTGCACCGACCCGAACGGCCTGGCCGTGCGTTTCCAGGTCACCCGCAAGCATGACGTGCAGGTCGAATGCGCGCTGATGAACACGTGGAACGACAAGCCGCGCCTGAACCAGCGCAGCCCGATCTACGACCATGCCACCCCGATCGAAGTGGGCCACGTGGTGTTCTTCGTCAAGGACGTCAAGGCCACGGAGCGCTTCTATGTCGAGAAGTTCGGCTTCGTGCCGTCGGACCGCTACCCGGACCGCGGCGCCTTCCTGCGCTGCACGCCCGAAGGCGGCCACCACGACCTGTTCCTGCTGCAGCTGCCGGAACCCAAGAGCGGCCTGAACCACGTTGCCTTCACCGTGCGCGACATCCACGAAGTCTTCGGTGGCGGCATGCATGTCTCGCGCAAGGGCTGGGATACGCAGCTCGGCCCGGGCCGGCACCCGATCTCGTCGGCCTACTTCTGGTACTTCAAGAACCCGGCCGGCGGCCTGATCGAGTACTACGCCGACGAAGACCAGCTGGACGAACACTGGGAGCCGCGCGCTTTCGAGCCGGGTCCGACCATGTTCGCCGAATGGGCGATCGAAGGCGGCATCGACGGCAACACCCGCCGCCAGAAGAACGCGGGCGGACCGGCAGGCAAGTTCCTGACCGAGAAGCGGTAAGTCAGCAGCAATCGAAGGAAGCAGCAATGAGTGCCCACCAGTCCCTGACCCTGCGCGTCCACGCCATGCGCTATGAAGCGCGCGGCGTGGTCAGCATCGAACTGCAAGATCCCGAAGGGAAGACCCTGCCCGAGTACAGCCCGGGCGCCCATATCGACCTGCACCTGGGCAACGGCCTGGTGCGCAGCTACTCGCTGTGCGGCGCGCCCGAAGCGCGCCAGCGCTACACCGTCGGCGTGCTGCTGGACCGCGGCAGCCGCGGCGGTTCGCGCTACGTGCATGAGCAGCTGCGCGTGGGCGCCACGCTGACCGTGGGGGCGCCGCGCAACAACTTCGAGCTGGACGAAAGCGCCGCGCACACCGTGCTGGTCGCCGGCGGCATCGGCGTCACGCCGATCGTCTGCATGGCGCGCCGCCTGGCCGAGCTGGGCAGGTCGTTCACGCTGATCTACTGCGCCCGTTCGCGTGCCGAGGCCGCATTCGTCGAACAGCTGTCGGCCCATGGCGATGCCGTGCGCTTTCACTTCGACGACGAGGCCGGCGTGCCGCCGGACCTGAACGCGATGCTGGCCGGCCAGGAGGTGCAGACGCACTTCTACTGCTGCGGCCCCGGTCCGATGCTGAAGGCGTTCGAGGCTGCCTGCGAAGCGCATGGCTACCCGAACGTGCATATCGAGCGCTTTGCCGCCGACCCCTCGACCGAGGCGGTGCAGGAGGGCGAGTACACCGTGTCGCTGTCGCGCACCGGCACCACCGTCAAGGTGCCGTCCGGCAAGTCGCTGCTGGACGCGCTGCTCGATGCCGGCGTGCAGATGGACTACAGCTGCCGCGAAGGCGTGTGCGGCTCGTGCGAGACCGCGGTGCTGGAAGGCTGCCCCGACCATCGCGACAGCGTGCTCAGCAACAGCGAGCGCGCCAGCAACAAGACCATGATGGTGTGCGTGTCGGGGTGCAAGGGCAGCAAGCTGGTGCTCGACCTGTAATCCTGCCGCACAGCCTTTGGACACCGATGGTGTTCCCCTCTCCCCTCATGGGGAGAGGGCAGGGTGAGGGGTGGTTTGGCAAGGCACCACGCTACCAGAACCGCCGCCCCTCACCCCCGGCCCCTCTCCCGCAAGCCGGAGAGAGGAGCAATCTTCCCGCATGCCGGGCCGCCCCAGAATCAAACCGAGAAATCCCGTGCTGACCCAGAGACAAGACGCAGCGTCCCCCGGCGCACCGGTGGCCGCCACCGCAGGTATCGTGACCACGGCCGACAGCGCCGGCCAGAGCGCGGCGGCGGCCCGCAGCGGCCCGCTCACGCGCGGCAATATCGTTGCCCGCATCGAGCGCATGCCGGGCAACGCCATGCATATCCGCGCCCGGCTGCTGATCGGCCTGGCCACCTTCTTCGATGGCTTCGACGTCATCGCCATTGCCGCAACGCTGCCGCTGCTGATCGCGCAGTGGTCGCTGACGCCGGGCCAGATCGGCTTCCTGATCGCGGCGCCGTCAGTCGGCCAACTGGTCGGGGCGCTGTTGTTCCCGGGCCTGGCCGAGCGTTTCGGCCGGCTGCGCTCGATCGGCTGGAGCGCGGGCATCATCGGCCTGATGAGTATTGCCTGCGGCTTTGCGCCGTCGTTCGAGATATTCTTGCTGCTTCGCATCGTGCAGGGCCTCGGCCTTGGCGGTGAGCTGCCGGTGGCCGCCACCTATATCAACGAAGTCACGCGCGCGCATGGCCGTGGGCGCTTCGTGCTGCTGTACGAGGTGGTGTTCCCGATCGGCCTGATGGTGTCCAACGGCGTTGGCGCCTGGCTGGTGCCGCACTACGGCTGGGAGGTGATGTACTTCATCGGCGGCGTGCCGCTGGTGCTGTTCTTCATCCTGCGCCGCGTGATCCCGGAATCGCCGCGCTGGCTGGCGGAGAAAGGCCGTCTTGAAGACGCCGATGCCGCACTGCGTGCGTTCGAGGCGCGCGCCAAGGGTCCGCTGCCTCCGCCGGTCAATGCCGGCAGCTACGACCGCATGACCCAGCACCCGCGCCGGCGCGTGCGTGACCTGGTCAGCAAGGCCTACCTCGGCCGCACGCTGGCGGTATGGATGTTGTGGGCGACCTGCGGCTTTATTCAGTACGGGCTGTCGACGTGGCTGCCCACGGTCTACAAGACCGTCTACCACGCGCCGCTGCAGCTGGCGCTGAACCTTGCCGCCGGTGCCTCGGTGCTGGGCGTGGTCGGTTCGCTGGTGTGCGCGATGATCGTCGACAAGGTGGGCCGCAAGCCGGTGATCAATGTGTCGTTCCTGCTGTGCGCGCTGTCGCTGGTGCTGGCGGGGGTGTTCCACGCTTCGGACGTGTACGTGGTCGCTACTTTCTGCGCGCTGGCGATGGGGTTCCTGGCCAGCGGCTTTATCACCGCCTATGTCTATACGCCGGAGCTGTATCCGACCAGCGTGCGGGCGATGGGGTGCGGGCTGGGTGGGGCGTGGCTGAAGCTGGCGGCGATCTTCGCGCCGGGCCTGATCGCCAGCACCATTGGCAGCGGCAACCTCAGCGTCGCCTTCTTCGCGCTGGCCGTGGTGCCGGCGCTGGCGGCTGTCACCGTGCATTTCCTTGGCATCGAGACCAAGGGGCGGGTGCTGGAAGAACTGGAGGTCTGAACGGGCGTGCTCGTCCCGTTCCCTTCGGGCCGCCCCGCAATCCGGGTGCGGCCTTTTTCTTTATTCCTGCGTGCGCAACAGCTTGCGCAGCCCCTGGTAAACCGCTTCCCGCTCCTCCGGCGACAACTGCCGGATCACCTGCGCCTGCCCCCGCCGCGCCAGCGGCATCACTTGGTCGTGCAGCGCGGCACCGGCTTCACTGATCGCGCAGATCAGCTTCTTGCGCGGCGTGTTGCCGGCTGAGGTCAGCCGCACCAATCCCCGATCCTCCAGCAGCCGCAGCGTGCGGCTCACCAGCGCCTTGTCCGAGGTCGACTGGGTCACCAGCTCGGCAAACGGCAGTTCGCGCGCGTGCGCCAGCAGCGCCAGGATGCGCCACTCCGGCACGGTCAGGCCGAACTGTTCCGCATAGGGCTTGGTCACCGTGCTGCGCAGCGCGGTGACCAGCTGGCTCAGCATCGTGGTCAGGAAATTGTCGACGGTCAGGCCGCTGCCGGCCTCGTCGAGGTCGGTCCACGGGCTGGTGTTGTCGGTGTCTGGCGCGGGCTGGCCGTTGGCGGGCGCGGCGTCACGGGGCATGCGTTCCTCTTGGTCAGGGTCTGCCGGCCGCGGAGTTCGGGCCGGTTGGCGGGCCCGATTGTCTCACAGGCGCTCGCCAATTCCGCCACCGGGGGTCGCTTTCGCGCCATGCGAAAGAATTCAGAAAAGTCAGTCAAGTCAATTGGGGTTTAACGTAAGTTGAGTTGTCAATATTGGCGACATAGGATAGTAAATGTTCCGGATGTGAACACGAGTTTTACTAATAAAACAACCGAAAGTGTTGTAACCCGAGCCAACCCTGTTTTCGCGGTGCGCACAACAGCCCACTCCAACCGCGAATGCGCCCCCACAGGAGCTGTTGATGAGACACGAACGCCCCCGCCGCCTTTTCCTTGCCGCCACTGCCATGGCCGCGCTCGCGCTTGCCGCGAGCAGCGCGCTGGCCACCGCCGCGTATCCGGCCAAGACCGTGACCATGGTCGTGGCCTATCCGCCCGGCGGCGACACCGACGCCATGGCCCGGCTCTATGCCGACAAGCTGTCGGCGCGCCTGAAGCAGCCGGTCATCGTCGAGAACCGCCCCGGTGCCGGCGGCGTGGTCGGCGCCAGCTTCGTCAGCCGCGCGCCGGCGGACGGCTACACGCTGCTGTACACGCCCAACCCTTTCACGCTGGCGCCGATGGTGCTCAAGCTGGCGCCGTCGGCCAGCTATGACCCGCTGCACGGCTTCACCCCCGTGATCCAGACCGCGGTGCAGGCGGTCCTGCTGGTGGCCAACCCGCAGGCCGGCATCAAGACCGTCGGCGAGATGATTGCCGCGGCCAGGGGCGGCAAGACGCTGACCTATGGCAGCCCGGGCGCGGGTTCGCCAATGCATATCGCCGGCGAGATGCTGAACCGCGCCGCGGGCGTGAAGATCCAGCACGTGCCGTACAAGGGCGTGGCGCCGGCAGTCAACGACGTGGTGGCGGGGCACGTGAACTTTGCCTACGTCACGCTGGGCCCGGTGGCGCAGTACATCAACACCGGCCGGCTGATCCCGCTGGCGATCACGGACGCAAAGCGCTCGCCGCTGCTGCCCAACGTGCCGACGCTGGCCGAGCTTGGCTACAAGGACGTGGTGGTCGGCGCCTGGCATGGCGTGATGGCGCCCAGGGGCACGCCGCCCGAGGTGGTCAAGGTGCTGAACCAGCAGCTCAACGACGTGCTGCGCCTGCCCGACGTGACCGAGAAGATGGCCACCTTCGGCGCCAGCCCGGTGGGCGGCGCCCCGGCCGCGCTGGAAAAGGTCAACGCGGCCGATTACGAGCGGCTGGGCAAGGTGATCCGCGACCTCGCGATCACGGCGGAATGACGCAGGGCACCGCATCGCATTCATGCAACCAGACAAGCAGGAGGCTGGCATGAGCAAGGCCATCGTGGGAAGCTCCACGCCACAGGTGACCGCGCGGGAAAAGGTCATGGGGCGCGCGCAGTATGCCGGCGACATCAAGTTGCCCGGCATGCTGCACGCCAAGGTGCTGCGCAGCCCGCACCCGCATGCGCGCATCGTGCGCATCGACACCGCCGCGGCGAAGGCGCTGCCCGGCGTCAAGCTGGTGGTGACCGGGCACGATGTGCCCAGCCGCAACTGGGGCCCGCACCGCAAGGAGCAGCGCATCCTGGCCTGCGGCGTGGTGCGCCACGTCGGCGAGGAAGTGGCCGCGGTGGTGGCGGTCAGCGAGGAGATCGCGCGCGATGCGCTGGACCTAGTCCGCATCGAGTACGAGGCGCTGCCCGCGCTGCTGACGCCGGAAGCGGCGCTGGCCGATGGCGCGCCCGAGATCCATGCCGGCACGCGCAATATCGGCCATGAGATGCACATCGTGCGGGGCGACGTGGATGCCGCGTTCGAAGCCTGCGCGGCGGTGTATGAGGCCACCTACGACATGCACTCGCAGTACCCGGGCTACCTTGAGCCGATGGCCTCGGTGGCGGCGCAGGACGGCAACGGGCGGCTCACGCTGTGGGCCTCGACCCAGTCGGTGTTCCTGGCGCGCGCGCGGCTGGCCGAGGCGCTGGACCGGCCGGTCTCGACCATCCGCGTGGTGCAGGCCACCACCGGCGGCGGCTTCGGCGCCAAGATCGTCGAGGAGAACAACAGCCTGATCTGCGCCTTCCTGGCCAGCCGGCTGGAGCGCCCGGTGCGGCTGGTCAACAACCGGCTGGAAGACTTCCAGGGCGCGCGCGCCAGCGTGCCGATGAAAGTGTGGCTGCGCATGGGGCTTTCCGCAGACGGCGTGATCCTGGCCAAGGATGTGCGCATCACGGCCGAATGCGGCGCCTACTCCGGGCTTGCCGGTGATGTGATGCACGTCACCGCCATGCGCAGCGACAACATGCACCGCGTGCAGAACGTGCGCTCGCATGCGGTCATGGCCTATACCAACAACCCGCCGCGCGGCGCCTTCCGCGGCTTTGGCGGGCAGCAGATGCAGTTTCCGCTGAACTGCCACCTGACCGTGCTGGCCGGCATGCTCGGCATGGACCCGGTGGAGGTGCACAAGCGCAATGCGATCGGCGCCGGCGAGACCAGCGTGCATGGCTGGAAGATCAGCAGCACCGGCATGGCCGAGTGCCTGGACATGACCCGCAACGCCATCGGCTGGGACGAGAAGCGTGCCGCCCCGCGCGGCACCGGCACGCGCCGGCGCGGCGTGGGCATTGCCGCGGCCATGCACGTCAGCGGCAACCGCACGCTGGGCAACTGGGACGGCTCGACCATCCTGCTCAAGGTCAACGAGGACGGGCGCGCGATGCTGCAGACCAGCGAGTGCGACATGGGGCAGGGCGCCAACACCATGCTCAGCCAGATCTGCGCGCAGGAGTTGGGCATCCCGCTGTCGCACGTCACCGTGATGGCGCCGGATACCGATACCGCGCCGTTCTGCCTGGGCTCGCTGGCGTCGCGCGTGACCATCATTGCCGGCAACGCGGTGCTGCGTGCCGCGCGCGAGGCGCGCCAGAAGCTGCTGGCCCTCGCGGCGGAGAAGCTTGGCGTGGACGCGGAACAACTGGAGATTGCCGATGGCCGCATCGCCGCGCCGGGCCAGCCCGACAAGTCCGCCACGCTGGCGGAGATCGCGCGGCTGCATATCTTCCGCCACGGCGGCGAGGGCATCCACGTGCGCGCCACCTATGACGCGCCCACGGTGATGCACGACGCCGACTACTACGGCAACGTCGCGCCCGCGCACTCCTTCGCGGCACAGGCGGTGGAAGTGGAAGTCGACACCGGCACCGGCCAGGTCACCGTGACCGACAGCTTTGTCGCCGACGACTGCGGCAAGGCCATCAACCCGCTCGCCGTGCACGGCCAGACCCACGGCGCGACCGTGCAGGCGATCGGCTGGACCCTGTACGAGAACCTGCAATACGAGGATGGCCGCCTGATGAACGGCAACTTTGCCGACTACACCATGCCGACCGCCGACGCGGTGCCGATGCTGCGCACCGACGTGGTGGAATCGAACGACCCCAACGGCCCCTATGGCGCCAAGGGTGCCAGCGAAACCGCGATCCTGCCGGGCGCGGCGGCGATCGCCAATGCCGTCTTCGACGCCGTGGGCGTGCGCATCCAGTCGCTGCCGATCACGCCTGAGAAGGTGCTGGCGGGCCTGCGCGAACTGAAGCAGAAGGAGGCCGCCCATGCGTGACTTTGCCTTCCTTGAGCCGGCCACCGTGGCCGAGGCCAGCCAGATGCTGGCCGAGCTGGGCGACAGTTGCCGCATCCTTGCCGGCGGCACCGCGCTGATGCTCGGCATGCGCCAGCGCATGCTGACGCCTGGCCACCTGGTCTCGCTGGGCCGGCTCGAGGCGCTGCGCGGCATCACCTTCGATGCGCGCGAGGGCCTGCGCATCGGCGCGCTGACGCTGCATGCCGAGGTGGCGCGCTCGCCGCTGGTGCAGGCGCACTACCCGATGCTGGCCAGCATGGCCTCGCGCGTGGCCAATCCGCAGGTGCGCAACCAGGGCACCATCGGCGGCAACCTCTGCTATGCCGACCCCGCCACCGATCCGCCGGGCTGCCTGATGGCGCTGGGCGCGCGGATCGTGGTCAGCGGCCGAGGCGGCGAGCGCGAGATCGATATCGAGGACTTCCTGGTCGACTACTACGTTACGGCACTGGCGCCGGACGAGATCGTCACGCAGATCCGCGTGCCGGCGCCGGGTGCCGGCGCCGATGGCCGCTATGCGCGTTTCCTGCGCACCGCCGCCGAGCACCGGCCGCTCGCCAGCGTGGCACTGGCGGTGCGGCGCGAGGGCGCGTTCTGCGTCGAGGCACGGCTGGCCGTGGGCGCGTCCACGCCGATCCCGGCCCGGCTGCGCCGCGCCGAAGCGCTGCTGGCCGGCAAGGCCGTCACCGCGGAACTGGCCGAGGAAACGGCCGCCATTGTCGCCGCGGACATCAACGCGGTCTCGGACATGCGCGGGTCCGAAAGCTACCGGCGCGAGATGGTGCGGGTAGTCGCGCGCCGCACCATTGCCGAGCTGTTCAGCGTGGCATCGGAATAAGGAGTCTTCATGAACCAAGTCAGCATCGAACTCACCGTCAACGGCGAAGAACAGCAGGTGGAGGTGCCGGCGCGGCGCCTGCTGTCCGACCTGCTGCGCGACGACCTGAACCTGACCGGCACCAAGCGCGGCTGCGAGACCGGCATCTGTGGCGCCTGCTCGGTGCTGGTCGACGGCGAGGTGGTCAAGTCCTGCCTGATGCTCGCCGTGCAGGCGCGCGGGCGCCATGTGATGACCGTGGAGGGGCTGGCCGCTGATGGCCAGCTGCATCCGCTGCAGCAGTGCTTCATGGACAACGGCGGGCTGCAGTGCGGCTATTGCACGCCGGGCTTCCTGATGGCCTCGTGCGCACTGCTTGCCAACAACCCCAACCCGACCGAAGACGAGGTCCGCCACGGCCTGAACGGCAACCTGTGCCGCTGCACCGGCTATGTCGGCATCGTTGAATCGGTCCTGTCCGCCGCGGAGAAAATGCGTGGAAATTGAAAAGACCCTGGTCACCGCGGCGCCGCCGGCGCGCGTGTGGGAGCTGCTGCTCGACCCCAACGTGATGGGCGCGTGCGTGCCCGGCATGGAATCGATCGAAGTGCTGAGCGATGTCGAGTACATCGCCCATATGGCGGTCAAGATCGCCTTCATCAACGCGCGCTTCCGGCTGCATACGAAGATCGTCGAGACGCGCGCGCCGCATTACCTGCGCACCGAGGGCACTGGCGAGGACGCCTCGGTGGCCAGCTCGCTGCGCCAGTCGAGCGAACTCTTCCTGACCGCGCTGGACGATGGCGGCACGCAACTGCGCATCAGGGTGCAGGTGGACGTGCTGGGCCGGCTGGGCACTTTCGGCCTGAGCGTGATGAAGACCAAGGCCGACCGCATGTGGGACGAGTTCGGCGCCAACCTGCTGGCGCGGCTGTCGCCGCAGGGGGCGCAGGCAGTGCCCGAGCCGGCGGCGAAGTCCGCACCTGCGGCAGCGGTTGCATCGGCTGCCGCGGTCAACGGCCATGCGGTGCTGCCGACGCGGTCCGCGCCGCCCGCACCCGCCGCCGGCGGGCTGTTCTCGCGGCTGTTCGGGCGCGGCGAGGCCGCGCGCGGGCCGCTGTCGGATATCTGCGTCGAGCTGCGCCGCCGCGACGAGACCATCGTGGTGCGGTGGCCCGCCGCCCAGGGCGAGCAATGCGCGGCCTGGCTGCGCGACTACCTGCGCCCGGGGGCATAGGCGGGGCCAGGGCGGGGTCTGCCGGCAATACGGGTACCCTACGGGGTGCAGGCGTGATATATGAGAGCGTTACGCCAAGACCGAATATTGCAGAGACAGACCATGACGACCGATTCGCCGCAGGAAGACACGCAGGAAAGCGGCCAGGAGGGCGCCCCGGAGAGCGCCCAGGACAAGTACATCGTGCCGGGGCTGGAGCGCGGCCTGCGGCTGCTGGCCGAATTCAGCAGCCGTGAGCGCACCTTGTCGGCGGCCGAGCTGGCGCGCCGGCTCAAGGTGCCGCGTTCGACCGTGTTCCGGCTGCTGGCCACGCTGGAAATGATGGGTTTTGTCGAGCGCACCGACGGCGGGCGCGAGTTCCGCCTGGGCATGGCGGTGCTGCGGCTGGGCTTTGACTACCTGGCCTCGCTGGAGCTGACCGAGCTGGGCCGCCCGCTGCTGGACCGGCTGCGCGACGAGATCCACTATCCGTGCAACCTGGTGGTGCGCGACGGGCGCTCCATCGTCTATGTGGCCAAGTCGGTGGCCTCGCGCCCGTTTGCCAGCACGGTCAACGTCGGCACCCGGCTGCCGGCGCACGCCACCGTGCTGGGCCGCGTGCTGCTGGAGGACCTGTCGCTGGCGGAACTGCGCGCGCTGTATCCGGAGGAGCGCCTGGAGGTGTATTCCGAAAGCACGCCGCGCACCGTCGAAGAGCTGTACGACATGGTCCAGCGCGACCGCCAGCGCGGCTATGTGCTGCATGAAGGGTTCTTCGAGGCCAGCATCTCCACCATCGCGGCGCCGGTGCGCGACCGCAGCGGCAAGGTGGTGGCGGCGCTGGGCGCGACCATCCCGGCCTCGCGTATCGATCCGGACCAGCTCGACAATGTGGTGGAACAGGTCAGGCGGGCGGCGGCCGAGCTGTCGAGCCTGCTCGACTACCGGCCGGAGGTGCAGAAACCGTTCGCGTGACGGCAGCGCGCGCCGCCAGCCATCCAATGGGAAGCAATATGCAGCAACGCAAGACATACAACAGGCCGCCGCGCCGGCGGCAATGGCTGGCCGGCACGGCGCTGGCCGCTGCGCTGGCGGCGTGCGTGCCGTGGCAGGCGGCGCAAGCCGCCGGCTGCGCCAATGTGCGCATCGTGGTGCCGTTCCCGGGCGGCGGGCCGGCAGACCAGCTCGCGCGCACGCTGGCGCACGGGCTGCAGCAGCGGCGCGGCACGCCGTTCGTGGTCGATAACAAGCCTGGCGCCAACGGCAATATCGGCATCGACACGGTGCGGCGCGCACCGGGCGACGGCTGCACGCTGCTGGTGGCCCCGGCCGGCAACCTGACCATCAACCCGACGCTGATGCCGGCGCTGAGCTACAACGTCGAGCGTGATTTCCGGCCGGTGTCGCTGCTGGCGGGGTCGGCCAACGTGCTGGCGGTGCATCCGTCAGTGAAGGCGAATTCCGTGCAGGACCTGGTCAGGCTGGCACAGCAGGCAGAGAAGTCCGGCAAGCCGCTGGGCTACGCCAGCCCGGGCGTCGGCAGCGGCCTGCACCTGGCCGGCGAGCTGTTCCGCAACAAGGCCGGCATCACGCTGCTGCACGTGCCCTACAAAGGCACCACGCAGGCGCTCAACGACGTGGTGGGCGGGCAGGTGCCGATGCTGTTCGGCACGTGGCCGGCGCTGGCGCCGTTCATCCAGTCCGGCGCGCTGCGCGCGCTGGCGGTGACGCAGCCCAGGCGCTCGCCGGCCGCGCCGAACGTGCCGTCGCTGGCCGAGCAGGGCGTGCCCGGCATCGACGTCAGTTCCTGGTATGCGCTGCTGGTGCCCAGGGCCACGCCGCAGCCGGCGGCCGATGCGCTCAGCGCCGACGTGCGCGCGCTGCTGGCCACGCCCGCGGTGCGCGCCGAGCTGCAGCGCCAGGGCATGGAGCCGGTGGGCAGCACGCCGCAGGCGCTCGAGGCGCGCATCCGCGACGAAACCGCGGCGTGGGCGAAGCTGATCAAGGCGTACGGGATTACCGCGGAGTAGCGGCGGAGCGGTATCCCATCAGGCCCGACAGGTCGCGCGCGGCCTGCCCGACTTCCTTCGCCACGCGCTCGCGCAGCGCGCCATCGGCGTCAAAGCGCTGCTGCGGTCCCGCCACGCTGATGGCGGCGATCACGTCGCCGTCGGTGCCGCGCACCGGTGCCGCGCAGGAATCGATGCCCGGCTCATAGGCGGAAAAGCTCCAGGCGCAGCCGCGTTCGCGATCGGCGGCAAGGATATCGGCCAGCCGCGCGTGCGTGGCCGGGCTCTGGCCGGTGACCGTCGGCAGGGGATCGGGTCCCAGCAGCTCGCGCAGCATCTCCGGCGGCAGCTCGGCAATCAGCATCCGCCCCGGCGTGGTCAGGTGTGCGGCCACGCGGCTGCCCACCTGGATATTGCTGACCAGCGAGGCCGCGGGCATCTGCCGCAGCAGGTAGAGTGCATCGCCGCCATCGCGCACGGCCAGGTAGGCCGACAGCTGCAGCGACGCGCTCAGCCGGGCCAGCACGCGTGCGGCAAAGCTGGTCAGGTCATTGCTGGCCAGCACGCGCGAGGCCAGCTTCAGGAAGTTGAAGCCGACCTGGTGCCCGCCTTGCGGCAGGCGTTCCACCATGCCCTCATGCTCCAGTGTATCCAGCAGCCGCATCACGGTGACGCGGTTCACGTCGATGCGCCGGCCCACTTCGCTCAGGTTGGCGGTGGCGCCGCCCTCGGCGATGAAGCGCAGCAGGCGCAGGCCGCGGATCACCGGCGAGACCAGCTGGGCTTCGCGGGCGTCTTCAGTATCGCCATCGTCGGCAAGGTCAGGCTGTGGGCGGGACTTGGGCATGGTGGTGTCTGCTGTCAACGGAAAACGGCCGCGCAGGCGGCCGTGCTGGCGGAAACGATCGGAGCGGCTTCAGCCGAGCGCGACGTTCCAGGCGTCGTAATCGTACACCCAGTCGGCATTGCCGCCTTCCTTCAGCCAGGCATTGCTGCGCGAGCCGATCTGGATGCGGCTGGTGCGTTCGAGGCGCGCGGCCTGGTAGCGTGCCAGTGCGGCGGGCACGCCTGCGGCACCGCCGGGTGCGGCATCGGCAAGGCAGCGCGCCAGCACCACGCCGTCTTCAATCGCCATGCCGGCGCCCTGCGCCATGAACGGCATCATCGGGTGGCAGGCGTCGCCCATCAGCGTGACCGGGCCGGCGCACCATGCCGGCAGCGGGTCGCGCACGTACAGCGCGGAGATCAGCACCTCGTCGCAGGCATCGAGCAGTGCGCGCGCCTCGGGGTGGAAGCTGGCATAGGCGCTGCGCAGGTCTTGCACGCGGCCCGGCGTGGTCCAGGACTCATGGCGCCAGGCTTCCTGTGCGACGGTGGCGAAGATAAAGATGTCGCGGCCGCGGTTGAGCGGGAAGGTGACGATCTGCGTGGCGGCGTCGGGGCCCCACCATTTGGTGAAGGCGCCCAGGTTGGGCACGCCGGCGAGGCGCTCGGCGGGAACGACCGCGCGGTAGGCCACCACGCCGGTGAAGATCGGGCTTTCCTGGCCGAACAGGGCGGTGCGCACGGTCGAGTGGATGCCGTCGGCGCCGACCAGCACGTCGACGCGCTCCTGCGCACCGTTGGCGAAGCGCAGCGTGGCGCCATCGGCATGCGGCTCGATGGCCACGGCCTTGTGGCCAAGGCGCACGCATTCGGCCGGCACGGCGGCTTCCAGTGCGGTCATCAGGTCGGCGCGGTGCATGGTCAGCTGCGGAGCGCCGTAGCGGCGCTCGGCGTCTTCCTGCATCGGCAGGCGGGAAGTTTCTTCGCCGGTGTCCCACGTGCGGCTGATGCGGTGGCTGGGGCGTGCGGCGGTTTCGCGCAGGGCGTCGCCGATGCCTAGCCCGTCGAGGGCGCGTACGGCGTTGGGGGTCAGGTTGATGTCGGCGCCTACGCGGGCGAAGCGGGGGGCTTGTTCGTAGACGATTGCGTCCAGGCCGAGCTTGCGCAGTGCGATGGCTGCGGCGAGGCCGCCGATGCCGGCGCCGTTGATTCCGATCTTGAGGGGCATTTGGTCTACCTGCTTGGCTGTGTTCAAAAATGTACTATATGTTCATAAAAATATATGAGCGTAGAGGTAACCAGTCAATTAAGGGTGAACCCCTAGGGAGTGGCTTTCAGTCCTTTGGTGAGCTGGGGGCAATGCGGTCGGTTTGTGGCTTCCGGCAGCGTGGCTGTTTCGCCGGCGTAGCCGGCGAGTCACTTTTTGTCCGAGCGACAAAAAGTAACCAAAAAACGCGTCGCCTATGCGGCTGGCAATAAATTCCACGTTTTTGTGGTTCGCGCGGTGGTGGTTTCCGTTCCGCGTGGTTGGCCGTTCGACCCTGCTACGCCATGTGAGTTAGGGACAGTGCCTGCGTTAACCCACTATTGAACGATCCCCAGGGCGTAGGCCGCCTGCTGCCAGCCGTATCGCGGGGACGCCTACGGCTGCTACGCAGGCTCAAAATGCGCTGACGGTCATTGGGCGCTTGCGCGGAGCGCAGCCGAAGGCGTTGATGCGATATCGCCGGCCCAAAAAAAGCAGCCGCACACGGCGGCTGCTCTTGAAACCATCACTGGTACACGAACGCTCAAAGCCCCAGCACGAGCTTGGCAATGATATTGCGCTGGATCTCGTTGGAGCCCCCGTAAATCGACGCCTTGCGATAGTTGAAATAGCGCGGCGCGAGCACGGCAGCATATTCAGGGCCGACACGCGGCGCGGCCTCGCGTCCCTGCAAATGAGCCCAGGTGTCCTGCACGAACGGCAATGCCGCCGGGCCTGCAGCTTCCACGGCAAGTTCGCTGGCCGCCTGCAGGGCCTCGGTGCCCGTGAGCTTCAGCATGCTCGACGCAGCCCCGATCGAGGTTCCGGATTCCACGCCTGAGAACACCCGTAACTCAACCGCTTCCAGCGCGGCAGCACGCAGGTGCAGCGCCGCCAGCTTGCGGCGGAAGGCGGGATCGTCCAGCAGGCGGCCACCGTCGTCGGCAGGCTGCTCTGCCGCAATCTCCGCGATCTTCGACAGTTGCTTGCGCAGCATCGGGCTATACGTACCGCCGCGCTCGAACTCCAGCAGGTACTTGGCGTAGGTCCAGCCCTTGCCTTCCTCCCCGATGCGGTTGGCTGCCGGCACGCGCACGTTCTCGAAGAAGACCTGGTTCACTTCCTGCTGCCCGGTCATGGGGCCGTCCAGCGTCGGCAGTGCCGACACCGTGATGCCGGGGGTATGCATGTCGAGCAGCAGGAACGAAATCCCTTCCTGGCGCTTCGATTCGCGGCTGGTGCGCACCAGGCAGAACATCCAGTCGGCCCACTGCGCATGCGTGGTCCAGATCTTGGAGCCGTTCAGGATGTAGTGCTCGCCGTCGCTGTCGGTGCCGTGGTCGGCGCGCATCTGCAGCGAGGCCAGGTCGGAGCCGGAGTTGGGTTCGGAATAGCCCTGGCACCACCACACGTCCGAGCTCAGGATCGGCGGCAGGAAGCGCTGCTTCTGTTCGGGCGTGCCGTACTTCATGATCACCGGCGCCACCATCTTCAGGCCCATCGGCGACACTGGCGGGCAGCCGGCGGCGGCCAGTTCCGACTGGAAGATAAAGCGCTCGGTCGAGCTCCAGCCCGGGCCGCCGTATTCTTTCGGCCAGTTCGGCGCGGCCCAGCCGCGCGCGTGCAGCGCCTTCTGCCAGCGCAGCTGCGCGGCCTTGTCGAGGTAGCCGTTCTTGGACTGCGTCATCATCGCGCGCAGGTCGGCGTCATAGGCCTGGGCGATCCAGGCGCGCACGTCTTCACGGAACTGCTGGTCTTGCGGGGAGAAATCGAGATTCATCGACGGGCCTCGCTGGGTATTCGTCTGGGTTCGGGGATGCCGGCTTCAGGCCGCGGCCTGGGCGGGGTAGAGCAGGTCGGCGTAGCGGCGCAGGTGGTGCTCGGCCGAGCCCAGCTGCAGGTCGATCGCGGTGACGCGCTTGAAGTAGTGGCCCACGGCCAGCTCTTCGGTGACGCCCATGCCGCCGTGGATCTGCACCGCCGCCTGGCCGACAAAGGCACCGGCCTGGCCGGCCTGGATCTTGGCCGCGCACGCCGCCTGGGCGCGTGCCTGCGGCGCGCCGGCCGCCTGCATCGCCGCCACCTGGGTCAGCGCCACGGATTGCTCCAGCTGCATGTACATGTCGGCCATGCGGTGCTGCAGCACCTGGAAGGTGCCGATCGGCACGCCGAACTGCTTGCGCTGGCGCGCATAGTCGATGGTGTCGGCCAGCATGCGCGCCATCGCGCCATTGGCTTCGGCGCAGAGCGCGACCATGGCTTCGTCGCACAGCTGTTCGATCAGGGCAAAGGCTTCGCCTTCGGCGCCGATGCGCTGGCTGGCCGGCACCTGCACGTTGTCGAGCAGCACCTCGGCGGCACGCAGGCCGTCGAAGGTCGGGTACTCGCGCAGCGTTACGCCCGGCGTGTCGCGTGCAATCCAGAACAGGCTGATGCCATCCCGGTCGCGGCGCGCGCCGGAGGTGCGGGCGCTGACCACCAGGTGGGTGGCGAACGGCGCGCCGACCACGGCGTGCTTTTGCCCGCTCAGCTTGTAGCCGTTGCCCTGGCGCGTGGCGCTGGCCTGCACGTCGTGGCGGCAATAGCGGCTGGCGGGTTCGGCGTGGGCCCAGGCGGCGGTGGCTTCGCCGCCGATGATGGCCGGCACCCACTGCGCGGCCAGCTCGGGGCTGCCGTGCATCAGCGCGCCGCCGCCCAGCACCACGGTGCCCAGGTAGGGCTCCAGCGCCAGGTGGCGGCCCAGTTGTTCCATCACGATCATGTGCTCGGCCGCGCCGCCGCCCAGGCCACCGAGCGTCTCGGGGTAGGCCGCGCCGAGAATGCCGAGCTCGCGGGCGAATGCGCGCCAGCAGTCCGGGCGCCAGCCCGCGGCGGACTGCACGGCAGCGCGGCGGGCTTCGAAATCATAGTGGTCGGCCAGGTAACGCGCGAGCGTGTCGCGCAGCATCGACTGTTCTTCGCTGAACTGGAAATCCACCTTGGCTCCTTCGAAATGGGGGTGAGGCGTGATTGCGGTAGTCTGGCGGGCATCATCCTGCCAGGCCGCCTAGTGGCGCATCGTCGCATCGGACGAAGCTGTCCCGGCGCGCCCGCGGCCCTGTTTTGCGGCACTGCGGCAAAACGGCGGCGGTGTCGCTTCGTCGCTTCCGACGATGGTTGAACCGGCTGGGGTTCCGAGAATGCGGTACCGGCATCCGCCAACACACCGACACCCGTCGAGGAGTCCAACGCCATGCATCCGCACATCCACGCGCAGCGCACACCCGAAAAGCCAGCCGTCATCATGGGTGGCAGCGGCGCAGTCGTCACCTACCGTGAACTGGACGAACGCTCGAACCAGGTCGCCCACCTGTTCCGCAGCCAGGGACTGCAGCCCGGTGACCGCGTGGCGTTCATGGTCGAGAATCATCCGCGCCTGTTCGAACTGTGCTGGGGCGCGCAGCGCAGCGGCATTGTCTATGTCTGCCTGAGCACGCGGCTGAACGTGGCCGATGCCGCCCACATCATCAATGACAGCGGCGCCAGGCTGCTGGTCACCACGCACGCGCAGGCCGAGGTTGCGGCTGCCCTGGTCGGGCAGACGCCGGCCTTGCGCGGCAGGTTGATGCTGGACGGCACCGTGCCGGGCTATGACGCGTACGAGACCGCGCTGGCGCGCTGCCCGGCAACGCGCATCGATGACGAAGTGACCGGCGGCGACATGCTGTATTCGTCCGGCACCACGGGCCGGCCCAAGGGGGTGTATGCGCCGCCGTCGAGCCCGAATATCGACGATCCCACGACCCTGACCAGCCTGTGCCAGCGGCTCTATGGCTTCGATGCCGAGACGCGCTACCTGTCGCCCGCGCCGCTGTACCACGCGGCGCCGCTGCGCTACAACATGACCGTGCAGGCGCTGGGCGGGACTGCGGTGGTGATGGAGCATTTCGATGCCGAGCACTACCTGCAGCTGGTGCAGCAGCACCGCATCACGCATACGCAGCTGGTGCCGACGATGTTCTCGCGCATGCTCAAGCTGCCCGAGGCGCAACGCCAGGCCTATGACGTGTCGTCGCTGCGCGTGGCGATCCACGCGGCCGCGCCGTGCCCGGTGCAGGTCAAGGAAGCCATGATCGCGTGGTGGGGGCCGGTGATCTGGGAGTACTACGCCGGGACGGAGGGCAACGGCGTGACCGTGGTCAGCACGCCGGAGTGGCTGGAGCGCAAGGGCACGGTGGGCCGGGCCATGGTCGGCAAGCTGCGCATCTGCGGGCCGGACGGCGCGCTGCTGCCGCCGGGCGAATCGGGCACGATCTACTTTGCCGAAGGCCGCGACTTTTCGTACCACAACGACGAGGCCAAGACCGCGGAGTCGCGCCACCCGCAGCAGCCTGACTGGAGCACCATCGGCGATGTCGGCTACGTGGATGCGGACGGCTACCTGTACCTGACCGACCGCAAGGCCAACATGATCATCTCGGGCGGCGTCAACATCTACCCGCAGGAGGCCGAGAACCTGCTGATGACGCATCCCAAGGTGATGGACGTGGCCGTGATCGGCGTGCCCAACGAGGACTTCGGCGAAGAGGTCAAGGCCGTGGTGCAGCCGGCCGACATGGGCCAGGCCGGTCCCGAGCTGGCCGCGGAACTGATCGCGTTCTGCCGCGCCAACCTGTCGGCCATCAAGTGCCCGCGCTCGGTCGACTTCGCGTCGGAGCTGCCGCGCCTGCCGACCGGCAAGCTGCTCAAGCGGCTGCTGCGCGACCGCTACCGGGCCGGCCACGCCAGCAAGCTGGTGTAGGCCACTTGCCGCCGCCCGCATTTTCGCGAGTGCGGCGGTTTACGTCATAATCCTCCGTTACATCACAGCCACGGCCGCCCGGCTGCATCCGCAGCGCGGGCGGGCGCATCGCGCGGCCTGCAACGGCAGCGATGTGCGGGAGACGACAACAGCCAATGGCAAGTATCGAGGAGACCGGACGGCGCGCGCCGCCGCCCGCCGGCGCCGCATCGCTGGCGGCCAAACTGCGTCCGCCGCTGCTGACCCCGTTCCAGGTCGAGCGCGCGGCGATCTGCGAGGCCGTGTGCGCGGCCGGTTTCGTCAAGCTTGTGCTGGTGCGTGCACCGGCGGGCTTCGGCAAGACCACGGCCATGCTCCAGTGTCGCGCGCGCCTCGAGGCCGCGGGCGGGCGCACCGCCTGGCTGACGCTGGATCGGTCGGACAATGATGCCTCGCGCTTTCTGGGGTCGGTCGAAGCTGCCATCGCGCAGGGCCTGGGCGGCGGCGGCCCCGGCCGGTCCGCGCACGCGACGCTGGCACAGGATCCCGGCGAGCAGGCGCTCGCGCTGATCGACCGCCTGGCCAGCCATAACGGCGCCTTCACGCTGTTCCTCGATGATTTCGAAGCGATCCAGAACGCCGCCGTGACCGGGCTGGTCTGGCAACTGGTGGAAAGCCTGCCGCCCGGCTGCCGCGTGGTAATCGGCACGCGCTGGGTGCCGGAATCCGGCCTGGGCCGCCTGCGCGCGCGCGGCGAGCTGCTTGAGATCGAACCCGCGCAGCTGCGTTTTTCCGCCAGCGAAACCGCATCCTTCCTGCGCCATGCGCGCGGGCTGAAGCTGGAGCAGGCGGCCATCAGCGTGCTGCACCGGCGTACCGAGGGCTGGGCCACTGCCTTGTGGCTGGCGTCGGTCGCGCTGGAGCGGCGCAGCCAGCCAGAGGGTTTTATCGCCGGCTTCTCCGGCTCCAACGCGGCGATTGCCGACTACCTGGTCGAAGACGTATTCCTGCACCTGCCCGAGGCGGTGCGCGACTTCCTGCTGCGCACCTCGATCCTGGACCAGTTGTGCGGGCCGCTGTGCGACGCCGTGTGCGAGCCCGCGACAGCTGGCAGCAGCGACGAGATCCTGGCCTGGCTGGAGCGCGCCAACCTGTTCCTGCTGCCGCTGGAGAGCGAACGCTATGGCGAGCGTGGCTCCGGTGCGGCATCGGAGCAGTGGTACCGCTATCACAGCCTCTTTTCCGGCTTCCTGCGCGGCCAGCTGGCCCAGGCCATGCCTGACGCCGTGCCGCAGCTGCACCTGTCGGCATCGCGCTGGTATGAGTCGCAGGGGCGCCCGGTGCCCGCCATCGAGCATGCCTTCGCGGCCGGTGCGCTGGCGCGCGCGCTGCCGTTGCTGGACGGCGCCGCGGACGACCTGCTGGCGCAGGGCCGCATGCGCCTGCTGACGCGCTGGCTGGAGGCGGTGCCGGCGGAAGAACTGGCGCGCTGGCCCAAGCTGCAGATCGCGCGCGTGTGGGCGGTGTCGTTCACGCGCGGCCCGGCCGAAGCCATCGCCCTGCTGCAGCAGATCCCCACCGAGGGCGCGGCCGGCGACCTGCTGGCGCATATCCGCGCGCTGCGCCACATGCTGCTGAACATGATGGACCGCTTCGACGATGCGCGCGCCTTCGCCCGCAATGAGCTGCCGCCGTTGCCGATGGGCTATGCCTTCCCCGATGCGATCCTGGGCACGTCGATGGCGCGCCTGGCTGCAGTCGCCGGCGACTACCCGGAGGCACGCCGGCTGCTGCAGGTGGCGCGGCACGCGGTGCGCGGCTCGGACAGCAATTTCAACAAGATTTTCTCGGAATCGGTCGAAGGGCTGATCGACCTGCGCCAGGGGCGGCTGCAGCAGGCCCTGGCACGGTTCCGCATCGCCGCCAGCACGATGCTGCCGAACCGCTTCGGGCCCACCAACGGCAATGCCATGGCCGGCATCCTGCTGGCCGAAGGCCTGTACGAGAGCGGCGATTCCGAGCGCGCCAGCCGATTGCTCAACGTCTACCTGCCGCTGTCGCGCGACCTCGGGCTGCCGGACCAGATCATCACCGGGCACACGGTGCTGGCCCGCATTGCCTTCGAGCGCGGCGAAGCCGACCAGGCGCATGAATGGCTGGCGCAACTGGAAGCGCTGGGGCACCACCGCGGGCTGACGCGGCTGGTGATGGCGGCAATGCTGGAGCGCGCACGGCTGGCACTGCGCCAGGGCAATGTCCACGCGGCGCAGGAGGCGATCGAACGCGCCGCCGATCCGGCGCTGTGGCGCACGCGGCCCGGGGTCAGCTCCTTTGCCAGCGATGTCGAGGACATCACCCTTGGCCGGCTGCGGCTGGACCTGTATGCGCGCCCGGGCACGCCGGTGCGCGAGGCCATCGAGCGCGAGCTGGCGGCTGCCGCCGGCAACCAGCTGATGCGCCGCGCGCTCAAGCTGCGCATCCTGCTGGCGCAGGCGTGCCAGCGCACCGGCGACGGCGCGCACGCGCTGGTGGTGATGGGCGAGGCGCTGCGTTTCGGCGCTGCCGAAGGCTTTGTCCGCATCTTTACCGACGAGGGCGACGATGTGCGCAGGCTGGTGGCCGATGCCTGCTCGCGCCAGTCGGCCAGCCTGCCTGCTCCCTATGTGGAAAAGCTGCTGCAGGCCTGCGGCCAGGCCGGGGGCGAGCAGGCCGCCGGTGCCGGCCGGCCGGCGCCGGCCGCGCTGGTGGAGCCGCTGACGCCCAAGGAGCAGAAGGTGCTGCACCTGCTGGCCGAGGGCTATTCCAATGTGGCCATGGCCGAGCGCCTGTTCGTGTCCGAAACCACGGTGCGCACGCACCTGCGCAATATCAGCGCCAAGCTGCACGCCAGCAACCGCACCCAGGCGGTGGCCATCGCACGCCAGCTCGGGCTGCTCTGAGGCCGCGCGCGCAGGCCAGCCCGCGCGCGCGGTTGCGGCTCAGATGCCCATGAACTCCGTGAATTCCTCCAGCGGCGCGCGCACGGCACGCAGCTGGTTGGCGGGCGCCTCGGGATCCTCGTAGCCGATTGCCATGCCGGTGAACAGCATCCGTTCGGCAGGCAGCGACAGGAACTTGCCAATGGTCTGCGGGTACATCGCCCAGCATTCCTGCGCGCAGCTGTCCAGGCCTTCTTCACGCAGCAGCAGCATCACGGTCTGCAGGTACATGCCCAGGTCAGACCATTGCGGCGGGCCCATGCGGCGGTCCACGGTGCAGAACAGTGCCAGCGGCGCGCCGAAGAAGGTGAAGTTGTTGGCAAACTGCGCCAGCCGCCGCGCCTTGTCCTCGCGCGGGATGCCGAGGTAGTGGTAGAGCGCCTCGCCCACCTGGAAGCGGCGGTCGCGGTAGGGCGAGACCAGCTCGCGCGGGTAGATGTCGTACTCGCGCTCTTCACCCGCGGGCGCCTGGGCGATGCGCTCGCGCATGATGGCGCGCAGCCCCTCCAGGGCCTCGCCGCCCACGACATGGATATGCCAGGGCTGCAGGTTGCCCCCGGAGGGCGCGCGCGCGGCGGCGTCGAGCACGCGGTGGATGGTGTCGGGCGCAACGGCCCGGGGCAGGAAGCCGCGGACGGACTTGCGGCTGGCGACGGCTTGGCTGACTTTCATGCGTATTCCGGAAAAGTTGATCGACGGGCGCGCTTCAGATGAAGGGCGGCTCGCTGGTCCAGTCGAAGAAGTCCGGCATGTCGTGCGACACGGTTTCCGGGAAGGCGGCGGGACGCTTCTCCAGGAAGGCGCTGACGCCTTCCTTCACGTCGGCGGAGCGCCCGCGCGACTGGATCGCGCGGCTGTCGAGCTTGTGCGCTTCCATCGGGTGGCTGGCGCCGGCCATGCGCCAGATCAGCTGGCGCGAGATCGCTACCGAAACCGGCGCGGCATTGGCGGCGATCTCGCGGGCAATGGCCTGGGCGGCAGGCAGCAGGTCTTCGGGCGCGTGCAGCGAGCGCACCAGGCCGCGCTCATGCGCTTCCTGGGCCGAGAACACGCGGCCGGTATAGCACCATTCCAGCGCGGTCGAGATGCCGACCACGCGCGACAGGAACCACGACGACGCCGCTTCGGGCGTGATGCCCCGGCGCGCAAAGACAAAGCCGAACTTGGCGTCGGTCGATGCCAGCCGGATATCCATCGGCAGCTGCATGGTCACGCCCACGCCGACCGCGGCGCCGTTGACCGCGGCGATCACCGGCTTGAGGCTGCGGAAGATGCGCAGCGAGACGCGCCCGCCGCCGTCGCGGTGCGCGCTGTCGGGGCTGGCGCCATAGCGCTTCTCGAAGTCGAAGGTGGAACTGCCGCCGGACAGGTCGGCGCCGGCGCAGAAGGCCCGGCCCGAGCCCGTGACGATCACGGCGCGCACGTTGTCGTCGGCATCGGTGGCGTCGAACGCGGCGATCAGCTCATGCATCATCTGCGCGGTGAACGCATTGAGCTGGTCCGGGCGGTGCAGGGTGATGGTGGCGACACCGTCTGCAACGGCGTAGCGCAGGGTTTCGAACGAAGGCGTGGCTTGCGTCATGGGGGGCTCCTGCCGGGATTGCTGCAAACAAGGGAGGAAGGGTGCCGGGGCGGGGCGCCGGCACGGGGCTCGGTCAACACTAGTGCAGAATGCGCCGCCCGCAATCGTCGCTTCCGACGAGGCTCGGAATTGGCACCTGGCCGTAGACTGATCCCGATCAAGCGGCAGGGCCGGCACTACCGCGCGCCTGCCGGCGCAGACAGCAAAGGGACAACCATGAAGACACGAATTACCGAACTGCTTGGCATCCGCTACCCGATCATCCAGGGTGGCATGCAATGGGTTGGCTACGCCGAGATGGCCTCGGCCGTTTCCAATGCCGGCGGGCTGGGCATCCTCACGGCGCTGACGCAAGCCACGCCCGAGGACCTGGCCGAAGAGATCCGCCGCTGCCGCGAGATGACCGACAAGCCGTTCGGCGTGAACCTGACCCTGCTGCCGTCGATCAACCCGCCGCCGTACGCGCGCTACCTCGACGTCATCATCGAGAGCGGCGTCAAGGTGCTGGAAACCGCCGGCAACAACCCCAAGGAACATATCGCGCGCGCCAAGGCCGCCGGCATCAAGGTGATCCACAAGTGCGTGGCGGTGCGCCATGCGCTGTCGGCCGAGCGCCTGGGCGTGGACGCGGTGTCGATCGACGGCTTCGAGTGCGCCGGCCACCCCGGCGAGGACGACGTGCCCGGCATGGTGCTGATCCCGCAGGCGGTGCGCAAGCTGTCGATCCCGGTGATCGCCTCCGGCGGCATCGCCGACGGGCGCGGCATGGCGGCGGCGCTGGTGCTGGGCGCCGAGGGCGTCAACATGGGTACGCGCTTCTGCGCCACGCGCGAGGCGCCGATCCACGACAACGTCAAGCAGGCGCTGGTGCAGGCCAGCGAGCGCGACACCAACCTGATCTTCCGCACGCTGCACAACACCGCGCGCGTGCTCAAGAACGCCGTGTCGGACGAGGTGGTGAGCATTGAGCGCCGCCCGGGCGGCGCGCAGTTCGAGGACGTCAAGCACCTGGTCGCCGGCGTGCGCGGCAAGGCGGCGCTCAAGGCGGGCGAGACCGACGGCGGCATCATCAGCGCCGGCCAGTGCGTGGGCCTGATCGACGACGTGCCCAGCTGCGAGGAGCTGATCACGCGCATGGTGGCCGATTGCCGCGAGCACCTCAGCGTGGCCTCGCGCTTCTTTGCCTGACGCCATGGCCGAGGCTGAAATCGAGGCGGCGATGACCCGGGCCATCGCCGCGCCGGGCGAAGCTGCCGGCGGGGACGTGCCGGAGGGCTTCGTCCCGGTGCGCCGCATGAGCGGCTACATGGCGGGCTTTGGCCAGCTCTACCTGCATGGCGGGCGCCGCACGCTGGCGGTGCGCATTGACGAGAGCCACCTGAACAACCTGGGCATCCCGCACGGCGGCATGCTGGCGACGCTGACCGATACCGCCATCGGCATGATGATGTCGCTGGAAACCGGGCGCTCCAAAAGCGCGGTGACCGTCAACCTGAGCCTGGACTACCTGGATTCCGCGCGCCTGGGCGACTGGGTCGAGGCCCGCGTGGAGTTCGACAAGCTCGGCTCGCGCCTGCGCTACGGCACCTGCCGGCTGGTCAGCGGCGAGCGCTGCCTGCTGCGCGCGACCGCGATCTTTGCGGTGCTGGCGCCGCGCACCTGAGGCCTGCGGCAAACTTCGTCGCTTCCGACGACGCTTGCCACTGCCCGCAGCGCAACAATGCAAAGCGACACTGCCGGCGCCAGATGCCGGCACTCCGGACAACACCATGGCTGCCCCGGCAGCCTGCACCGAACCAAGGAGATCACATGGCAGAGGCATATATCGTTGCGGCGGTCCGTACCGCCGGCGGCCGCAAGGGCGGCAAGCTGTCGGGCTGGCATCCGGCCGACCTGGCCGCACAGGTGCTGGACGCGCTGGTGGAACGCACCGGTGCCGACCCGGCGCTGGTCGAAGACGTCATCATGGGCTGCGTGAGCCAGGTCGGCGAGCAGGCCGGCAACGTGGCGCGCAATGCCATCCTGGCCTCGCGCCTGCCTGAAAGCGTGCCCGGCACCTCGGTGGACCGCCAGTGCGGTTCGTCGCAGCAGGCACTGCACTTTGCCGCGCAGGCAGTGATGTCGGGCGCGATGGACATCGTCATCGCTGCCGGCGTGGAAAGCATGACGCGCGTGCCGATGGGCCTGTCGTCGCAGCTGCCGGCCAAGAACGGTTTCGGCGTGCCCAAGAGCCCCGGTGTCGAGGCGCGCTACCCCGGCGTGCAGTTCAGCCAGTTCACCGGCGCCGAGATGATCGCGCGCAAGTATGACCTGTCGCGCGAGCAGCTGGATGCCTACGCCCTGCAGAGCCACCAGCGCGCCATCGCCGCCACCAAGGCGGGCCGCTTCACTGCCGAAATCCTGCCGGTGGAAGTGCGCACGGCCGACGGTGCCAATGGTGAAATGCACACCACTGACGAAGGCATCCGCTATGACGCCACGCTGGAAAGCATCGGCAGCGTCAAGCTGATCGCCGAAGGCGGCCGCGTGACGGCTGCCTCAGCCAGCCAGATCTGCGATGGCGCCGCCGGCCTGATGGTGGTCAACGAGGCCGGACTGAAGAAGCTCGGCGTCAAGCCGCTGGCGCGCGTGCACACCATGACGGTGATCGGGCATGATCCGGTGGTGATGCTGGAAGCGCCGCTGCCGGCCACGGAGGTCGCGCTGAAGAAGGCGGGCCTGCGCATCGGCGATATCGACCTGTTCGAAGTCAACGAAGCCTTCGCCCCGGTGCCGCTGGCCTGGCTGAAGGCCACCGGCGCCGATCCGGCGCGCCTGAACGTGCATGGCGGCGCGATCGCGCTGGGCCATCCGCTGGGCGGCTCGGGCGCCAAGCTGATGACCACGCTGGTGCATGCGCTGCATACGCACGGCAAGCGCTACGGCCTGCAGACGATGTGCGAAGGCGGCGGGCTGGCCAACGTGACCATTGTCGAGCGCCTGTAAAGCTGTGAGACTCGCTGCGCGCCGCACAGGCACGCAGCGCATGAATTGCAGCAGCAAGGAGTGGTAAAGGGAGAAGGACCGGCGGCGCGGGCATGTCAGCGTGCCCGCGCCGGCAGCCGGAAAAAAGGCCGCGATATTCGCGGCTTTTTTTGTTTACGGTGTGTCGCGCGTCAGGCGAACGTCACTGCGCTGCGCCGGTCGGCGCGTTCCAGGTGCGGCACGTTGTTGAAGCTCAGCAGCCGCTGCACGCCGCGGCCGACGATGATCTCGCAGAACGCCGTGTTGCGGAACTGCAGGTTCATCTCGATGGCGGCCTGGGCCGGTGCGCCAAGCAGGTCGGCCGTGGCGCGGCCGATGGCGCCACCGGAGCTCACCACCAGGATGGCATCCTCGCGCGTCGTGCCTTCGCTTGCGTGCGCGAGGGCGCCGTTAATGCGGGCGCCGAAATCGGCCCAGCTCTCGGGCATCTCGGCCAGCCCGTCCTGGGTCCATGCCGCGTAGGCGGCGCGGAAGGTGCGCCAGTAATCGTTGTAGTCGCCGTTCTGGTGTGCGCGGTGGTCGGCGCCGCCGGTGTGGCAACGGTACAGCGCCTCGCCGTCGTATTCGTTCAGGCCCGGGTGCGAGACGATCGCCGCCTGCGGCTGACCCATGCCGGCCAGGATCTCGCTGGCGGTGTCCTGCTGGCGCACCAGCGTGCCGGCTACCACGCGGCTGAAGCTGACGCCGCGCTCCTGGAAATACTCGCCCAGCCAGCGCGCCTGCTGGCGGCCGGTCGGCGACAGGCAGTCGTAGTTGGCGGCGCCAAACGAGGCTTGTCCGTGCCGGACGAGGAAAAGCGTGGCCATGAGCGGTCCCGGTGAACGTTGAGGCGGATAGGGCTGCGCCCGGCGCGCCGTTTCGCGGCAGGCCGGGGGCGCCGGGCACGGAACCCGGCGTGGGCACATTCTAGGGAGGTCCGGCGCGCCAGCCAAGCAAGCGCTGCGCAATTCATGGCAGCCATGGCCTGGCTGCATTACCGCGGCTGGCGCGGGCCGGTCGTGTGCTCAGGCCGGCTCTGCGCAGGTGATGCCGAGATAGCCGGCCATCAGGCGGTTGAGTTCCGGGATCATCTGTTCGTCGTCGAGGTGCAGCGGGCCGGAATCGTTGAGCACGGCATTGACCAGCACACTGAACACCGCCTGCATGGCAAAGCGCACGCGCAGCTCGGCGGTCTCGGCAGGCATCGCCAGCCGCGGCACCAGCAACTGCACCATGCGCTCCACGATGGCTTCGCCGCTCTGGCGGTGGGGCACCCATTCCTCGGGCCGCGTGGACGCATGCCGCAGCGACGCGCGGATCACGCCGCGGTTGGCCAGGGTGCCGAGCACCATGAAGCGCGCGGCCTTTTCCAGCAGCACCGGTGTCGGCACGTCCTCCCAGCGCTCCTGCGCCAGGTAGCGCTCGGTCGACGCTGCGGTTTCTTCCATCACCAGCGCGCGCAAGGCCTCGAAATAGGCCATCTTGTCGCGGAAGCGCCCATAGAAGGCACCCACCGACACCTGGCACGCCGCGGCGATCTGCGCCACGGAAACCGCGGCAAAGTCACGCGAGGCAAGCAGTTCCCGGCCCGCGCCCAGCAAGGCTTGTTCGGTCTCGCGCGCACGGCGCTGGCGCGGCGGCTGCAGGATCGAGGGCGTATCGATACGGGGAAAGGAGGCGTTGGCGGTGAAGCCGGATTGGGTCGCTGACATGGGCACTCCGTATTCGAATTCGGATTCGATTTTGAAAATACCGGTGCGTGCCACGACGCGTCAAGGATTTTGTCGGGTGGCAGCCCGGCGTGACGGGTGGGTGGGCTGCGCCGGAGGTGGCGTTGCGGCGCGCATGCGCCGCTTGCCTCGGCGCGGGTCAGAGCGAGCCGAACACGGTGCCCAGTCCGTAGGTGAAGGCTGCCGCCATGCCCCCGATCAGCACCTGCCGCAGCGCCGAGAACCATCCCGGGCGGCCATTGAACGACGAGGTGCCCCAGCCCACCAGGCCAAGGCCGGCCAGGCACGCGACGATGCTGCCGAGTTGCGCCGATGGCCCTGCGGTCACGAGGAATGGCAGCAACGGCACCAGCGCACCGCTGCTGTACAGCACGAAGGAAATCACCGCTGCCTGCACCGGGTTGCCGCCGCGCTCCTGCGGGTTGATGCCCAGCACTTCGCGCGCAAAGGTGTCCAGGGCCGCGCGCGGGTTGCGCATGATCTCGTCGGCGGCGCGCTCGGCATCGGCCGGCAGCACGCCCTTGCCCTCGATCACCGTGACCAGCCGCTGCCGGGCCCGGGTGGCATCATGCGCGAGCTCGTGCGCCATGTCGCGCAGGCGCTTGTTGTTCATCTCGCGGCTGTTGGTCACCGACAGCCATTCGCCCAGCGCCATCGAGCAAGCGCCCGCCGCCAGGCCCGCCAGCCCGGCCAGGATGACGGCCTCGCGCGAGGCCGCCGCGCCCTCCAGGCCCATCACCAGGCAGAAGCTGGACACCAGCCCGTCGTTGACGCCCAGCACGGCTGCGCGCAAGGCGTTGCCGCTCGGTCGATGGATCAGGCGCCGCACGCGGGAGCCGAAGCCGGTTGGAGTGGGGGCGCTCGACAGGGGCATGGTCTTTTGGCGATGGAACGTTGTCAGTTGAAGCGCGGGCCCAGGTCATCCCGCATCCATTCGATAAAGGCGCGCGTGCGTGCCGGCAACAGCCGTGCATGGGGATAGATCAGCGACAGCGGCCATGCCGGCTGCTCGAAATCCTGCAGCACGATGCGCAGTTTGCGTGCTTCGACCAGTTGCGCGACCTGGTAGGACAGGAAGTGGCCGAAGCCCGCGCCTTCGGCACAGGCAGCCACGGCGGGCGCGGTCTGGTTGAATTCCAGGTTGCCGCTGACCTGCACGTGGAACTCCCGGCCGGCTTCCTGGAAGGTCCACCAGTGCGCGTGGTTGCCGGTGAAGCGCACGCAGTTGGCGCTGGCCAGTTCCTCGGGATGGCGTGGCACGCCGTGCTTGCGCAGGTAGGCGGGCGTGGCCACCACCACGCGGCGGATGCTGCCGACGGTCTGCGCCACCAGCGTGGAATCAGCCAGCGGGCCGATGCGCACGCCCACGTCCAGGTCTTCTTCAAGCAGGTTCACCACGCGGTCGGTGAACTCCATGCGGCAGCGCACGCGCGGATAGCGCTGCACGAAACGCGTGACCGCCGGCGCCACATACATCTGGCCGAACAGCACCGAGGCGGTCAGCGTGAGCTGGCCGCTGGGTTCGACATGGCTGGCGGTCAGGCCGGCCTCGACCTCGTCGATGGTGGCCAGGATGCGCCGGCAGCTGTCCAGGTAGCTGCGCCCCTCGCCGGTCAGCGACAGCCGCCGCGTGGTGCGGTTGAGCAGCCGGACCTGCAACTCGGATTCCAGTGCCGCCAGCGTGCGCACCACCGCCGGCAACGAGGTATGCAGCGTCGTCGCGGCTGCCGTCAGGCTGCCCTCGTCGACGATCCGCACAAAGGTCTGCATCGCGCGTAGCTTGTCCATGGCGCCACACATTACTCCATTCTTTGGAGTAGTCAAATATCAATTGCCCTATTTATTGCAACGGCTTCGGCGCCCAGAATCCGGCTATCCCAACCGTTGAGGAGAGTGCCATGCAAGAAACCAATCGCCCCGCCAAGCCGCTGGTGCTGTACCGCTCGCCGGTGTCCGGCCACGCCCATCGCGCAGAACTGTTCCTGGGGCTGCTGGGCTTGCCCTGCCGGCTGGTGGACGTCGACCTGCGCGGCGGCGAGCAGCGCAGCGAGGCCTTCCTGCGCCTGAACCCGTTCGGCCAGGTGCCGGTGCTGGATGACGACGGCGTGATCGTCGGCGATTCCAACGCCATCCTGGTCTACCTGGCCACGCGCTATGAACACGGCCGCTGGCTGCCGCGCGACCCGGTGGGCGCGGCGCGCGTGCAGCGCTGGCTGTCGGTGGCCGCCGGCGACATTGCCTTCGGGCCGGCGGCGGCGCGCCTGGGCGTGCTGTTCGGCAGGCCGGTGGCGATGGACGATGCCGTCACCCGCGCGCAGCGGCTGTTCACGCTGATGGAAACCCTGCTCGCCGGGCAGCCGTTCCTGGCGGCCGACCATGCCACCATCGCCGACGTTGCCGCCTACAGCTATATCGCCCGCGCCGAGGAAGGCAACGTGCCGCTGGTGCCGTACCCCGCGCTGAACGCCTGGCTGCGCCGCATCGAAGCCTTGCCCGGCTTCGTGCCGATGCTGGTGTCGAAGGTCGGCCTGGCGGCGTAGCGCCTGCCGGACCCGCGTATCGCCAATCGATCCGACAAGGAAAAGGAGCTAGTCATGGATCTGCCCACATGGCCGCACGCCGGCCTGCCATTCCACGCCGGCGAACTGGCCGCCCAGGAGCGCGCCGGCAAGCGCGAACGCATGGCCGCGTCCGGCCCGCGGGTGATCCGTGGCGAGATGCCGGAGCAGCACCGCACGTTCTTTGCGCAGCTGCCGTTCCTGCTGGTTGGCGCCGTCGATGCCGACGGGCAGCCCTGGGCCACGATGCTGGCCGGGACGCCGGGGTTTGCGCATACGCCTGACGCCACCCACCTGCGTATCGACGCCGTGCCGCTGCCCGGCGACCCGGCGGCCTCGGCGCTGGCGCAGGGCGCGCGCATCGGCCTGCTCGGGATCGAGCTGCCTACGCGCCGGCGCAACCGCATGAACGGGGTCATCGTGGCGCGCGACGAGGGCGGGATGACGGTCGAGGTCGAGCAGAGCTTTGGCAACTGCCCGCGCTATATCCAGTTGCGCGACGTGAGCCTGGCCGAGCCGGCGCCCGCGCCGCCCGCCTGGCACGGCGACGCGCTGGACGAGCAGGCGGTGGCCTGGCTGCGCGGTGCCGATACCCTGTTCATCGCCACCAGCCACACCGCATCGCCGCAGGACGAGGGCGAGCACACCGGCGGCGCCGATGTCTCGCACCGCGGCGGCAAGCCTGGCTTTATCCGCGTCGACGAGGCCGGCACGCTGACGTTCCCGGACTTCAACGGCAACAACTTCTTCAATACGGTCGGCAACCTGCTGGCCAATCCGCGAGCCGGGATCGTGGTGCCGGATTTTGTCGATGGCTCGCTGCTGCATGTGGGCGGGCGCGCCGAGGTGATCTGGGAGGGCGATGAACTGGCGTCATACGCCGGCGCCGAACGGCTGGTGCGGCTGCATGTCGAGTGCGTGGTGCGGCGTGCGGCGGTATTGCCGCTGCGCTTCGGTTTTCGCGAATACTCGCCGGTGCTGGCGGACACGGGCGCGTGGCCGGTGCGTTGAGCCCGGCAGTCCGGGAGATTGTCATAAAAATGACATCAAAAAGTCACAAAAGAGTCACAATGGCGGCTGGCGATTGTCCGTAGCACCCGGAACCAGGGCGCTGGCGGGCAGCCCTGTATCAAGGAGAAATCAACCGTGGACAAGACGAAGAACAAGCCGCAAGCCCGCCGGGACATCCTGAAACACGCACTGCTGGCCCTGGCCGCCGCGCCGCTGGCGCTGGCGGCGGGGGCCGCGCAGGCGGCCTGGCCGGAAAAGCCGATCCGGCTGGTGGTGGCATTCCCGCCCGGCGGCCCGGTCGACACGCACGCGCGCCTGCTGGCCGAAAAGCTGCAGCCGATCCTGGGCCAGACCATCGTGATCGACTACAAGGCCGGCGCCGCCGGCAATATCGGCTCGGACAACGTCGCCAAGTCCGCGCCCGACGGCTACACGCTGCTGCTGGCCAACACCGGGCAGATGGCCATCAACAACTCGCTCTATCGCAAGCTGCCCTACAGCATGCCGAAGGACTTCGCGCCGGTGGCACGCACGGCGCTGATCCCGCTGGTGATGGTGGTCAACAACAACGTGCCGGCGCGCGACCTGAAGGCGTTCATCAGCTATGCCAAGGCCAACCCGGGCAAGCTGAACTTTGCCTCGGGCGGCAATGGCGGCATCTCGCACCTGATGCCGGAAATGTTCAAGCAGGCTTCGGGCACGTTCATCGTCCATATCCCGTACAAGGGCAGCTCGCCGGCGCTGACCGACGTGATGGGCGGCCAGGCGCAGATGATGGCCGACTCGATCCCGCTGTTCACGCAGTACATCAAGGCGGGCAAGGTGCGTGCGCTGGCGGTGACCTCGCCGCAGCGCTCTCCCGCGCTGCCGGATGTGCCGACGATGCAGGAAGCCGGGCTGAAGGGCTTCGAGGTGGTTGGCTTCTACGGCATGCTGGCGCCGGCGGGCACGCCCGGGGACGTGGTCTCACGCCTGTCCGGTGCCTTGCGCACGGTGCTGGCCGACCCCGACACCAAGGCGAAGCTCGAGCAGCAGGGTGCCGAGCCCGCATGGCAGTCGCCGGAGGCATTTGCCGCCACGATCACGGCCGAGCAGAAGCGCTGGGGGCAGGCAGTGAAGGCGTCGGGCGCAAGTATCGACTGAGCCGGGCTGGTACCCGCGGGTGCCGTGGCTCAGCTGCGGCCCCGATATTTCAGGCTGGCGCAGTGGCCGACGAGCGCGGTGATGCAGCAGGCATCGCCGCGCCATTCGCCGCCGATGACGATGCCGTCCTGGCCGGTCACGAGCTTGCGCTGGCATTGGCCCGGCACCGGCGTGCGCTCCATGCCGGCATCGCGCGGGCCGCTGCCCGGGGCGCGCGCGGGCGCAACCGAATCGTTCCAGACATAGGCCGTGCCGGAGGGCAGGGCCTGCACCGCTTGCGGCGGACCCCACTGGCGCTTCGCCTCATCGACGGGGACGTTTTTCCAGGAATCGAAGACGTCCTGCATGGCGCTGGCCTCCAGGCCGGCGCAGGCACCGGTGATGGCAGCCGCCCACAAGACGGCCAGGCTTGCACGCACGCTGACGGCGCCGCGGGCCGTTTCGGCCGGAAGGATTGGGTTGGCTGGCATGTAGGCTCCGCATCGGCGCAGCCGGCTGCAAGGGCCGGCCTGTGCAGGCTAGCGGAGCCGCGTGCCTCGCTGCAAGCGTGCTCTGCGCGATGACGCACAGAGCGTGGCCGGCTTCAGTCGGAGAACAGGCCCAAGGGGTGCTGTGCGGCAGCCGGCGGCGCCTTGCGGGCGGTCTGCCCGCCCGGGATGCGTGCCGGGCGTGGCGCCTCGGCGGGGGCCTCGGGGGCGGTCAGCGTGAACGGCCTGTGCACGGACAGCGGCACCGCCTGCGGCATCCATTGCGCCAGCCGCGGCGCGAGGATCTGGTATGTATCGAGGTCGAAATGCGCTGGTGCTGCCGCCAGCGCCTGCGCTTCTTCCAGTGTGGCTGCGCAGCCCAGGTAGCACCAGTCGTCGGCGACATGCCACCAGGTGCGTCCGTCGTGCTGCTCGCGCCAGGCGGCCGGGCCATCGAAGGGCCAGGGTATCAGCGCGATCGGCGCCAGCGCGGCGGCCAGCCGGGCGCGGTGCGCGCCCGACGGCTCGGCGCCGACGCAGGCACCGGCGCAGCGATGGACCTGGCGCGCAAAGCAGGGGCTGCCACGGCGGGTGGTTTTCTCCAGCGACAGCGTTGCCAGGCACAGGCCGTGTTCCTGCGCCAGTGCGCGCAAGCGAGCCTCGGCCGCGCCGCGGCTGCCGAACACGCCGAACAGGTCTCGATGCCGGCAGAAATCCGTATCTCGATCCGAGCGCAGGCGTGGCACCGGCAACTGCTGCGGCAGTTCCCAGGCATAGAGCCGGGCATTGCAGCGCAGCAGCTGGTTGTGCACCGGCTGCATCGCCTTGACCAGCCGGGCTTCCAGCAGCAGCGCGCCGGTCTCGCCGCCGGTCTCGCGCCATTCCACACGGCGTACCAGCCGGGCCAGCCGCATGTCCTTGCCGTACCGGTAGTCGCCGGAGAAGTGGGCGCCGATCCGTTGGCGCAGGTGCACGCTCTTGCCGACATAGAGTGGCACGTCCTGGTCGCCGTAGAAGATATAGACACCGGGCGCCGCCGGCACGTCTTCCAGCGCGGTTTCGTCCAGGCCGGCCGGCAGGCTGGCCCGCCGCACCAGCGTGCGCACGGCTGATTCCACCAGGTCGACGGAATACGTGGCATGGATCTTCTGCCAGAACTGCCACAGCAGCTCGGCATCGGCCAGCGCGCGGTGGCGGCCCTTGGGCGTCAGGCCGAAGCGCGCGATCAGCGCATCCAGGCCGTGGCGTTCCACGGACGGGAACAGCGAGCGCGACAGTCTTACCGTGCACAGCACGTCGGCCCGGAAGGTCACGCCGGCACGCCGGAAGGCGTTCTTCAGGAAGCCATAGTCGAAGCGCGCGTTGTGCGCCACGAACAAGCGGCCTTGCAGGCGTTCTGCAAGCGATTCCGCCAGTGACTCGAAGCTCGGCTGGCCGCGCACCATCTCTTCGGTAATGCCAGTCATGCGCTGGATGAACGGCGGGATCGACATGCCGGGGTCGAGCAGGGTGTCCCATTCAATGATGCCGTCCGGGCCGACTTCGACCACGCCGATCTCGGTAATGCGGTCGCGCTGGGCGTCCGCGCCGGTGGTCTCCAGGTCGACAAAGACAATAGGGCGCGACAGCGCCGCGGCGAGAGCTTGGGCGTCGAGCAGGCGCGCCCCTTCCGATGGCAGGTGCGACGGCAGGTAGGTAGGCATGTCAGGCATCTGCCGATTCTAAGGGGGCGCTGATGGTGGCACGAAGAAGTTTTCAAAAACCCCTTGCCAACCCCGCTGCGGTCACTTAATATTCGCCCCCTCGCAACACAACGCAGCGCTGCAAAGCAGACGGGGCGCGGGTTGCGGGGTCGACCGGATCGGTTGGCGCAGCGAAGTTGGCGCGCTGGCCGCAGCAAAAAAAGATGCTGAAACGGTTGACGAAACGAGGAAAGCTCT
>NZ_JBYSXC010000012.1:0-228085 GCF_058781795.1 Cupriavidus sp. FW306-1B-F12B
TGAATGCCTCGTCGTACTTCGTCATGAAAAACACCCCAAAGATTGGATCAACGTCCAACTTTTGGGGTGCAGTTCAATTCGCGGCGCCGTTTGCTTTTGCGTAGCATGGCCGGCGATGACATCGAACAATGGAATCGACGGCCATGAACGCTCCGCAATCCCTGCCGCCGCAGGTCTTCCCCCGGCAGTTCTTTATCCACGCCGGCGACGTGCGGCTGTGCGCCACCAGTTGGGGCGAGCCCGGGCCAGGGCGGCCCACCATCGTCCTGGTGCACGGCTATCCCGATAGCAGCGAGGTCTGGCACGGCGTGGCGGCGCAGTTGGCGGGGCGCTTCCATGTGGTGGCCTATGACGTGCGCGGGGCAGGGCGCTCAACCGCGCCGTGCGCGACTGACGCTTACCGGCTGCAGAAGCTTGCCGATGATTTCATCGCAGTCATCGGCGCGGTCTCGCCGCAGCGCCCGGTGCACCTTGTCGGCCACGACTGGGGTTCGATCCAGAGCTGGGAGTTCGTGACCGACGCTCGGCTGCAAGGTCGCATCGCCTCATTCACCTCATGCTCCGGTCCCTGCCTGGACCACGCGGCAATCGGCCTGCGCGAACTGCGCGGGCAGCGGTCGCTGGCTGCGTTGGGCAAGACATTGAGGCAGCTGGCGGCATCCTGGTATATCGGCGCCTTCCATCTGCCGTGGCTGCCTGAGCTGACCTGGCGGCTGTGGCTCGGCCGTGCGTGGCCGCGCTACCTGCGCCTGACCGAGGGCCTGCGCACGGGGCCCAGCCTCACACAAACCGCCGACGGTTGCCATGGTGTGCGCTTGTACCGTGCCAACTTCCTGCCCGTACTGCGTGCCCCGCGCCACTGTCATGCCCATGCGCCGGTGCAGGTGATCGTGCCGTTGCATGACCGGTATGTGAAGCCGGCGCTGACTGAAGACGTGCACCGCTGGACCACGCAACTCTGGCGCCGCACCGTGCCCGCGCACCATTGGCTGCCGCTGGCCGACGCCCAGGGGTTTGCCATCATGGTGCGGGAATTTGTCGAGCATATGGAAGGGGAGCCGGCCTCACCGGCGCTGCTCGCCGCGCGCCTGCGCTAGCGGAGGCGGCGCATCCTGCGCATTTTTCACGATGTGGAAAGATGTTTTGGACCGCAAAAATACATGGTTTGCGTAGCACAACACCATTTCTCATGATGGAAGATTATGTCCCGCATCGTGAAATAAAATAGATAAGTCATTGAATTATTGAAAGAAAAAACTAAAGGGAAATTGCGGATCCAGGTTGTTGCAACGCGGGAGGGTTCTCTACACTCTTATATAAGACTCATGACCTGAGACGCGAGAAACGGCAGCGGACGCAGCAGCCCCACGACGCAGCCCAGCTCAGGTGATCAACAGATTCTCAGCCATCCCCGCATCATCAGGAGAGTGACCATGACCCGCCAAGAACAGATCCAGGCCCTGCAGAAAGACTGGGATACCAATCCCCGCTGGAAAGGGATCAAGCGCAATTTCACCGCCGAAGACGTGGTGCGCCTGCGTGGTTCGGTCCAGGTCGAGCACACCCTGGCCCGCCGCGGTTCCGAGAAGCTGTGGAACCTGCTGCACACGGAGCCGTTCGTCAACTCGCTCGGCGCGCTGACCGGCAACCAGGCCATGCAGCAAGTGAAGGCCGGCCTGAAGGCTATTTACCTGTCGGGGTGGCAAGTCGCAGGCGACGCCAACCTGGCCGGTGAAATGTACCCCGACCAGTCGCTGTACCCGGCCAACTCGGTGCCGCAAGTCGTCAAGCGCATCAACAACACCTTCCAGCGCGCCGACCAGATCCAGTGGAGCGAAGGCAAGGGCGACACCGACTTCTTCGCCCCGATCGTGGCGGATGCTGAAGCCGGTTTCGGCGGCGTGCTGAACGCGTTCGAACTGATGAAGTCGATGATCGAAGCGGGCGCCGCCGGCGTGCACTTCGAAGACCAGCTCGCTTCGGTGAAGAAGTGCGGCCACATGGGTGGCAAGGTGCTGGTGCCGACCCGCGAAGCCGTTGCCAAGCTGACCGCTGCCCGCCTGGCCGCCGACGTCTCGGGCGTGCCGACCCTGGTGATCGCCCGTACCGACGCCGAGGCCGCGGACCTGCTGACCTCGGACGTGGACGACAACGACAAGCCGTTCTGCACCGGCGAGCGCACCGTGGAAGGTTTCTACCGCGTGCGCAACGGCCTGGAGCAGTCGATCTCGCGCGCCCTGGCCTACGCTGAAGTGGCTGACCTGGTGTGGTGCGAAACCGGCAAGCCGGACCTCGAGTTCGCCAAGAAGTTTGCCGAAGCCGTGCACGCCAAGTTCCCGGGCAAGATGCTGGCCTACAACTGCTCGCCGTCGTTCAACTGGAAGAAGAACCTGGACGACGCGACCATCGCCAAGTTCCAGAGGGAACTGGGCGCGATGGGCTACAAGTTCCAGTTCATCACGCTGGCCGGCTTCCACTCGCTGAACTACTCGATGTTCAACCTGGCCTACGGCTACGCCCGCAACCAGATGAGCGCGTTCGTGGAACTGCAGGAAGCCGAATTCAAGGCCGCCGAGAAGGGTTTCACCGCGGTCAAGCACCAGCGCGAAGTCGGCACCGGCTACTTCGACGCCGTGACCCAGACCATCGAAGGCGGCCAGTCGTCGACGACCGCACTGAAGGGTTCGACCGAAGACGAGCAGTTCTTCGAAGACAAGAAAGTGGCCTGACTCTCCTGGTCACCCCTGCCGGAACGTGGGTCCGGCGGTTAAGGAAGGCGTGCGACCATCACGCCTTCTGATTTAGGCGCCGCGCCGTTCTCTCTCAGGGACGGCGCGTTTTTTTGTTTTCCAATGCTGGGGCGGGTTAGCGGGTAGCTGTTCAACGGGTGTTCAAAACTCAAACTCCATGCAGAGTTACCGCCCAAGCCTGGCCGGGCTCACGCCGGCTATTTAGAAGCCTGACGCGGGACAGGTCAATGCCCGCATCTTCCAGAGCGGCGCGCATTCTCAAGTTATGTGTGCCGCCTCTTTTGCTTCGTGCCTTACCGCCTTTTCAATTCTTCACAATTGGAAAGTTCTGAAGCGTCAGCGCAGTCCATGTGTCCGCACGTCTTTACGGAGTAGGGATCTTAGCGCGATTTCAATCTTGCTTAATTCTGTTTTCAGGCGTTTTGGGCTGCGTAATTAGGAATCGTCTGATTTATTCCCCACTTCGCTGCTCCTATTATCGAGGCCGCGTTGCTGCACTCTCATTGGCTGGTCGATGGACGACCGAGCCACTGGCTGCTGACGGCGGCGACAGTCCACTTTCCACGGAGCGTGATTGCATGGGTAGCCGATTGCGGTTTTCCTTTCGTACCGTCACCGTTTCCGGCGACGGTCTGCCGGAACTGTTGGGACAGCCACTGCTGCTGTTCTCCAAACTGTTTGGCACCGAGGGTATCAATTCCCTGTTCGAATACGAACTGGAACTGAAGACACCCGACGATCGCAACGTGCTATACGGGCCGGCGGGTGGCTTCGATATGGAGGCCATGCAAGGCAAGGAGTTGACCGTCAGCATCGAGCTGGACGGCTCCGGCACCGATCTGGATGGCGGCTTCGGCAGCGGCAAGAGAGAGATTACCGGCCTCGTCACGGACGTACGCGGCCCCTACTACGAACACGAACGCATCCTGTACCGCCTGACCCTGCGCCCGTGGCTGTGGCTGGCCACGCTCACCAGCACCATCCGGCCTTATCAGAACATGACTGTGCTGGAAATCGTAGAGGCGGTGCTCAGCAAATACACTTTCCCGGTCGAGCGCCGCCTGCTGGATAGCCAGTATCCCAAGCGCCGATTTCAGATGCAGGCCGGCGAAACGGACTACCAGTTCGTGCGCCGCCTGCTCGCGGAATGGGGCGTGAATTTCCACTGGGAGCATTCGGATGGCCACCACCGCATGGTGCTGACCGATGGCAATGGCGCTTTCCGGAATATCCCCAGCCCTGCCTACCATGCCATCAGCTGGTATCCGTCCTCGGACCGGGTGGATGAGGAACACTTTCATGAATTCGAGGTGCGCGACCGGCTCGTCTCAGGGGCTTGGGCGCAAGGCGATTACGACCACAACCAACCGCGCGCCAACCTCAATGTCTGCGCCACCGACCCGCGCGACACCAGCCACGCAACCTATGAGCTGTATCACTGGCCGGGCGATTACGCCGAACCCAAGAGCGGCAACGACGCCCGCAAGAAAGGCGACATGCTGGCGCGCATCAACATGGAACGCCTGCGGCAGCACGGCGTACGGGCGCGCGGCAAGGGCAATGTGCGCGCGATGGCGCCGGGACACACCTTCACCCTCAAGCGATTCCTGCGCACCAAGGCAAACTGCGAGTACCTGATTTTTGCCACGCACCTGCTGATCGAGGACGTGGGCGAGTTCGCTGGCAGCGGCCAGTCCTGGCGCTGCGAGGTCGAATTCGAGGCGCAGCCCACTAGCGAAATCTTCCGGCCTGAGCAGGTCGAAAAGCCTTACATCGGCGGTCATCACAAAGCCAGGGTCGTCGGTCCAGCCAATCAGGAAATCTGGTGTGATGACCTGGGAAGGGTGCGCTGTCAATTTGTCTGGGACCGCTATGGCACCTACGACGAGAATAGCTCCTGCTGGATTCGCGTCACCGGCTTTGCCTCCGGCGACCGCTTCGGCAACACGCACCTGCCTCGCATCGGCCAGGAAGTCATTGTCATCTACGAGGGTGGCGACCCGGACCGGCCCCTCATCTTGGGACCGGTCAACAACCGGCTGAACCTGCCGCCGTGGGATCTGCCGAGCCAGCATGCCTTGTCCGGCTACCAGAGCAAGGAACTGTTCGGCGAGGGGCGCAACCACACGCTTTACGACGATACCCAAGGCCAGCAGCAGGTGCAGGTCGCTTCGGACCACCAGAACAGCCTGCTGGCGCTGGGCCACAACGTCCGCGTCAACGACTGGGAGGGGCGCAAGGACAAGCGCGGCGAAGGCTTTGAGCTTCGAACCGATGCGCATGGAGCACTGCGCGCCGCACTCGGCATGCTTATCACCACCTTCTCGCGCCGGAACGCCGAAGGCAACATGATGAATGTCAGCGACGTCATTCAGCTGATGCAACAGGCCCTGGATATCGCCAGCACCATGGGCGACAAGGCGACCGAGGCGCAGGCGCAAGATGGCGAACAGCCCGACATCGCAAAATTGCTGGAGAGGCAGCTTGAACAAATCAAGGGCGGTGGCGAGCTCAAGGAGTTCACGGCGCCGCACCTGGTATCAGCCAGCCCCGCCGGCATTGTTGCCACCGCAGCGGGTTCCACGCACATCGCCAGTGGCACGCATACCGCGTTGACTACCGGGGAGCACCTGTCCGTGACCACGGGCGGGGGCCTTTTTGCCAGCATTCGCAAGGCACTGCGCCTGTTCGTATATGAAGCCGGCATGAAGCTGGTTGCCAACATGGGCGACATCGACCTGCAAGCCCTGAAGAACAATATCAACCTGCTGGCAAGACTCCAGATCAACGCAACCGCAGAGAAGATTACCTTCAAGGCAAAGGAAGTGCTGCTGGATGGCGGCGGCAGCTACATCAAGCTGACCGAAGGCGGCATTGAGAACGGCACCAATGGCGGGTGGATCGTGCACGCGGCCAGCAAGAACCTGACCGGCCCCAGCAGTCTTCCGGTGGAACTAAAGGCCAGACAAGTTTGCCTGGAATGCCTGCTCAAGGCGGCCGCACGCAATGCCGCCGTGGTTCCTCGATAAATAACCAGGAACAGCAGTTCGATGACAGAAGACGAAAGCGCAGTTCAAATCTACGTGCTGGCCGATGGCGCCGTGCACCCGACTCGCATTGGTGCATTGCTGCGCGAATCGGGCGCCGACTTTCGAAATGTGTATGCCGGCCTGCCCGAAGCCGATGCTGGCGACGCCTGCCTGTTCCTGGCGCGGGTGGACGATCCCAAAGCGCCCTGGCTAGCGCAATTCGACGCGATGGATTTGCGGGCGCCATGCATCACGCTCATCTGGAGCCGGGTGGACATTGACCGCCTCGCCCGTCATTTGCATCAGTTTCTCGTTGCGGACATTGGCGAAGGCATGACCGCCCTGATTCGCTACTACGACCCGCGCAACCTGCTGGTGACGATGGAAGTCTGGGGCGACGACATCGTGGAACGGATCATGCGACCCATTCAGCAATGGAAACACCGTGGCTACAGCGACGAATGGCAGTGCATTGATGGGCCGATGGAGGGTGAGAGCACGCAAAACACGCCGCCTTCCATCCAGCTCAGCCAGGAGCAAGTGGACCGACTGACCGAACACTGCGAGCCGGATCAGTTGCTTGCGGCGCTTGTGGAGGGCGGCGTGGTTGATGGGGCAGGTCCTTATCTCACGCGCTTCATGGATTTTCTGCCCCGTTACCAGCGTGCCGCCGAGTGGGGGCTGACAGAGCCAGCGGATCGAATGTACTTCTGCGAACTTTCATACCGATACGGCCCTGACTTCGATGCCCACGATGACATACGACGTGCATTAGAAGAGCGTGGCAGTTCCGGGAAAACGATGATCGCCTGCGCGGATGGGGTACATCCATCCGTCTGTGAGCAACTGACGAAGCATGCCGAAGGGGGGGCAAAGTATGAAATTGCTACCCGTTTCGACATTGATGGCGGGATGCTTGGCCTGCCTATCAGGCTGCGAGCCCCGTGCGGTGCAGACAGCTGCTGATCCGGAGGAGATGCTCTCGGGCGGCGTTAGTGGGCTGAACTATTCCCCGTACTACATTGCTACCTTTGACATTACCGGAGATAACGGCATATCAGGCGGCGGCCCCAACATATCACCGGCGACTCCAGACATCACACCAGCGGGTGGAGGGGCAGAACAGTGCTGCATTTCGTACCCGAAGAAATGGCGGCGCGGCATTAAGGTTAGTGTCCGTTGGATTGCCAACAAGAAGCTCGACGGTTACGCGTGGGGTTCCTGGTACAAGGCTGATGCCGAGATCGCAGAGTATGGCCCGCGCACAGGCGGCATGTTTGTCATTTTCCTGCCAGGGGACCGCATCAAGGTCATGGTACGGGGACGGAAATGCGAACGGCCATAACAGCGTTGCAATTCGGCCGGCTGACGATGATCCCTACCTTGCCGTTGGTAAGGTGGACGATGAGGCGAACCGTGAGGAAGAGGAAAGACACCTCAGGAATTTTGGCAGCGTAATTAAAGCAGACCCATCAATTGGAGATTTAAGGCAATGAGCATATCGCGATGGCCTGAAATTGGAAGCGAGTGTTCGTTTCGGGGGAATTATGATCGCCTGCGCGGATGGGGTGCATCCATCCGCCTGGGAGCAATTGGAAGAAGATTCGGAACGGGAGATCAGCGCATTAAATCCCTGTTCGTGTGGGCTTTGATGGCGGTATGCCTAGCGATTCTGTCAGGCTGCAATGAAAGCTCTATCGTTGGAACTCACTCAAACGACGATCCTGACGCCATGATGTCCGGCGATGTTGATGGACGGAATTACACTCCCTTTTACATTGATACCTTCAATTTAACGGGTCCCGATAATGGCATTGGAGGTGGTGGGCAGAACATCTCGCCGGCAAGATCGAGCGATATACCGATGGAGGCCGGTGGCGCCTGCTGTGGCACGTTTCCGGTCCACTGGCGCTCGGGGTTAAAGGTCACGGTGCGTTGGATCGCAAACAAGAAGCTCGATGGTCACGCATGGGGTTCTTGGTACAAGGCAGAGGCGGAAATTCCTCAATATGGCACAACCACTTATGGCATTTGGGTCATCTTTCTGCCTGGAGATCGCGTCAAAGTCATGGTCATGGATGGAAATGCGAATGGCAACAACAAGGTAATGGCTCGACCTGCCGACGACGATCCTTATGTGGCAGTTGGTGTGGTGGATGACGAAGCGAATCGTAAGGAAGAGGCGGCGAGCTTAAGAAGGTTCGGAAGAATATTGAAGGCGGACCCATCAATTGGAGATGTGAAACAATGAGCGTATTACGTTGGCCCGAAAAAATGCCGGACGACGGTCTGCTGCCAAAGGCCAAGGTGGCTTACGACCTCGGCAAGGGAAAAGTCCGCGATCACGACGCGGGCTGCGAACAGACGCTGCACATCAGCCTGTTCTTTGATGGTACCAACAACAACGACGATGAGGATAATCAAGAATTTCGGGACTCCAAGTGGGGTGCTCACACGAATGTGGCGCGTCTATCCCGGGCCGCACGCCATGATCCATTGAATGGTATTTTTCGATATTACATCGCTGGCGTCGGAACCGTCTTCAAAAAAATCGGGGAGATGGAGTATTCCTCTTCCGGTAAGGGATTTGCCGTGGGCTACGGACGTCGCTGCGTGTGGGGCTATACACGTGTCTTGAATGCCGTATATAAGGCAATTGCGGGCGGTGAGGAGGATCGCTTGATTCCCAATGATGAAGCCAAGGCGCTTTGCCTTGCCGCTGCTGATGGCTTCCGGTCGTTCTCCAGTGTCTTCAACATGAAGCACAAGAAGCTGGCCGGCATGCAGCGGGATCGCAAGCGGGACAGCCAGCGCAACAAGGTGGTAAAGCAGGTTTGGATCAATGTCTTCGGCTTCTCGCGCGGGGCCGCCGGGGCACGGTCATTCGTCGGCAAGCTGACCCGCGACTGGGCGCCAGGCGGCAAGATTGCCGGCGAGATTCCCTACAGGATCAACTTCATGGGGCTGTTCGATACGGTCGCGTCGGTGGGGCCGCCCGATTCGGTGAAGGCCGCCCTCGATATCAGCGTGTTTGATGGGCATTTCGCCTGGTCGAATGATGGGCTGATGAACATTCCCAAGGACGTGCAGCGCTGCGTGCATTTCTTTTCCATCCACGAGCAGCGCATGAGTTTCCCGCTGGATACCATCCGGGAAGGCAGCGTTTATCCGGGTGGTCCAGGCAAACGGCTGGAGGTGGCCTTCCCGGGGGTGCACTCGGACGTGGGGGGCGGCTATCCACAAGAAGACCAAGGGAAGGCACGGAACGGGGATGCCAGCAAGCTCAGCCAGATTCCGTTGCACCAGATGTATATCGAAGCCCTGCGGGCCGGGGTGCCTCTGCAACTGGAAGAGGAAATCATCCGCAAGCAAGGTGACCGGCATGACTTCCAATTGGAAAAATCTTTGATCGACGCCTTCAATCGGTGGCTAGATAGGACCGTCGAAATTTCGCGCGTGGAAGATGCCTTGCGATTCGGCATGCGCCAGAGCCTTGCGTGGCGCACCCTGCGTGCCCGATGGAACAAGGGCGACTATGTGACCAACCAGCCGTTCTTCCTGGCAGCGCATGAGGACGGCATGACGCCGCATCAGTTGGAGCAGCAGGTTGACAAGGCCATGAAAACCGATGCCGAGGCGATCAAGATTCGCAAGCGCATCGATGCGTTGGCCGCTGCCCGCACGACGCTTGGATTGGCCGGGATCGCGCAGGAAGGATACATCAGCGCAGACCAGATGAAGGAGGGCGAGAAGCTGGACAAGCAGGCAAGGCAGGCCTGGGATGCGCTCCAGCGGCGTCGAGAGCAGAAGTACCAGGAGGTTGCACGAGCGAAAGATAAGACCCGGCCCGGAGAGGGGGCCGCTGAGACGGTGACCAACGACCAGCACGATCTCCGCGAAGCTGCCGAGGAATTCCGGCTGCTGCTGGGCTATCTCCATCCCGAGCAGCGGGCAAGCCTCGGCGTGGAGCTATCGCCCATGACGCCGCGACCGCCAGCGGTGGGCGCTCACATGCTTTGCCCGTTACGCGTTCCGCTGGCGGCATATACCAACCCTACTGGTCAATACCTCTGCGTGCCGCGCGAGAGCAACCCCGACAGCAAGCGCGTGCTATTGATCCCCAAGGACTTCTACGTCCAGACCGCGGTATTTTCAAAATTCGACGCGGAGAAGTTCGATGTCCTGGTGCTGCCAGCCAGAGACATGCTCGATCAATTGCGCGCCTGGACGGCGCCAGCGGTGGTCGACCAATTCGCCCGCCAGGAGCAGGCAGCCATTGCCCTGTTCGACAACTATATCCACGACAGCCGGGCCTGGTTCCGCGTGCCCGACTTCCATGAATATGCGCCCGGTGGTTATGGATGGGCGCGCGTGTTCTTCATCGGCCATGACAACTGCGTGCGGCATCTGGGATTTGGCACGGATGCGCTGGTCAAGAGTGTCAATACGGGTCCAAAGCCTACGCCTGCGGAAATGGCGATGCATGATTAACAATACAGCGATTGGCTAAGTTGATCATGACATCGGTAACGGCACATGTTGGAGACTGATCCCACCCCTCGCAAAGCCCCATCCTGGTTGCCGAAACAGGGCGGCCAAGCGGGCGGCAAGTCATCACCGAGCCCCAGGCCGAAGCCGAAGGCAAAGCGGAAATTCGCCCAGGACATCGATGCAGCTATCCAGGGCAAGGATGCGGAACCGGTCACGGTCGCCCCCTACGATGAAGCGGCGCTTGCGAAGCGACTTAAGGCCATTCAGGCCGCTCCCAATCCGCTCCATGAGGCAGCTCGACCACTACTGCGGGCGATGTGTGACCTGAAGCCGAAGATGAAGCTTCAGCGCAGGCAGGTGGAGCAGTTGCACGCCTTGCTGGAGCGCGAAGTTCACGCATTCAAGACGCTTTGCCATCAGGCGAACATCGAGGCCGACCATATCACCATTGCAAGCTACACGCTTTGTTCGGCACTGGACGAGGCGGCACAGCATTCGAAATGGGGCGGCGGAAAAGACGGCACCGGCGTCTGGGCACAGATGGCGTTATCCAGCCAGTTCCACGGAGACCGCGAAGGCGGCATCAAGGTCTACCAACTGCTGGCCCGCGCCATTGAGGACCCGCACGGCAAATACGACCTGATCGAGTTGTTTTATCTCGTCATGAGCCTTGGGTTCATGGGCCGCTATCGGGTGGAAGCCGGAGGAGACCGGCAGCATGAGCATATCCGGCAGAAGCTCTACGAACTATTGAAGTCACAACGTCCGCCGGTGCGGGATGCACTATCCGGCGATCTGGAGGTCTCCAAAGAACGGAACTTCCGGCCGCTGCGGGGTATTCCAGTATGGATGGCAGTCACCGCATACGCGCTTGCAGCGCTTGTTGCCTTTGGATATTTCAAATATCAACTATCGACCCGCGCGCACGAAGTCGCGCGGGAGATCGAGGCGATTGGGGACGCCGCGGCGTCAGCGCTGCCTCGGGCGCTACCCCCACCAGATGTCAAGGTTGGCGGCAATGAATCGGGAGATGGCAGTCGCAAACAGTGATTGCCCGCGAACACGTTGGGGAGGCGGCCCCGCTTGAGCCGACATCACTGGGCCCGCGGCGGGCGCGAATTTGCCGGAACTCAATAAATTGTCATTTTTGGCAACTTGCAGCATTTGGGTGATTCCCGCCGTAAGCAATATGGCTTAAAGTGCCGGGGCCTTTATCGGCACTTCCGAGCTACCCACCAAGAACAACATCATGAAAGCATCTCTCTCGCTCGCTTCCTGCGCCATCGCGGCGGCACTGCTGGCCGGCTGTTCCGGCGGCATGCCCACCAATCTCGATGGCGTGATGAGCGCCGGCACTTCCCTGGCCAAGGCTGCCACGCTGTCCGACGCCGACGTCAAGAGCCTGTCCGACCAGGCCTGCGCTGAATCGGACAAGACCAACAAGATCGCCGCTGCCAACACCACCTACAACAAGCGCCTGGTCAAGATCATGAGCGGGCTGAAGAACAGCGATGTGCCCAACGTCAACGCCAAGGTCTACATGACCAAGGACGTCAACGCCTGGGCCATGGCCAACGGCTGCGTGCGCGTCTACAGCGGCCTGATGGACATGATGACCGACGATGAAGTGCGCGGCGTGCTGGGCCATGAGCTGGGCCACGTGGCGCTGGGCCACACCAAGAAGGCCATGCAAGTCGCGTACACCGCAACGGCCGCACGCGGCGCGGCGGCAGCTGCCGGCAATGGCGCAGTGGCGGCGCTGTCGCAGTCGCAACTGGGCGAACTGGGCGAGAAGCTGATCAACGCGCAGTTCTCGCAGTCGCAGGAAAGCGCGGCGGATGACTATTCCTTCGACCTGCTGACCAAGAACAAGGCCAACACGCGTGGCCTGGTGACGGCGTTCCAGAAACTGGCCAAGCTGGACGGCGGCAAGTCCAGCATGTTCTCGTCGCACCCGGGCTCGGAAGACCGCGCCAAGCATATCGAGCAGCGCATCAGCAAGGCTTCGTAAGCGGCCTGCGCAAGCAAAAAACCGCCCGCACCGGTCATGCCGGTGCGGGCGGTTTTGCTTGGTTGGCGCTGCGCCGGGGGTCAGCGGTAGACGATCACCGGGATGTCGGTATGCGTCAGCACCTTCTGCGTCTCGCTGCCCAGCAGCAGGCCGGACAACCCGCGCCGGCCGTGCGACGCCATGAAGATCACGTCGCAGCCATGGCGCTCGGCCGCGTCGATGATGCCCAGGTAGGGCACCGCAAAGGTCGACATATCGGCGTCGAAGGTCACGCCCGCCGCCGTGGCCAGGTTCTCGACCTCTTTCAGATACAGTTTGGCCTGGTTCTCGATGCGGTCCTTGAAGGCCTGCGGGGCTTCGACCACGATTTCGCTGAACGGCGTGTAGGGGTACTCCTCCAGGCAGACATAGGCCGTGATGCGCGCGCCGATGGCCTTGGCGAGCTCCAGCCCGCCGTTGATGGCTTTCTTGGAGAGTTCCGAGCCGTCGGTGGGTAGCAGGATATGTTGGAACATGCGGGGCTCCTTTTCTGACTAGGGGATCGGGGCAGGGCAGCCAGCTGGCATCGGCGGATGCCGGGGCGCCGGGACGCGCCTGTCACGAATCCATTGTAGTCAGTGTGCCGAGAAGGGCATTGCGCGGAATCAATTGCAATGAAAGCGTCTCTGCATACCGGCAGGGGCCCCATGCTTCAGTCCGCCAGGACCTCGGCAACCGGCATGGCCGCGGCCCGTTCGGCCCGGCGCCAGTAGGACGGGTTGCCGTAGGTGTTCTTCAGGTGATCGATAAACAGCCGCACCCGCAGCGGCAGGTGCTTGCGCTGCGGAAACACCGCATGGATGCCGATCGGCGGCGCCTGGAACTCATCCAGCACCGTCACCAGCCGCCCGCTGGCGATCTCGCTGCCGACCTCCCACCAGGAGCGCCACGCCAGCCCGTTGCCTTGCAGGCACCACTCATGCAGCACCGCGCCGTCGCTGCATTCCATGGTGCCGCCGACCTTGACCGTGACCGCGCGGCCTTCCTCCTGGAACACCCAGCCACGCTGCACATTGGCGCTGGCGCCAAAGGCAAGGCAGTTGTGGCGTTGCAGGTCTTCCGGCGCCATGGGGCGCCCGGCGCGCGCCAGGTACTCGGGCGAGGCCACCACCACGCGGCGTGTTTCCGCCAGCCGGATCGATACCAGGCTGGAGTCGGGCAGGTCGCCCAGGCGGATGGCGCAGTCGAAGCCTTCATTGACCAGGTCGACCACGCGGTCAGACAGGTCCAGCGTGATCGAAACGTCCGGGTGCGACTCAATAAACAGCGGCACCAGCGGCGCCACGTGCTTGCGGCCATAGCCCGCCGGCGCGGTCACGCGCAGGTGCCCGCTGGCCTTGACCCCGCCGGCAGAGACACTGGCCTCGGCGTTGTGCAGGTCGTTCAGGATGCGCTGGCAGTCTTCCAGGAAGGCAGAGCCTTCAAAGGTCAGGCTGATCTTGCGCGTGGTCCGTACCAGCAGCTTGACGCCCAGGCGCTCCTCCAGCGCGTCGATGCGCCGCCCGATGATGGCCGGCGCCACGCCTTCAGCCGCCGCCGCTGCGGAAAGGCTGCCGCGCGACGCGACGGATACAAAGGTCTCCAGTTGTTTGAAATGGTCCACAAATGTTTGCCTGATGTGCCTGCGGTGTGCCGGCACGGTCACGCAATCGGTGGCGTTGCGTCCATATGGCCGGCAGTGAGGAGGATTTGGTGCGGAGTTTTGTTTTAGTCAGCCAAGATTAGTTGCCTAAAAGTAAAAGATCAAGTGACCCGCGACCACTTTGCCGCACTGCAGCGTCTCCCTACAATTCGATGCATTCAATGGTGTACAGAGCCACGCAGCTGTGGTCTGCTCGTCCATCCACCCAGTCGCCCGTACCGTTGCAGGTTGCCCAGGCCCTCATGAACAAGATCCGCGCAGTCGTCTTCGATGCCTATGGCACGCTGTTCGACGTGTATTCCGTCACCGCGCGCGCGGAACAACTGTTCCCGGGCCGCGGCGAGGCGCTGGCGCTGCTGTGGCGGGACCGGCAGATCGACTACACGCGCATCCGCACCATGGCCGCGCCCGATGGCTCGCGCTACAAGCCGTTCTGGGCGATCACCGTGGACGCGCTGCGCTACGCCGCCGAGCGCCTGAACCTGACACTGGATGAAGCCGCCGAAGCGCAGCTGCTCAAGGAATATGCGTGCCTGTCCGCGTTCCCGGAGAACCTGGGAGCGCTCAAGCGCCTGCGCCGCGCCGGGCTGCCGCTGGGCATCCTGTCCAACGGCAATGCCGAGATGCTGGACATCTCGGTCAAGAGCTCCGGCATGCATGGCCTGTTCGACCACGTGCTGTCGGTGGACGCCGTGCGCCAGTACAAGACCGCGCCGGCCGCCTACGCGCTGGGGCCGCAAGCCTTCAGCCTGCCCGCGGAAGAGATGCTCTTTGTCTCGTCCAACGGCTGGGACGCCTGCGGCGCCACCTGGTTCGGCTACACCACATTCTGGATCAACCGTGCCGGCCATCCGGCGGAGCGGCTCGACGTAGCCCCCTCCGGCACCGGGCACGACATGAACGACCTGCTTGAATTCGTCCGCGCCCGTGGCGTGGCGGTGTAGCAGGGTCCCTTCAACCAAGCCTTACCGCTATCGATCACAGGAGAAGACTGATGGCTATCACGCTGCCCGCGGGCATGAAGATTACCGGCGAGATCCTGCCGGCCTACGAAGATATCCTCACGCCGGAAGCCCTGGCCCTGGTAGACAAGCTGCACCGCGCCTTTGAACCGCGCCGTCAGGAACTGCTGGCCGCGCGCGTGGAACGCGCCAAGCGCCTGGACGCCGGTGAGATCCCCGACTTCCTGCCGGAAACCAAGAGCATCCGCGAAGGCGACTGGAAAGTTGCCCCGATCCCCCAGGCCCTGGAATGCCGCCGCGTGGAAATCACCGGCCCGGTCGAGGCCAAGATGGTCATCAACGCCTTCAACTCGGGCGCTGACAGCTACATGACCGACTTCGAGGATTCCAACACCCCCAACTGGCACAACCAGCTGCAGGGCCAGGTCAACCTGAAGGCCGCCGTGCGCCGCACGCTGGCCCTGGAATCCAAGGGCAAGCAATACAAGCTGAACGACAAGATCGCCACCCTGCAAGTGCGTCCGCGCGGCTGGCACCTGGATGAAAAGCACGTCACCATCGACGGCAAGCGCATCTCGGGCGGCATCTTCGACTTCGCGCTGTTCCTGTTCCACAACGCCAAGGAGCAGATCGCCCGCGGCGCCGGCCCGTTCTTCTACCTGCCCAAGATGGAAAGCCATCTGGAAGCGCGCCTGTGGAACGACATCTTCGTGATGGCGCAGAACGAGATCGGCCTGCCGCAAGGCACCATCAAGGCCACCGTCCTGATCGAAACGATCCTGGCGGCGTTCGAGATGGACGAAATCCTGTATGAACTGCGCGAGCACAGCGCTGGCCTGAACGCCGGCCGCTGGGACTACATCTTCTCGTGCATCAAGAAGTTCAAGAACGACAAGGACTTCTGCCTGGCCGACCGCGCCAAGGTCACGATGACCGCGCCGTTCATGCGCGCCTACGCGCTGCTGCTGCTCAAGACCTGCCACCACCGTGGCGCTCCCGCCATGGGCGGCATGAGCGCGCTGATCCCGATCAAGAACGATCCGGAGAAGAACGCCATCGCCATGGAAGGCATCATCAGCGACAAGCGCCGCGACGCCACCGACGGCTACGACGGCGGCTGGGTGGCCCACCCGGGCCTGGTCGAGCCGGCCATGAAGGAATTCGTGGCAGTGCTGGGCGACAAGCCGAACCAGTTCGGCAAGCAACGCCCCGACGTGCAAGTGAAGGGCGCCGACCTGCTCGACTTCAAGCCGGAAACGCCGATCACCGAGCATGGCCTGCGCATGAACATCAACGTCGGCATCCACTACCTGGGCGCCTGGCTGGACGGTAACGGCTGCGTGCCGATCCACAACCTGATGGAAGATGCTGCTACCGCCGAGATCTCGCGCTCGCAGGTATGGCAGTGGATCCGCTCGCCGAAGGGCAAGCTGGAAGACGGCACCAAGGTGACGGCCGAGCTGGTGCGCAAGCTGATTCCGGAAGAGCTGGCCAAGGTGAAGGAACTGGTGGGTGGCGATACCAAGACGTATGACCGGGCTGCTGAGATTTTTGAGCAGATGGCTACGTCGGAGGATTTTGCTGAGTTCCTGACGCTGCCGCTGTATGAGGAAGTTTGAGCGGGTAGGGTGCTTGTAGGATGAAAAACCGCAGCTTTGGCTGCGGTTTTTTCTTTTGGGGGTCCGTCAGGACGGCGGTGTGGCTATGGGGTAGGGCGACGCCTTTGGATTCCACGGGGTCTTCCGTGTCTGAACTGAGTTGACGGGAGCGGTGGGGCAGGTCTGAACCGCCCCGGGTTTCGAGGAGGCTCCACTCTTTGAGCGAATGGAGTCCATGAGGAAGTCAGTCAAATTTTTCCCGGAAGTCCGGGAGCGCGCCGTGCGCATGGTGTTCGAGCATCGTGACGAGCACGAATCGCAGTGGGCTACCGTGGTGTCGGTCGCAGCCAAGATTGGCTGTACCGCGCAGACCTTGTTGGCTTGGGTTCGCCAGCATGAGCGCGACACCGGTCAGCGCGCAGGCACAACCACGGCAGAGGCCCAGCGTATCAAGGATCTGGAGCGGGAGGTCCGCGAACTGCGCAAGGCCAACGAAATTCTCAAGCTGGCCGGCGCGTTTTTCGCCCAGGCGGAGCTCGACCGCCGATTCAAGTCTTGAGGGACTTCATCGACGCGTACCGAGGCCCTTGGGGTCGAACCGATTTGCAGGGTGCTGCAGGTCGCCCCGTCGGGCTATCGCCGCTATCACCGTCTGATGGCGCCGCTGGGATATGTGCCGCCGGCCGAGTACGAGGCCAACTACTATCAGCAACTTGAGCAGCAGGCCACACGCATCGCTTGCGCACTACAATGCTCCTGTACAGGCGGCGTCCTGAGGGAGTCTCCAGATGACCGACAGCAGCGTGAAATCCAATCTTCGCAATACGTGGGAGTCGGCAGCACCCGGCTGGGCGAAGTGGGAGCATGTGTTTGCCACCAATCTTTCGGGCGCCACGGACACGCTCATCGATATGGCCGGTATCCGGCCGGGCATGCGCGTTCTCGATCTGGCCTGCGGTGCCGGCAGCCAGAGCATCCAGGCAGCGATGCGAGTGGGTGCCGGCGGCGAAGTGGTCGCCAGTGATATATCTGGCACCATGCTGGAGCATGTCCGCCGAAATGCCGCTCGTGCCGGCCTTCAGAATATCGAAACGCTGGAATGCGCAGTAGACGAATTGGACGAGACACTGGCGCCGTTCGACGCGGCGATGTGTCGATTGGGATTGATGCTTTTCCCGTCACCTGGAGAGGCATTGGAATCTGTCCGACGCGTACTCAAGCCTGGCGCGCGTTTCGCGGCGCTAGTCTTCACGACGCCGGCCAACAATCCCTTTATGGCCCAGCCGATGGCGATCCTTCTACGCCACGCGGGCAAGTCTCCGCCCGCCCCCGGACAACCTGGAATCTTCGCACTGGGCGGCGATGGCGTGATGGAGCGCCTGATGAACGACAGCGGTCTTGGCGATGTGAAAACACAGCACGTTCGAGCGCAGCTCGTCTTGCCGAGTGCGTCTGATGCTCTGCAACTGATGCAGGAAGCCGCGGGGGCATACCGGGCTGTGGTAGCGGACCTCGACGTCGCGGCGAGATTGAGGGCCTGGAACGAGGTTTATGAATGCCTTAAGCAGTTCGACGTCGGTGAAGGCTTCAAGACCGAGCTTGAACTCATCATCGGGTCAGGCACCAAGCCAGGATAGTTTTCGCCCGTTCCATGCCGACTTGTCATTGCTCGCCCGCAATCTTGTCTTGACCGGCGGTCCAAGTCTGGGCGCCCTGCTTGCGCTGACCCGGCGCCTGCTCTTTATCGATGATCGCCAGCTTGCCCAGTTGCATCACCCGGCTGGCGAGCAGACCGCACGCAGCGAACTCCTCCGGCTCGCGTTCAACACCCTGCTGCCGCCAGCCGCGCGTAGCACTGACACTGCCAGGCACCAGAATCACCGGCGCATCCTGAGCCAGGCAATGGACTTGCCGGCAGCGGCGCGGCACACGCCCATCCTGCTTGAAGACCTGTGCGCAGCTACCAGTGCCTCGGAACGTACCATTCGCAACGTGTTCAACCGGTACGTCGGCATCAGCCCCCACCGGTATCTGGTGCTCCACCGCTTGCACCACGCGCGCCATGCGCTGAAGCATGCCAAGGCAGGCGAGACGGTCACGAGCATCTGTATGCGCTTCGGGGTCTGGGACATCGGCCGGTTCGCCATGCAGTACCGCCGGCTGTTCGGCGTGCTGCCCAGCCAGACGCTGCGCGCATCGCATCTCGGCAGGCAGGCGCCACACCAGGGCCAGTTTCCGATGACCATCGCTCGTGATCGAATGACCGACGCGGGCACGACGACACGTTGCTGTGCCGGTTCATGGCACCGATCGTCGGACCAGATCTACAAATCCCACCGGCTAATCGTTGCTCTAGCCATCCTGCTCGCCCCTGCCTCCGAGCACTGAAAGCGCGTTTCACATTGTGGAATTTGCTGCGTGTTTCCCCGGGCGCTAGCTTTCGTTCTCTGAAAAAGCTTTCCACATTACAAAATTTAGCGCCTATCTCATTGAAAAATAAGGAGAAATGAACTCTTATGTCTTATATAAGACTTTGTCGCGACGCATCAAGAAGGCCCTACAATGAACCCACGCTGCTCGCTTCGACATCCGCCAGCACACTCAACTTTTTTCAAACGCGCTTTCTTCTTAGGAATTTCCCATGGCCCAGTATCAAGACGACATCAAGGCAGTTGCCGGTTTGAAAGAGAACCACGGCAGCGCGTGGAATGCCATCAATCCCGAGTATGCCGCCCGCATGCGTGCCCAAAACAAGTTCAAGACTGGCCTGGACATCGCCAAGTACACTGCCAAGATCATGCGCGCCGACATGGCCGCCTACGATGCCGACTCGTCGAAGTACACCCAGTCGCTGGGCTGCTGGCACGGCTTTATCGGCCAGCAGAAGATGATCTCCATCAAGAAGCACTTCAACAGCACCGAGCGTCGCTACCTTTACCTGTCCGGCTGGATGGTGGCCGCGCTGCGCTCTGAGTTCGGCCCGCTGCCGGACCAGTCGATGCACGAAAAAACCTCCGTCAGCGCGCTGATCCGCGAGCTGTACACCTTCCTGCGCCAGGCCGACGCCCGTGAACTGGGCGGCCTGTTCCGCGAGCTGGACGCGGCCGAAGGCCCCGCCAAGGCCGCCATCCAGGCGAAGATCGACAACCACGTCACCCACGTCGTGCCCATCATCGCGGACATCGACGCGGGTTTCGGCAACGCCGAAGCCACCTACCTGCTGGCCAAGCAGTTCATCGAAGCGGGCGCATGCTGCATCCAGATCGAGAACCAGGTGTCCGACGAGAAGCAGTGCGGCCACCAGGATGGCAAGGTCACCGTGCCGCACGAGGACTTCCTGGCCAAGATCCGCGCCATCCGCTACGCCTTCCTGGAACTGGGCGTGGACGACGGCATTATCGTGGCCCGTACCGACTCGCTGGGCGCCGGCCTGACCAAGCAGATCGCCGTGACCAACACCCCGGGCGACCTGGGCGACCAGTACAACTCCTTCCTCGATTGCGAGGAACTGTCGGCCGACGCACTGGGTAATGGTGATGTCGTCATCAAGCGCGACGGCAAGCTGCTGCGTCCCAAGCGCCTGCCCAGCAACCTGTTCCAGTTCCGCGCCGGCACGGGCGAAGCGCGCTGCGTACTGGATTGCATCACCGCACTGCAGAACGGTGCTGACCTGCTGTGGATCGAAACCGAAAAGCCGCATATCGCCCAGATCGGCGGCATGGTCAGCGAGATTCGCAAGGTCATCCCGAACGCGAAGCTGGTGTACAACAACAGCCCGTCGTTCAACTGGACCCTGAACTTCCGCCAGCAGGCGTATGACGCGATGAAGGCCGAAGGCAAGGATGTGTCGGCATACGATCGCACGCAACTGATGAGCGTTGAATACGATCAGACCGAACTGGCGAAGCTGGCCGACGAAAAGATCCGGACCTTCCAGGCCGACGCGGCGCGCGAAGCAGGTATCTTCCACCACCTGATTACCCTGCCGACCTACCACACCGCCGCACTGTCGACCGACAACCTGGCCAAGGAATACTTCGGCGACCAGGGCATGCTGGGTTATGTGGCTGGCGTGCAGCGCAAGGAAATCCGTCAGGGCATCGCCTGCGTCAAGCACCAGAACATGTCCGGCTCGGACATCGGCGACGACCACAAGGAGTATTTCAGCGGCGAAGCGGCCCTGAAGGCGGCGGGTAAGGACAACACCATGAACCAGTTCTGATACCAGTAGTACCCCAAGCAAAAACGCCAACCCACACGGGGTTGGCGTTTTTTTTGTTCGGCGAGATAGCTCGCGGGGTTCTTCAGCCTTATGCATGCGGCGCTGCAGCATCCCGCTGTCGCCGCCGGCCTTTGTTGAAGGCGCGCTGCGGTGCTAGGCTGAAGGCGAGATCTTGCCGCCCAGGCGGAGACACCAATGGTCGAAGCTTCCGAACTGAAGTCGGGCATGGTCATCATGCTTGAGGGTGAACTTCATAGCGTTACCAGCGCCGGGTACCACGCCGGCGGCGGCCAACAGGGGAGCGCAGTTTTCGCCAAGTTCAAGAACCTCAAGACTGGTCACATCAAGGAGTTGCGGTTACACCCGGGCCACAAGCTCGAAGAGGTCGAGCTTGATCACCAGGAGATGGAATATCTGTACACCGATGGTGTCGCCTTTTTCTTCATGAATCCCGACACCTTCGAGCAGATCAGTTTTCCTGCGGAAACCATGGGTGCATACCAGAAATTTCTTCACCCCAATATGCGAATCCCGGTGCAGCTTTATGAGGGCGAGCCAGTCACCATCGCATTCCCGCCGGCGGTCGAGGTAACCATCATGTCCACGCCGCCAGGACTGCACGAGCATGAAACCTCTACCTTCAAGACTGCCACGCTGGAGAACGGCATGGAAGTTCTCGTTCCTCAGTTCGTCAAGGAAGGGGACACGGTGCGAATCGAGGTCGCTTCAGGAAAATATCTGGAGCGGATAAGGCGAGGGACGCGAAAGTCGTGACGCCAGTGCCGCGCCATCGCTCCCTGCATGCGCAGCGCCGCGTACAGTCTCGCTGGAACTTGGCCGGCAGCAAACTGTGCGCGCCAAATGCGATTGCCCAGGCGCGCTACGCTGGAGATCCTTCCTCGCCGAGCTGACTTACTCGTTCCTGAGATCAATGCCGAAGCCGCCAGCCAGTTCACAATCGATGATCCCGGCGGCGTAGGCAAAAAGCCAGTCCTCTGCCTCCAGCAGCGATGCGGGCGGGTGGGGCCAGTCCGGCGTAAAGCGGATGCCCATGTCCTCATTGCGCGTGGAGATCTGGACTCGCCCGCATGGCTTGCCTGGCTCAATCACCTCCGGCACGAACAGGGCAACGTGGAATCCCTTGTAAGACCGCTCTTTTTCCAGCATTTCAGCCTCCGAAAATTTATGCAGGTCCGTGGCTCAGCACGAGCGCCGGACTGTCTTGAGTTCACGATATAGCGGGGCGCGGCGAAAGCCTAGTAATGCCGCGGCCAGTGCCCAGGCATGGGAGTGACCAGTGGCGGATTTCGGCAACAGGAACCCCGGGGATCACATCGGAGCGTGCGGTCGATTTTGACCTAGACTGAAAAAGTGCCCTTCGCGCGCTTCGGGGCTGCGCAATGGAGCTTCACTGGCAGCCGATAATGCGGGCGAATGACAATGGCACAGGCTACCTGAATTCATGTGAATTGATGTTCACGAAGGGGGCATCATGTTGCAAGCCAGTGAAATGCAGCAACGTTTTAGTCATCTGCAGCAAACCATCAGCGAGACATCACGCACTTGTCATGCCGATGCGGGGATTCCACAAGATTTGATGAACTGCGTGGATGAGCTCGACAAGGAATGCAAAGCGGCATCGAAGGTCGTGTCTTCCAAGGATGAGGATCGGATCCGGCAGTGGGTCGATGATCTCGAACGGATCGGTGATCGTGCAGACCGCGCTTGCCAGCAGGCCGGCGGTCTCGATGCAAAGGTCAAGGATGCAGTCAGTTCGATGCATTCGGAACTTTCTGACCTGAAGCGCCAAGTGCACTAACCAATCTGACAGCCCCGGTCCAACCCGCCGGGGCTGATTGCTCACTTGCGCCGCATTTCCACGACCGTTGGTTTGCCATCGACGTTGTCGAAGGTCACGGAAACTGCGTCGCCCTCCTTGAAATCCTTCAGCGATGCGCGTTCCTTGACGGGGAACGCCATGGTCATCGGGCCCATGCCGAGGTTGGCGATCGGTCCGTGCCTGAGCGTGACCTTGCCGGCCTGCGCATCGATCTTCTTGATCTCGGCTGCGACGGGTTGCGGCGCCTGCTGCGAGGGTGCGGACGGCTTCATGTCCATGCCGTCCATCGAGCCCGCTGCGAATGCGGCCGGCGTGGTGGTCAAGGCAAGGACGAGGGCGAGCGTCTTGATGGATTTCATTGCGGTTCCTTTTGCAGTGATGGGTGGACGGAAACAGATTGAGGTCTGGTCTGGCGCCGGCGCATCAGCAAATACACCGCCGGCACCACGAAGAGCGAAAGCAATGGCGCGGTGAGCATGCCGCCCACCATCGGCGCGGCAATGCGCTGCATGACCTCGGAGCCGGTGCCATGCGACCACATGATCGGCACCAGGCCGGCCAGGATGACGGCGACGGTCATTGCCTTGGGGCGTACGCGCAGCACCGCGCCTTCCTGGATGGCTTCAAGCAGCGCGGACAGGCTGGCTTCGCCCTGGTTCGCGCGCGCGGTCCATGCCTGCTTGAGGTAGAGCAGCATGATCACGCCGAATTCCGCCGCCACGCCCGCCAGCGCGATGAAGCCGACCACGCCGGCAACCGACAGGTTATAGCCCAGCAGGTAGAGCAGCCAGAAGCCGCCGATCAGCGCCAGCGGCAGCGTGCCCATGATGAGCAGGGCTTCATCGAGACGGCCGAACACCAGGTACAGCAGCACGAAGATGATCAGCAGCGTGAACGGTACCACCACCTTCAGCTTTGCGGCGGCCCGCTCCAGGTATTCGAACTGCCCGGACCAGCTCAGCGAATAGCCGGCCGGCATCGGCACCGCTTTCGCGACGGCAGCCTGCATGTCCCGGACGGCCGAGCGCAGGTCACGCCCGCGGATGTCGACATACACCCAGCCCGACAGGCGCGCGTTTTCGCTGCGCAGCATCGGCGCTCCCTGCACCACCTGGATGCGCGCCACGTCGGACAGCACGATCTGCTGGCCCTTGTCGGTGACGATGGGCAGGCTGCGCAGTTGCTCCACCGAGTCGCGGTAGTCGCGCGGGTAGCGTACGTTGATCGGGAAGCGCGCCAGCCCGTCGACGACCTCGCCCACATTGTCGCCGCCGATGGCCGACGACACCACGCTCTGCACATCCGCGATGTTCAGCCCGTAGCGGCCCGCCGCCACGCGATCGATGTCGATATCGACATAGCGCCCGCCGCTCAGCCGCTCGGCCAGCGCCGACGTCACTCCCGGCACTGTCCTGACGGTTTCCTCGATGCGCGTTGCCAGGCGGTCGATTTCCTTCAGGTCCGCGCCCGCCACCTTGATGCCGACCGGGCTCTTGATGCCGGTGGCAAGCATGTCGATGCGGTTGCGGATCGGCGGCACCCAGATGTTGGACAGGCCCGGCACCTTGACCACGCGATCGAGCTCTTCCACCAGCTTGTCGGTGGTCATGCCGGCACGCCACTGGTCGCGCGGCTTGAACTGGATGGTGGTCTCGAACATCTCGAGGGGTGCCGGATCGGTCGCGGTATCGGCCCGGCCGGCCTTGCCGAACACGGTCGCCACCTCGGGCACGGTCCTGATCAGGCGGTCGGTCTGCTGCAGCAGCTGCGCCGCCTTGCCGGCGGAAAGGCCCGGCAATGCCGATGGCATATAGAGCAGGTCGCCCTCGTCGAGCGGCGGCATGAATTCGGCGCCGGTACGCAGCATCGGCCACGCCGTCGCGGCCAGCAGCACCGCGGCGATCGCAAGGGTGGTCTTCGGGTAGGCCAGCACCCGTGCCAGCACCGGCCGATAGGCGCGGATCAGCCATCGGTTCAGGGGGTTGGACTTCTCCGAGGGAATCCTGCCGCGGATCAGATAGCCCATCAGCACCGGCACCAGCGTCACCGACAGGCCCGCCGCCGCGGCCATGGAATAGGTCTTGGTAAAGGCCAGCGGCGAGAACAGCCGGCCCTCCTGCGCCTCCAGCGTAAAGACCGGGATAAACGACAGCGTGATGATCAGCAGCGAGAAGAACAGCGCCGGCCCGACCTCGGTGGCGGCCCGGCCGATCACGCCCCAGCGCTCGTCCCCTGCCAGCGTCTGGCCGGGGTTGTCGGCATGCCAGTGTTCCAGTTGCTTGTGCGCGTTCTCGATCATCACGACCGCGGCATCGACCATGGCGCCAATGGCAATGGCAATGCCGCCCAGCGACATGATGTTGGCATTGATGCCCTGGTAGCGCATCACCAAAAAGGCGGCCAGCACGCCCAGCGGCAGCGACACGATCGCCACCAGCGCGGAACGCAGGTGGAACAGGAACAGCAGGCACACCAGCGCGACCACGGCGAACTCTTCGGCCAGCTTGTGCGTCAGGTTTTCCACCGCGCGCTTGATCAGCGCGGAGCGGTCGTAGGTGGTGACGATCTGCACACCGGCAGGCAGGCTCTTCTGCAGCGTGGCTAGCTTTGCCTTGACCGCCTCGATGGTTTCCAGCGCGTTCTTGCCTGAGCGCATCACGATCACGCCGCCGGCAACCTCGCCCTGGCCGTCAAGTTCGGCGATGCCGCGCCGCATCTCCGGCCCAAGCTGCACGACTGCGACATCGCCCAGCCGCACCGGAATGCCGGCATCGCTGGTCACCAGCGGGATCTGCCGGAAATCGTCGAGCGTCTTCAGGTAGCCGCTGGCGCGCACCATATACTCTGCCTCGCCCATTTCCAGCACCGACCCGCCGGCTTCCTGGTTGGCGCCCCTGAGCGCCGCCAGCACCTTGCCCTGCGACAGGTTGTAGGCGCGCATCCGGTCCGGCAGCAGCACCACCTGGTACTGCTTCACCATGCCGCCCAGCGAAGCGACCTCGGCCACATTGGGCAGCGATTTCAGTTCGAAGCGCAGGAACCAGTCCTGCAGCGCGCGCAACTGGCCGAGGTCATGCTGGCCGGTCTTGTCCACCAGCGCGTACTCGTAAATCCAGCCGACGCCGGTGGCATCCGGGCCCAGCGCCGGCCTGGCCGCGGCGGGCAGGCGGGACTGCACCTGGTTCAGGTATTCCAGCACGCGCGAGCGCGCCCAGTACAGGTCGGTGCCATCCTCGAACAGCACATAGACGAACGAATCGCCAAAGAAAGAGTAACCCCGGACCGTCCTGGCGCCGGGCACCGACAGCATGGTGGTGGTCAGCGGATACGTGACCTGGTTCTCGACGATCTGCGGCGCCTGGCCGGGGAAGGGCGTGCGGATGATCACCTGCACATCGGACAGGTCGGGCAGGGCGTCGAGCGGCGTGCTCCGCACCGCCCACAGGCCCCATGCGGTCAGCATCACCGTGGCCAGCAGGACCAGGATGCGGTGGCGGATCGAGGCGAGGATCAGGCGCGCGATCATGGCCTGGCTCCCTGGGCGGTGCCGGCGGGCTCGACTGACGACAGCATGGCCGCGCCGTCGCGGTCCAGGCGGAAGCGGAAGCGGATGCGGTCGCCAGGCTTCAGTCCCTTGGGCAGGCCTGTCGGCGGCGCGGCGAAATCCATGGTCATCGCACCCCACTGTGCCGACGGGATCGGGCCGTGCGAGATGGTCAGGCTCTCGCTGCCGTGCACGGCTTCGATGCGGCCTGTGCCTTCATGCTCGGTCGATGGTGCGGCAGGTGCGGAGGCCGCAGGCGGGGCGGACATGCGTTGCGCGCTGCCGCGCAGGCTGGCTTCCGAGTCGATCAGGAACTGGCCGGACGTGACCACTTTCTGTCCCGGCGCCAGTCCGTCCAGCACCTCGACCATGCCATCGGCCTCGCGGCCGGTCTTGATCTCGGTGGCAACGAACCCTGCCTGGCCGGCATCGACCATGACGATACTGCGCTGACCGGTGCGGATGACCGACTCCGACGGGATCAGCAACGCTTCCTTCTGCGCGCCACTGTCGAAGCCGACCGTGACAAACATGCCCGGCAGCAGGCGCCTGCCTGGGTTTGGCAGCACGATGCGGGCCTTGACGGTGCGGGTCGCCGGGTTGACGTCGGGAAGGATGGCGTCGACCTTGCCGCCAAGGGGGCTGGCCGTGCCGCCCTGCAGTACCGTGGCCGCCGCGCCGGGTCGGATGGTGCCGGCCTGGCCCTCTGGTACCTCGGCAATCACCCACACCTGGCTGAGATCAGCCAGGCGGAACAGCGTCATGCCCGGCGACACGGTCATGCCCTCGCGCACCGCCACCTCGGTCACGAGGCCATCGACCGGGCTGGCGATGGCAACACCGGGCTGCAGCTTGCCGGATCTTTCGACCGCACTGACCTGGCCCGGTGTCATGCCCGCCTGCAGCATGCGATTCCTGGCAGCACTGCGCAGGTCGCCCAGATGCTCGCTTGCTGCCATGCGCGACACGGCCAGGTATTCCTCTTGCGCCGCGATCCAGTCGGGCGAGTACAGGGTGACCAGCGCCTGTCCGCGCCGGACCGGGTCAAGGGTCGCGCGGACCGCGACGTGCTGCACAAAGGCGTTGGTGCGCGCCTGGATGACCTGCACGCTGCGTTCGTCGATGGCGACATTGCCGGGCACCTGCAGCATCGCGGCCAGCCGCCCAGGCTTTGCTTCGGCGGTGCGAATGCCGAGGTTTTGCGCGACATGGCTGTCGACGGTGACACCGCCGCCGCCATCGTCCGCGTAGACCGGCACCAGTTGCATCTCCATGAAGGGCGACTTGCCCGGCTTGTCGAAGCGCTGGCCCGGCACCATGGGATCGTGCCAGTACAGGATCTTCCTGCCTGTCTTCGGGTCGATGTCGCCGGCCTTGAGCATGGTGGATTGCGCGCCAGCCGTGCTCGACGGTTGCGCAGTCTGTGTGCCGCGCGTGAACCCGAAGTGGTAAGCGCCGTAGAGGGCGATGCCGGCGACGACCAGCCCGGCTGCTGCTGCAATGATGTGCTTCTTCATTTTGCCTCCCTCACTGCGGCTTCGGTCTGGGCGGTCGGCAATGGCACCAGGTAGTTCAGGTCCGCCCACAGCTTCGCGGTTTTTGCCTCAAGCAGCAGGCGATCCATGGCGGTGTCGATGGCGCGATGGTTGGCTTCGGCGACGGCCGCCAAGCTGCCCGTGCTGGCGCGGTAAGCCGTCAGTGCCGCATCCGCCTGTGCCCGCGCGAGCGGCAAGGTCTTGTCGTCGTAGCGCCGCAGCCGGTCAAGGTTGCGCTGCAGCTCGGCCAGCCTGGCGCCGACCATGGCCTGGGTATTGCGCCGGATCACTTCCAGCCTGGCCCGCGCGTCGTTGGCCTGCGCCAGCCGCGCGCTGATTTCACGGTCCTGGCGGTTGCCCCGGTCCCACGGCAGCGGGAAGCTGACGTTGAGCGAGCCCATGTTCGAGTAGGCCGAGCCGCGCTGGCTGTACATCAGCTCGACCGTCACGTCCGGCTTGCGGGCTTCGGTTGCCACCTGGATTTCCGATTCGGCCAGCGCCACGTCGCGCTGCGCAGCCGACAGTTCGGGCACGGCCTCGAACTCGCCCCGGGCGAGTTGCCGGGCGCCTGGCGGCACTTCAAGCGGTGGCCGCTCCGACAGCGGGCGCCGCGCAGCGGCGCCGACCCAGCGCTCCAGGTTCAGCGTGGCCGTTGCCAGCGCGGCGCGGTTCTCGTCCTCGCGGTCGTGCAGCTTCTGGATTTCCAGCTCCATCGCCAGTACCTCCGCACGCGAGCCGCGCCCGCTGCGGTAGGCCGCGGTGGCGGCCTGCAGCGCCAGTTCAAGCGGATCGCCGTGATGGCCGAGCAGCACGCCGGCCTGCTCCGCATACCACCGGTCGAGCCAGGCATTGACCGCATTGCGCTGCACGCCTGCCAGCCCCAGCGCGCGCTGCGCGTCGGCAGCGGCGGCTTCGGCTTCGAAGCGCGCGGCCCTGGCGCGGCGCTTGTCCGCGCGCGTGAATTCCTGCATCACCGAGATCGAGCGCATGGTCATGGAATCCCGGCTCAGCGAGAACGCGTCCGAGCCGTTGACCGGCACGTTGTTGACGCCGAGCTTGACCACGGGATCCGGCAGGCGGCCGGCGGCGACCGCCATTTGCCCCGCGGCCTCCACGGCGCCGCGCGACGATTCGGCGTCGCCGGCATGGGCGCTCGCGATCGCGACGGCTTCCTCAAGGGAGAGGGACGGGGCGGATGGTCCGGGCGCGCCTTGCGGCGCAGCCAGGCCGATTGCGGGCGCGCTGAGCAGCGCCACGGTCAGGTGACGTAAAAAAAGCATAAAACCTCCAGGGACGACGACTGCTGCCCGCATGGAAGCAGGCAGCACCAGGTGACGTCGAGCCGGAGGCTAAGTCTGGAAACTGCAGTGAAGGACGGTGAGGGGAGGCGGTGCGCGCGCCTCAGCTTCGGCGCGCAGCGCAACGCGAACCTCCGCCAGGACCACGCGCGTTGGCTCAAGCACGCGCATCAGCACCGGCATGAAGGCCGGAAGCTGCGGCGAAGCATGGTCGGCGTTCTTGGAATCGGCCTGGCAATGCGCCAGGCAAAGCCCGCCCTGGTCAATGCCCTGCTGGGTGTCGCTGGCGGCCATATCGGCGCAGGATTCGGTCATCGCCGCCATCGTGCCGCTGTGTTCCGCCTGGTAGCGGCTGCCGGTACAGGCGTACGCCGCCACTGCCAGCTGGGCTGCCAGGAAGACAACGAGGAGGAAGCCGGCGAACCATGGCCGGCGATGCGATTTGCCCACGAGAGCGGTGCCTGTTTTGGCGACAATATATCAGTGTTCGGCGCCACCAGGCAGCATCGCTACTGCGGCAGCTTGCCGCACAGGTGGGCCGTTCGCGAACATAGCGAACGGCCTGATGCTGCACTTTCGCATGTTTGCCTGCAGCGGCAACGTTGCCGTCCTGTGACACGTCACGGTGCCGAAATATTCGTCGTGCATCCTCCCGCCAAAACCAACGGGGAGGAAATATGAGGCGTCTTTCAATACTGGCAGCCCCGCTGCTGGCGCTGGCCGTGGCGTCGTGCGGCAGCGATGATGACAACAATGCGCCGGTCACGCAGCCGCCGGCTGCCGGCAGCACCGCGCCCACGAAGAACGTCGTGTTCTTCCTTGGCGACGGCATGGGCATGACGACCATGACCGCGGCGCGGATCTACAAGGTCGGCGAGGATGGGGACCTGACCATGGACACGCTCCCCGAGAGCGGGTTTATCCGGACCTATTCGAACAACGCGCAGGTGACCGACAGCGCGCCGTCGATGGCGGCCTACATGACCGGCGTCAAAATGAACAACGAAGTCATCTCGATGACGCCGGAGACCAATGCCTTCGACGCCAGCGGCAAGGACTACCTGTCCGGCGCGGACAGCACCTGTCCGGCTTCCGGCAACGGCCAGAGCGTGCCGACGCTGCTCGAGCAGATGAAGGCGGCAGGCTACGGCACCGGCGTGGTCACCACCACCCGCATCACGCACGCAACCCCCGCCACGACCTACGCGCACGTGTGCCACCGCGACGCCGAGAACACCATCGCCGCGCAACTGGTGCCGAACGGCGCCGGCTACAACAGCGCGCTTGGCGATGGCGTCGATGTGATCTTCGGCGGCGGCCGCAAGCACTTCCAGAACAAGGCCGCGGGCGGCGCCCGCACCGACGGCCGCGACCTGGTTGGCGAACTGACCAAGGCCGGCTATACCTACGCTTCCAGCAAGGCCGAGTTCGACAAGATCGACGCCGCCAGCGCGAAGAAGGTGGCAGGGCTGTTCACGTCCAGCCATATGGCCTACGACCTGGACCGCGTGCCCGGCGATGAACCGAGCCTGGCGGAGATGACCGGCAAGGCCATCGACGTGCTTGCCGCGAAGAAGAAGGGCTTCTTCCTGATGGTGGAAGGCGGCCGCATCGACCACGCATTGCATGAAACCACCGCGCGCAAGGCGCTGCAGGACACCGTGGCCTTCGACACCGCGATCAAGACTGCGATCGACAAGCTCAACGTGATCGACCCGGGCCTGAAGAACACGCTGATCGTCGTCACCGCCGACCATGACCACACGCTGGTGCTGAACGGCTACGCCAAGCGCACCGGCCCCACCAGCGACAGCAACCCCGGCGTGCTGGGCCTGCTGAAGAACTACGTGACCGGCGCACTGTCCACGGACTCCGGCGGCAATCCCTTCACCATCATCGGTTTCGGCACCGGCGAGAACCGCCCGGCCACGCGCACCGCGCTGACCGATGCACAGGTCTACGACAAGAGCTATCACCAGGAAGCGGCGATCCCGATGGCGGCGGGTGGCGAGACCCATGGCGGCACCGATGTCTTTATCGGCGCACTGGGCAACGGCGCCGAATCCTTCACCGGTGTGATGGACAACACCGACGTGTTCGGCCTGATCAAGACGGCCATCGGCCTCTAAGCCACTATCGCTGACGGAATAACGCCATGAAACTCATCATTCGTACCGGCCTGTCCGCAGCCGCGGCTGCCTGCGCCTGCATTGCCTTCCCTGCGCAAGCCGCGGGCGAGGCCAAGAATGTCATCTTCTTCCTGGGCGACGGCATGGGCCCGACCACCGTCACCGCTTCGCGCATCTACAAGTATGGCGAGACCGGCAAGCTCAACATGGAGTCGCTCAAGCGCACCGCGCGCGTGAAGACGTATTCGAACGACGCGCAGACCACCGACAGCGCGCCGTCGATGGCGGCCTACATGACCGGCGTGAAGATGAACAACGAAGTCATCTCGATGTCGGCCGATACCAAGGCCAGCGACGGCACCGGCAAGGCCTATGTGACCAGCGCCGGTGACAGCACCTGTCCCAGCGGCAACGGCGCGCCGGTCGTGACCGTGCTGGAACTGGCCAAGGCCGCCGGCAAGTCGGTCGGCGCGGTGACCACCACGCGCGTGACCCACGCAACGCCGGCGGCCACTTTCTCGCACGTCTGCCACCGCGACGGCGAGAACAATATCGCCGCGCAGGCAACGCCCGGCAACGCCGGCTACAACACCGCGCTCAAGGACGGCCTGGACGTGCTGCTTGGCGGCGGCCGCCGCCAGTTCCTGCCCAGCGCCTCGGGTGGCAAGCGCACCGATGGCGTCGACCTGACCACGCAGTTCCCGGGCTACACCTACGTGACCACCGGCACCGCGTTCAAGGCCGTGGACCCGGCATCGACCAACAAGCTGCTCGGCCTGTTCAACATGGACCACCTCAACTACGAGCTGGACCGCGTCAAGAACAATGTCGACGAGCCCAGCCTGGCCGACATGACCGAGAAGGCCATCCGTATCCTGCAGAAGAACGGCAACGGCTATTTCCTGATGGTGGAGGGCGGCCGGATCGACCATGCGCTGCATGGCACCAACGCCAAGCGCGCGCTGGAAGACACGATCGCGTTTGACGATGCCATCAAGCGTGCGCTGTCGATGGTGGACCTGTCGAACACGATGATCGTGGTCACTGCCGACCACGACCATACGATGACGATCAACGGCTACTCGCATCGCGGCAACCCGATCCTGGGCACGGCAACGGACATCAAGACCAGGCAGCCGGCCACGGCGGCCGACGGCCTGCCTTACACCACGCTGGTGTTCGGCAACGGCGGCGGTCCGCGCAAGACCCCGCGCGACAACCCCGCGCTGGTGGACACCACGGCCGACGGCTACCTGCAGGAAGTTGGCGTCAACCTTGGCTCGCCGGGCTCGGAAACCCACGGCGGCGGCGATGTGATGCTGTTCTCGACGGGGCCGGGCAACGCCGCGCTCAAGGGCACCATCGACAACACCAAGGTGTTCAGCGTCGTGAAGTCCGCGCTGGGCCTGTGATGCCGGCCGCGGCCTTGCTGCACGACTGAGCACAGGGTCTTTTGATGCCATGCGCGCGCCGGTTGCCGGCGTGCGCATTTTCGCTTTCTGAACGGATTTCATGAAAACCAAGCAAGCCACTCCCGTCCTCGCACTGCTGCTGGTTTCGGCAGCTTTCACCGCCGTGGCGGCGGAGCCGTCCAGGGCCTCCGGCCCGCTGGCGCTGCGCGTGCAGCATGAGTTGTCGGCGCTCGGGGCCGACGGCGTGCGCCGCGACATCTACTTCACCGAACGTGTCTACCGCGAGGGCGGCACGGTCTGGATCGAGCGCGAGATCCCGCACGGGGCGCATGACGAAGCCGAACACGCCAAGGCAGACAAGGGCCACAAGCACATGGACATGTCGGCCGCGGCACGCTGGATCGAGCGGCAGCCGTCCGGCAAGCTGTCGGTGCGGCTGGTCAGCGACGCCATGCGCAAGACCTTCGAAGTCAGCCCGGCCGAATACGGCAACATCGGCTTCGACGGCTCATGGGCGACCGCCTACCACCTGCTGGATCCGGCAGCGCTCAAGACCATGAGCGCGAGCGGTCCTGCGCGCGGCGGTGTGCAGGAGTACCGCGCAAAGCGCGGCGATGAACAGGTGACGGTCCAGTGGGACGTGGCCGGCCAGTATCCGCGCCTGGTCCAGTCGCGCAATGCCAGCGGCACGCAGAAGAAGATCACGCGCGTGACCGCCGCTGCCTTGCCGCAACCCGCTCCGTGGAACCGCACCCGGCCCTATGCAAAAGGTGAGTACACGGATCTGATGGACTAGGACGCCGATGGCGACCTATCCCGCCTCGACCCGCGCGCAGTACGCCTCGATGGTCCGCTTCCATGCGGGCCGAGCCAGGCACCGGTCCCGATACGACGCGACTCCCGGATACGGCGCGATCAATCCCTGGTCCTTGATGCCAGAGAGGAGCACGTGCGCCATCAGGATGTCGGCAACGGTGAAATCCTTGGTCGCGACGAAGTCGCGGTCATCGAACCAGCGCTCCAGGTTCGTCAGCACCCGATTCACCCAGCCGACCAGGAACTCGCGGTGTTTGCCGCAGCTGCCATCCGCCGTCCAGTCGAGCACCATCAGGCTGAGCAGCGGCGGCTCGACCGAGTTCATCGCGGCGAAGCACCAGCGCACCACCTGCGCCTCGCCGGCGCGGTCGGCGGGGATCAGGCGGCCGGACTTCTTCGCCAGGTAGACGAGGATGGCGGCGGATTCGGACAGCACCAAGCCGTCGTCGTCGATCGACGGGATCTGTTCGAACGGGCTGAGCCGGCGATAGGCGTCGGTGCTCAGGTCGTGTGCAGGATGGTCCATGCCGGCCAGCTCGAACGGCAGTTGCATCTCTTCGAGCGCCCACAGCACGCGCAGGTCGCGGGTGTGGCCGCGCGCGCCAGCATTGACCTTCGAAAAGCCGTAGAGCTTGAGCATGGAGACGCTCCTTGGTTGAAGCTGCCGTGCTGCGAAGAGTTGCGACATTCTAACGCGGTGCCGGCAGCGCTTCGCAGAATCAGGCATTGCATCAATCCTATATTTCCAGTATTGTAGAAATATGGAAGAGAATGATGTTGTCCGCTCCCTTGCTGCATTGGCCCACGGGCTGCGCCTCCAGGTCTTTCGGATGCTGGTCGTCGTCGGCCCGGGTGGCATGACACCCGGCGCGATGGTCGAGCGGCTGGGCGTGCCTGCGGCCACCTTGTCGTTCCACCTGAAGGAACTGGCGCACGCCGGCCTGGTGACGCAGGAGCGCGACGGACGCAACCTGATCTACCGCGCCGCTTTCGCGCATATGAATGCATTGCTCGGCTACCTGACCGCCAATTGCTGCGAAGGCGTCGAGGAAGCCGCGGTTTCCTGTCACTGCTGATGGAGATGTTCCGATGAAGCGCTTTCACGTTCACGTCCATGTCGACGACCTTGGCAAGAGCATTGCCTTCTATTCAAAGCTCTTTGCCGCTGAACCGACGCGAGTCGAGAGCGACTACGCCAAATGGATGCTCGAGGATCCGCGCATCAACTTCGCGATCTCCACGCGCGGGCAGGGGACGGGCGTCGACCATCTCGGTTTCCAGACCGATGACGCCGCCGAGCTTGCCGAACTGAAAACGCGCGCCGAGGCGGCCGACATGGCGCTGCTGGACCAGGGTGAAACCACCTGCTGCTATGCGCGCAGCGAAAAACACTGGGTCACCGATCCGCAGGGCATTGCCTGGGAACACTTCCATACGCTGGGCAACGTCCCGGTATTCGGCGAAGGCAACGCCGAAGCGGCGTCCGCCGAAGGCTCCGCCTGCTGTGCCCCGCGTGCCCCGCGCGGCAAGCCGATCGGGATTGCGGTGAACTCCAACTCGTCGTGCTGCTGAGCACGCTCTCTCCATGACCACCAACGTTCTGATCCTTTGCACCCATAACTCCGCGCGCAGCGTGCTGAGCGAAGGGATGCTCAACCATTGGGCCAGCAAGCTCGGCAAGGATGTGCGCGCCTTCAGCGCCGGCAGCGCACCGAGCGGGCGCCTGAACCCGTTCGCACTGGAAGCGCTGACCAATGCCGGCGTCGACGTGAGCGGCTATCGCAGCAAGAGCTGGGACGAATTTGTCGGCGACAACGCGCCGGAAATGCGGATCGTGATCACGGTCTGCGACAGCGCCGCGGCGGAACAGTGCCCGTATTGGCCGGGCAGCCCGGTCAAGGTGCACTGGGGCTATGCCGATCCGTCCAACGCCCTGGGCGGCGACGAAGGCAAGCGGCTGGCATTCGAGCTGACGCGCGAGGCCATTGGCTACCGCATGCTGCAACTGCTGGCGTTGCCGCTGCAAGGCATGAGCAATGCGCAGCTGCAGGACGCGCTCAACGCGATCGCGAAGAACTGAAGGCGCCGGAACTCCAATGAATCAGAACGCAACCACCCACGCCCCCATTTCGACGAAGCCCGCCATTGGCTTCTTTGAACGCTACCTGACCATCTGGGTGGCCCTGTGCATCGTCGTCGGGATTGCGCTGGGGCAGGCGATGCCGGGCGCGTTCCAGGCGATCGGCAGCATGGAGTACGCCCAGGTGAACCTGCCGGTCGGCATCCTCATCTGGATCATGATTATCCCGATGCTGCTGAAGATCGACTTCAGCGCACTGGGTCAGGTGAAATCCCACTGGCGCGGCATCGGTGTGACGCTGTTCATCAACTGGGCGGTCAAGCCGTTCTCGATGGCGCTGCTGGGCTGGCTGTTCGTGCGGCACCTGTTTGCGCCCATGCTGCCCGCCGAGCAGCTCGACAGCTATATCGCCGGGCTGATCCTGCTGGCTGCGGCGCCGTGCACGGCTATGGTGTTCGTGTGGAGCCAGCTCTGCAAGGGTGACCCGTATTTCACGCTGTCGCAGGTGGCACTGAACGATGCCATCATGGTGGTGGCGTTCGCGCCGGTGGTGGCGTTGCTGCTTGGCCTGTCGTCGATCACGGTGCCGTGGGATACGCTGCTGACGTCGGTGGCGCTGTATATCGTGGTGCCGGTGGCGATTTCGCAGGTGCTGCGCAAGCTGCTGCTGAGCAAGGGCGTGGCGCATTTCCAGCGGGTCGTGGGCAAGCTCGGACCGTATTCAATCGCCGCGCTGCTGCTGACACTGGTGCTGCTGTTCGCCTTCCAGGGCCAGGCCATCATCGAGCAACCGCTGGTGATCGCGCTGCTGGCCGTGCCCATCCTGATCCAGGTGTTCCTGAACTCCGGCCTGGCGTATCTGCTGAACCGGAAACTGGGTGTGGCGCATTGCGTGGCGGGCCCGTCCTCGCTGATCGGCGCCAGCAATTTCTTCGAGCTGGCCGTGGCGACGGCCATCAGCCTGTTCGGCTTCAAGTCCGGGGCGGCGCTGGCAACGGTGGTCGGCGTGCTGATTGAAGTGCCGGTCATGCTGCTGGTGGTCAGCATCGTCAATCGGACCCAAGGCTGGTATGAAGCGGGGCGCAAGGCCTGACGCCCGCCCCAAGGCGCTCCGATCCCGGCGGCCGTGATGCTCAGGCCGCCATGGCTCAGGCCGCTTCGGACGAGACGCCGCGGCGTTTGGTGGCCGCCGGCTTGCATGCCACTTCCGGCACGCCGCAGCCCTGCGGATTGCCTTGGCAGCAATGTTCCGTCAGGAAGGCAATGAGCGCGTTCATCGTCTCGAATTGCGCCCGATAGATCACGAACTTGCCTTCCTGCGCATTCTTGATGAGACCCGCGTGGACCAGTTCTTTCAGATGGAAGGACAGCGTCGCGGGTGCGACACCCAGCGCTTCGCGGATTCGGCCCGCGCTGACGCCGTCCGGGCCGGCCTGGACCAGCAAGCGGAAGATCGCCAATCGGGAATCCTGGGCAAGTGCAGCGAGCGCTGCTACGGCGGTTTCATTCTTCATGGCTCGAACTGTAGAGGTACCGGCACGGCCCGCGCAAGTCAGGTGCTGCCGAATTCAACTATTCTGATTGGATCCTGCTTCCGGCGCCCGCCGCCGCCGCGGCTCCCGCTTCGGGGTCTTGTGGCGCCAACGATTCCTTCAAGGAGAACCACAATGCGTGTCATGGTGATGGTGAAGGCCACGAGCGAATCAGAAAGCGGCAAGATGCCAAGCACGGAGTTGCTTGCGGCAATGGGCAAGTTCAATGAAGAACTCGTCAAGGCGGGCGTCATGCTTGCGGGCGAGGGCTTGCACCCTAGCGCAAGGGGAAAGCGGGTGCGCTTTTCGGGCGATCAGCGGACTGTGACGGACGGGCCGTTCCCGCAGACCAACGAACTCGTTGCCGGATTCTGGTTGTGGCAAGTCGAGTCAATGGATGAGGCTGTCGAATGGGTCAGGCGCTGCCCCAACCCCATGGAAAGCGAGTCCGAAATCGAAATTCGCCCGCTGTTCGAGGTCGAGGACTTCGGTGCTGAACTCACGCCAGAACTGCGGGAGCAGGAAGAGCGGCTGCGCGCTGAAGTTGAAGGGCTTGCGAACAAGGCGCGCTGACGGCAGCCCAAACGCACAGGGCGAGGCGGTTGCCTCGCCGCCCAACGCTGGTTCTTTCGGCGTTGTCCATCTCCAAGGCATGGCGCACCGTAGACCTGGGTGTCCTCTTGCGGGGCGCGCCGAATGCAAAAGGTGTGCGCGTCCATCGACCGTAGTCATCTCTTCGGCGGCTGACCTCGCCCCTGAAGGCGACTTCTCATTGGCGGCCAACTGATCCTGGACCCAGGCGCGTTGGCCTTTGAGAACAGTCCCGTTGCTTTCTTGGCCTTGACCTTCCAACGATGGGAACCTCTAAGCTGGGGTCATCAGGCGTGACATGGACGTCCCACCGCGAATGGCCGTCGTCTTCGCATCATGAGCGTGTCATGAAGGTAAAAGGCACGCCGGATGACGCAGTGGATGCCCGGCCGGCAACTGAAGGAAGCAGCCAGGATGAACAGGACAAGCAACGAACGCGATGCAACCGAGCCTGGCCGCCACAGCGCCGGTGCACATGGCTCGACTCAGGACCAGTCCGGTCCTGTTCATCACGAGCATGCGCATCACCATGACCATGTTCATGAACCGGCTGGCACTGGCGCCGGGGCGGCGCAGCCAGCTGCCGAGGGAGCGATTTATACCTGTCCCATGCACCCGGAGATCCGCCAGGATCATCCGGGCAACTGCCCCAAGTGCGGCATGGCGCTGGAACCGTTGTTGCCGGAACTGGATGAAGGCGAGAATCCCGAGCTGGTGGATTTCCGTCACCGCTTCTGGTGGACGCTACCGCTCACCGGTGTGGTGTTCGTCATGGCCATGTTCGGGCATCGCCTTGGCTGGATGGAGGTGTCGACCCAGAGCTGGGTCGAGCTTGCGCTGGCTACGCCTGTGGTGCTGTGGGCGGGCTGGCCGTTCTTCGTGCGGTGTTTCCAGTCGATCGTCAACCGTAGTCCGAACATGTGGACGCTGATCGGAATCGGCACAGGTGCGGCCTATGTCTACAGCGTCATCGCGACCGTCATACCTGGCGCATTTCCGCAGGTGTTCGCCGAGCATGGCCGTATCGGTGTCTACTTCGAGGCAGCGGCGGTGATCATTTCCCTCACGCTGCTGGGTCAGTTGCTTGAACTCAAGGCCCGCTCCCAGACTTCCGCCGCCATCAAGTCGCTGCTGGGACTGGCGCCCAAGACGGCGCGGCGTATCGGTCCCGACGGCGCCGAAGAGGACGTGCCGCTCGCCAATGTCCACGTGGGCGACCTGCTGCGCGTGCGGCCCGGCGAGAAGGTGCCGGTCGATGGCGTGGTAACGGAAGGCACCAGCGCGGTCGACGAATCGATGATCACTGGCGAGCCCATTCCGACCACCAAGCGCGTCGGCGACCGCGTCATCGGCGCCACGATGAACACTTCGGGCAGCCTTGTCATCCAATCCGAAAAGGTCGGCTCCCAGACCGTGCTGTCCCAGATTGTCCAGATGGTGGCGCAAGCGCAGCGATCGAAGGCACCGATGCAGCGGATGGCCGACCAGGTTGCCGGCGTCTTCGTCGTCGGTGTCATCGGCATTGCGGTGCTGACCTTTGTCGCGTGGGGACTCTTCGGCCCCGAGCCGAGCTGGGTGTTCGGGCTGATCAATGCGGTCGCGGTGTTGATCATCGCATGTCCGTGCGCGCTGGGTCTCGCCACGCCGATGTCCATCATGGTTGCAAGCGGGAAGGGCGCTTCCAACGGCGTGCTGTTCCGCGACGCCGCTGCAATCGAGAACCTGCGCAAGGTCGATACCCTGATTGTCGACAAGACCGGGACGCTCACCGAGGGTCGGCCGGCTCTTGAGCGCGCGATCGGCACCAATGGCCATGCCGAGGAGGACGTGCTGCGGTTGGCTGCCAGCCTGGATCAGGGCAGCGAACATCCTCTGGCTGCCGCGATTGTTGCAGCAGCCCGTGAGCGCGGCCTGCAGTTGGAAAAGCCGGAGGGCTTCGAATCGAGTTCCGGGATCGGGGTAAGAGGCAAGCTGGGCGGCAGGAAGGTCGCGATCGGAAACACGGCGCTCATGGAAGCCGAAGGCGTTCCCATCGATCGGCAAGTGGCGCAGGCTGATGCGCTGCGTGCGCAAGGCGCCAGCGTCATGTATCTCGCCATCGAAGGCAAGCTTGCCGGCCTGCTCGCCGTCTCGGATCCGGTCAAGGCCACCACGCCGGAGGCGCTGGCGCATCTCAGGGAAGAAGGTATCCGTGTGGTGATGGCGACCGGCGACGGGATTGCGACGGCGAAGGCGGTGGCCGGGAAACTTGGCATTGACGAGTTCCACGGCGAGGTGAAGCCGGCGGACAAGCTTGAACTTGTCAGTTCGCTGCAACAGGCAGGCGCGGTGGTGGCGATGGCGGGCGACGGCATTAACGACGCGCCGGCGCTGGCGAAGGCGGACGTCGGTATTGCCATGGGCACGGGCACCGATGTCGCGATGAACAGCGCTCAGGTCACGCTGGTCAAGGGGGATTTGCGCGGCATTGCCCGTGCCCGGAAACTCTCGCAAGCGACCATTCGAAACATGAAGCAGAACCTCGGTTTTGCGTTCGCTTATAACGCCTTGGGCGTTCCGCTGGCGGCGGGCGTTCTGTATCCAATGACAGGCCTGTTGTTGTCGCCCATGATTGCGGCGCTGGCGATGAGCCTGAGTTCTGCCTCGGTCATTACCAATGCGCTGCGGCTCAGGAAGGCTGCTACGTGAGGCGTGCCGGCAGTTCTGGGGTGAAGTGGGCCCTACACATGTCATGCAAATGTCATGCATTGCAACATTTCTGCGTAAGCACATGTAAATATAGAGGCGTATAAAGCACTTTTATTGTCATGTTTTAAAGACTTTTTGGGTATGTACCTAGGGATTGAATTAGAAGAAAGCCTCTAGGATTCGCACTCGGATGCTGCGCTGCAGGATTGGTGGCGCTGCCAATCCGGAAGCCAAACCGAGGCGGATTCACGTTGCAAACCTGTTGCGCGAATCCGTTCGATCAATCCACAGGAGATTTTGCATGTCCCCTTTTATGCCCGAGCAATTTGCTGCAGCGCAAAAGTCCAGTCTGAACCAACTGTTCGCGCTGACGAACATGGCTTTTGACGGCTTCCAGAAGTTGACCGAGTTGAACCTGCAGGCAGTCCGGACGACGCTTGCCGAAGGCCAGGGCAATATCGAAGCGGTGCTGGCCGGAAAGGACCTGCGTGAAGTGTTCGCCGTGCAGGGCAATCTGGCACAGCCTGCCGCGGAGAAGGCGGTTGCATATGCACGCCATGTGTACGAAATCGCATCGACCACGCAGGTGGAACTGACCAAGGCAGTCGAGGGCCAGTACGAACAGCACAACCGCAATGTGCAAGCCTTCGTTGACAACTTCGTGAAGAACGCGCCGGCCGGGTCTGAAGCGATCACCGCGCTGCTGCAATCGAGCGTTGCAGCCGCCAGCAGCACCTTTCAATCCTTCCAGGACGCCGCCAAGCAGACGGCTGAAGCCGCCAAGGCCAACTTTGCCAAGACCGCCGCAGCTGCCTCCGGCGCGGCCCAGCAGGCGGCGCCCCGCGCTTCCAAGCAGTAACGGCGTGCGGCTGGCCAAGCAGGCCAGGCCAGCGCGCTGAACATAGATCGCAGGCTTGCAGGCCAGGGGCATCAGCTGTCCTGGCTTGCAGCACTGCGACGCCAATCTTCCCGCATCGGCATACAAGCTGGGCCCGGAGTCATCCAGCCCGGCTCGCCCTCGCTTTGTTCGCGCCAGGGCAGCGGGAATGTGCTCGGGACAATCAGGCAAGAGCCCGTCCCGGCAAGGCAGGGGTCTTTCAACTTTACGAGAATGAAGCAGGCAGGATGATGAAGAGAATTGCACTGGTAACAGGTGGTATGGGTGGGCTGGGAGAAGCCATCAGCATCAAGCTGCACGACGCAGGCTATGCGGTGGTGGTGACGCACTCGCCGGGCAATGCGACCGCCCAGGACTGGCTTGCCGCGATGGCCGCCAGCGGCCGCGAGATGCGCGCCTACGAGGTGGATGTATCCGACTACGATGCCTGCCAGGCTTGCGCCGCGCAGATCCTGGCTGACGTAGGCCGCGTGGATATCCTGGTGAACAACGCCGGCATTACCCGCGACATGGCCTTCAAGAAAATGGACAAGCCGAACTGGGACGCCGTGATGCGGACCAATCTCGACTCGGTATTCAATCTCACCAAGCCGCTTTGCGAAGGCATGGTCGAACGCGGCTGGGGACGCATCATCAACATCTCGTCGGTCAACGCATCCAAGGGCGCCTTCGGACAGACCAACTATGCCGCCGCCAAGGCCGGGATGCACGGCTTCACCAAGTCGCTGGCGCTGGAAGTGGCAAGGAAGGGCGTGACCGTCAACACCGTCTCTCCGGGCTACCTTGCCACCAAGATGGTCAACGCCGTGCCCAAGGAAATCATGGAGACCAAGATCCTGCCGCAGATTCCGGTCGGCCGCGTCGGCAAGCCGGAAGAAGTCGCAGCGCTGGTTGCCTACCTGTGCTCGGAGGAAGCGGCCTACGTGACCGGGTCCAATATCGCCATCAACGGCGGGCAGCACATGCAGTAAGGGCGCTGGGCCAGGCGCCGCCAGGTGAATGCGCGGCCGTAGGCCCCCGCCCCCCGGTAACTGAGGCTTATGCCTCAGTTACTTCTTCTCCGGCATGGCTGACGAGTGATGGCTTGTAATCAGCCATTGCTTGCCATCCCAGTGATAGGTGTAGGTATAGCGGGCCTTCACCACGGTTCCCGTTCGTGCGAAGGTGAAGGTGTAGAGCCCGGAATCCACGGCGGAATTGCATCTCAGTTCAATGCTGCGGAAGTCGATCTTCCCGGATGGACCGTCTTGCAGGAAGTGATGGAAATAGTCTTCTTTCTCCGCGACGGTCAAGCGGGGCTTGTTGGATACCGTCGGCAGAAGAATGGACCGTTCCGCATAGTTGGCCACCACCTTGTGTGGATCGCCTGTCTGCAGTGACCGGTTCCATCGATCAAACAACGCCGCAATCTCCTGCTCCGACGTCACCTTGCAGCTTTCCGTGCGCGATGCCTGCGCCGTGCCTGGCGTGCCCTGGTTCATGGCGCATCCCGCAAGCACGAACGCCAGGGCAGCAATGCGAAATAGCTTCATGGCAGGGCTCCTCAGGTTAGGGGGCGAGAGCCAGGGGACACTGCCTGAAGTATGGTACATCCCGCAAGCGTTACCTACCCCGCTTGCTTGCGGAATGCCCAGCGCCCGGCCAGCACCGTGAAACTTGCCACCAGCGCCACCAGTACCCAAAAGCCGTGCGGGTGTTCGGCCAGCGGAATGCCGCCCACATTCATGCCGAAAAAGCCGGCCACGATGTTGATCGGAAGCGCCAGTACTGTCACCAGCGTCAGCGTGAACAGCGTGCGGTTGGTTTGCTCGTTGAGCTTGGCGGCAATTTCTTCCTGCAACAGCTTGATGCGTTCGACCAGCGCCGCCAGGTCGTTGAGCACCAGCGAGAATTCCTCGGTCGATTCACGCAACTCCTGCAGGTCCGATTCCTGCAGCCAGGCCGGCGGCCGGTTCAGTAGCCGGAACAGGGCGCCGGGCTCGGGCGCCAGCAGCCGTTGCAGCCGCACCAGCCCGCGCCGCATCGAACCCAGGTCGGCGCGGTTGCCTTGCAGGCGCTGCGACAGCAACTGGTCTTCGATCTGGTCGACGTTCACACCGGTCTCGCGCACGATCTGCACCAGCACGTCGGCCTGGTCACGCAGCAGGTGCACCACAAGGTCCAGTGGCGAGCGGAAGGCCTCGCCGCGCCGCACCGCCTCGCGCAGCCGGTCCACGGAACGCAGCGGCCTGGCACGGGCCGTCACCAGCAGGCGGTGGTCGGCATGGGCCCAGAGCGTGGAGATATCCGTCGAGGTGACGCCGAAGTTGTAGATCACGTCGTTGACCACGGCCAGCAGGGCGGCGTCGAGGCGCTCGATCCGCGTCGAGCGCGAACCCTGCCGCAGGGCCTCGAAGAATTCGTCAGGCAGGGCCAGCTGGCCCTTCATCCAGCGCTCGCACGCGCTGTGCGACAGGTTGAAATGCAGCCACAGGAACGGGCGATGGTGCACGGCGTCCGGCGGTTCTGACGGCATCTGCTGCAGCCATGCCGCCGCGGCACGGGAATCGATCTCGCGCACCGGCCCGCCGGGTTCGAACAGGAAACCGCTGACCAGACCGACCGGGTCCGACCCATAGCCGGCCTCGACAATGCCCGCTTGCATGCAAACGCCCTCCACATCAAATGTGCCTTGCGCGACGTTAGCACAGCACGATGATAGTAGAGGGCCGCCGGATGCCTACCAGCCAAAACGATAGTCCCTGGTCGGATGCAGCCACCACTTTCCGTTCCCGGGCAGTTCCAGCACCTGGTGGTGGAATTTCAGCAGCGTGGGCCGGTGGCTGACGCTGACAAGCGTCGACTGCATGTCGGCGAGCAGCTGGTACATGGCTTCCTCATTGCTGATATCCAGGGCACTGGTCGCTTCGTCCAGCATGACATAGCGCGGCTTTGACAGCAGTACGCGGGCGATGGTCAGCCGCTGCTGCTCGCCAAGGGACAGGACTTTGCCCCAGTCCACTTCCGTGTCCAGGCCGCCAAAGCGGCCAGCGAGGTCCTTCAGGTTGACCGTTTCCAGCAACTTCAGAAGCTCCTCGTCAGGGATTCGCTGGCCAATGTGGTTCGGGTACAGCAACTGGCTGCGCAGGCTGCCGACCACCATGTAAGGATGCTGCGGCAGGAACAGCATTTCCTGCGGCATTGGCCGCACGATGCATCCCGTGCCGTTGTTCCACAATCCGGCGATCGCGCGCATCAGCGAACTCTTGCCGCCGCCGCTGGCGCCGACGATAAGCAGGCCCTCTCCCGGGTTGACCGACAGCGTCAGGTCGGTGACCAGCGTCCGCTCCTGATTCGGCGTGCGCAAGGTCACATGTTCCAGCGCCAGGCGGGAGTCATGGATGGACTCGATCGTGGTGGCCGGCTTCACGGAGGCTGCTGCCGTACCGGTCAGCGAGATGGAGAATGTGTCCAGTCGATCCAGCCCCGCCACGAAGCGGCTCAGGTCTTCAAAGTTGTCGACGATCACGGTCAGCGCGTTCAGGATGGCGGCGAACGCGCCGGCCGCCTGGATGGCGCTGCCGACTTCAAGCTCTCCGGAAAGCACGCGTGAAGCGACGATGGCGCTGGGCAGCAGGATGGTCAGGAAGCCATAGGCATACTGGAACATGTTCAGGCTCAGTTGCCACTTGATGAGCCGGTCGAAATTCTGGAAGGCCTTGCCAAAACGGCCGCTCACATGGGATGACTCCAGCGCCTCGCCGCGATAGAACGCAATGGACTCGGCGTTCTCACGCACCCGGATCAGGCTGAAGCGGAAATCCGCCTCCCGCCTTAGCTGGAAGAAGTTCAGGCCGATCAGGACGCGGCCGAAGAAGAAGATGGAGATAAATGTACCGGCGATGGCATAAATGACAAGAAAGTAGACCAGCTCTCTTGAGATCGACCACAGGACGGCGCTGAAGGCGATGAGCTGCAGCAGCGCGCCGATACCGATTGAAAGGAAGAACAGGGATTGCCGCGTGAAGGTATTGATGTCTTCGGCGATGCGCTGGTCCGGATTGTCGATCGCGGCATCTGAATTGAGCTTGTAGTAGACCCGGCCTTTGAAATACCCGTCCAGATAGTGATACGTCAGCCAGCGTCTCCAGAGCAGGCCCAGCTTGTTCCTCAGGTAGTAATAGACCGCGTAGATGGGGACTGCCACCATCAGGATATAGAGACACTTCCTGATCGAGGCCCAGAAACGATCCGCGTCTTGCGCTGCCAGGGCCGAGGTGAATTCACCGGTTTGCTGGACGATCAGTACCTCGGACTGGGTCTGGCCCAACAGCAGCAGGATCAGCAGGACCAGCAAGCCGGAGGCTTTCCATTTTTCCCGCGAGAACCAGTAAAGTTTTGCAATGGCCCAGTATCGGGTCCACACATGCCGGGTGGAAGTGACGGGACCTTTCCCTGGGGCCGAAGTGGTGCCGGTGACCCGCGACTCAGGAACGGCGCTCATATCCCATCTCCCAGCACTAACCGGATTGCATACTCGCCACATGCCCGGCGCGGGACACGTGGGAGAACGGCAGAAGACTATTAATGAAATATAGGCTAGCAGAATCGATGCCTGGCTGATTCGTGGTCCCTGCCCGCAGTCAAGGACCCGACCCCGGACAGGCGAGCGGAGATCTGGCTTGACGCGCGCCCGGAACCTGATTCCAATCCGGAAGTGACCTTTCCGCTATGACAGCCCCTCCGCATGGACCGCTTCGACGCGCTGCAACTCTTTACCCGGATCGTGGAACTGGGCTCCTTCACCGGCGCCGCCAGCGCGCTGGACATGCCACGCGCCACCGCCACGCACGCCATCAAGGAACTTGAGGCCCGCGTCGGCGCGCGCCTGCTGGAGCGCACCACGCGCCAGGTGCGCCCCACGCTGGACGGGCAGGCGTTCTATGAGCGCAGCAAGCGCGTGCTGCAGGACCTGGAAGACGCCGAGACCTCGCTCAGCACGCAGGTGGCCAACCCGCGCGGCCCGCTGCGGCTGGACCTGCATGGCACCCACGCCACCATGATCATCCTGCCGCGCATCGGCGAGTTCCGGGAGCGCTATCCGCATATCGACCTGATCGTCAGCAGCGGCGACCGGCTGGTCGACCTGGTCGGGGAGGGCATCGATTGCGTGGTGCGTGCCGGGCGGCCGCGCGATTCCTCGCTGGTGGCCCGGCGGCTGGCGGATATGCCGGAGGTGCTGTGCGCCAGCCCCGCATACCTGGCCGCGCACGGCACGCCGCAACACCCGTCTGAGCTGGCGCAGCACATCGGCGTGGGGTTCTTCTCGCGCAACCATGACCACCGTTATCCCTTCACGCTGACCGTCGATGGCGAGGTGCGGGAGTTCAAGGCGCGCGGCTGGATCTCGGTAAGCGATGCCGAGTGCTATACCAGCGCGGCGCTGGCCGGCTGCGGCCTGATCCAGGTGCCGCGCTTCCGCGTGGAAGAGCACCTGCGCGCGGGACGGCTGGTGCCGGTGCTTGAGGCCTGGCCGTGCCCGGACTTGCCGGTGTCGGCGCTGTATCCGTTCCACCGGCAGCTGGCACCGCGGGTGCGGGTGTTTGTCGATTGGGTGGCGGGGTTGTACGTGGAGCGGTTCGGGCCGCTCCGGGGCGCGGCCTGAGGCACCAACGCGCCGCAATCAGGCCGCCGCGGGGCGCGGCACCGGCCGTGCCGGCGCGGGTGCGGCTTGCGCCGGCTCGCTGACCGGCAGTGTCATGCCGATCCGGATCGCGTCCGCCTGCACCTGCGCGAACACGCTGCCGCCGTGCATGGTGGCGATTGCCTTGACGATGGCCAGAGCGGCTCGCCTTGCAGCGCGCTGGTGAGCCGCTGCGACCACGCATACAGTTCGGCGGTTTCGTTGCCCTTGAGCACGTACTGGTACTGGGCACGCGGCTGTCCGGCGCCGATATTGATGTCCTGCGCTGCGCGCAGGTAGCGCTGGATGCCCGGCACCGCGGCCAGCCTGGGCCGCAGGCGGTCGATCAGGCCGCTGGCCGAGACGTCGCGGTCGGAACGGTCCTTGAGCACGATCCAGAAGCGGCCGTTGGCCAGGGCCTGGCTGCCGCCGGTCATGCCGACCGAATGGTTGACCGTCAGCACGGCCGGGTCGGCAGCGATGATGTCGGCGAGGGCGCGATGCTTGGCGACCGTGTCCGCATTGGGGATATCCGCCGCCGCCTGCGAGGTGCCCAGCACGAATGCGGTGTCCTGCAGCGGGAAGAAGCCCTTGGGGATCAGCACGAAGCCGGCCTGACGCGGAACACATTAGGCTGGTCCTGTTCGCCGTAGCGCAGCACGGCGGGCCGCGCCGCCAGCGCATCGCGCAGCAGCCCGGTCTGCAGCCGCACCGCGACAAACTGGCCCGGCCACAGCTCGCCGGCGCGGTTGTCGAACTCGGCCTTGACCCGGACCGCGCCATTGCCGGTGCCCACGCGGCTGTCGATCACCCCAGCAGGCGCCCCTGCGCCAGCGGCGCGCCGCCGTCGCGTGCATGCGCGTGCACGGCCGCGTTCGCGCCGCCGGCGCTCAGGTGTTGCAGCACCGGCAGCGCCGACTGCGGCATGGTGAATTCCACGGTGATGGGCGACAGCTGCGTGACGGTGAAGATCCCGTCGGCATCGCCGACCCGCACCAGGTTGTGGCTGCGCCGGACCAGGCCGAGCGTGCCGAGCGCGAGCACGCAGAGCGCCGCGGCTGCAAACCACAACCGTCGCGCATAAGGGCCGAGCGCCGTGAGCAGATATGAGGTGAGGGAGAACGCAGGCATGGCAGTCGGATCCGCCGGATCCACAAGCCATTGGCATGCTGGTTTATAGCCAACGGAGGCGGTTGGAACGGTGACGCCAGCCTGTCAGGGCTGTCAGGAAGGCCGCGGCGCGCGCGTGCGGTAGTCGCGGCGTGTTTGCTGACGGCTTTGCCGGTTGCGCATGGTGGAAAACCCGGGCCTGTCCCGCGGCGAAACAGCCTCTAACATGAAGTACCCGCCGCCAGCGCGGCGTACAACGATAACGCGGAGACTTCATACATGGATCGTCGACAGTTCCTGAGCGCCGCGGCCATCGCGGCGGCCGCCGGCGTCGCGCCGCACGCCATCGCGCAGCAGTGGCCGGCGCGCGCCATCCGGCTGGTCGTGGCCTATCCGCCTGGTGGCGGCACCGACGTGGTGGCACGCTTGTTTGCCGACTACCTGACGCGCGTGACCGGGCAGTCGGTGGTGGTGGAGAACAAGCCCGGCGGGGCCACCATTCCCGCCACGCAGGATGTGATCCGCGCCAAGAATGACGGGCAGACGCTGCTGGTGACGCTGGGTTCCTCGGCCACCTCGGGCGCGCATATCAATCGCGTTCCTTACGACCCGTTGACCGACCTCACCGCGCTGGCGGAACTTGGCCGCGCCCCGGTGCTGCTGGTGGCCAACAAGGATGCGCCGTACTCCACGCTGAAGGAACTGATCGCCTATTCCAAGGCGAACCCGACCAAGCCGATCCACTCGGCCTCGTACGGTCCGGGCACGTCGTCGCACTTCGGTCCGCTGCTGTTCAACCGGCTGGCCGGCACCAACCTAGAACCGGTGCTGTACAAGGGCTCGGCGCCGGCCACGCAGGACCTCGTGGGCGGCGTGGTGCCGCTGATGATCGACGGCCTGACCACCGGCGTGCCGCTATACCAGGCCGGCAAGACCAAGGCGCTGGCCACCACCATCCCGGAACGCTCTGATCTGGCGCCCGGGGCGCCTACCTTCCGTGAGCAGGGCTTTCCTGAGATGGAGCAGCTCAGCGGCTATTTCGCGCTGTTCGGCCCCAAGGCCATGCCCAAGGCCACGGTCGATGCGGTCTCTGCTGCGGTGCGCAAGGTGCTGGCCGACCCGGCCTACCAGAAGCGGCTGGCAGGCGTTGGCGTGCTGCCGCCGCAGGCGGTCACGCCTGAGGCCTTCGCCGCGCAGATCCGGACCGATCATGCGCGCTGGGGGCAGTTCATCAAGGATATCGGCTTCAAGATCGATGGGTGAGGGGCGCCGCGGCTGCGTTGGCGTGCGCAGAGGCATCGGCGTGGGTGGCGAGAGGCGGATTCTTGTCCATACTGAACTTTGACTGGCGGGCTGTCGCTGCCCGCCGGGATCAATCGCCCAAGGAGAAGAATCGTGTTCAAGCACATCTTGCTGGCCACCGATGGCTCGGAGCTATCAAAAATGGCAATGGATGCGGCCATTGGCTTTGTCAAAGCCGGCGGCGCCAGGCTGACGGCCTATACGTGCATGGAAGAGTATCCGTATGTGGCGTCAGGCGATGCCGGCCATCCCAGGCGCAAGGCCTTCGAAGAGCAAGAGGCCGCCCATGCAAGCGCCAGGCTGGAAGCGGTTGTCGCTGCGGCCAGGGCCGCGGGAGTCACATGCGAAACGGATATGACGACCTCGGTGCCCTACAAGGGCATCATCGATGCGGCGGCAAGGCACGGGTGTGACGTGATCTTCATGGCCTCGCACGGCCGCAGGGGCCTGGAGGGCTTGCTGGTCGGCAGTGAAACCCAGAAGGTACTTACCCACTGCCGGGTTCCTGTCCTCGTCTACCGCTAGACACTGCGCGACGTGCCCCGCGGGTGCTGGCGTACTGTCGAATCCACCTCACGGAGGAACCTGCCATGACGGAAATCGAACAGGAGAAAGTCGTCGCTGTGCTGGATCGAATACTCGAAGCCGAGCTCGCCGGGGTTGTGCGCTACACGCACTATTCGTTCCTGATATTCGGCTTCGGCCGCATTCCCATCGTGTCGTGGCTGCGTGAGCAGGCGAATGAGTCGCTGCTGCACGCGCACCAGGCCGGCGAATGGATCACGACCCTCGGCGCCTATCCCTCGCTTGGCATCGGCGAGCTGCTGGACAGCCACACGACCGATATCGGCGCGATCCTGCGTGAATCGCTTGCGACCGAGATGCAGGCCCTGGACCTGTACCGTGAGCTGCTAAGCCTGGTCGAGGGGCGCTCAGTCGCGCTGGAGGAGTATGCGCGGCAGTTGATCCAGCTGGAGGAACTGCATGCGGGAGAGGTCGAGAAAATGCTGCGCAAGCCCGGCCTTGCGGCGACGGTGCAGCCGCGGCAGGGCTGACCTGGGCCGGCCCGCTGCCTTCTCGTGCGTGCAAAAGCGCGCGTGCCACAAGGTTTCGCCCCCATTGCTTTCGTCCCCGACGCCGGGAGCGCGGCCCAGGCCGCGTCACCGCGCCGGCCATCTACCCACATCGCGCACCGTACCGACCGAGCCGGTCGCCAGCGCCAATGTCGCCGCGGCGGCGAGCGCCCCGTTATAAGCGTCGGCTGACGCGTTCCGTGCCAGCAGCAACTGGTTCTGCGCCAGGTGGCTTCGGTGAGGTTCGCATGCGGGCGGCTATGGCAAATGCTTGCCGGGGAGCGCGGGTGCAGGTCCGCGCGTGCTGACCGGGCGCGCGCCACGCGGGTCGGCGGCTTGCCGGCCTGGCTTCGCCGTATTGTCCCTGCGCCCGGTGGGCGTGCCGCGATTGCTGTCGGTGCGGTGCGTCGGACCGGAGAACGCGCCGATCCTGACTTCCTCGCCCATCCCCCCGACGACATGCTGCGCAAAGGCGGCCCCCGAGGTGGTAGTCAGCATGGCGATTGCCATCAGCGGGTACGCGTGGATCTTCCTCATGTTTGCCTGTTTTTCGTGTAGTGGGCCCCGGGCGGGGCAAGGTTCAGGCAGCGGAGGGTAAATCAAGCGGATGTCCGTGTATGTAAGCTATTGTTAAAACGCCGGCAGCCGGGCAGGGATGCCCGATTGGGGCGAGGTGCTCCAACCATCAGGGATTGGGGAAAAGTGCTCGATATTGCACGCATGGATCGAGGGGTACGTCATGAATCCCAGCAAGCTAATCGTGGCGGCGGCACTTGCCGCGGCAACTCTTCCGGCGCTGGCACAGCCCGAGACGCGCGTGGACACGGTGTCGGGCGTCGGGGCTACCAGGACCACCGGCACGGTCAAGGCTACCGCCACGGTGGTGGCCATCGATGCCGCCACGCGCACCATTTCGCTCAAGAACAAGCAGGGCAAGATCACGGACGTACAGGTCGGCGAGGACGTGCGCAACTTCGAGCAGCTCCGCGTGGGCGACACGGTCACCGTCGAGTACACGCAGGCCTTGTCAGTGGCTCTCGCCAAGCAGAGCGGCATGCGCTCCAGCACCGAACGCGAGACCGCCGACCGGGCCGTTCCTGGCGCCAAGCCCGGCGGCACGGTCGGGCGCGAGGTGACGGTCACTGCCGATGTGGTGGCCGTCAACGCCAAGACCGGCATGGTGACGCTCAAGGGCCCAAGAGGCAAGACGGTGGACGTGCATGTCGAGGATCCGAAGCAGCTGAAGGCGGTTCGACGCGGTGACCAGGTGCAGGCCGTCTACACCGAAGCCCTTGCCATATCCGTCACGCCCAAGCAGGCCCGCTGAGCAAGGCGGACGCCGGGTGGGAGCATGCCGATGGGTTTTCTGCGGTGGTTGCACCGGCGCAATGCGCAAGTCCATGCGCACGGCAAGCAGGAGATTGCCGAGCTGGCCGAGCGCGTGACCCGGATCTATCCGCGCTTGCGGCTGGTGTCACGCTACCAGCAGCGGCTTCGGCCTGCGCTCGAGCAAGCGCAGGACTACGTGCGCGAACTCGTCCAGGGGCTTCCCGCGCCGCGGGAAGCCAGCATGCAGGCATGGGGTGACGATCCCTATGTTCACGCCTTCTTCGGCACGGCGCGTGACGTGCAGCTGGCCTTCAGCCGCTCTCCTGAACTGCGAGCGTTCTTCGAACAGTCGCCCGATGCGCCGCAGGCGTTTGCGGTGCTGGGGATGGCGATGACCGAGCGGCGCACGCTGGGGGTTGCGCTGGAAGGGGATGTCATGCGCACGGAAGTGCCGCAAACCACCGTCAGTTTCGGCGATCACAAGGTCAGGATCATCGCTCGCAGCGAGGCCGCGCTGCGCGAGGAAATTGTCCGGCGCATGTTCGATCAGTTCAGCATGGAGGGTCTCGCCCGTTTCGCTGCCGGCAAGTCACGCCGCGACGTGCTCGCGCGCGAGCAGGCGCTGCTGGTGGCGCGCCTGCGCCTGCTCCAGCAGCAAGGCACTGGCATGCGTTCGGTGCTCGGCGGCGATGCCGACGCAAGTCCCGGCGAGCAGGCCGCCCTGGGCGGGCAGATTGCCGCGAACGAGCAGGAACTTGCGCAGCTCGGCCCCGAAACCGGGGCGCTTGACCGTCAACTGGAATGCCTGGCCGAAGTCCTGGCGGATGCACGCTCCTGCTTTTCCATCGAGCAAAGATACTTGCGGCTTAGTGCCATGAACGTGCTGCTCGCGGCGGACAGCGCGGGGCCGGCATACGACATCGACCTGCTCACTGCCCAGGTCCCGGGCGATCCGCCGCTGGTGCGATCCATCGCACTGGTGCGTTTCGCGCGTGGCGACATGCTGTCGCCCACCGCCCTGATCGAGGAGGCGGAGCGGCTGCTGTGACAGCGGGGATGGTTCTCTTGCGCAGGCCCGGACCCTGCAGTCGCTCCACGTAGGCTACGCGGGCGACGCCCGCAAACCTCCTGATGGCTCCCCCGCAGACCACAGCCCTATAATGCTTCGTTCCCAATGCAAAGCGCTGCCGGGGTGATCAGGCCGGCGCAACCCACACATGTCTTCGCATCATCCAGAGCCGATTGCCGGTACCAAGCTGGTGCCCCCGCGCCTTGCACGGCGGCCGTTGGTCCGCGATGCGTTGGCCGAACGCCTGCTTGAAGCGCGGCATCGGCGTTGTGTGGTGGTCCAGGGGCCGGCCGGATGCGGAAAGACCTCGACGCTCGTGACCTGGCGCAAGGCACTGGTTTCGGTCGGCTTTGAGGTTGCGTGGCTGTCGGTGGCCGAAGAGGACAATGAACCTGCGCGCTTCTTCGACTGCCTGCTCGCCAGCATTGCGCTGGTCGACGCCGATATCGCGGCCAAGGCCGCCGATCTGACCGGGGACGGCAGCGACGCTTCCCGGGTAGAGCATTGGGTGGTGACGCTGATCGAGGCGATTGCCAGCCAACCGCGCGACCTGGTCCTGATGCTTGACGACGTCCACCATATCGAGGATGGCCGCATCTGGCAGGCGCTGCAATGGCTGCTTGACTACGCGCCGCCGCAGCTGCACCTGGTGCTGTGCTCGCGCGGCCAGTTGCCGCTGTCGCTGGCGCGCATGCAGTCGCAAGGGCTGCTTGCCGTCTTCGATTTGCGTGACCTGCGCTTCAGCCTCGAGGAATCGGAGGCCTACCTGCGCGAGCAACTGGGCGAGGTCAGCCCGCGCGACGCCCGGCGGCTGCATGAGCTGACCGAAGGCTGGGTCGCCGGGCTGCAACTGTTTGCCCTGGATATCAAGGCCAAGCACGGCGCCGGCTTCGCGCCGATTGCGCTGCGCGATGCGAGCGCCTTCGCCCAGTATTTCGAACGCGAGGTACTGTGCCAGCTCGACGCCGACGACCAGAAGCTGCTGACCTGCGTGGCCATTTGCAGCCGCTTCAGCGCGCACTTGTGCGCAACGCTGGTGGGCGAGCCGCGCGCGGTGGCGCGCATGATCACACGGCTGGTCAGGCTCGACAGCAGCAATCTGTTCCTGATCCACGTGAGTGGCCACGACCACGAGAGCTGGTATCGCCTCCACCCCTTGCTGCGCGAAGTGTTGCTTGCGCGTGTTGCGGCCATGTCCCGCGCGCAGCAGCAAGCGCTGCACGCGGCTGCCTGGCGCTGGTTCGCGCAGCGCGAGTACGTTGACGAAGCGGTCCGGCACGCGGTGCTCGCCGGCGAGGAAGATGCTGCCGCGGACGCGATCCAGGCCCGCGCGTCCGAACTGCTGGCGCGCGACGGTCTTGGCCGGCTTACCAGCCTGCTGCGCTTGCTCCCCGCCAGGCAGGTCGAGTCGCGCTTTGCGCTGCAAATGATGCAAGCGCACATCGACCTGCGCGCCTGCCATCTCGACGCAGCGGCTGAAGCGATCGGACGGCTGGCGACGCAAGCCGCCGCGCTGGGCGAGCGCGAGCGCTACGCGGTCACGGTGCTGCGCGGCGGCATGGCGCTGATGCGGGATGACATCGGCGCGGCGGCGGCCTTGCTGCCTGAACTGGAGTGCGTGCCCGCTGATGCGGGCGACTTCACGCTTGACTGATCGCTGTCGCCAGGCGGGGGCGCCCCCTCCCTGTTCCGGGGAGGCCGCGCCTGGCCGGACGGCTGCTAGCCTCCGAGGCTCCAACGTACTGTACGGAAGACCTTCACTTTCATGCTGAATCAGGGGGATCGTTCATGCTTTCCTGTGTAAAAGTTGTCGAGATTTGCGGGATCGGTCCAGGCCCGTTCTGCGCCATGCACCTCGCCGATCTCGGCGCCGATGTGATCGCCGTGGAACGCGCGGCACCGGCCAACGGTGCGGCGCCGTCCACGGAAGGCTACGTGCTGAACCGGGGCAAGCGCTCGGTGGTTGCCGACCTGAAGACGGCCGAAGGGCGTGAGCTGGTGCTGGCACTGATCCAGGATGCCGACGCGCTGATCGAAGGCATGCGCCCCGGCGTCATGGAGCGCCTGGGGCTGGGCCCGGATGTCTGCCTGCAACGCAATCCCCGCCTGGTCTACGGGCGCATGACAGGGTGGGGGCAGAGCGGCCCGATGGCGCAGGCCGCGGGGCATGACAACAACTACATCTCGCTTTCCGGCGCGCTGTACTACCACGGCACACCGGCAGAGCCGCCATCGTCGGCCATTACCGTGGTGGGCGACGTCGGCGGTGGCGCGCTTTACCTGGCGGTGGGCCTGCTGTCAGGCATCCTCAACGCCCGCGCCACGGGAAAGGGAACCGTGGTGGATGCATCCATCGTGGATGGCTCGGCCCATATGCTGCAGCTGTTGCTGTCCACGCGCCGCAAGGGCTTCATCACCGGCGAGCGCGGCAACAATATCCACGATGCCTCTCATTTCTATTCGACCTACCGCTGCGCGGACGGGAAGTTCGTCACGCTCGGCTCGATCGAGCCCCAGTTCTACGCGCTGCTGCTGGAAAAGCTGGGCCTGACCGAGGATCCGCGTTTCGCCCGGCAATGGGACCGCGAGCGTTGGCCGGAGCTGCATCGGCACTTCGAAGAACTCTTTGCCACCAGGACTCGCGCGCAATGGTGCGCTCTGCTGGAAAACACCGACGTGTGTTTCGGCCCGGTGCTGAGCCCGGAAGAGGCCGCCGGGCATCCGCACCTTGCCGCGCGGAGCGTCTACTTCGAAGCGGAGGGCCATCTGCAGGCCGCCCCCGCGCCGCGCTTCGATGGCAAGGCCGTGGCGGCGGGCGCGATTCCACGGCGCGGCCAGCACACTGGCGAGATTATGGCCGTACTGAAATCCGGCCAGCCCGGCGCATTCTGGACAACTGACTGAGGGTTGATGCGGGGGCGAGGGCCGGGTCCCGCCGCAGCGATTGAGCTTCGGCCGTCCGTCGAAGCGCGCTTCTTTCTGTTGACTGCTGCGGCGGCCTCGGCAATGCCGCTCCGCTCACCGCAAAAAATCCCCCGAGGCTGTGACTCGGGGGAGGTGCGGGTCTGTGGCCGGAGACGCTGAGTCCCGGCCACGAATTTTTTGAGGGGGACACTCTTTTCTGTAGGTCCTTACATGCTGTGGTCAACGAGTCCATCGCGGTTGGTGATCCTCGCGCCATCGGTGTACACGTCGCGCCTATCCGAGACTTTCGCCCCGTCTGAATAGACGTCAAACTTTGTGGTCTTGCCCCCATCGGAATATGGGTCTCGCGGCCCCATCACGCTGGCGCCGTCAGTGTAGACATCCCGCGTCCCGATGCCGGCATAGGCAATTCCGGCACTAAGCGCCGCACCCGCCGCAGCGAGCAGTATGACTGTCTTTACCATTTTTCTTACCTCCACTTCAGGTCGTTGCAAAAACACCGAAACGATTCTTCTTTCGCTTCAGTTTGAGGGTCGCAACTTCGCACAAGTGCAATGAAATGTAGGCCCTGGCGGCAAGCATATGAATCGGGCTTTTTTCCGAAAAGAGGCTAGGGGATTGCCCTAGCCGGTGGGCAGGCAGATTCAGTCCTGCATTACTGCACGGTAGCAATCGAATCCATCCGGCAACTCTTACCGCGCAAGGTAGTTCTGGCGTAGATTCATAGTAGTGTTGTGGCACCATGGTTTTGCAGCGCTTCGCCTTGCATCGATTCGGTGCAGGCTCGTGATTTGCCGCAGGTGCATGGAACATTCACTTTCGCAAGAGTGTCGTCATTCCGTTTAACAATAGAAATGACTGGATGTGAAAGTGTCTGTTCCCGGGGGGTTGAAGCGAACCATGTTTATTGTCTCGCGCAACTTAAGGCTCAGACTTTTCGTCCATACCGGATTTGTCGCTTTGGCGTATTTCGCAAGTGCAAAACTGGGACTGGCTTATGCAGTAGTGGGCGGTGCGGTGTCTCTGGTGTGGCCTGCCAGCGGCGTGGCCCTCGTTGCGCTCCTTGTCATGGGTTTCGCAGCTGCCCCGGGAATTGCCATTGGCTCCTTTCTTGCCAATATGTCGGTCGGCGTGCCACTGCCAATGGCCGCGCTGATTGGCTTCGGCGCAACGGCTGCAGCCTTGACGGCCACGTTGCTGTTGACGCGCGTGGCCCGGTTCCGGATCAGCCTCGACCGCATCAGGGACGTATTGGCCTTCATCATCCTGGCCGCGACAGTCAGCACAGCAGTGAGTGCCCTGATTGGTGCGACTGCTCTCCTTGGCGCGGGCCGGGTGTCGGCTTCCGAGTACGGCAACGCAGTCCTGGAATGGTGGCTCGGTGACATGATGGGGGTGCTGGTGGTGGCCCCGCCCCTGCTCAGCCTGCTTGCGAGTCCCGAGCCTGTGCGCTCCGCAAGGCAGGCCGTGGAAGCGTGCGGACTGACCGTTGCCATCCTCTGGGCAAGCTACCTCATCTTCGGCGCCCCCGAGCTTGCCGGGCACGGCTACTATCCTTCAGCCCTGGCGATTCTTCCGTTCATCATCTGGGCGGCTCTGCGCTTCGATCACCTGGGCACCACCTTCGCAACCTTGCTGGTCTCGATCGTAGCCATCTGGGGCACCACCAACGGCACCGGTCCCTTTGCCGCAGTGTCTCCAGTGGATAGCCTTGTGAGATGGTGCGCCTTCGCGAACGTCGTGGCAGTCACCGGGCTGCTGCTGGTGGCGGCACATGCCCAGGAGAAGCGCGTCCATAGCCTGCTGCAGGCATCGCACGTCGAACTGGAGCGGCGCGTGCAGGAACGAACCCGGGACCTGCAGCGGGCAAACCATGAACTGAAGCAGGAGATGGCGCGGCGTCGCCTGCTGGAAGCGGAGCTGATCCGGATCGGCGACCAGCAGCAGAGACTCATCGGCCGGGAGCTGCATGACGGCCTCGGGCAGCACCTCACCAGCCTGGGCTTCTACTGCACGACCCTGAATCAAACACTGCAGAAGGCTGGCCACCCGGCCGCGGCGGACGCGGCTACCATCGTCGGACTGGTGAAGCAGGCGTCCTTGATGACTCGCAAGATTGCCCACGGCCTGGACCCGGTCGCCATGGAATCCGGTGGCCTTGCGCTCGCCCTGCAGAGGCTGGCGCAGACGACCTGCGCGCTGGATGGCATTGACTGCACGCTGCGCATCGGGTCGGACGTGGACTTGCTCGATCCGCCGATGCAGATCAACCTTTACCGTGCGGCGCAGGAAGCCGTGAACAACGCGCTGAAATACAGCCAGGGACACCACATCGGGATCGACCTTGAGCGCGAAGGCGGGATGCAGCGGCTTTCCATCAGTGACGACGGGGTGGGGGTGGACCCGGAGCAAATGGAGCGTGCCTCGGGACTGGGACTTCACAACCTGCGTCACCGGGCGAGCCTCCTGGGCGGCTCCTGCACGATCACCCGCAATGCTCTGGGCGGCACCACGGTTGCCATCAGCTATCCGATACCAGAGAGTCCGGGCCATGCAACAGCAGCCATCTAGCCCGGGCCGCGCAACCCAGATCCTGATCGTGGATGACCACCCCATCATCCGGGAGGGGTTAAGCCAAATGCTGAATCTGCATGAGGACCTGCACGTCTGCTGTGCGGCCGGCAGTGCCGAAGATGCTCTGGCGTTGATGGCCTGCCAGCCTGACGTGGCCGTTGTCGACCTCAGCCTGCACTCGAACTCCGGCCTGGATCTTGTCAGGACGCTGCGGCAACACTATCCAAAGCTGGCAATCCTTGTCCTCAGCATGCATGACGAAACACTGTTTGCCGAACGCGCGCTGCGGGCAGGCGCCAACGGGTATCTGATGAAACTCGAGGCCACGGAGCATATTGTGAATGCCATCCGCGAGGTGCTGGCCGGCAATGTCTACCTGAGCGCCGCCATGCATGACAAGCTGGCGCGGGCCCTGAAGGCTCCTCAAAGAAGCCGCGCGGGCTCGATCGCGAGCCTGTCGGAACGGGAGTTCGAAGTCCTGCACCTGATCGGGCTTGGCTTCAGCACCCGCCAGATCGCCGGGAAGCTGAATCGCAGCGTCAAGACCATCGAGGCGCATCAGGCCAACATCAAGGAAAAGCTGGACATTCCCAACGGCAAGGAGCTGATGCGCTTCGCGATTCAGTGGATCGAGAGCCAATAGGCGTTGAGTTGCTTTCGCCTGCTTGAACGCTCGACTGCTCGCCGCCCTGGGCCAGACAGAAGCCTGGTTGCGCGTGTCAAGGGCGGGGAAGGCCACACATAAGCTGCGTTCAGATCGTTTTAGCGGGTCCGGGCCCGCACCGCAGTCCGCCTCTGGTACCGCAGCAAATCTCGTTAGTCTCTTTTTTCCCCGAACGGGGCGTTCCGCCCATGGCGGAATTTGCATACACTCGCCCACTTCATGGACCGACGGCCAGCACAGGCATTGCTGTGCGCTCTGGTCATGGTGAGCCATCGGAAGCTGAGATCGGGCCTCACCATCCCGTTGTGGACGCCGGGCATCGACTGGGCCTTCATGACCCTGACCACGGATGCCACCACAGATCTGCGGGCGCTGCGCACGACGCTGGCACCGATGAAATACTTTGCACATTGCCTGCACCATGGCAATGGCGACCATGCCAGCCCCGGCGCGCGAATTGCCTTGGGCGAGAATAGTGAAAGGCCAGGGTGGTGGAGCGGGCACCCTGTGGGATTCCACAGGGGGTGTCGCGGCGCGGGCCCGAGGTTGGGGCGCTTCTGTCCCTTTCCGGTCGATTGATTCGAATCCACGCCTGGCGGCCCGGACGCCGGAAAACAACCTGCTGCGTTTACTTCCCAAACTCACTGAACTTGGCCGCCAGGAACTCCACGAACAGCCGGATCCGGGACGACAACTGGTGCCGCTGCTGGTAGACGGCATAGATGTCCGCCTCCGGCGTCGCGTATTGCGGCAGTACCTGCACCAGGCGGCCACTGCGCAGGAACCGCTCGATGTCCCACTCGGCGCGCATCAGGATGCCGTGGCCTTGCAGCGCCCAGTTGACCGCGATCTCGCCGTCATTGGTGGTGAGGTTGCCGCGCACATGGACCGATTCGGTCCGCGCCTTGGTTCCTTTGCCTGAGGTCAGGCGCCACACGCCATAGGCGTCGCTGCCCTGGCGGATGCCGATGCAATTGTGCTGGCGCAGGTCGGCGGGCGTGTGCGGGGTGCCGTGGCTGCGCAGGTACTTGGGCGAGGCGCATAGCAGGCGCCGGTTCGGCGCCAGCTTCCGGGCCACGATGCGGGCGTCGGGCGGCTGGCCGAAGCGGACGCAGACGTCGAAGGCATCTTCGGTCAGCGGCGGCGGGTCGGCGGACAGCTGGAGCTGGACATCGACCTCGGGGTAGGTGGCGACATACTCGGAAATCACCGGCGCCACATGCATGCGCCCGAACCCCAGCGTGGCATTGACCCGCAGCAGGCCGCTCGGCCGGCCCTTTGAGCGGGTCAGGATCTGGTCCAGGTCGTCGATCTCGCTGAGGATGCGCCGCGCGTGCTCCAGGTAGACCTCGCCCTCCGGCGTCAGGCTCATGCGCCGCGTGGTGCGCGTCACCAGCGGCATGCCGATGCGCGCCTCCATCTGCGCCAGCCGCTTGCTGACCGCGGCGGTAGTGATCCCAAGGTCGCGCGCGGCCGCGCTCAGGCTGCCTGCCGTGGCCACCGACGTGAAGAATCCCAGTTCTGACGGTTGGATGCCGGACGATAGCGCCATTCCATCTTTAATTTGAGGTTAACAATGGTTTAACTCTACAAGCGATCCAAAACCTTGTCCACGGCCCAGAATCCGCCCCATGCACTCAACTCGTATTTGAATCGATCTGGACCAGGAGATACGGATGAAGACGTACTGCATTGCAACGATCCCCGGCGATGGCATTGGCAAGGAGGTGGTGCCGGCCGGCCGTGAAGTGATGGAGGCGCTGGCGGCTGCCGGTGCTGACTTCCGCTTTGAGTTCGAAGACTTCGACTGGGGTGGCGACTACTACCGCCAGCACGGCGTGATGATGCCCGCCGACGGCCTGGATGCGCTGCGCGACAAGGATGCCATCCTGTTCGGCTCCGCCGGCGACCCGCATATTCCGGATCACATCACGCTGTGGGGCCTGCGCCTGAAGATCTGCCAGGGCTTCGACCAGTACGCCAACGTGCGCCCGACGCGCATCCTGCCCGGCATCGATGCGCCGCTCAAGCGCTGTGCCGCGGAAGACCTGAACTGGGTGATCGTGCGCGAGAACTCGGAAGGCGAGTATTCGGGCGTGGGCGGCCGCGTGCACCAGGGCCACCCGATCGAGGCGGCCACCGACGTCAGCATGATGACCCGCGTAGGGGTGGAGCGCATCCTGCGCTTTGCCTTCAAGCTGGCCCAGTCGCGTCCGCGCAAGCTGCTGACGGTGATCACCAAGTCCAACGCGCAGCGCCACGCCATGGTGATGTGGGACGAGGTGGCCGTGCAGGTGGCCAGGGACTTCCCGGACGTTACCTGGGACAAGGAACTGGTCGATGCGGCCACGGCGCGCATGGTGAACCGTCCGGCCTCTCTGGACACCATCGTCGCCACCAACCTGCATGCCGACATCCTGAGCGACCTGGCGGCGGCACTCGCCGGCAGCCTGGGCATCGCCCCGACCGGCAATATCGATCCGGAGCGCCGCTACCCGTCGATGTTCGAACCCATCCACGGCTCGGCCTTCGACATCATGGGCAAGGGCCTGGCCAACCCGGTCGGCACCTTCTGGTCGGTGGTCATGCTGCTGGAACACCTGGGCGAGAACGAGGCGGCGCAGCGCGTGATGCAGGCCGTCGAAACCGTCACCGCCAACCCCGCGCTGCATACCGGCGACCTCGGCGGCAAGGCGACTACCGCTGAAGTGACCAGGGCGGTGTGCGACTTGCTTGCCGCTGGCCAGCAAGCGAAGGCCGCCTGAGCGCAAGGGCGGTTTCGTGAGCCTGCAATATTCCGAGCCCAGCGTGTTGCTGCGGCGCATGTTCGATGCGGCGGTCGCCGCCGCCCAGCCGGCCAGGGCCCTGGCGCGGCACCTGCCGCCGCCGCCGCGCGGACGCACCGTCGTCATTGGCGCGGGCAAGGCCTCGGCGGCGATGGCGAGCGCGCTGGAAGCGGCATGGCACGGGCCGCTTGAAGGCCTGGTCGTTACCCGCTACGGCTATGCGGTGCCGTGCTCGCGCATCGAGATCGTGGAGGCCGCTCATCCCGTGCCGGATGATGCCGGGCTGGCCGCTTCGCAGCGCATGCTGGCGATGGTGGCGGGCCTGGGCGAGGACGACCTGGTGATCTGCCTGGTCTCAGGCGGCGGATCGTCGCTGCTGCCGCTGCCGCTTGCCGGCATCACGCTTGACGACAAGCAGCGCGTCAATCGCGCGCTGCTCAAGTCCGGCGCGACGATTTCCGAGATGAATTGCGTGCGCCGGCACCTGTCCGCCATCAAGGGCGGCCGGCTGGCAGCCGCGTGCCATCCGGCGCGCGTGCTGAATCTGCTGATTTCCGATGTGCCGGGCGATGACCCCATCGATATCGCCTCGGGCCCGACCGTGCATGACCCGACCACGCGCGCCGATGCGCTGGACATCGTCAAACGGTATGCGATCGACCTGCCGCCCAATGTGATGGCCGTGCTGGCGTCCGACGCGGCCGAGACGCTCAAGCCCGGCGACCCGCGCCTGCCGCGCATCCGCACCGAGTTCATCGCCACGCCCCGGCTGGCGCTGGAAGCGGCCGCGCAGGTGGGCCGCGACGCGGGCTTCGCGGTGCACGTCCTGGGCGACGCCATCGAAGGCGAAGCCCGCGATGTCGGCAAGGTCATGGGCGGTATCGCGCTGGCGGCGGCCAGGCATGGCCAGCCGTTTGCGGCACCGTGCGTGCTGCTGTCCGGCGGCGAGACCACGGTCACGGTGCGGGGCGCGGGCCGGGGCGGCAGGAACGTGGAATTCCTGCTGTCGCTGGCGCTGACGCTGCGCGGAGAACCCGGCCTCCATGCGATTGCGGGCGACACCGACGGCGTCGACGGCCAGGAAGAGATCGCCGGTGCGGTGATCGGCCCCGACACGCTGGAACGCGCCTGGCGCGCCGGACTGCGTCCGCAGGATGCGCTCGCCGCCAACGACGGCCATGGATTTTTCGAGGCGCTGGGGGATGCCGTGATCACCGGTCCCACGCTGACCAATGTCAACGACTTCCGCGCGATCTTGCTGACGCGCGCTTCCGGAGCCTCCGCATGAGACGCCTTCGCAATGCCAAGATCGTGGCCACGCTGGGTCCGGCCAGTACCGACCCGGCCATGATCGAGCGCCTCTTTGACGCGGGCGCCGATGTGTTCCGCCTCAACTTCAGCCACGGCACCCAAGCAGACCATCAGCATCGGCTGCAAAGCATCCGCGCCATCGAGCAAGCGCGTGGCCGGCCCATCGGCGTGCTGCTGGACCTGCAAGGGCCCAAGCTGCGCATCGGCACCTTTGCTAACGGCCCGGTGCAACTCGCCGCGCAGGCCGCGTTCCGGCTCGATCTCGATGCCAGCGTGCCGGGCTCCGCGAAGCGGGTCAGCCTGCCGCATGCGGAGATCTTCGCGGCGCTGCAGCCCGGGGTGGAGCTGCTGGTCGACGATGGGCGCGTGCGCCTGCGCGTCGAGCGCTGCGGCCCGGAGTGCGCGGAAACCACCGTGATCAATGGCGGCACCCTGTCCGACCGCAAGGGCGTCAACGTGCCCGGCGTAGTGCTGCCGCTGTCGGCGATGACCGAGAAGGACCGGCGCGACCTGGACTTCGGGCTGTCGCTGGGCGTGGACTGGATTGCACTGTCGTTCGTGCAGCGCGCCGAGGATATCGAGGAGATCCGGCAGATCGTGGACGGCCGCGCCGGCATCGTCGCCAAGCTGGAAAAGCCGGCCGCCATCCAGAGCCTGGAAGCGATCGTGGCGGCATCGGATGCGGTCATGGTCGCGCGCGGCGACCTGGGCGTCGAGATGCCGGCGGAGCAGGTGCCGTCGCTGCAGAAGCGCATCGTGCGCGCCTGCCGCAAGGCCGGCAAGCCGGTGATCGTCGCGACCCAGATGCTGGAGTCGATGGTGGCCGCGCCGGTGCCGACGCGCGCCGAAGCGTCCGATGTGGCAACCGCGATCTACGACGGCGCCGACGCCGTGATGCTGTCCGCGGAATCGGCATCGGGCAGCTATCCGGTGGAAGCGGTGCGGATGATGGACAGCATCATCACGCGCACCGAATCGGATCCGCATTACCACGAAGCCATCCAGGCATCGCACTCAGCGCCGCGCGCGGAAGCCGCCGACGCCATCGGCTATGCCGTCAGGCACGTGGCCAACCTGCTGCGCGTGCCGGCCGCGGTCACCTACACCAGCTCAGGCTACTCCGCGCTGCGGATGGCGCGCGAGCGGCCTGAAGTGCCGATCCTGGGCATGACGCCGCGGATCGCCACCGCGCGCCGGCTGGCGCTGGCCTGGGGTGTGCACGCGGTGCTCTGTCATGAAGTGGTCGATGTGCTGGAGATGACCAACCTGGCGAGCCGCACCGTGCTGAAGGAGCAGTTTGGCGTGGCCGGGCAGCAGATCGTCATCTCGGCCGGCCTGCCGTTCACGGTGGCCGGCACCACCAACCTGCTGCGCATCGCGCAGGTCCAGTAAGGCAGGCATCGGGCAGGGGGACCAAGGAGCCATCAAGGCATCAATCAGCCGAAAACCGGCTGCAAACATAGAACATTCAGGAGACAAAGCATGCGTGGTACTGAACTCGTGCGTCGTATTTCCGGTGTGGCCGTGCTGGCAGCCGGCTTTATCCTAAGCGGCACTTGCCTGGCACAGGAATGGCCGGCCAAGCCGATCACCCTGGTGGTGCCGTTCCCGTCGGGCGGGACTACCGACGTCCTGGCCCGCGCGCTGGGCGACCAGTTGTCGAAGAGCCTGGGCCAGCCCGTGATCGTCGAGAACCGGCCCGGCGCCGGCGCCACGGTGGGCGCGGACTACGTCGCCAAGGGCAAGCCGGACGGCTACACCCTGCTGATGGGCGCGGTCCACCATACGATTGCCAGCAGCGTCTACAAGAAGCTGCCCTACAGCTTCCAGAAGGACCTGGCGCCCATCGCCACGGTCGCCATGGTGCCCAACGTGCTGGTCATCAATGCCGCCAAGACGCCGGCGAAGGACGTCAGTGAACTGGTGGCCCTGGCGAAGAAGGCAGCGCCGGAGTTTGCCTATGGCTCCAATGGCAACGGCACCGCGCAGCACCTGATCGGCACCCAGTTCCAGGCCGCGACCGGTGCGCCGCTGCTGCACGTGCCTTACAAGGGCAGTGGTCCGCTGACGACGGATCTGCTCGGCGGACAGGTGACGATGTCGTTCGATACCCTGACGCCGGTGCTGCAGCACATCAAGTCGGGCAAGCTGCGCGCCCTTGCCGTGACCACCGCGCGGCGCTCCAGCGTCCTGCCTGATGTGCCGACGCTGGAAGAGGCGGGGCTGAAGGGCTTCGATATCGGCACCTGGTTCGGCGTGCTGGCGCCGGCCGCCACGCCGGCGCCCATCGTGACGCGGCTGAACGCCGAGATCGTCAAGATCGTGAAATCGCCGGACTTCCAGCAGCGCATGGTGGCGGTCGGGGCCGAGCCGATGGCGAGCACGCCGCAGGAGTTTGCCAAGCGGATCCAGGACGAGACGGTCAAGTTCGCCAGGCTGGTGAAGGACGGGAAGGTGACGATCGAGTAGGCGACCCGCGCTCATTCGGTTGCTTGCCTTCTCGCCTATATTGAACTCTGCCCGGCATCGCCTTATGCGTTGCACGGGCGGACTGCGGGTAACGGAGGGAGGGCGCCATGAAGATCGCGAGCATCGAAGCCATCGTCCTGCGCATTCCGTTCACGGTGGGCGGCGTTTCCGCCGCGGGCGTCTGGGGCGGCGCCGGGATGCAGGCCGCCGACTCGCTGCTGCTCAAGGTGACGACCGACGATGGGCTGGTCGGCTGGGGCGAGACCTTCGGCTTCGTGGGGATTCCGGCGGTCAAGGCGGCCATCGAACAGATGCTGGCGCCTGCCTGCATCGGCCGGGACGCAACCCGGATCGATGCCATCGGCCTGGACCTGCAACGCAGGTTCCATGTCTTCGGGCGCAGCGGGGCCATCTTCTACGGGCTGTCCGCGCTCGATATCGCCCTGTGGGACCTTTGCGGCAAAGCGGCCGGGCTGCCCGTTCACCAGCTGCTCGGGGGCGCGCGCCGGGACCGCCTGCCTGCCTATGCCAGCCTGATCCGGTATGCCGATCCCGAAACGATAGCGGTCAATGTCAGGCGCGCCATCGCCGATGGCTACCGGAGCCTGAAGCTGCATGAGGTCGACCTCGCGGTCATCCGCGCCGCCCGCGAAGCGGCGGGCCCGGACATCGAGATCACGCTGGATACGAACTGCCCGTGGCCGCTCCATGAGGCCATCGACATGGCGCGCGCGCTGGAACCCTTGTCGCTACGGTGGCTGGAAGAGCCCCTGTGGCCGCCGGAGAACTACGCCGGACTGGCCGCCCTGCGCCAGCAGTGCGCCATCCCGGTCGCCGCCGGCGAGAATGCCACCACGCTGATGGAGTTCCAGCACCTGCTCAGCGTGGGCGCCGTCGATGTGGTGCAACCCAGCCCGGCCAAGATGGGTGGCATCAGCGCCTTGCGCAACGTCTTTGCGCTGGCCGAGGCGCACAACACGCAAGTGATGGTTCATACCTTCTACGACGGCCCGGGGCTGCTGGCCAGCATGCATGCCACGGCAGCGCTGGGGGATGCCGCGGCCATGATCGAATGGCGCTACTTCGACATGGAGGCGCAGGTGCTTGGCGATGCCGTGGTGCCGCGCGATGGCATGATCGCGGTACCCGCTGGCCCGGGCCTGGGCATCGACCCGGATCCGGAGGTCATCCGGCGCTATCGCGTTGCGTGAGCATCATCCCGGCATCAGAAATCCACCTTCTCCCCCGGCTGCGGCACGATCACGCTTGCCGCGGCGCCAGCGCCCAGCGCCGCCTTGAACGCCTCCGGTGTCCCGCTCAACTGCGGCGAGGTCTGATAGTGGATCGGAATCGCAAAGCGCGGCCGGATCAGGTCGCGCACCGCGATGGCGGCTTCCTGCGGTCCCATGGTGAAATGGCCGCCAATGGGGATCAGCACGAGATCGGGTTTGTAGACCTCGCCGATCAGCCGCATGTCACCGAACAGTCCCGTATCGCCCATGTGCCAGATCTTGAAGCCGTTCTCCAGCTCGATGATGTAGCCGACGGGCTCACCGCCGTAGTGGGTTTCGTCCTTGCCGGTGGCGGGGTTCTTCAGCGCCAGTTCCGACGAGTGCTCGGCATGCACTGCGGTGATTCTGGGGCCGGTCGGGCCAAAGGGCATGACCGTGCCGCTCTTGCCGAAGCGCTGCGCCTGCGCGGCCGGGACCATGCCCAGGCTGACCAGGGCCTGGCCCAGGCCGCCGCCGTTGTAGATCGGCGCGTTGGTCAGCCTGGCCAGGGCGGGGGCATCGCCCAGGTGGTCGCTGTGGGCGTGCGTGACCAGGATCAGGTCGACCTTGCCCAGCGCCGAGAGCTGCTTGAAGCCTGGCGGCGTCTTGGGATTGGTGGTGAGCCATGGGTCGACCACGATGACCTTGCCGCCGGGCGTGGTGATGCGCGTGGCGGCCTGGCCCAGCCACAGCACTTCGGCCTTGCCGGCGGTGGGCTGGCCGGCCGGCATCGGGCGCTGGGCCTCCGCTGGCGGCGTGGGCGCGGCGCAGGCGCCGAGCAGGGCGATGCCGGTGGCGAGGAGAACGGCGCGCAGTCTGGTCATGGTCTTTCTTCCCTGGATGAATTGGCCTGGCAACTTGCAGTACTAGCGGACAAACATGCCCAATCCTTCGTGGTCGTAATACTCCAGCCACACGCGGTCGCTGGAGAACGCCGCCTGCGAGATCGTGCCCGGCGTCGCGTTCTCGCTATTGAGCGTGAAGGTAAAGACGTCGCCGTCCCAGTGGTTCAGCGGCAAGGTGAGAGGGGTGGCGCCCAGCGTCATCACCAGCGTGCCGCCCTGGTCGGCCACCTGCAGCGGACCGTAGTAGTCGTTCTGGTAGGTGCCGGTGTAAGCCGAGAGTGCGCGCGCCGGCAGCGGGTTGGCCGGGGGTGCCTGGCCCACCAGCCGGCCTTCCGGTGCCAGCAGCGGCGCAAGCGCATCGCCGTAGATCTTGCCCCAGTCGCGCCGGATGGCGCCGTACTGCACGAGATCGAAGAATTGTGCGTTCAGGGTTTCCGGGACGCCGATGGGATAGCCATTGGTCAGCGTCACGATGGCCAGGTTCAGCGACGGCACCGCGGTAAAGTTGGTGGCCGCGCCCACCGCGAACGCACCGGAGTGGCTATAGGAGGTCAGCCCGAGTTCGGTCGTGCCGACATTGAAGCCATAGCCGTAGTAGCCGGCCGGCCGTCCGCTGACGGGCGGACTGCTTTGCATCTGCTGGCCCAGCGCGGGTGCCAGCGCGGCGGCGTCGACGATGCGCTGGCCTGCGAACTCGCCTTTGGCGAGCAGCATCGCCAGCCATTTCGCCATGTCGTTGACGGATGAGCTGACGCCACCGGCGGGCGACTGCGCATCCGGCATCGTGCCCATGCCTTGCACCCAGGCGCCGTTGATCCTGATATGGCCGAGGGCGCGGTTGTCGCGCGCGGCAAAGTCGGCGTAGCGCGAACTGGTGCGCGCCATGCCCAGCGGTTGGTAGATGGCCTGCTCGGACAGCGTGGCCCAGTCGATGCCGGCCGCGGTGGCCACGGCCTCGGCGGCGGCGGTCATGCCAAAGTTGGTGTACGCATAGACCGCCCGGAACGGATGCAGCGGCAGGAAGCGCAGGCGCGTCAGCACCTGCTGGCGGTCGTAGCCCATGTCTTCAAGGCGGTCGCCGGCGTGGTCGGGCAGGCCGGAGCGATGGGCGTAGAGATCGCCAATGGTGACGGCTTCCGTGACTTCCGGTTCCGCGAGCGCGAACCACGGCAGGTGCGCGCGCACCGGCGTATCCCAACTGATGCCGCCGCGGCCGACCTGCCGGGCCACCACGGTTGCCCCGATAGGCTTTGACACCGACGCAAGCTGGAACACAGTGTCGGCATCGACCGGCGCGGGGTCGGTTACCAGCCTGCGGCCAAAGCCTTTGGCGTAAACGGTTTGATTGCCGCGCACCACGGCGACGGCCATGCCCGGCACGCCGGAACTGGCCATCAGGTCAGCGGCCAGCTTGTCGACCTGGGCAATGGCCTGGGTGATCTGGGATTCGGGAACTGGATCGGGCGGTTTGGGCGGATCGTCATCATCCCCGCCGCAGGCGGGCAGGGCAGGGACCAGCAGGCCGCCCAGCGCGGCTCCCAGGAAACGGCGACGCTCTTGCAGTTTGCCCACGGTGGTTCTCCGCAGTTCTTCGGTCAGGCGGCTCGGCCGCGCCCTTGGATAGGAATACTGTAGGCGATAGGGCGGGGAGTGGCGAATGCGAAACGTCTTATCGCAGCACGATGGCGGGAGCGGGAAACTGCAAGCCTCACCGAAGGGTTCGGTGAGCGGGGGTGACAACCCGGCAAAGCAACAATGACCAGGTAAAAAAATCCGCGGGCAGGCCGTTTTCCACGGCGGGCCGGGCGGGGCAGCCTTATGGCTGGCCGGTTTTCCGTCATTGTTGCACCGGCAATGTCACCCCCGTTGTCTGGCCCGCCACCTTCTTCACACTTGGGCAGGCGGGCGTTCTCTAAAGGAGAAAAGCGCGATGCAAATGTCTACTCATCACCCTGCAGATGTCCGGCATATCGTCCCGGCCGGCACCATCGAGTCCTTTGAGCAAATCAGCGCCGGGCTGAGTGCCATCCTGTTGCTGGTTGAAATCGAGAGCGAACGGTCGGAGGGCTGCCACAACGTGTATTCGTTGCTGGCAATGGTGAAGGCGCAGCTGGACCATACGGCGGCAAAGCTGTGCGCGGATGATTGAAGCATTCGCCGCGGCAAAAACAAAAAGCCCGCACTTTCGTACGGGCTTTCTGCTTGAATCTCTGGTGCCCAGGAGAGGACTCGAACCTCCACAGTGTTGCCACCGCTAGGACCTGAACCTAGTGCGTCTACCAATTCCGCCACCTGGGCAAGGTGAGCGCCGGATTTTACAGCGCGCTGCGGATTTTGCAAGTCCCTCGGCCGGCTTTGGCGCAAGAAATCCAGTTTGAGCTGCGGTGAGGCCGCTGTTGCTGGTCAATCGGTGGACACGTCAGCGTCGGAAGTGAGGATGTCAAACAGCGCCTTGGCCGCAGGCTGCAACGCCCGGTCGCGACGTCGTATCAGCGCCAGGATACGGTCCACGGCAGGCTCGGTCAGCGCGATGGCGCACAGGCGGGGATGATCGCGTGGCAGTGCCAGGCCCGGCAGCACGGCCATGCCGAGGCGGGCTTCCACCAGCGCCAGCACGCCAACCACGTGGTTGGCTTCGTAATAGATGGTCGGGCGCTGTTCAAGATGGGCGATGGCATTCTCGATCAGGGCGCGATTGCCGCTTTGCCTGGACACGCCGGCCATGCGCTGCCCCGCCAGGTCCGCCCACGCGACCGACTTGCGCTGGGCCCAGGGATGGTCGCGCCGCAACACCAGCCTGTAGGGTTCGATACGGATCGGGCGGAACTCGATATTGGGTTCCTGGGAACCCATGAAGTTGAGCCCGAAGTCCGATTCGCCCGACAGCACGCTGGACAGCACCGCGTTGGCGCTTTCGTCGATCACACGCACGCGCACGCCAGGATGACGGGCGGCAAACACGCTGATGGCTTCGGGCAGCAGATGCACCGCGGCAGACGGTATCGCCGCCACCGTCACCAGCCCGCGCCGGAGCGCGGCTTCGTCACCAAGGCGGAATACGGCGCTGTCGAGAATATCCAGGGCAGTCCGCGCTTCCTCCAGGAACTGCCTGCCGACGTGTGTCATCTCCACGCGGCGGGTGGTGCGCTCCAGCAGGCGTGAGCCGAGCGTCTTTTCAAGCTTGTCGATCCTGCGGCTCAGCGCGGGTTGCGAGATATGCAGGGTCTCGGCGGCCACCCGGAAACTGCCTTTCTCCGCCGTGGCGATAAATGCCTGCAAATCCTCAAGGGCGAAATTGATGCGTGACATGCATGAAACCATCAGAACATTGCAATTCACAGAATAGTGTTACGAGAATACTCTGGCAACGCAGAAGAACGAGGAAGACTGGCGCTCTTGCGGCGCCAGCAACGAGATCACGGAGACGAAAATGAAGCTGACTGCCCTGGCCGCCAGAAAGGCCGCACTGGTTTTCCTGCTATGGCTGGCCGCGCCCGCCTGGGCCGACGATATCCGAGTGATTACCTCGGGTGGTTTCACCGCGGCATACCAGCAACTGGTGCCGCTGTATGAAGCCGCCACGCAGGACCGGATCATCACCGCCTACGGCGCGTCGATGGGCAATGCACCCGATTCCATCCCCAGCCGGCTGGCACGCGGCGAGACCTTCGATGTGGTGATCCTGGCGGACTCGGGTCTCGACAAGCTGATATCGGAGGGCAAGGTGGCAGCGGGCAGCCGGGTGGACCTGGCGCAGTCGCTGATCGGCATGTCGGTCCGCAAGGGCACGCCCAAGCCCGATATCAGCACCGCAGAGGGCTTGAAGCAGACCTTGCTCAACGCTAAATCGATTGCGTATTCAGCCAGCGCCAGCGGAACTTACCTGTCCGGTGAATTGTTCCACCGGCTCGGCGTCGCGGACCAGATCAAGGACAAGGCCCGCAAGATCAACAGCGAGCGCGTCGGCGCCGTGGTGGCCCGTGGCGATGCGGAAATCGGCTTTCAGCAAGTCAGCGAGCTGCTGCCGTTCAGGGAGCTGGATTTCGTCGGCCCGCTGCCAGCCGAACTGCAGCAGCGGGTCTTCTTCTCCGCCGGGATGGTGGCGGGCCACCAGAGCGCGGCGGCTTCGCGGTTTGTTCAGTTCCTGGCGTCCCCGGCGGCAGCCACCATCGTGCGAACGACCGGGCTGGAGCCGGTTGCCACGCCGCTGCCGCCACCGGCGCCCCCGGTTCTGGGGCAGCCGCAAAAACGCTAAGCCGCTTCAATACCGGTTGGCGGCCGCAAAAACAAAAAGCCCGCACTTTCGTGCGGGCTTCTCGCTTTAAAACTTGGTGCCCAGGAGAGGACTCGAACCTCCACAGTGTTGCCACCGCTAGGACCTGAACCTAGTGCGTCTACCAATTCCGCCACCTGGGCAAGGTGAGCGGCGCATTTTACCGAAGGTTCACAAATTTGCAAGCACCTCCGGCGGGCACACGCAGCATCGCTGGCCGGACCGCGTTACGGCGATCCGGATGCGCCACGGGCAATCAGAACGACGGCACCATCGCGCCCTTGTACTGGGCCTTCATGAACTGGCGCACGTCTTCAGACTGGTACGCTGCCACCAGCTTCTTGACCCACGGCTTGTCCTTGTCCTGCGTGCGCACGACGATGATGTTGGCGTACGGGCTGTGGATGTCTTCCAGCGCGATCGCGTCCTTGGTCGGCTGCAGGCCGGCGGCGAGCGCATAGTTGGTGTTGATCACGGCGGCGCTGACGTCGGGCAGGGCACGGGCCAGCTGGGCTGCATCCAGTTCCACGAGCTTCAGCTTCTTCGGGTTCTCGGCCACGTCCAGCGGGGTGGCATTGACACCATTGGTGCCGGCGCCCGCCTTCAGCTTGATCACACCTTGCGACTGGAGCAGCAGCAGGGCGCGGTTTTCATTGGACGGGTCGTTGGGCACGGCCACCTTGGCGCCTTGCGGCAGGTCCTTCGGCGACTTCAGGTTCTTCGCGTAGATACCGAGCGGCGAGATATAGGTGTAGCCCACGCTCTGCATCTTGTAGCCGCGCTGCTTGACCTGGCTGTCCAGGTAGGGCTGGTGCTGGAAGCTGTTGGCGTCCAGGTCGCCGGCATCCAGTGCGGCATTGGGCTGCACGTAGTCGTTGAACTCGACGACCTTGACGTTCAGGCCATTGCGCTTGGCCACCTTCTGGACGACTTGCCAGACTTCGGCATCGGGGCCGCTGACGGTGCCGACGCGGATGGTCTGTTCCTGGGCCGAGACGCTGCCGGCGGCGATAAGACCAAGGGCGGACACTGCAACCGCCAGACGCTTGATGAGAGACGTGCTGCGCATAGGAGTTCTGGAAATATTCTGGTTATGTGGCGAGTGAGACAGTCGCCTGGGCAGGGATCGCCTGACCGGGGCGAGGGCCACAGATTAACGCAATTGCGTTCAGATGGCGCAGCGGGAATGAATCTGGCGTCTATTTCTTTTTCATATGCTTATGAATCTAAATGACGCCAGATTGACGGCATTAAATGCTTCTGTGCCACGGCTTAGTCTGCAAAGGCTTCGCGCAATGTCCGCAAGGTGTCTGCCACGAGCCTGTCACTCAGGCCGCCGGCCCGCCTGACCAGCCGGGACTTGTCCACGGTCCGGAGCTGGTCCAGCAGGATCAGGCCAGTTTTGCGCTGAAAAGTTACCGGGACACGAAACGGTGCCGGCCTGCTGCCGGTAGTCATTGGCGCCACGGTGACGGTGCGCAGGTAGTCGTGCATCTCCGGCGGCGAGAGGATGACGCAGGGGCGCGTTTTCTCGATCTCGCTGCCGACGGTCGGGTCAAGCGCAACCAGCCAGACGTCGCCGCGCGCTACCATTTCAGCTCCGCGTCGTCGGTGTTGGGGAAATCGCCCAGTACCAGGGCGTCGTCACCGGCCGCGGCGATGGCCTGGCTGGCTTCCGCCCAGCCTTGCCGCGGTGCTTGCTTGGGGCGCCGGAGCACCAGCGCGTCATTCACGATTTCCATTTCCACTTCATTCTCCAGACCTAGCTGTGCCAGGATTGCCTTGGGGATCAGGACACCTTGTGAGTTGCCCATCTTGCGGATCGTCGCTTTCATGCTTGTCCCTCATGGTGGTGAGCAGTGTTGACGTCAGCACAATGTTATTACCGCGCGGGCGTCAAGGAAACAGGCAAGCGCGATGCCGCATGGAAATGTGACATCCTGGCGACGCCAGGGGAACGCGAATCGTCCGAAGACTCCCGCACCGCCGGCGCCACTGGCTCAGCCGGCCACCGCCCCATATCCCTGGCCCTTCCACTCGATAAAGCACAAGCCATGGCCGAACGGGTCCGACAGCCTTGCCTGCCGTCCCCAGTCAAAATCCTGCGGCCAGTCCTCGATCTCGGCGCCGGCTTCCAGCGCGCGTTCGATGGCCTGTTCCAGGTTGGCCACGACGAAGTCGAGGTGGACCGGGGTCCAGTGGCGGCGGTAGTCGCGCCGGGTATCGGCGCGGGTGGTGGGGCGGGTGCCGGCGGGCTTGGCGAGCAGGTAGATGGGGGTGTTGCCGCCCAGCATTTCGGCAACGGTGCCGTCGAACAGCTTGCGGTTCAGCCTCAGGCCAAGCCCCTGCGCGTAGAAGTCGATGCCGCGCGGCAAATCGTCGACATCGATATTGATCAGCAACTCCATGACAGCCTCCTGGCGGCGTTCCGTGTGAGAGCGGCCGCATTGTGCGCCGGGTCTCCTGACAACTGCTGTCAGGAGTGATGTTTCAGCCGGCCAGGCAGGTGCCAGGAACGGCGCGCTAGCCGCGCAACAGCTCCCGCACCACCGGGCGCAGCGCGTCGCCGAGTGCCAGGTGCGCGTCGGCATCCAGGTGCACGCCGTCGACCTCGCTGCTCTGGATCACGGTGCCGGCGTCGAACTGCGGACAGCCCAGTTGCGTGCAGACCTCGGCCACGGCTTGCGGCAGGCCCGTCCACTTATGTTCGCCGCCGGCAAACTTGGGCGCCAGCGGCCCGCGCGGGGTGCGGATCGGGGGTGGGGTGACGACCAGCACCGGCGGCACCGGCATGCCCGGCTCGATCGGCGCGCTGCGGATCGCCTGGACCAGCGTGGCGATGCCCTGGGCGGCGTTCCAGGCGTTGTGCGGGTGCATCGACTGGAAATCGTTGTTGCCCAGCATCAGGACCACCAGCGCCAGCGGCGCGTGGATTTCAATGCGCTGCGCCAGCCCCTGCAGGCCGTTGCGGCCGGGTTTGAATGGGTCGTCCCAGACCGTGCGGCGGCCGTTCAGGCAGTCTTCGATGACGCGCACCGGGGCGCCGCCGTCGGCGTTCAGGCCCAGCTCCAGCCGGCCGGGCCAGCGCACCGGGAAGGGCAGGCGCCGGCGCGTGCCGGGCACGATGCCCCATGACAGCGAGTCGGCGTAGACAAGGATCTGCAGGGGATCGGTTTCGGCCAGCGGCGCGGCGGTCATGCGGGACTCCAGTTGGCGTGGATATTGGTCGATAAAGGGCAATGGTCCGTGTCAAGCCATGTTGCACCGCGCAGACAAAAAGGTCTCCCGAATACGCGGAGACTTCATAATATCGACTTACTGACGATCGGGAGAGTGAAGTTGCGTTTCGAGCACTTGGTTGAGATCAACGATCCAGGCAATCCTCAACTGGATCCGCTGACGCCTGACCAGCTGTGGCAAGGGCTGGTGCTGCGCGCCGAGTCGCCCGAACTCTTCGTGCTGGGGCTGGACCGCGCCGAGGTAGTCGGCCGCGGCGACAACTGGATCGATCGCGTGCTGCATTTTGGCGAGGCGTCGATCCATGACCATGTGGTGTTCGAGCCGCGCCGGCAGGTGCGCTATGAAACCGCGGCCACGGCCGAGCATGCCGGCGGCACGCTGACCATGGCGATCGAGACCCCGGGCCCGGGCGCGCTGCTGCTGCGCTTTGTCTACAACACCACCATGCCGGCGGTCGACGCCAGCGGCGATGACCGCTATGCCGAGATCGTCAAGTCCGCCTACCACGAGGCCGATATCGACACCGTGCGCAAGATCCGCGAGATCGCTGACACCGGACGGCTGGGGTGAGCGAGGGTCCCGCCACGCCGGAGGGTTCCGGCCAGCGGCCGGGTCTGCCGACCCGGCTGGCGCTGCGTGCGCGCTACGGCGAGCGGCTGCGCTGGCTGGTGCTGGTGACGCTGATGCTGGGCACGATCTCGTCGATCGTCTCGTCCACCATCATCAACGTAGCGATTCCGGACCTGAGCCGGCATTTCGTGCTGGGGCAGGAGCGCGCGCAATGGGTGGCGGCCAGCTTCATGATTGCGATGACGCTGTCGATGCTGCTGACGCCCTGGCTGCTGAACCGCTACGGGCTGCGCCGCACCTTCCTGGGGGCCTCGCTGCTGCTGGGCGCGGGCGGGCTCTTTGGCGGCTTTTCACCGACCTACGGCGTGATGATCGCGATGCGCGTGGCCGAAGGCGTCGCCGCGGGCATCATGCAGCCGCTGCCCAATATCCTGATCCTGCGCGTGTTCGAAGAGCGCGAGCAGGGCAAGGCGATCAGCATGTTCGGCTTTGGCGTGGTGCTGGCGCCGGCGCTCGGGCCCAGCCTGGGCGGCTTCCTGGTCGAGGCCTTCGGCTGGCGCTCGATCTTCTTCGTGGTGGTGCCGCTGACGCTGATCGGCGTGCTGATGGCGCGGCGCTTCATGGCGGTGGACTCGATCATGATGGGCGAGCGCCAGCCGCTGGACTGGCGCGGGCTGGGCCTGGCCGGCATTGCCACGGTCAGCCTGCTCAACGGCGTGGTCGAGATGCGCGACAGCGTGCCCGCGGGCCTGGCGCTTTTGGGCTTCGGCGTGCTGATGCTGGCGGCGTTCGTGCTGTGGCAGCTACGCGCGGCGCATCCGCTGATGAATCTGCGGCTCTACAGCTACCGGCAGTTCGCTGCCGGCGCGGTGGTGGCCTTTATCTACGGCGCGGGGCTGTTCGGCTCGACCTACCTGCTGCCGGTCTATATGCAGATGGCGCTGGAATACACGCCGTCGCGCGCGGGCCTGGTGCTGTTCCCGGCGGGCGTGATGCTGGCGCTGACGATTGCCGTATCGGGGCGCTTCACCCACAAGATCGCGCCGCATATCCAGGTGTCGTTCGGGCTGGCGCTGCTGTCGCTGTCGTTCCTGCTGATGGCGCTGGGCTCGCGCTCCACGCCATATCTGGTGCTGGTGGCGCTGGCGGTGCTGGGGCGGATCGGGCTGGGCTGCATCCTGCCGTCGCTGACGCTGGGGGCAATGCGGGGAGTGGACTTCACGCTGATCGCGCAGGGCTCGAGCTGCATCAACTTCCTGCGCCAGCTGGGCGGCGCCATCGGCGTGAGCCTGGCGGGCGTGGGCCTGCAATGGCGGCTGGCGGAGCACGGCGCGGTGCTGGGCCAGGCCGGCGACGCCGCCGTGCAGGCGGCGCGCATCCGTGCCTTCGATGAAACCTTCCTGGCCGTGGGCGTGGTGATTGCCAGTGCGATGATCGCGGCGTGGCGGATCCGGCCGCGGCCGGTGCCGGCGGCCTGAGGCCGCCGGGCCTGGCTGCGCTTGCTTAGCTGGCTGCGCCGCTGCGCAGTTCTTCCACCAGTGCGATGTACTGCTCCATCGCCTGTTCGCGCGCGGTGCCGCGCAGGGCTTCCCAGGCTTCAAACTTGTAGCGGCCGACAAAGTCGGTCATGCCGGGCTTGTCGCCGTGGGCATCGCCTTCGCTGCCTTGCTTGAACAGGGCGTACAGGCGCAGCAGGGACATGTTGCTGGGGCGCTCGCTCAGTTGCTTGACGTTGATCTGGGCCTGGTCGAAGCGTGCCGGCAGGTCGCTCATGGGGGTTCCTCCGTGTGTGCTGTCTGGATTGCGAAAGTGCAGGCCGATGATAGCCGCCCGGCGGCGCCGCGCCGTCCGTATAAAACCGAAGAAGCCCTCGATTCCGGGCGTCACCGGATACAATCGCGCCATGTCCTGGATTCTTGCTGTTGAAACTTCTACAGAGTGGTGCTCGGTCGCGCTCGGACGTGCGGTGCCGGGTGCCGGAGTCGAGTGCCTGGTGCGCCATGAGCACACTGGTGCACGCTCGTCGGCACGCGTGCTGCCGGCTGCCGGCGAGCTGCTGGCCGAAGCCGGCATCGCGCTGGCGGACTGCGCCGCGATTGCCTTTGGCGCCGGCCCGGGCTCGTTCACCGGCCTGCGCACCGCCTGCGGCGTGGCGCAGGGGCTGGCCTTCGGCGCCGGGCTGCCGGTGGTTCCGGTCAATACCCTGATGACCTGCGCCGAGCGCGCGCGCGCCGCTACTCCGGCGCTGCCGGACGACACCGCGGTGCTGGTGGCGCTGGATGCGCGCATGGATGAAGCCTATTCCGCTGCTTTCCGCTGGCATGCCAGCGCGCGGGAATGGGCACAAGTCACGCCGATGCAGGTCAGCGCGCCGGAAACCGTGCCGCTGCCCGACGGCGAATACTGGCTGGCCGGCAACGCCTCGACGGTGTTCGGCGAGCGGCTGGCGGGCCTGGCGCGCGCCGCGCGCGTGCTGCCGGAGGCGATGCCCGACGCGCAGCCGATGGTCGCGATTGCACTGCGCGCACTGGCGCGCGGCGAGGCCATCGACGCCGACCAGGCCATGCCGATCTACTTGCGCGACAAGGTCGCCCAGACCATCGCCGAACGCGAAGCCGCCGCTGCCGCCCGTGCCGCGGCCCAGGCCGGGAGCGCATCGTGAGTGCAGCCTATCCGCTCGATCCCCGCAACCACTGGCCGACCGTGCCGGCCATGCCGGTGCTGCCGGACGGCTGGGCGCTGGGCCGCATGAGCGCGCTCGACCTGGCGGCCGTGGCGGGCATCGAGGCACGTGCCTACAGCCATCCGTGGACCCGCGGCAATTTCGAGAACTCGGTCAAGTCCGGGCATCTCGGCCTGACGCTGCGCGACCCGGCCGGCACGCTGGTGGCCTACGCCGTGCTGATGCCGGTGGTCGATGAAATGCACCTGCTCAATATCACCGTCGAGCCGCGGCGCCAGCGCCAGGGGCTGGGGCGGCTGATGCTGGCGGTGGTGCTGGCCACCTCGCACGCGCACCGCATCCATACCATGCTGCTGGAAGTGCGGCCGTCCAATACCGGCGCGATCGCGCTGTACCAGGCGGCGGGGTTTGCCGAGATCGGGCGCCGCAAGGGCTATTACCCGGCCCTGGGCAGCAAGCGCGAGGACGCGCTGGTGCTGCGCCGCAGCTGGCCGGCCGAGTCCGCCGCCAATGAAGGCACGGAGGGCAGGGCATGAGCCGCCGCGCACAGTTCCTGGAAGTCCTGGGCATCCCGACCGAATGGGTGCCGCGCGAGCGCGCGGATGCGCAGGCAGAGGCGGCGCCGGAGGTGGCCGTGGCGCATGCAGCGATGCCTGTGGCCGAGGCGCCTGTGGCCGAGGTTGCCGCGGTGGTTGCCGGCCCGGCTGCGGAACCCGCCGTGCCGGTGCCGGCGCCAGTGGCGCCGCCGGTCTCCCGGGCGCCGGTTGCGCCTGCTCTGGTTCCCGCTGGCCCGGAACCCGGCTCGGCGCAAGCAGACCGCGAAGCCGTCATCGCCAGCATGGAATGGCCGGCGCTGGACGCCGCCGTGGCCGGCTGCACCGCGTGCGGCCTGTGCCAGAACCGCACCAATACCGTATTCGGCGTGGGCGACCGCCAGGCCGAATGGATGCTGGTGGGCGAAGCCCCCGGCGAGAACGAAGACCTGCAGGGCGAGCCCTTCGTGGGCCAGGCCGGCAAGCTGCTCGACAATATGCTCGGCGCGCTCGGGCTGGCGCGCGGGCGCAATGTGTTTATCGCCAACGTGCTCAAGTGCCGCCCGCCCGGCAACCGCAACCCGGAGCCCGAGGAGGTGGCGCAGTGCGAGCCGTTCCTGCGCCGCCAGATCGCGCTGGTGAAGCCCAGGGTGATCGTGGTCCTGGGCCGCTTTGCGGCGCAGTCGCTGCTGCGCACCACCACCCCGATCGGCAAGCTGCGCGGCACCGTACATAGCTATGAAGGCATCCCCGTGGTGGTGACCTACCATCCGGCTTACCTGCTGCGCACCCTGACCGACAAGGCGCGCGCCTGGGAAGACCTGTGCCTGGCCAGGGAGGTCCATGACCGTGCGGGAGCTGGGGCCTGATCTCTCCCTGACCAGCGGCGGCGACGGCAACAGGCCGTCGGGCCCGCCACTGTGGCGCCGCGCTGCGTCGGCGCGCACGCGCGACCTGGCCTGGACCACGCTCTCGCCGCCGCTGCTGGCGGCGGTGCCGGGCGCGGCCCCGGCGCGCTGGCCCGCCGGCACGCTGGCCGCCTGGCAACACTGGCTGGAAGCCGCTGACCCCGCCACGCTGCCCGCCACCATCGACGAACTGGCCGACGGCCACGCCGCCCCCTCCGCCGACGATCCCGACCAGGACCCCGCCAGCCGCAGCCTGCGCCTGGGCCGCCATGCCGAGCGGCTGCTGCATTTTGCGCTGCGCCATATGCAGGGGCTGTCGCTGCTGGCCGCCAACGTGCCGGTGCGGCGCGCCGGGCGGCAGGGTATCCGCACGCTGGGCGAACTGGACTTTATCTGGCGCGAGCAGGCGTCGGGCGCGGTGGTCCACTGGGAGATGGCGGCCAAGTTCTACCTGATGGCGCCTGGCGACAGCCAGGTGGCGCGGGCGCAGGATTTCGTCGGCCCGAACCTGGTCGACCGCCTTGGCGACAAGCTGGGCCACATCGTGCACCGCCAGCTCCCCCTTGGCTGCACCGCGGAGGCACAGGCCCTGCTGGGACATATGGTGGACCGCAGCGAGGTCTACCTGCTGGGCTGGCTGTTCTATCGCGATGGCCGGGTGCCGCCGGGGCTGGATGCGCTGGGCATCGCGCCAGACCATTTGCACGGCTGGTGGTCCACGCTCGATGACTGGGCCGCCCGCGCTGCCGCGCGGCCCGGCTTGCGCTGGTGCCGCCTGCCGCGTACCGGCTGGCTGTCGGGCGCGCTGGTGCCCGAATCCGGCACGGAAGAAGTCGGCGCGCTGCGCGCGATGCTGGCGCAGCGCTTTGCCGACCCGCGCCATGACCACGGCTGGCGGCGCGAATCGCCGGTGATGCTGTGCGAACTGGAACCGGCCGGGCCGGAGGCGCCGGGCTGGTGGCGCGAATGCTCGCGCGGGTTCGTGGTGCCACCGGGGTGGGAGGAGCGGGCGCTGGCGCGGGCGGCGGAGCCGCCAAGGCCAGGGCCGCAGGCCGCGCAGGACGCGGCCTGACCCTCGCTGCGCCGGCTAGTGGTGCTTGTCCTCGCCGATCATCGCCAGCGAGTTGAAGGTGCGCGCGTTGTACTTGTGCAGCTTGAGCACCAGCGCCATGGTCACGCAGATAAACAGGCCCAGTGCGACGATGACCACGCCGATCGGCACGTTCAGCTTGATCAGCAGCGCATACAGGCACAGCATCAGCAGCACCGAGACGTTCTCATTGAAGTTCTGCACCGCGATGGAGTGGCCGGCCGACAGCAGCACGTGCCCGCGGTGCTGCAGCAGCGCGTTCATCGGCACCACGAAGTAGCCCGACATGGCGCCCACCACCATCAGGAATACATAGGCGATGGCCATGTACAGCGGCATATGCATGCCCAGCACGTCCAGCGTGACATTGGGCATCGCATCCTTGGTGTAGAACGCCATGATCATCACGGTGGCGCCCATGGCCACGCCAAAGGGCAGCACCGACAGCGACTTGCGCAGCGGGATGCGCGCCGCGGCCAGGATCGCGCCCACGGCCACGCCCACGGCCACCACGGCCTGCAGCAGCGCGCCCTGGGACAGGTTCAGGCCCAGCGATTTCTCGGCCCACTTCAGCACGATGAACTGCAGCGTGGCGCCCACGCCCCAGAACAGCGTGGTCACCGCCAGCGAGATCTGGCCCAGCTTGTCGCGCCACAGCGCCACGAAGCAGTCGCCGAACTCGGCGATCAGCCTGATCGGGTTCTTTTCCTGCGCCGGATAGCGGGCGCCGGTATCGGGGATAAACAGGTTGAAGATCGAGGCGACCACGTAGAACAGCATGATCACCACCATCGCGGCCTCGGCCGGGGTGTCGATCCCGGTGTTCAGGAACGGCACATCCAGTTGCAGCAGCATGCCTGACACGTGCACGGAAATCAGCGCGCCGCCGACCACGGTGCCCAGGATGATCGAGCCCACCGTCAGGCCTTCGATCCAGCCGTTGGCCAGCACCAGTTTCTCCGGCGGCAGCAGCTCGGTCAGGATGCCGTACTTGGCCGGCGAGTACGCCGCCGCGCCGAATCCCACCACGCCATACGCCAGCAGCGGGTGCAGCCCGAACATCATGATGGCGCAGCCGACCACCTTGATGGCGTTGGTGATGAGCATCACCCGCCCCTTGGGCATGGAATCGGCAAAGGCGCCGACGAAGGCGGCGAGAACGACGTAGGAAAGAACGAAGAACAGCTTGAGCAGCGGAGTCATCCACTGCGGGGAATGCAATTCGGTGAGAAGGGCGATGGCGGCGATCAGTAAGGCATTGTCGGCCAGCGAAGAAAAAAACTGCGCGGCCATGATGGTGTAAAAACCCTTCTTCATGCTGTCGACTTTTTCTCCATCGCGAGCTCCGCTCAGGTTGGCCAGGCTGGCGCCCACCGGGGAGGCCATGGTTTGCAGGGAACCTTGTGCCGCGGCCGTGTCGAATTGTGTCTGTGGTGCTGCGCTGCGGCGCCTTGAGGCTTGCCTGACAGTCATTGACATAATGCTTCGCTTTTAGAACATGGCCGGAGCGTCCGGCTTTATATCACGAAAACATGACATTCCCGAACCCCGGCAAGGGCTCTTTTTGACAGCGGATTGCCGCGCCGATTCCCCAATGACCCCCGGCAACGGCATCTGAATGTGTTCAAATAACGACTGCGATCGCGACCAGCCGACCAGGTCTTCCCTGATCTGGTGCGTGGTCGAACCGATATGGTGACTGGGATACACGGGCCTGCCAATTCCGCACATTCCCGCATGCCAGTCGCCGCAACATGCTGCTGCACACCGACAGGTGACGTTTGCGCCATCGATACTGAGACAGAGCCGTCCTTCCAGCGCCCGCGCGGCCGCCCATGCCGTCAGCGCCGCCTGCTTGCTCGTCCGCTTCCTGAGATGTGACTTCCATGCCAAGACCCATCCACGCTGTCATCCACCAACCCGCCCTGGCCAACAATCTCGACATCATCCGCCGCAAGGCGCCGGAGTCGCGCATCTGGGCGGTGGTCAAGGCCAATGCCTACGGCCACGGCATCCGCCGCGTCTTTGCCGCCCTGCGGGGCGCCGACGGTTTCGGCCTGCTGGACCTGAACGAGGCCGTGCTGCTGCGCGACCTTGGCTGGCAGGGCCCGATCCTGCTGCTGGAGGGCTTCTTCCAGCCGCAGGACGTTGCCGTCATCGAACAATACCGCCTGACCACCGCGATCCATTGCGACGAGCAACTGCGCATGCTGGAAAGCGCACGCGCCAAGGGGCCGCTGGCAATCCAGCTCAAGCTCAATACCGGCATGAACCGGCTCGGCTTCCATCCGGCCGCTTACCGTACCGCCTGGGAGCGCGCACGCGCCATGCCCTGCGTGGGCAGTATCGTCCATATGACGCATTTTTCCGATGCGGATAGTGCCCGAGGCATCGCCCACCAGATCGAGGCCTTCGACGCCGCCACGGCCAACCTGCCGGGCGAGGCCAGCCTGTCGAACTCGGCCGCGGTGCTGTGGCACCCGCAGGCGCACCGCGCCTGGGTGCGCCCGGGCATCATCCTGTACGGCGCCTCGCCGACCGGGCGCGATGCCGATATTGCCGGCACCGGCCTGCAGCCCGCCATGTCGCTGCACAGCGAACTGATCTCGGTGCAGGACCTGCAGCCGGGCGATACCGTCGGCTACGGCTCCTTGTTCACCGCCGAGCGGCCGATGCGCATCGGCGTGGTGGCGTGCGGCTATGCCGACGGCTACCCGCGCCATGCGTCGGGCTGGGGCGAGCAGCGCGCGCCGGTGCTGGTCGATGGCGTGCGCACCGAACTGGTCGGGCGCGTGTCGATGGACATGCTGTGCGTGGACCTGACCCCGTGCCCGAAGGCCAGGGTCGGCAGCCCGGTCACGCTGTGGGGCCAGGGCCTGCCGATCGACGAGGTGGCGCAGGCCAGCGGCACGGTGGGCTATGAGCTGATGTGCGCGCTGGCGCCGCGCGTGCCGACCTCGGTGGCGACGATCACGGCCTCGGACAGCGCCGCGCCTGCCGTGGCCTGATCCGGGGCGCTGGTGCGGGCGCAGGCCCGCGCACTTACCATCTGCCGGCCGGGCCACTTGTGGGCCCGGCTCGTTTTTTCCTGCAAGGACATCCGTTGGCCAAGACCAAGACTGTCTATACGTGTACTGAATGCGGCGGCACCACGCCGCGCTGGGCCGGCCAGTGCCCGCATTGCCAGCAGTGGAACACGCTGGTGGAGACGGTGGCCGAGTCCGCCGCGAACAAGCGCTTCCAGCCGCTGGCCGCCTCGGCCACGGTGCGCAAGCTGTCGGAGATCGATGCCGCCGACGTGCCGCGCTTCTCCAGCGGCATCGATGAATTCGACCGCGTGCTGGGCGGCGGCCTGGTGTCGGGCGGGGTGGTGCTGATCGGCGGCGATCCCGGCATCGGCAAGTCCACGCTGCTGCTGCAGGCCCTGGCCAACCTTGCGGGCCAGCGCCGCGTGCTCTACGTCAGCGGCGAAGAATCCGGTGCGCAGATCGCGCTGCGCGCGCAGCGGCTGGGCGTGGAAAGCCCGTCGCTGGGGCTGCTCGCCGAAATCCAGCTGGAGAAGATCCAGGCCACGCTGGAAGTGGAAAAGCCCGAAGTCGCGGTGATCGACTCGATCCAGACGCTGTACTCAGAGGCGTTGACCTCCGCGCCGGGCTCGGTGGCGCAGGTGCGCGAATGCGCGGCGCAGCTGACGCGCATTGCCAAGAGCAGCGGCATCACCATCATCCTGGTCGGCCATGTGACCAAGGAAGGCAGCCTGGCCGGTCCGCGCGTGCTGGAGCATATCGTCGATACGGTGCTGTATTTCGAGGGCGATACCCATTCGTCGCACCGGCTGATCCGCGCCTTCAAGAACCGCTTCGGCGCGGTCAATGAGCTGGGCGTGTTTGCCATGACCGAGCGCGGCCTGCGCGGCATCAGCAATCCGTCGGCGCTGTTCCTGTCGCAGCACGAAGAGACCGTGCCGGGCTCGTGCGTGCTGGTGACGCAGGAGGGCACGCGTCCGCTGCTGGTGGAGATCCAGGCGCTGGTCGATACCGCCCATGTGCCCAACCCGCGCCGGCTGGCGGTGGGCCTTGAGCAGAACCGGCTGGCGCTGCTGCTGGCCGTGCTGCACCGGCACGCGGGCATTGCCTGCTTTGACCAGGATGTGTTCCTGAACGCGGTGGGCGGGGTCAAGATCACCGAGCCTGCCGCCGACCTCGCGGTGCTGCTGTCGATCCATTCCTCGATGCGCAACAAGCCGCTGCCGCGCGGCCTGGTGGTGTTCGGCGAAGTCGGCCTGGCCGGCGAGATCCGGCCCAGCCCGCGCGGGCAGGAGCGGCTGAAGGAAGCCGCCAAGCTGGGCTTTACGATCGCCGTGATTCCCAAGGCGAACGCGCCCAAACAGAGGATCGACGGGCTCGAAGTGATCGCGGTGGAACGCATCGAGCAGGCCATCGACCGCGTGCGCCATCTGGACTGAGCCATGGACGACGGCATCGCCTTCGAGACCGAACGCCTGCGGCTGCGCCAGTGGCGCGAGGCGGACTATGCGCCGTTTGCCGCGCTCAATGCCGATGCGCAGGTGATGCGCTATTTCCCTGCGCCGCTGGCGCGTGCTGAAAGCGATGCGATGGCCGACCGCTGCCGCAGCCTGATCGCAGCGAAGGGATGGGGCGTCTGGGTGGCGGAGCGCAAGGCGGACGGTGTTTTCCTGGGGTTTGTCGGACTGCACGAACCCACCGCGGCGCTGCCGTTCGCGCCTTGCGTGGAGATCGCCTGGCGCCTGGCGCGGCACGCCTGGGGCAGCGGCTACGCGACCGAGGCGGCACGCGGCGCGCTTGCCTGGGGCTTTGAGCGGCTGGGGCTGGATGAGATCGTGTCCTTCACGACACTCGCCAACGCCCGCTCGCGGGCGGTCATGGAAAGGCTCGGCATGCGTGAGGATGCCGTGGGTTTCGAGCATCCCGCGTTGCCGCAAGGGCACCCCTTGCGGCCCCACTGCCTGTACCGTTTGCCGCGCACGGCGTGGCAGGCAGCCGGCGCATAGCACACCTGCGTCAATCCGCCACAGGGCAGGGGGCTTGCGCTGCGTGTGACGCCAACTGCAGGCGCTGCAAAATAGGTAATAATGCGCAGCAATGCCGCGCCATCAACCGACGGCAGCGCTTACCGGATTACCTGATCACCCACTATGCAAGCCAACTCTCGCGCCTATTTCCTGCTGATCGCCCTCGTTTCCTTCGGCCTGGTCGGCGTTGCGCTCTACCTGCAGTTTGAAAAGGGCTACCAGCCTTGCCCGCTCTGCGTGATGCAGCGCTTTGCCTTTATCGGCATCGGCATCTTCTCGCTGCTGGCCGCGGTGGCGCAGAACACGCGCTCGCTGTGGCAGGGCCTGGGCATGCTGTCCGGCATCGCCGGGATTGCGGTGGCGGTCTACCACGTGTCGCTGCTGCTCAATCCCAAGGCCAGCTGCGGCATCGATCCGCTGGAGAACTGGGTCAACGCGCTGCCGACTGCCAAGGCGCTGCCGCAGGTGTTCTACGCGGATGGCCTGTGCACCGCGCCGCTGCCGCCGGTGCTGGGGCTGTCGGTGCCGGCATGGTCGCTGATCTGGCTGTTTATCCTGACGCTGACGCTGGCGGTGGGGTTGATCCGGCGCGAGAAGAATTTCCGCTGAGTGGTGAACTGATAAGGAAACCGGCGCACCAGGCGCCGGTGTTTGTTTGATGCAACGGATTTTCGAGCAGCGCTGGTTTGCTTTGACGTAGTCGGGTAGTACCTGTTGCGCAGGGCCAGCCACAGTAGCTTGATCGCCGCCGCCACGGCCCGGCACTCCTTCCTGCTGGCGTATTCCAGGCTGTTGCGGATCAGATGCACGATGCAGGACTGCAGCCTCGTTTGGGGGAACACGGCGTTCAGGGCCTGTTCCATGCCCTTGAGGCCGTCTGCCACCGCAGTCAGGATATCCCGGGTGCAGTGGTCCGGCTTGCCACTACTCCGTCTCGCTCTTAGCAAGTTGAGAGCGCCTTCTGAAACTATTCGATATTATTTCCCGGGGCCTGAAGTATGCTTTGTCCATGCAGGCCGCTGCCACCACTTCCCTCGACCAGCTCCGAAGGGAGGGCCTGTGACTGGGCGACGGAAATCCTGGTTTCATTCTTGAAGCATCTACTGATGTGCCGTGCCAACTGTGGAGCCGCATATTTTGCGCCATAGATGAAACGCAGAGCAGGCCCAAAGCTCAGCGCGGCGGCCGGCCCAACCACATATAGGTCGCGTACATTGGTTTCGAAATTGCGCGTCAGACTTGGCGAGCCGTCAATGAGTGAAAGCGAATTCAAGAGTTCCTGGGAAATGAAGGAATGTCTGGCCATGTCAACCTTGAACCCCGTCGCGACAACAACATGATCAGCGCTAATGCAGGACGTTTCGTTCCTGGTCGCGACCTGCAGAACTACCTGACCATTCTTGACTTCGGCCTGCCTGATTTCAGTCTGAGTCAAGATATCAATCTTGCCATCCACGCGATTGCGCAGCCACCAGGCACCCGACGGTCCCCACCCAGTCTCTAGAGTTCTCATGCGGCGCTCAAGATTCATCATGTGGAAGACAATAGGGTACTCGGACACCAAGAAGGAAGACAAAAGAGCGCTCGGAGTATTCGACTGCCAACCGCGTCCTATCCCGACGTGCGATCTCAGTAGCCTTGAGATACCCCCGCGGGAGGTACGCGGTTCATTACTCCAATTCACAGTCGCACCGCGCACGAGTAAGCGAACCCGCGCTCCGATCTCGCTCAACAGTGCTGCGAGCCCGATTGCCGACTGACCTCCGCCCACAACGACGATGTTCTTGTTCTTAGCCCATTCCAGACTCCCGAATTCGCTGGAGTGAACCACGTAAGGTGTCGGCATGCCCTGTAGTGCCGGAGGCATTTGCGAAAATCCCTTCAGACCCAAAGCCATTACCACGCGCCGCGCCGCCAGGGAACTGCCGTCGCCCAGGGCCAGCCGGAAGAATGCATCCTTGCGGTGCATATCGACAACTTCCACTGCGCGAACATGACTGACCAACTGCGACTGAAACCAAAGCCCGTATTCCACGAAGAGCTCGAGCGGCAGGTGCATACCAATCGGTTTATATTCAATACGATTGCGACGGCAATATTCTTCAATCGTATAGCCTTCCCGCGGCGCATAGAGATTCGAGGCAAATCCTTCCGAGCGCAACAGCATGCCTGGAGGCATGAAATTCCTCCAGGCATGCATTGGTTTCCCAAGAATTTGATGAGGCACGCCAGCTGAGGTCAGGTAGGCCGAAACCGATAAGCCATAGGGACCAGCTCCGATGATAACCGTATCCGTCGACGAGATCATTATTGCTCTTCCCCTTAAACTTGCCTGGCTTGCGGAGCCGCGCAGTACGGACCACCGCATGATGCTGCGGTGCAGAAAATCATTCATGAATCATTTTTCCGGTGCTGTCATGTCTTCGATAAAATCATGCCACTGAAAGTGCGAACCAAATAACCACAGGCATGGCGCGACCATAGTGCGGCGCCTTGAGAGATCAACCGCACTATTGACTTCACGATTGACCATCGGGCGCGCCAATCCAAGCAATTGAACAGTTGCGATCGCCCTATTCAGCGTGTCCAATAGATCAGCGTGGCGTGCTGCACAGCGATTTCCGATTGCTTCTATCGTGCCGTCCAGCCAGATTAAGGCAATCCAGAACCAGGCCGCCGTGTCATCTGTACGGGCGCGCACACTCGCTTTCTTGATTCTCTTTCGGGTGGCCGGACACGGCTTGCGCGCAGGCGCAGGTCGTCAGAGCCATGTATGCCATGGCGGACATAGTCGAATTCCTGGCGATGCAACCGTTCCAGCACCGGTGGCGCGGCGCAACGTGGCCTCGACCACATTTTGGTCCTTCACACGGAGGCTCGGCTTTGGTTAGATAGACGCCGGAGCGGAAATCCATTGTCTGTCAGGGGATGGCCATGAATGCCGCTGCGGGACGAACTGGGCGGATCGATCATGAAGCGTTTGTTCGACATAGTTTTCGCCTCCATGGCATTGCTCGTGCTGGCCATTCCGTTGCTGATCCTGGCTGGCGCAGTGCGATGGAAGCTGGGCAGTCCGGTGCTGTTTCGTGCAACACGTGCAGGCCTGGGTGCCAGGCCATTCGAAGTCGTGAAGTTCCGAACCATGACGGAAGAGCGAGGCCCTGATGACGAGCTCTTGCCGGATGATGACAGGCTCACGCCGTTCGGCAATTTTCTGCGCCGCTCCAGTCTCGATGAGCTGCCTCAGTTCTGGTGCGTTCTGGTGGGCGACATGAGTGTCATTGGTCCACGGCCTTTGCCGATGAAGTACCTGCCGTTCTACTCACCGGACCAGGCACGTCGTCATCTGGTCCGTCCCGGCATTTCCGGCTGGGCGCAGGTGAACGGGCGGAACTCTCTGAGCTGGGAAGATAAGTTTCACTTCGACACCTGGTATGTGGACCACTGCTCTTTCTGGCTGGATCTGAAGATCCTCTGGCTCACGGTGGGCACTGTCATGGACCGCCAGGGCATCAACGCCGCGGGGGATCTGACCGTGCCTTCATTTACAGGCAGCCCAGGCACCCAGTACGTCGCCAGCGAGTCCGAGGCCGCGCAGAAAGAAGAAGTTCCGATTCGCACGGCATGACGAGTGTTCATGCTGAATACCGCATGTTCTCCTTGTGACCATGCTTCTCTCGCGAAGAGATCGATGCCGTATCGTGGCAGTTCAGCTCGAACAAGACAAACTACCGGACCAGGAGGGGACGGCCGTTGGTGAGAGGCTGTGCCGGTGGGTGCTCAAAGGCGTGTTGCCACTACGTGAATTGGCGCACGTATCGTGCTTCTTTCCTGCCGGTGATTCTGATTAGATGGTACGTGGTACGGTTGGGCGCAGGACAATGGCCGCAGTTCTGGCGGGACGGCTTCGCGCGATCGGTGAACCCAGGTTCAAGGACTGCAAGGAAGAAAGTGCCGGCGCTCCAGCCGCAGGGCCGAAATCCGGTCCGACGAAAGCATCGAAAGACCTGTGAGGCTATGGCAGGGTCATTTTGATTGGAATGACATTGGGGTGAAGATGAACGTTCTTTTGACCTGCATAGGTAGACGGCGCTATCTGGTGGAGTATTTCAAGTCGGAGCTAAGCGGGACCGGCATGGTGCTTGGGGTGGACATGCAACGCGGCGCGCCGGCCGCGAGCGCATGCGACATGTTCTTGGTAGGCCCCGACGTCTTAGCGGATAACTACATCGACTTCCTGATCGATGTATGCAGGGTGCATCGGGTCTCGGCCCTCCTGTCGCTGAATGACTTGGAGCTCCCGCTCATTGCAGAGCACGCTCAACGGTTTCGGGAAATCGGAACGATACCGGTCATCTCGTCGGCAGGGGTCATTAACCTTTGCGCGGACAAGTTCCTGACTGCGCAGTTCGCCGAATCAATCGGGCTGTGCACGCCGCGCAGCTATGCGACCCTCGAAAGCGCAGAGCATGCCATTGCGACGGGCTCGGTAGCCTTCCCTCTGATTGTCAAGCCCCGCTGGGGCAGCGCAAGTTTTGGCATCTTCGTGGTCGAGGACCTGAACGAGCTTCGCTTCGCCCGTGCGTACTGCCAGCGGATCCTGCTGAAATCGATTTTCGCAAAGATGGGACAGCCAGGGATGGAGGTGCTGATCCAGGAAGTGATCTCGGGCCAGGAGTACGGGCTCGATATCTTCAACGATCTTGAGGCGAGGCCGATCGGGTTTGCGGTCCGCAAGAAGCTGTCGATGCGGGCGGGGGAGACGGACCGGGCGATCACTGTCGAAAGCGCGCCATTCAACGACCTGGCCACGCGAATCAGTCGCGAATTGCGGCACATCGGCAATGTCGACTGCGATGTGATCGAGCGCGACGGGCGTCAGTACCTGCTGGAGATGAATCCAAGATTCGGAGGAGGCTATCCCTTTACCCATATAGCGGGAGCCAACCTGGTGCGGATACTGCTGAATTGCGTGCGCGGCGGGCAGCAAGGGCAGGAAGTCCGCTATCAGGCCGGTATCGAACTGGCCAAGTGCGACTACCCGGTCGGCGTGGGAGCATGGGTTGAGGAGGGATAAAGGCAGGCGATAACGAGCAATGCAACAGGACGGAGCAGCCACACTCGTCCGAGATGGATCTTGAACCAGACTGTCGGCAAATCGCGGCGATTTCCGTGAGCGGTTGCGCGCTCATTTCCATGGCGCGCCGGGTCAATTCGGCAGCTGAGCACAGCGAGGCAGATGCCCGGGAGCCGCCAGGCGACAGGTGCCGGCCAAATGCGTCCCCTCGTGAAGAGCGTCATCGGTCAGATGCTTGCCGACGCGCCATACACTGGACCTTTTTGACATTCCGATGTGCGAAACCAGACATTGTGCGGTTTGCACACCCGATAGATTGAGGGCTCGCGACCCGCCCGCCCCGGGCCGTCCACATTTCGCCACTCTTTGCAGGAGGCATATTGTGAACACTTCAAGCATACCGACCAAGCCTTTGCGCACTGTGTTGATGCAACGGCTGAAACAACGGCTCAAGCCGTACACGCCAGCCTGGTTGCTGAAATACCACCACGACCGGACCATCCGCAAAGACCGCGCCCTGTATCAAGGAAAGGCGCTTCGCGAGGTGTTTTCCCATGTCTACGAAACCGGGGGGTGGGGCGTGGCGAAGGACCACTCCGGGTTCTACAGCGGGAGCAGTTCTCATGATCCGGCGATCGTCGACACCTATGTCGAAGCCGTAACGGCCTACCTCGGCTCGTTGCCATACCGGCCAGACGTGGTTGACCTCGGTTGCGGCGATTTCAATGTCGGCAGCCGTATCCGGCCGGCTTGCGCACGCTACATTGCTTGCGACGTGGTCGAGGCAGTCATCCAGTCGAACCGCACCAGGTTCTCCAGTCTTGATGTGGACTTCCGGTGCCTCGACATCACAAGCGAGCCCTGGCCGAGAGGTGACGTCGTTTTCCTGCGCCAGGTGCTCGATCATCTGGACAACGCACGCATTGCCGGCGTGCTTGCCAGCCTGACGCCATACAAGAGCCTGATTCTGACTGAGTACTTGCCTCTGGCACCCGATTTCCCGCCAAATCTCGACAAGCCGATCGGTCCTGGTCTCCGGATTTGGGGGGCTATACCAAGCGGGATCGTGGTGACGGAGCCGCCGTTCGAGCTGAAAGCCTTGTCGACGCGGATACTCTGCGAGGTGCAGGACAACGTAGGCGTCATTCGTACCATGGCGTACGAACTGCCTCGGCAAACCTAACTGAACCTCTGCCAAGATGTAACGTGCCGTCCTTGACGGTGGCAAGGGATTTTGACGTAGGAGACCAGGGCCGGTTCGAGGGCCGGCAGCTCGGCAGCGACGGCCCAGGCGGCAGTTCGGGTCCGGTTAATTGGATGATCGGCGATGCGGCCCAGCACTTGGCGCGGGTAGTCTCGGTGCTGAGGCCGCTGAGCTGGCTGTGCCGATGAGCGTGTACCCACTGCGCCCGAAAAGAGGCGGTCACTGTTACGATACCTGGAGGTGGGATCGGCTCGGTAAAGTTTCAGGTCCTGCCAGTTGCGAATCCACGGCATCAGCTTGATGCCAAGCAGGTAGGTAAAGGCGAAAACGGCGGCCGACTGCGCCTGGGTGTCGGCATGCACGGTGCCGGCCTCCACGCTCAAGCCTGTCTTGAGCGGGCCCTCGATGAGGTAGGCCTCCCACACGCCGACGCCGGGCGATGTAGTTGTCGGCAACATGGCGGTAGGCCACCGCTCCCATCTTGCGGTGGCGCAAGTGGTAACCCGCCGGCAGAGAATAATGTTGGCCAGAACGTCCATGGCCGTTCCCGTGACAAGCAGCGCCAAACTCCTGCCCCCCCAGACCGCGAGGCATCGCGCATCAGTGCTATCGTCCCCTCACGCAATCTGCTCGATCTGCTCCTGCAACTCCAGCCACTTCTCCTCCAGCGTCTCCAGCTCGCCATTGACCTCACCCTGGCGCTTGAGCATCTCCATCAACTTCGTCTTGTTGGCTTCGGCATAGCTGCTTTCATCGGCCATGAACCGGTCGATCTCCTCCTTGGCGGCCTGCAGTACCGCCATGCGCTTTTCCACCTTTTCCAGTTCCTTCGTCAACGGCTTGCGCAGTGCTGACAACCGCTGGCGCTCGTCGGCCTCGGCGCGGCGCTGGTCCTTGCGGTTGACCGCCGACGCGGCATCGCCGGCGTTCTCTGCCAGGTGCGCGGCAGTGGCGGCATTGCGCTTGGCCGCGGCCTGTTGCAGCAGCCAGTCGCGGTAGTCGTCCAGGTCGCCGTCGAACGGCTTGATGGTGCCGTCGGCCACCAGCATGAACTGGTCGGCGGTCGCGCGCAGCAGATGCCGGTCGTGCGACACCAGGATCAGCGTGCCTTCGAACTGTGCCAGCGCCATGGTCAGCGCCTCGCGGGTGTCGAGGTCCAGGTGGTTGGTCGGTTCGTCGAGCAGCAGCAGGTTGGGCTTCTGCCAGACGATCAGCGCCAGCGCCAGCCGCGCTTTCTCGCCGCCTGAGAACGGTTCGATCGGCGAAGTGGCCATGTCGCCGCGGAAGTTGAAGCTGCCGAGGAAGTCGCGCAGTTCCTGCTCGCGGGTATCGGGTGCCAGCCGCGCCAGGTGCTGCAGCGGCGAGTCGTGGTCGCGCAGCGTCTCCAGCTGGTGCTGGGCGAAGTAGCCGATCTGCAGGCCCTTGCCCAGGCGCAGGTTGCCCTTGAGCGGATCCTGCGTGCCCGCCAGCGTCTTGACCAGCGTCGACTTGCCCTGGCCGTTGGCGCCGAGCAGGCCGATGCGCTGGCCGTTCTGGATCGACAGCGCCAGGTTGTGCAGGATGGTGACGGGCGGCTCGGCCTCGGCATAGCCGCAGTCGACACCGTCGAGCACCATCATCGGGTTGGGCGCGGCGTCGGGTTCGCGGAACTCGAAGGCGAAGCCGGCGGCCACGTGCACCGGCGCCAGCCGCTCCATCTTTTCCAGCGCCTTGACGCGGCTCTGCGCCTGGCGCGCCTTGGTCGCCTTGGCCTTGAAGCGCGTGATGAACGATTCCAGGTGCGCGATTTCCTTCTGCTGGCGCACGTAGGCGGATTGCTGCTGTGCCATCTGCTGCAGGCGCAGGGTCTCGAACAGCGTGTAGTTGCCGCCGTAGCGGCGCAGTTGCTGGTTCTCGATATGCACGGTGACGTTGCAGATCGCATCGAGGAATTCGCGGTCGTGCGAAATCATCACCAGCGTGCCGGGATAGCGCGCCAGCCAGTCTTCCAGCCAGACGATGGCGTCCAGGTCCAGGTGGTTGGTCGGTTCGTCAAGCAGCAGCAGGTCGGACGGGCACATCAGCGCCTGTGCCAGGTTCAGGCGCATGCGCCAGCCGCCGGAGAACGAGGCCACCGGCTGCGACACCTGCGCCAGCGTGAAACCCAGGCCCAGTAGCAGGGCCTCGGCGCGCGCCGGGGCGGTGTAGCCGTCGGCGTCGGCAAAGGCGGCGTGGGCTTCGCCCTCGGCACTCCCGTCGCCGCTGGCCTGTGCGGCGGCGATGGCGGCTTCGATCTCGCGCAGGCGGGTGTCGCCATCGATCACGTAATCCACGGCGGTGCGGCTGACCGCAGGCGTTTCCTGCGCCACGTGCGCGACGCGCCACTGCGCCGGCACGATGACGTCGCCCCCGTCCGGATGCAGCTCGCCGCGCAGCAGCGCGAACAGCGTCGACTTGCCGCTGCCGTTGGCGCCGACGAGGCCCACGCGCTCGCCCGGGTTGAGCGTCACGCTGGTGTGGTCGAACAGCACCTTGGTGCCGCGCTGGAGGACTAGCTGGTCGATTCGGATCACGGGAGGGGGAAATGCCTGAGTGAAAAACAGAAAAAGCGCGCAGAAAGCGGGCAACCGCCGGGCCTGGTGCGCTGGCCGGCATTGTAGCGTTTCCGGTGCGCCGCACGCCTTGACGGTGCAAAACAGCTCGGCAACGTGCACCGCCAATGTGCCTTCGTGCCGCGGCGATTCAGGGATTACCCTTGGTCTCGCAAAACTCTATTTTCTTGTTCGTGCGTTGCGTGTAAATTCATTTTCACGAACACGGCGTGCACCAGACGACGTCCAGACCAACCGCTTCCACCATGCAAAAAGGCCACTCGATCTCAGACCGCATTGCGCGCAGCCTGCCGACGCTGACGCCGGCGCACCGCCGCATGGCGGAATACGTGTTGGCCAATCTGTTCCGCGCGGCGACCATGCGCATCGACGAATTTGCCGCGGCGGTGGAGGTGTCGGTGGCCACGGCCAACCGTTTTGCGCGGGCGCTGGGGTTCGACGGCTATCCGCAGTTCCGGGCCGAGCTGGTGCGCGGCTTCGAGGCCACGCTGGCTCCGGTGGAGCGGTTGCGCAGCGAGCTGGAGCGGCCCGCGACCGCGGCCGAAGTCTTTGCCGCCTCGCTCGAAGATGCCGCGGCCAACGCCGAAGCCACGCGGCGCGGCATCGACCCGGAGGCCTGCGAGCGCGCGGTCTCGGCGATCCTGGCGGCGCAGCGTGTCTACGTGGCCGGCTTCGGTGCCAGCGGTTTCCTGGCTGGCCTGCTGCAGCACGGGCTGGAAATGCACTGCCGCATGGTGACCTCGGTGGCGGGCGCCGGCGGCGCCTCGCATGCGGCGCGGCAGCTGTTCAAGCAGCAGCCGAGCGACCTGCTGATCGTGATTGCCTTCCCGCGCTACGTCACGGACACCATCGAACTGGCCGAGCGGGCCAAGTCGCGCGGCGGCCAGGTGCTGGCGCTGACCGACGGGCCGACCTCGCCGCTGGCGCCGCTCGCTGATATCGCGCTTTACGCGCAGGCCGGCAACCGGCTCTCGGCCAACTCCGATGCCACCGTGCTGGCGCTGATCGAGGCGCTGTGCGGCGCGGTGGCGCACCGGGCCGAGCGCCCGGTCAAGGCCGCCGCCGAAATGACCGAATTCCTGCTGCCGTGGCTGTACGGCGCGCCGGCCGCGGAGTCCGCCGGCCGTGCCGCGCCCGGCACCGCGCAGCCCACCGAACCCACGGCCGGCGCCAAGCGCGGCCGATCCTCCAACACCCGCAAGTCCTGAGCATTCACATGCAACCAGCAGTCATTGCCATCCACGGCGGCGCCGGCACCATCACCCGCGCGGCGATGGACGCCGCCCGCGAACGCGAATACATCGAAGCGCTGCAACACGTGCTGCAAGCCGGCCAGCGCATCCTGGCCGAGGGCGGCAGCGCGCTCGATGCGGTCACCGAGGCCGTGCGCCTGCTGGAAGAATGCCCGCTGTTCAACGCCGGCAAGGGTGCCGTGCTGACCCATGCCGGCACCTATGAGCTCGATGCCGCGGTGATGGACGGCGCCACGCTGGAAGCCGGCGCCGTGGCCTGCGTCACGCGCCTGCGCAACCCGGTGCTGGCCGCGCGCGCGGTGCTGGACCACAGCGAACACGTGCTCTTTGCCGGCGCCGGCGCCGAGGCCTTTGCGCAGGCGCAGGGGCTGGAACTGGTGGGCCCGGACTACTACTTCACGCAGGCCCGCCATGACCAGTGGCAGCGTGCGCTTGGCAACGCCGGCATGGCGCTGCTGGACCACGATGCCGCTGCGCTGGTGGCGCAAGGCAAGCCGCTGGCGCGCGACCCGATCGATCCGGACAGCAAGTTCGGCACTGTCGGCGCGGTGGCCTGCGACGGCCGCGGCAACCTGGCTGCGGCCACCTCCACCGGCGGCGTGACCAACAAGCAGGTGGGGCGCGTGGGCGATACCCCGGTGATCGGCGCGGGCTGCTATGCGGACGACGTGGCGGCCGTGTCTGCCACCGGCACCGGCGAGATGTTTATCCGCACCGTGGCCGCGCACGACGTGGCCGCGCAGATGCGCTATGCGGGCCTGTCGCTCGAGGAATCGGCGCGGCGCGTGGTGATGGAGAAGCTGCCGGCCATCAACGGCCGCGGCGGCCTGATCGCGGTGGACCGCGCCGGCAACGTCACGCTGCCTTTCAACACCGAAGGCATGTACCGCGGTTTCGCCCGGGTGGGCGAGGCCGTGAACGTGTCGATCTACGGCTGAGCGCCATCCCCCTGCATCACCCGGCAATACAAGGAGTTCCAGTGGCCACTTCCTCTATGCAAGCCTCCCAGTCCGGCATCGTGCTGCCACCGCAGCGCGTGGTCTCGGTGAACGGGCTGACCGTGCGCTTTGCCACGTCCGAGCGCACCGTCGAGGCCGTGCGCAACCTGTCTTTCCATGTCGACCGCGGCGAGACGCTGGCGGTGGTGGGTGAGTCGGGATCGGGCAAGTCGGTGACGTCGCTGGCGCTGATGCGCCTGGTCGAGCATGGCGGCGGCAAGATCGCCTCCGGCAGCATGGCGCTGCGCCGGCGCGGCGGCGAGGTGATCGAGCTGGCGCGCGCGGATAACGCCACCCTGCGCAGCGTGCGCGGCGCCGACGTGGCGATGATCTTCCAGGAGCCGATGACCTCGCTCAACCCGGTGTTCCCGGTGGGCGAGCAGATCGCTGAATCGATCCGCCTGCACCAGGGCAAGAGCCGCGCTTCGGCGCGCGCCGAAGCGCTGCGCATGCTGGAGCTGGTGCGCATCCCCGAGGCGCGCCGCGTGCTGGAGCGCTATCCGCACCAGCTCTCCGGCGGCATGCGCCAGCGCGTGATGATCGCGATGGCGCTGTCGTGCAAGCCGGCGCTGCTGATCGCCGACGAGCCCACCACGGCGCTGGACGTGACCATCCAGGCCGAGATCCTCCAGCTGATCCGCGGCCTGCAGGCCGAGATGCACATGGGCGTGGTCTTCATCACCCACGACATGGGCGTGGTGGCCGAGGTCGCCGACCGCGTGCTGGTGATGTACCGCGGCGAGAAGGTGGAAGAGGGCACCTCGGACGATGTGTTCCGTGCCCCCGCCCATCCGTACACACGCGCGCTGCTGTCGGCGGTGCCGCGCCTTGGCGCCATGAGCGGCACCGACCTGCCGGCCAAGTTCCCGTTGCTGCAGCTGGGCAGCGCCAACCCTGAACCGGTCGCAGCGCAGGACACCGTTACCCCGGGCGTGGCGCCGATCCTGCGCGTGCAGGACCTGGTGACGCGCTTCGACGTCCCCGGCGGCCTGTTCGGCCGCGTCACGCGGCGCGTGCATGCGGTCGAGAAGGTCAGCTTCGACCTCTATCCCGGCGAGACGCTGGCGCTGGTGGGCGAGTCCGGCTGCGGCAAGTCCACCACGGGCCGCTCGCTGCTGCGCCTGGTGGAAAGCCAGAGCGGCACCATCGAGTTTGCCGGGCAGAACATCAGCAAGATGGAAGGGCCGGCGCTGCAGACCCTGCGCCGCAATATCCAGTTCATCTTTCAGGACCCGTTCGCCTCGCTCGATCCGCGCGTGCCGGTGGGTTACTCGATCATGGAGCCGCTGCTGGTGCACAAGGTCGCCAGCGGCAAGGAGGCAGAGCAGCGCGTGGCCTGGCTGCTCGACAAGGTCGGGCTGGATGCATCGCACGCGGCGCGCTATCCGCACGAGTTCTCCGGCGGCCAGCGCCAGCGCATCTGCATTGCGCGCGCGCTGGCGCTGAACCCCAAGGTGGTGGTGGCCGATGAGTCGGTGTCGGCGCTGGACGTGTCGATCCAGGCGCAGATCGTCAACCTGATGCTGGACCTGCAGCGCGAGCTTGGCATCGCCTTCCTGTTTATCTCGCACGACATGGCGGTGGTGGAGCGCGTGAGCCATCGCGTGGCGGTGATGTACCTGGGCCAGATCGTCGAGATCGGGCCGCGCCGCGCGATCTTCGAGAATCCGCAGCATCCGTACACCAAGAAGCTGATGTCGGCGGTGCCGATCGCCGACCCGGCGCGGCGCCACCTGCGGCGCGAGCCGCTCAACGACGAGATCCCCAGCCCGATCCGCGCGGTTGGCGACGAGCCGGTGGTGCAACCGCTGGTGCAGGTCGCCGGCAGCGGATCGCTCGGCCACTATGTCGCCCGGCATGCCGTCGGCGGCGCCTATTGAAGTCCTGGAAGTCACCAAGTTACCAAGGAGAATCGACGATGTCTGCACGTATGGTTTCGCCCCGATGGGTGGCCGGCGCCTTTGCCGCCGGCACGCTGGGCATGCTGGTTTCGGCCCCGGCTTTCGCCGCCAAGGATGCCGTGATGGCGGTGAGTTCGACCTTCACCTCGCTGGATCCGTACGATTCGAACGACACGCTGTCGCAGGCGGTTGGGAAGAGCTTCTACCAGGGCCTGTTCGGCCTGGACAAGGACATGAAGCTGGTCAATGTGCTGGCAGACAGCTACGACGTCAGCAAGGACGGCCTCACGTATACGATCAAGCTGAAGAAGGGCATCAAGTTCCACGACGGCACCACCTTCGATGCCGGCGCCGTCAAGGCCAACCTGGACCGCGTCACCAACCCGGCCAACAAGCTCAAGCGCTACACGCTGTTCAACCGTGTCGCCAGGACTGACGTGGTCGATGCCAATACGGTCAAGGTCACGCTGAAAGAGCCGTTCTCGCCGTTCATCAACGTGCTGGCGCACCCGTCGGCGGTGATGATCTCGCCGGCCGCGCTGCAGAAGTACGGCAAGGAAATCGCCTTCCACCCGGTTGGCACGGGCCCCTTCGAATTTGTCGAATGGAAGCAGCCCGACCACCTGAAGGGCAAGAAATTCGCAGGCTTCTGGAAGACCGGCTACCCGAAGATCGACACCATTACCTGGAAGCCGGTGGTCGACAACAACACCCGCGCCGCGATCATGCAGACCGGCGAGGCTGACTTTGCCTTCAGCATCCCGTTCGAGCAGGCCGCGGTGCTGAAGAACAGCGCCAAGGTGGATCTGATCGCCTCGCCGTCGATCATCCAGCGCTACCTGTCGCTGAACACCATGGTCAAGCCGTTCAACGACCCCAAGGTGCGCCAGGCCATCAACTATGCCATCAACAAGGACGCGCTGGCCAAGGTCGCCTTCGCTGGCTACGCGGTGCCGGCAGAAGGCGTGGTGCCGCCGGGCGTGGACTATGCCGAGAAGCTGGGCCCGTGGCCGTATGACCCGGCCAAGGCGCGCGCGCTGCTGAAGGAAGCCGGCTATCCGAACGGCTTCGAGACCACGCTGTGGTCGGCCTACAACCACACCACCGCGCAGAAGGTGATCCAGTTCGTGCAGCAGCAGCTGCAGCAGGTCGGCATCAAGGCCTCGGTGCAGGCGCTCGAGGCCGGCCAGCGCGTGGAAAAGGTCGAGAGCGTGCCCAAGCCGGAAGATGCCGGCGTGCGCATCTACTACGTGGGCTGGTCGTCGTCGACCGGTGAATCGGACTGGGCGCTGCGTCCGCTGCTGGCTTCGGAGTCGATGCCGCCCAAGCTGCTGAATACCGCGTACTACAAGAACGACCAGGTCGACGCCGATATCGCCGGCGCGCTGCGCACCACCGATCGTGGCGAAAAGGCGCGCCTGTACAAGGACGCCCAGGAACGCATCTGGAAGGATGCGCCGTGGGCCTTCCTGGTGACCGAGAAGGTGCTGTTTGCGCGCAGCAAGCGGTTGACCGGTGCGTATGTGATGCCGGATGGGTCGTTCAATTTTGAAGAGATCGATATCAAGCAGTGATGAGAGACCCCCAGCGGCGCTTCTCCCGCTGGTGGTTTGCTCCCCTCTCCCGCGAGCGGGAGAGGGGCGGGGGTGAGGGCGGGCGCGTGCAGGACCAATGCCAGCCGCTTTGCCTTCTCCACTCAACGAGCAGTAAGCAGTAAAGCAGTAAGCCGAGGTGGCCGCCTTGCCCGCGTCGCGGGGTCGCAGGGCGGGCGGCCTGCGGCCTCTGCTGCTGCATTTCCTTCTGGTGTGTCATGCTGAATTACTTCCTCAAACGTGTGCTGGGCGTGATCCCCACGCTGCTGATCGTGGCAGTGCTGGTGTTCCTGTTCGTCCATCTGCTGCCGGGTGATCCCGCGCGGCTGGCGGCGGGCCCGGAGGCCGATTCGGCCACGGTCGAACTGGTGCGCAAGGACCTTGGGCTGGACCGGCCCATGCACGAGCAGTTCGTCAACTTCTTCTCCAATGCGGTCCGCGGCGAGTTCGGCCATTCGCTGCGCACCAAGCGCCCGGTCAGCGAGGAGATCGGCGACCGCTTCATGCCCACGCTGCTGCTGACGGTGGCGTCGATGGCCTGGGCGGTGGTGTTCGGCATGGCGATCGGCATCGGCTCGGCCGTGTGGCGCAACCGCTGGCCGGACCGGTTCGGCATGACGCTGGCGGTGTCGGGCATTTCGTTCCCGGCTTTTGCGCTGGGCATGCTGCTGATGGAAGTGTTCTCGGTGCAGCTGGGCTGGCTGCCGTCGATCGGCGCCGACAGCTGGAAGCACTACGTGTTGCCGTCGATCACGCTGGGTGCGGCGGTGGCCGCGGTGATGGCGCGTTTTACGCGGGCCTCGTTCGTCGAGGTGCTGCAAGAAGATTTCATCCGCACCGCGCGTGCCAAGGGTGTGCGCGAGACGCTGGTGGTGGCCAAGCACGGCCTGCGCAACGCCATGATCCCGGTGGTGACCATGATGGGCCTGCAGTTCGGCTTCCTGCTGGGCGGCTCGATCGTGGTCGAGAAGGTGTTCAACTGGCCGGGCCTGGGGCGCCTGCTGGTCGATGCCGTCGAGATGCGCGACTACCCGGTGATCCAGGCCGAGGTGCTGCTGTTCTCGCTCGAATTCATTCTGATCAACCTGGTGGTGGACATGCTCTACACCGTGATCAACCCAACCATCCGCTACAAGTGAGGCCGGCATGACTGAGCTTTCCACGCCCGCCGCAGCGCAAGCGGCACCCGCCACCGCCCCCGTGCCGGAGGCCGTGCGCACGCCCTGGACCGAGTTCTGGCGCAAATTCCGCAAGCAGCACCTGGCGCTGGGCGCCGGCGCCTTCGTGCTGGTGCTGGTGGTGATTGCCATCGTGGCGCCGCATATCGTGCCGTACGACCCGGAGAACTACTTCGACTACGACGCGCTCAACGCCGGCCCGTCGGCCGCGCACTGGATGGGCGTCGATTCGCTCGGACGCGATATCTTCAGCCGCATCCTGGCAGGCGCGCGCATCTCGCTGGCGGCGGGTTTCCTGTCGGTGATCATCGGCGCGCTGATCGGCACCGTGCTGGGCCTGCTGGCGGGCTACTACGAAGGCTGGTGGGACCGCATCGTGATGCGCATTTCCGACGTGCTCTTCGCCTTCCCGGGCATCCTGCTGGCGATCGGCATCGTGGCCATCCTCGGCAACGGCATGACCAACGTGATCTTCGCCGTGGCCATCTTCAGCATCCCGGCGTTCGCGCGGCTGGTGCGCGGCAATACGCTGATGCTCAAGCGTCTGACCTATATCGAGGCGGCGCGCAGCATCGGCGCATCGGACTGGACCATCCTGATGCGGCATATCCTGCCGGGCACGGTGTCGTCGATCGTGGTGTATTTTTCGATGCGTATCGGCACCTCGATCATCACCGCGGCCAGCCTGTCGTTCCTGGGACTGGGCGCGCAGCCGCCCACGCCGGAATGGGGCGCGATGCTCAACGAAGCCCGTGCCGACATGGTGACGGCGCCGCACGTGGCGATCTTCCCGAGCCTGGCGATCTTCCTGACGGTGCTGGCCTTCAACCTGCTGGGCGACGGCCTGCGCGACGCGCTCGACCCCAAGATCGACCGCCGTTGAACCCTGAGCCGCTGAACATGACCGCATCGACAACGGGCGTGCCGCGTGTCGGCAGCCTGCCGGCAGGTCCGCTGGACAGCATTGCCGACGTGGCCGGCGTGACCGTCGGCCATTGCACGCTGGCGGATGGCGCCGTGCAGACCGGCGTCACCGTGATCCGTCCGCATGGCGGCGATCCGTACCGCGACAAGGTGCCCGCCGCGGCCACCGTGCTCAACGGCTTTGGCAAGAGCATCGGGCTGGTGCAGGTGGACGAACTGGGCGTGCTGGAAACGCCGCTGGCGCTGACCAATACCTTTTCGGTCGGCGCGGTCGCGCAGGCGCAGATCCGTGCGGCGGTGGCGGCCAATCCGGAGATCGGCCGCGCGCTGCCGACCGTCAATGCGCTGGTGTTCGAGTGCAATGACGGCTACCTGAACGATATCCAGCGCATGGCGGTGGAGGGCAGCCACTATGAGGCGGCCCTGGCCGGTGCCGGCCAGGAGGTTGCGCAGGGCGCGGTCGGCGCCGGGCGCGGCATGTCGGCATTCGGCGTCAAGGGTGGTATCGGCACCGCTTCACGCCTGGCCGGTGGCTATCGCGTGGGCGCGCTGGTGCTGGCCAATTTCGGCACGCCGGAATCGTTGACCGTTGCCGGCCGCCTGGTCGGTCCGGAACTGGTCCAGCGCCTGGCGCAGCCCGACACAGCGGCGCAACCGGAAAAGGGATCGATCATCATGATCCTCGCCACCGACGCCCCGCTGGACGCGCGCCAGTTGCGCCGGCTGTCGCTGCGCGCCGGCGCCGGGCTGGCGCGTACCGGCTCGGTGTTCGGGCATGGCTCGGGCGATATCGCAGTCGCGTTCTCGAGCGCGTATACCGTGCCGCACGACACCGCCCGGCCGATGCCGGCCGTCGCCATGCTGCATGAAACCCATCTCGACCCGCTGTTCCGCGCCGCGGCCGACAGCGTCGAGCAAGCCATCCTGCATGCCCTGTGGCATGCCGCACCGGTGCAGGGCCGCGACGGCCACGGCCGGCGCGCACTGCTGGACGTGATGCCCGAACTGGGCCAAACCGCCTGATGAAGATCCTTGTTTCCACCGATATCGAAGGCGTGGCTGGCGTCTTCCACGCCGAACAGACCCGCCCCGGCAACGGCGAATACGAACGCGCCCGCGCCTGGATGACCGGCGAAGCCAATGCCGCGGTCGAAGGCGCCTTTGCCGGCGGTGCGACTGAAGTACTGGTCAACGATTCGCACGGCGGCTTCCGCAACCTGCTGCCGGACCAGCTCGATCCGCGCGCGCGGGTGGTGCTGGGCAAGCCGCGCTACCTTGGCATGATGGCCGGCGTCGAGGCCGGAGTCGACGGCGTGCTGATGATCGGCTACCACGGCCGCGCCCAGAGCCGCGGCGTGCTGGCGCACACCATCAACAGCGGCGCCTTCGCGCGGGTCTGGCTCAACGGCAAGGAACTGGGCGAGGCGGGCCTGTACGCCGCGCTGGCCGGCGAGTTTGGCGCGCCGGTGCTGATGGCCAGCGGCGACGATGTCTTCGTGCAGGAAACCCATGCGCTGATGCCGTGGGTGCGCTATGTCGAGACCAAGTCAGCGGACGGCTTCGGCAGCGGCACCTCGCTGTCGCCGGCGGCGGCGCGCGAGGCCATTGCCGTAGCGGCTGCAACCGCGGTGCGCGAACGCGCGCAGGCGCAATGCCTGCGCATCGCCGCGCCGGTGACTTGCACCCTGCAGACCCTGACGCCCGCGCACGCGGACCTGTTCTGCCAGTGGCCGGCGCTGGAGCGCCGCGACGGCGTGACGCTGTCCTTCCAGGCCGATTCGGTCCAGGCGGCGGTGCGCATGCTGAACTGCCTGTCGGCGATGTCGTTCATGCTGAAGTAGGGCCGGGCAGATTCGCCGGGGCGAGCGCGCAGATCGGCGACAATGGCGGGTCTAGCAATTCAGGCATGAGCCGCAACGCATGACCCAGGCACACGACGGGGGCTGGATCCCCGTGCGCAAGGACTTCGTCGACCCCGCCACGCGCTGCCATGCGCGGGGCGCGAGCCGCCGCCACCATGGCTTTCCGGCCGGGCAGGCTTATATCCTGCGCGACGCCGCAGGGCATGAATATCCCTTTGGCGATGACTGCGCGCGTGCCGCGGTGCCGCATCCGGGCCTGCTGCTGCAGGTGCCGGACTACACCGAGCGCGATGTGGTGCCGCGCACGGCCTTGCCCGAGGCGGCGCCCCCGGCCCGCCGGCGCGATCCCGCCCAGGCACAGGCCGCCGAGCGCGCCGCCGCGATCCGCTACCTGGTGCTGCGCATGGAGAAGGTGGCCGCGGTGCCGCGCGTGCAGCCGACAGTGCGCTTCCCGGCGCTTGAGGGCGTCTACGAGCAGTACCAGCGCACCGGCGACATCGGCATGGCGCAGGTGCGCCGCATCCTGGCGATCGAACGCAGCCCGTCCACCCCGCCGCGGCTGCGCGCCACCAACCTGCTCGACGTCTATACCGCGCATATCAAGCTGGAATGGCTGATCGCGGGGTCCAACAGCGTCGACAACATCCGCTTCCTGCGCAGCCTGCACGACTGGCTGGCCCGTCACCTGGTGCTGACCGCCGGCCAGCTGGCCGCGGCCGGGATCGAGATGCATCCGCAGGCGTTCACTTCGCCTGGTATCTGGGGGCCGGGGACGGAGCCCGCGCCGGCGCCCGGGTATGCGTCCGGGTCGCTGTTCTAGCAGCGGGTGGCAAGACCTGCGGATTTGGCGTCTAATGCCTGCATCGCATCCGCCGGTCACGCCATGAGCCATTTTTCTCGCAGCTACGCCGAAGCCCGCCAGAAGTTCCTTGACGCCGCGCGCACGGCCGGGGCCGCGCTGGCCCAGTTCCCGCACCCCACCAAGCGCGGCAGTGCCGGCGAGGACCTCGCGATCGACGTGGCGCTGGCCGGCCCGGCCGAGGCCCGCCGCTGCCTGATGGTGACCTCGGGCACGCACGGCGCCGAAGGCTTTGCCGGCTCCGGCGCGCAGGTGACGATGCTGCACGACGCCGCGCTGCTTGCCGATTGCGCCGCCGCCGACACCAGCCTGCTGCTGGTGCATGCGATCAATCCCTACGGTTTTTCCCACCTGCGCCGGGTCAACGAGGACAACGTCGACCTGAACCGCAATTTCATGGACTTCACCCAGCCGCTGCCGTACAACGAGGCCTATGCCGAGATCGCGCCGCTGCTGGTGCCGGCGCAATGGCCGCCGTCCGACACCGACCAGGCGCAACTGATGAAGGCCGTGGCCGAGCGCGGCATGCCGTGGTACCAGGCCGCGGTCAGCCGCGGCCAGTACCAGGACCCGGGCGGCATGTTCTACGGCGGCGACAAGGCTGCCTGGAGCAACTACACGCTGTGCCGCATCCTGGCGCGCTTCGGCGCCGGGCGCGAGGCGCTGCGCTGGATCGACGTCCATACCGGGCTGGGCCCCTGGGGCTATGGCGAGCCCATCCACATGGGCCCGGACACGCCGGAATCGCTCACGCGCACGCGCGCGATCTGGGGCGCGCGCGTGACCTCGATCTACGATGGCTCGTCGACCTCGGCCAACCTCACCGGCCTGGCCTGGCACGCGGTGCTGCAGACCCTGCCCACCATGGACTATGCCGGCATCGCGCTTGAGTTCGGCACGCTGCCGGTGGGCGAGGTGCTGGACGCGCTGCGCGGCGACCACTGGCTGCACCAGCACCCGGAAGCCGACGAAAACCAGCGCGCGCTGGTCCGCCAGGCGATGTGGCGTGCCTTCTATGGCGATACCGACGACTGGCGCGAGGGCGTGGTGGCGCAGGTGACCGACGCAGTGCGGGACACCATTGCCTCGGCCTAGCCGGTTCTGGCCGCAAGCGCCTTCTGGTAATGTCTCGACGTTGGCGGTAGAGTGCTGAGCCAGGCACTGCCGCCATGCCTTGGCCGGCACGAGCAGCAGCCGCGCCGCGGTCAGAAAACTACCAGAAACAAGACGGAAGAGGTCGGGCAGGCCCGGGCGCATGACCCTGCGCGTCGCCGCGGCCTGGCGCACGGCGTCGCTTCCGGCATCAGCTCGGCAGGGAGGCCGGTGCGATGACCCTCTATGAACTGAAGCCCAGGTTCCAGGCCCGGTTGCGCCCCATGGTGCAAGACCTGGCGCAGCGCGGCGTGACTGCCAACCAGGTGACGCTGGCCGCCGCGGCCGGCTCCCTCGCGGTGGGGGTGCTGGCCACGCTGGGCATGCTGGTGGCCGAGACCCCGGCGCTGTTCCTGCTGTTTCCCCTATGGTTGTTCCTGCGCATGGCGCTCAACGCCGTCGACGGCATGCTGGCGCGCGAGCACGGCCAGCAGAGCGTGCTGGGTGCCTACCTGAACGAGCTTGGCGACATTGCCTCGGACCTGGCGCTGATCCTGCCGCTGGCCGCGCTGCCGGGCTTCAGCCTGGGCCAGGTCGGCACCTTCGCGCTACTGGCGGTGATCGTCGAGGCCGCCGGGTTGATCGGCCCGCTGGCCGGGGCCAGCCGGCGCTACGACGGCCCGCTGGGCAAGAGCGACCGCGCCTTCGCGGTCGGCGCGATCGCGCTGTGGGCCGGTGTTGGCCTGGGCTTTGGCGCGGCCGCCAGCTGGCTGTGGCTGGTGCTGTCGCTGCTGTCGCTGTTCACGATTGCCAACCGGGTGCGCCGCGGTGTCGCCGAGGCCCAGTCCCGCACAGCGGAGTAGCGAGATGGACCGACCGTCGACGCGCCAGCCGCAAGAGCGGCAATTCGAGACCCACGACCGCCAGACGCTGTTCTATCGGCACTGGCCGGCGGTGGAGGGCCCGGCGCGCGGCGCCGTGGTGCTGTTCCATCGCGGCCATGAGCATTCCGGCCGGGTCGCCCACCTGGCCGACGAACTGAACCTGCCCGGCTACGAGATCTTTGCCTGGGATGCGCGCGGCCACGGCCGTTCGCCCGGCGAGCGCGGCTACAGCCCCAGCCTGGCGGACTCGGTGCGCGATATCCAGACCTTCACCACCCATATCGCCGAGGTCCACGGCATCCCGCTGGAACGCACCGCGGTGATCGCGCAGAGCGTGGGCGCGGTGCTGGCCGCCACCTGGGTGCACGACTACGCGCCGCCGATCCGCGCGCTGGTGCTGGCCTCGCCCGCGTTCAAGGTCAAGCTCTACGTGCCCTTTGCGCGGCCGGGGCTGAAGCTGATGCAGCGCCTGCGCGGCAAGTTCTTCGTCAACAGCTACGTCAAGGCCAAGTTCCTCACGCACGATCCCGAGCGCATCGCCAGCTACGACAGCGATCCGCTGATCACGCGCCCGATCGCGGTCAATATCCTGCTGGACCTGTACGACACGGCGGAGCGCATCGTCGCCGATGCCGCGGCGATCACGGTGCCGACGCAGCTGCTGATCTCCGGCGCCGACTGGGTCGTGCATCGCGGGCCGCAGGACCGCTTCTATGAGCGCCTGGGTTCGCGCACCAAGGAGCGCATCGTGCTGGACGGCTTCTATCACGACACGCTCGGTGAGCGCGACCGCAAGCTGGCGGTCGATGCCGCGCGCCGCTTTATCCTGCGCGAGTTCGACACGCCGTCGGCGCCGCGCTCGCTGCTCGATGCCGACCAGATCGGCCCGTTCCGCGAGGAATCCGACCGCCTGGCGTCGGCGCCTGTCGGGCTGGCCGCCTGGTACTGGCGCGCGGCGCGGGCCAACCTGAAGCTGGGCGGAATACTGTCGGACGGGGTGCGGCTGGGCCATGAGACCGGCTTCGACTCGGGCTCGACGCTCGACTATGTTTACCGCAACGCCCCCTCGGGCCGCGGCAAGCTGGGCCGGCTGGCCGATCAGCAGTACCTGGACGCGATCGGCTGGCGCGGCATCCGCCAGCGCAAGGTCCACGCCGAGGCCCTGATCGCCGAGGCCGTGCGGCGGCTGCGCGCGGCCGGCATGCCGGTGCGGATCGTCGACATCGCCGCCGGGCACGGGCGCTATGTGCTTGAGGCGCTGGGCGCGCTGGATGGCGGCGCCGCGGCGGTCGAGTCGATCCTGTTGCGCGACTACAGCCCGCTGAACGTCGAGCAGGGCCGCGCCCTGATCGCCGCCAAGGATCTCGCGGACGTGGCCCGCTTCGAGCAGGGCGATGCCTTCGACGGCGACAGCCTGGCGGCGCTGGCACCGGCGCCGACACTGGCGGTGGTTTCCGGCCTGTACGAACTGTTCCCCGACAACGCAATGGTGCGGCGCTCGCTCGAGGGCCTGGCGCGCGCGGTGCCGCCCGGCGGCTACCTGGTCTACACCGGCCAGCCCTGGCATCCGCAGCTGGAATTCATCGCGCGCGCGCTCACCAGCCACCGCGCCGGCGCCGCCTGGGTGATGCGCCGCCGCTCGCAGGCCGAGATGGACGAACTGGTGCGGGCCGCTGGCTTTGACAAGGTGACCCAGCGCATCGACCCGTGGGGCATCTTCACCGTCAGCCTGGCGCGCAGGCACGGCGCATGAGCACGGTGCCGACGGAGGTTGACGCCGGGGCGCATTCGCAGCTGCCTGCAGGCAACCGGCCCTGGGGGCTGGCCTGCCTGCTGCTGGCGCTGGCCGGCGCGTTCTTTTTCTCCAGCTACGGCTTTGCCAACTGGCTGGCGAGCCAGCGCGCCAACGTGCCGGCGATCTATTTCGAATGGGAGCAGGGGATCCCGTTCCTGCCGTGGACCATCGTGCCGTACTGGTCGATCGACCTGCTGTACGGCATCTCCTTCTTCCTGTGGCGCACGCGCGCGGCGCTGCTCACGCACGTCAGGCGGTTGGTGCTGGCGCAGCTGGTGTCGGTGGCGTGCTTTATCGCCTTCCCGCTGCGCTTCAGCTTTGCCCGGCCCGAAGCCGACGGCCTGCCGGGCCAGCTGTTCACGCTGCTGGGCGGTTTCGACCTGCCGTTCAACCAGGCGCCGTCGCTGCATATCAGCCTGCTGGTGATCCTGTGGGTCGCCTTTGCGGCGCACCTGCGCGGCGGCTGGCGCTGGCTGCTGCACGGCTGGTTTGCGCTGATCGGGGTCTCGGTGCTGACCACCTGGCAGCACCACCTGATCGATGTGCCCACCGGCGCGCTGGTGGGCTGGCTGTGCGTTTACCTGTTCCCGATGCAACGGCCCGCTGCCGGTGCGCCGGACGCGCGCACGCGCCAGCTGTCGCGCCGCTACACCGTGGGCGCGCTGGTGGGGTTGCTGTGCGCGGTGCTGGCGGTGGGTGCGTCGGTGACGCTGGCGCTGCTGCTGCTGTGGGCCGCGCTGGCGCTGGCCTGCGTCGCCCGGATCTACGCGCTGGCCGCGCCGGCGTGGTTCCAGAAGGACGGCGATGGGATGATGGCCCCGGCCGCGCGCTGGGTGCTGGCGCCGTACCTGCTGGGCGCCTTCCTCAATTCGCGCTGGTGGACGCGGCGCGCGCCGCAGCCCAGTGCCATCGCGGACGGCATCTGGGTTGGCCGCTTCCCGACCCGCGCCGGACTGCGCGCGATCGGGGCGGACGCAGTCCTCGACCTGACCGCCGAACTGCCGCGCGCAGCCACCGACCCGGCGCTTGCGTATCGTTGCGTGCCGGTGCTGGACCTGACCGTGCCGACGCCGGAACAGTTGGACCAGGCCGTGGCTCAACTCGACGCCTGGCAGCGGCAGGGCCGCCGCGTGCTGGTCAGCTGCGCGCTCGGCTATTCGCGCAGCGCGCTGGTTGCCGCCGCATGGCTGGCGCGCCGGCAGGGACTGCGCGACGCCGGCGCTGCGCTGGAGTTGCTGCGCGAGCATCGCCCGGCGGTGGTGCTCGGGCGCGAACATGCGCAGGCGCTGCAACGCTGGCTGGACCGTCCCGCCATGCCGGAGCCCGATGATGGACGCTGAGTTCACGCAAGGCACTGATGCCTGGATCGCACACGCCGTCACCGGCGCGCTGTCGGGCGCCGTGTGGATCGGCGCGGCCGGGCTGGCTTTCGGCGTGGCCACGGCATGGCTGGGGGTGGCCACGCCGGTCCCGCGCGTGCTGGCGGCCGCTTCGCTGCTGCTGGCGTTGCCCCAGCTCTGGCTGCTGCTGCGCGTTGCCATCGACCGCCGCTTCTTCGATGCGCTCGCGGCCGGGCGGCAGGACCAGCCCGACCTGGCCGGATTGGACGCCGCGCTGCTCGAACTGGGCTGGATGCCGGCGCAACGCGCCGGCCGTCCGCTGCCGGACCGCGCCCGCGGCGCGCTGCGGCTGGTGCGCGCCAGCGCCGCGCTGACTGTGTGCCAGCTGGCGCTGGCCTTGCTGACCGTGATCCTGAGGTAACCAACCATGTGGCTTGCCCGCGCGACCGCGCGCGCCATCATCGTCTTCGCCCGGCTGCTGACCGGCATGCGCGCCAACTGGCAGGGCTGCATCCCCGCCGCGGTGCAGCGCGTCTACTTTGCCAACCACAGCAGCCACGGCGATTTCGTGCTGATCTGGGGCTGCCTGCCGCCCGACCTGCGCACCGTCACGCGCCCGGTGGCCGGTGCCGACTACTGGGAGCGCTCGCCGCTGCGGCGCTTTATCGGCCGCGACGTATTCCACGCGCTGCTGATCGACCGCACCCGCAGCGAACCGGGCAGCGACCCGGTGGCGCTGATGCACGGCGCGCTGGCATCCGGCGACTCGCTGATCCTGTTTCCCGAAGGCACGCGCAATACCACCGACGCGCGCCTGCTGCCGTTCAAGAGCGGCATCTACCACCTGGCGCGGGCCTGCCCCGGGGTGGAGTTCGTGCCGGTGTGGATCGACAACCTCAACCGCGTGATGCCCAAGGGCGAAGTCGTGCCGGTGCCGCTGCTGTGCACCGTCACCTTTGGCCAGCCGGTGCTGCTGGCCGCCGAGGACAGCAAGGAAGCCTTCCTTGCGCGGTGCCGCGACGGCCTGCTCGCGCTTGCCCCGGAGCTGGAATGACCGCCATGCCCACTTTGCACTGGAGCCCCGAGACCTGGCTGCTGTTCGGTGGCCTGTTCGGCGTGCTGCTGCTGGCCTCCACCGTGACCGCGCTGCTGCGCTGGCGGGTGGCGGGCGGCGGCCAGCACGCGGTGATCGACAACCTGGCGCAGCGTGTCTGGGCCTGGTGGTGGATGATCGGCATCATGGGCGTGGCCTTTGCACTGGGCCGCACCGCGGTGATCGTGCTGTTCTACCTGCTCTCGTTCTTCGCGCTGCGCGAGTTCGTCACCATCATCACCACGCGGCGCGGTGACCATCACGCCATCGTCGCCGCCTTTTTCGTGTTCCTGCCGCTGCAGTACGTGCTGGTCTATATCGGCTGGTACGGCATGTTCTCGATCCTGATCCCGGTCTATGCCTTCCTGATCCTGCCGATCCTGGCGGCGCTGTCGTCCGAGACCACGCGCTTCCTGGAGCGCTGCGCCGGAGTGCAGTGGGCGGTGATGGTGTGCGTGTTCTGCATCTCGCACGTGCCGGCGCTGCTGACGCTGCCGATCCCGGGCTTCGAAGGCCGCAACCTGCTGCTGATCGCCTTCCTGGTGATCGTGGTGCAGGGCAGCGACGTGCTGCAGTATGTGTGGGGCAAGCTGTGCGGCAAGCGCAAGATCGCGCCGCTGCTGTCGCCGTCCAAGACCGTCGAGGGCTTTGTCGGCGGCGTGGCCAGTGCCACCGCGCTGGGCGCGGCGCTGTGGTGGATCACGCCGTTCTCGCCGTGGCAGGCCGGCGCGATTGCGCTGGTGATTGCGCTGATGGGCTTCCTGGGCGGGCTGGTGATGTCGGCGATCAAGCGCGACCGCGGCATCAAGGACTGGGGCCATATGATCCAGGGCCACGGCGGCATGCTGGACCGGCTGGACTCAGTGGTGTTCGCCGCGCCGGTGTTCTTCCATATCACCCGCTACTGGTGGGTGCCCTGAGCACCCCGGCCCTCACAGCTCCATCTCTTCGCACCACGCCACCACCGCATCGCGGAAGTCCTGGCAGATCGGCGACAGGTAGCCATCGGCGCGCCACAGCACGGCCAGCTCATGCTGCCACGACATGCCCGGCGCCTCGATCGCGGCCAGCCCCTGGCCCTCGGCCTGGTGCAGCATGCGCGGCGGCATGATGCCGAGCAGGTCCGAGTGCCGCAGCAGCTCGCCGAAGGCCACCGGCGACGCCGTGCTTTCCACCGCCACGCGCGGCGGCGGCAGCCCGACCGAGGTAAACCGTTCCTCCAGCCACTGGCGCAGGTAGAGCGAACTGGCCGGCACTACCCAGCGCTCGCCGCTCAGGTCGGCCAGCGTGCGGAAGCCCTCGCGGCGCGGATGGCCGGTGCGGGACACGATCTGCATGGTCAGCGGACCGAGCGGCAGCCAGGCAATGTCCGGCGGCAGGCTGGTCGGGCGCGCGCCCAGGATCAGGTCGGCCTCGCCATTCTGCAGCATCGCCATCAGGCGCGCGCTCAGGTGGGTCTCGATCGAGAACGTGGCCAGCGGCCGGCTCAGGAAGAAGCGGGCCAGCAGCGGCGACAGCAGCGACGGCAGCAGGTAGGGGATGGCGCCCAGGCGCACCGTGCCCGCGCGCGCCGCGCGCTGCTCGGCCAGTTCGTTGCGCATGTCGCCCGCGGCCAGCGCGATCCTGCGCGCATGGGCGGCCAGGGTGCGGCCCACGCTGGTCGGCACCAGCCCGCGCGGGGTGCGCTCGAACAAGGGCATGCCGGCTTCGCCCTCCAGCCGCGCCAGCGTCTTGGACAGGCCGGACTGGGTCATGCCGAGGGTGTCGGCGGCGCGGTGCAGGTTGCCTTGCTCGATGACAACCAGGAAGGCTTCAAGATCCTCGAATCGCATGGGGCGTGATGGCGCTGGGGTCGGTGCGGGCCATTGTAGCGCCGCACCTCCCCCGCGCCGGTCACGCAGGGCTTACTGCGGCTCAGGCCATTGCCGCTGGGGTTCCGAGGCGCGCTCGAACCAGTGCGCCAGCTGCAGCACGCCCAGGTCGTCAAAGCGCCGGCCGGAGATCTGCAGCCCGATGGGCAGGCCGTCGCGCGACATGCCGCAGGGGACCGATGCCGCGGGCTGTTCGGAGTGGTTGAACACCGCTGTGAAGTGAGAGTCCTTGAGCGGCAAGTCGCCGCCGCTGTTGATGGCATCGGCGGCGAAGGGCAGCACCGGTGACACCGGCGAGATCACGAAGTCATAGGGCTGGGTCGCGGCCACGGTGGCCTCGCGCAGCTGCTGCATGCGCGTGAAGGCCTGGAAGGTCTGCTCCGGCGTGAGCGTGCCGGCAAACTCGGCGGCCTTGCGGATGTAGCCGGCCGCCAGGCTGGCGCGCTCCGGCGGCATCCCGGCCAGGTCGACCCGGCAGCGCATGGTGAAGAAGTGCGCCATGCCGATGCGCATGTCCATGGTGGTCCAGTCGCGCACGGGTTCGACCACGGCACCGCCTTGCTCGAACAGGCGCGCTGCCGCCAGCACCGCCGCGCGGACTTCGGCATCGACCTGCCAGTCGCCGGTCGGGTCCAGCCACAGGCCGATGCGCAGCCCGCGGATATCGCGCTCAAGCTGCTGCCAGGCGATGTCCTGCGGCGGCAGGCTCATGTAGTCGCGGGCATCGGGGCGCGAGATGGCCTGCATCGCCAGCGCGGCGTCGGCCACGGTGCGCGTCAGCGGGCCGACCACGCGCGCGGCGGCTGGCGGGTGTACCGGCACGCGGCCATGGCTGGGCTTCAGGCCGAATACGCCGCAGAAGCTGGCGGGAATACGCACCGAGCCGCCGATATCCGTGCCCAGGTGGATCGGGCCGTAGCCCGCCGCGGCCGCGGCGCCGGCGCCGGAACTGGAGCCGCCGGTGTTGCGGTCCAGCTTCCACGGGTTGCGCGTGAGCGGATGGAAGCTGGACGGCGCCGCGCCCAGGAAGCCGAAATCCGGCATGGTGGTCTTGCCGACCACGATCGCGCCGGCCTCGAGCAGGCGCGCCGCGGCCGGCGCATCGGCCGGCGCCGGCGCCAGCACGGTGGCGGCGCTACCGAGCGGCACCGGCGTGCCGCGCGTGGCGATGTTCTCCTTCAGCGTCACCGGCACGCCGTCGAGCGGGCCGTTCGGGGTGCCTGCCAGCCAGCGCGCCTCGGCGCTGCGCGCGGCGGCCAGCGCTTGCTCGGCATGCACCACGTACATCGCACGGATGCCGGGCTCCCAGTGTTCGATGCGGTCCAGCACCGACTGCATGACTTCGACCGGGGAGAGTTCGCGCTGGCGGTAGTTCCTGAGCAGGTCGGCGGCGCTGAGTGCGTAGAGCGGAGTTTTCATGGTTTTGTCCAAGAGGGTTGGCTGGCGCTTGGGAATCTGCATGGCCGGCGTTACTGCACACCGAACGGGTAATGGCGTCCCGGCGCGGCGGCCAGGAGCGCGCGGGTGTAGTCCTGGCGCGGCGACAGCACGACGTCGCGCGTGGCGCCTTGCTCGACCACGCGGCCCTTGTGCATGACGATCAGGCGGTCGCACACCTGGCTGGCCACGCGCAGGTCGTGGGTGATGAAGAGGATGCCGATGGCAAGCCGCTGCTGGATATCGGCCAGCAGCTTCAGGATCTGCGCCTGCACCGAGACGTCCAGTGCCGACACCGCTTCATCGGCGATCAGCACGCGCGGCTCGCACGCCAGCGCGCGGGCGATGCAGATGCGCTGGCGCTGGCCGCCGGAGAACTCGCTGGGGTAGCGGTGCAGCGCGTCGGGCCGCAGCCGCACCAGTTCCATCAGCGACTCGGCGCGTTGCCACGCCTGCGCAGGCGTCGCGCCGAAATTGACCGCGCCTTCGACGATGGACTGGCCCACCGTGCGGCGCGGATTGAGCGAGCGGTTGGGGTCCTGGAACACCACCTGCACCATGCGCCGGAACGCGGACAGCTGCGCGCGGCGCGGCAGTTGCTGCGCCGCTTCGGGCAGCAACTGGATATTGCCCGCGGACGGTTCGATCAGCCGCGCGATGCAGCGCGCCACCGTGGACTTGCCCGAGCCGGACTCGCCCACGATGCCGACGGTCTCGCCCGCCCGCACCTGCAATGACACATCGGTGGCCGCCTCGACCACGCGGCGCCGGCCCGGCCAGGCTCCTGAGACATAGGTCTTGCCGATGCCGCTGGCGTCGAGCAGCAACGGCCGCTGCGCCACCGACGGACGCTGCGCGGGCTCCAGTCCCGGCACGGCATTGAGCAGCATGCGGGTGTAGTCCGCCTCGGGCTGGCGCAAGACCCGGTCTTTCGGCCCGCTTTCCACCTGGCGGCCAAGCTGCAGCACCACCACCCGGTCGGCAATGTCGGCGACCACGCCGAAGTCGTGCGTGATGAACAGCACCGCGGTCTGGTTCTCGTGCTGCAGTTCGCGCACCAGTGCCAGGATCTCGGCCTGCGTGGTCACGTCCAGCGCGGTGGTGGGCTCATCGCACACCAGCAGGGCCGGGCGCAGGATCAGCGCCATGGCGATGACGATGCGCTGGCGCTGCCCGCCGGACAGCTGGTGCGGATAGGCGTCGTAGATCCGCTCGGGATCCGGCAGCCGCACGCGCGCAAAGATCGACAGCACGCGCTCGCGCCGCTGCGCGGCGCCCAGGCTGGTGTGCTGCGCCAGCATTTCCTCGACCTGCCGGCCGCAGCGCATGACCGGGTTCAGCGCGGTCATGGGTTCCTGGAACACCATGGCCACGCCGGTGCCGCGCAGTTCGCGCCGGCGCGCGGCAGAGGCCGCCAGCAGGTCTTCGCCGGCCAGGGCGATGCCGCCCCCCGAGACCTTCAGGCCTTCGGGCAGCAAGCCCATCACCGCGCGCGCGACCACGGACTTGCCTGAGCCCGATTCGCCCAACAGGCAGACCACTTCGCCGGGCATGACGTCGAAGGACACCCCCTGGACCGCATGCGGCCGGTCGGCGCCGGGCGGCAGGTCGATGCGCAGGTCGCGCACGCGCAGGCAGGGCGTGGCCGAGTCCGCGGCCGCGGTCGTGTTCATTGGCATCATCAGGCGCTCCGCTTGCTGAACTTGGGGTCGAGGGTGTCGCGCAGGCCGTCGCCGAGCATGTTGACGGCCAGCACCGTTACCGCCAGGAAGGCGCCGGGCAGCAGCACGCTGTGCGGATGCGCGGTGAAATGGGCGCGTCCCTCGGCCATGATGTTTCCCCAGGTGGGGATGTCGGTGGGCAGGCCGATGCCGAGGAAGGACATCACCGCTTCCACCAGCATCGCGCCGGCGCAGATAAAGGTGCCCTGCACCAGCAGCGGCGCGATGGTGTTCGGCAGGATGTGGCGCAGCATCAGTTTCCAGGTCGGCGTATCGAGCGCAATGGCGGCCTCGACATAAGGCTCTTCACGCACTGACAGCACCACCGACCTGACCAGGCGCGCCACGCGCGGCGTGTCGGGCACGGTCATGGCCACGATCACCGTCAGCAGGCTGGGCCGCCAGGCGGCCACCAGCACGATGGCGAAGAGAATGCCGGGAATGGCCATCATGCCGTCCATCACGCGCATGATGAAGCCGTCCAGCCAGCGCACATAGCCCGATACCAGCCCGACCACCAGCCCCAGCAGCACCGAGGCCAGCGCCACCGACACCCCGACCGCCAGCGAGACCCGCGCGCCGTACAGCGTGCGGCTCCAGATGTCGCGGCCCAGGCTGTCGGTGCCCAGCGGGAACAGGCGTTCGAAGGCATCGCCGGCCAGGGTTACGATCTCGGCGCGCGTGAAGGGGGGCAACTGGCCGCTGGCGGGGTCCATGGTGTTGGGATCGATGGTGTAGAGCCAGGGCGCGGCCACGGCAAGGAACAGCATCAGGCCGAGGATGGCGCCGCCGGCGCGCACGGCACCGTTGGCCAGCACCGGGCGCAGCCGAGAGGGACGGGCGCCGGTGCCGGGCGGGGCGGATTCGATGGCAGTGGTGAGTGAGGTCATGGGGCTCTCAGTAGCGAATGCGGGGATCGAGCAGCAGATAGCTCGCGTCCACCAGCAGGTTGATGACCACGTACGAGACCGAGAAGAACAGCGTGATGCCCTGGATCAGCGGGTAGTCGCGCGAGAGCACGGCATCCACCGTGAGCTGGCCGACACCGGGAATGGCGTAGATGCTCTCGGTCACGACCACGCCGCCGATCAGGCCGGCCACGCTCAGCCCGATCACGGTGGCGATCGGCACCGCGGCATTGGCCAGCGCATGGCGCGTCAGCATGCGCCACTCTGGAATGCCCTTGGCGCGCGCGGTCTGCACGAAGTCCTCGGTCAGCGCTTCGGACACGGCGGCGCGGGTGGTGCGCGCCACCAGCGCGCACGACATCACCGACAGCGTGACGCAGGGCAGGGCCAGGTTGCGCAGCCATGGCCAGATGCCGTCGGCCAGGCGGCTGTAGCCCTGCGACGGCAGCCAGCCCAGGTGCAGCGAGAACACCCAGATCATCAGGTAGCCGGCCACGAAGATCGGCACCGAGAAGCCCAGCACGGAGCCGCGCATCACCAGGCGGTCGAGCCAGCGGCCGCGCCGGTAGGCCGCCAGCGTGCCCAGCGGCACCGCCGTCAGCACGGTCAGCACGATGGTCAGCGCCGCCACCGAGAGCGTGGGTTCCAGCCGCTGCGCGATCAGCGTGGTCACGGGCATCTTGTAGAAGAAGGAATAGCCCAGGTCGCCGCCCAGCACGTGGCCGAGCCAGCCGATGAACTGGCGCGGCAGCGCTTGATCCAGCCCGAGCTGGGTGCGGATGCGGGCGATGTCTTCCACGCTGGCGGCGTCGCCGGCAATGGCCGCGGCCGGGTCGCCGGGCGTGAGCCGCAGCAGCGTGAAGACGATGACAGCCACCACCGCCAGCACTGGCACGGTGGCCAGGCTGCGGCGGAGCAGGAAATTCATCATGGCACTACCTCGTTGGGGGAAAGGGAGGTCAGCAGGCTGGCGGCACGGCAGCCGGGACCGCGGGTGGCGATCCCGCGCGAGGGCGGGACCGCGGGCGCCGTAGCGGGCTATTGCTTGCGCACGTTCCAGTACAGCACCGCCGGTGCCGGCAGCAGGCCGCTGATCGCGCCGCTGCGCACCACGGTGGGCGCCTTGCCTTCGCCGACGGGCGCCAGGATGCCGTTTTCGATGGCGCGCAGCTGGATCCTGGTGGCGATGTCCTTGCGCTGCGCGGCGTCCGCGGTTTCGATGAAGCGGGTCTTGAGGGTTTCCAGCTCGGCGTCTTCCGGCCAGCCGAAGTAGCCGCGGTCGCCGTTGCCGGTCAGCGGGCTGTAGGTGATGGGGCTGCTGGCGTCGACGCCGCCCCAGAAGGTGATATAGGCATTCCAGCCGCCTTTCTCGGGCGGTTCCTTCCTGGTGCGGCGCGTGATCAGGGTGCTCCAGTCGGTAGCCTGCACGTCGACATTGAAGCCCACCTGCTTGAGCAGCTGGCCGTAGACCACCGGCAGGCGGCTCAGCGCGGGGGCATCGCCCGGCAGCATGATTACCACTGGCTTGCCGTCATAGCCGGACTCCTTGAGCAGCTTGCGCGCCTGTTCGAACTGCGGCTTGCCGGTGAAGAAGCCGGTCTGGTCGCTGGCATAGGGCGAGCCGCACAGGTAGATCGAGGCGCACGGCTTGTAGAAGTCGCGGTAGGTGGCCTGCGCGCGCAGCATCGCTTCCTGGTTGATCGCCAGCATCGCCGCCTTGCGCACCCTGGCGTCATTGAACGGCGGCACCTTGTGGTTGTAGATCACGGTGAAGGGGCCGGCGGGCATGATGTCGAACATCTGCACCCGCTTGTCGGTGCGCAGTTGCGGATAGTGCGATGCCGGCACGACCTCGAGGATATCCACCTCGCCGTTGAGCAGCGCGTTCACCTGGGTCTGGGTATCGCGCAGGAACACCCATTCGACGCGGTCGACGTGCACGGCCTTGCCGCCGGCCAGGCCGGACGGCGCATCCTTGCGCGGCACATAGTCGGGATTGCGGCGGTAGACCACGCGGTCGCCGGGCCGGAAGTCCTCCTTCTTCAGCGTGAAGGGGCCGGAGCCGGTCAGGTCGTCGATCTGCTTGTCGGCAGGCGTTTCAGCAACGCGCCTGGGCATGATGAACGGCACCAGCGGGCTGGGCTTGCCCAGCGCATCCAGCACTGCGCCGAAGGGCTGGCGGAAGGTCATGCGCACCGTGGCCGGGCCTTCGGCGGTGATGCCGGCCATGGCTTCATACATGCGCTGGCCCAGCACGTCACGCTTGCCCCAGCGCGCCAGCGAGGCGATTACGTCCTGCGCGGTGACCGGGGTGCCGTCATGGAACTTGAGCCCTGGCCGCAGCGTGAAGGTCCAGGTCTTGTTGTCGGCGCTGGTGGTGGTCTTGTCCACCATCTGCGGCCGGATCACGCCCTTTTCGTCCATGCCGAACAGGGTGTCGTAGATCATGAGGCCATGGTTGCGCGTGATGTTCGCGGTGGTCCAGACCGGGTCCAGGATCTTCAGGTCGGACGACGGCACGGTGCGCAGCACGGTCTCGGCGATTGCACTGCCGGCGGACATGCATGCCAGGGCGCACAACGCGACGGCACCGGCACGGCGAAGGGGGATTGCAGACGTCATGGTCATCATCTCTCGGGCAGGGTGGGTGGCAAAGGTGCCGGTCAGGGCGTGGTGGTGCCGCGCTCGCGCAGCTTCTGGAGATACCGCTCGAAGGACTCGCGCGAGGCCGCCTCGGCTTCGATCAGCTTGACCAGCGTGGCGCGCAGCGCGTCGATCTCGGCCGGCGTCAGGCAGTGCAGGAAGCCCGCTTCCAGCTCGATGCCGAGCGGCTCGGCGCGCCGCACCAGGTCGACGCCGGCCTCGCTCAGGAACAGGCACACCTGGCGCGCGTCTTCCGTGCTGATCTCGCGCTGCACCAGGTCGCGCTTGACCAGCGCCCCAACCAGCTTGGACGCCAGCGTCTTCTCGATCGCCGACTGCTGCACCAGCTGGCCCATGGTGATGCCAGGCGCCGATCCGATCATCCGCAGCAGGCGGATGTCCCGCAGCGAGACCCCGAACTTCTCTTCGTACACGCGCGAGCCGCGTTCGCGCGTGCGCTCGGCGGCCATGTCGAGCAGGATGTTGATGTAGTCGGACTTGAGCCGGAGGGCGCGTGGCATGGATAGATGAAAAATTCGATAGTTGAAAATTTCAACAAATAATAGTGACCGGGGCGGGGGCTGGGCCATGAGGGATTTCCCGGGGTAGGGCAATGCGGCGCTGCGCCATGCCTGGCAGGACTTGGCCCGCGCCGCGCGGGAATCACGCCGGGCGGGGTGCTGGCCTAGACTGCGTTGGCATCCCTCGCGCGCCGCACTCCCGCGGGCACCACAGAAGGGAGCCAGGACAGGAGACACACCGATGCAACACCGTTCCGCACGGCTGCGCGCAGCCGTGGCAGCCATGCTGCTGGCGGCCATCCCGGCGGCAGTCTGCGCCGCCGATCCCGCCTCTGCCGAACCCTACCCGTCGCGCCCGCTGACCATCGTGGTGCCGTCCGTGGCGGGCAATGTGAACGATGCCGTGGCGCGGCTGATCGGGCAGGAGCTGACCAGGAGCTGGGGCCAGCCAGTCATCGTCGACAACAAGCCGGGCGCCGGCACTACTACGGGCACCAAGTACGTCGCCCGCGCGGCAAAGGACGGTTACACCGCACTGCTCACCTTCACCGCGCACGTGCAGAATCCGTCGTTGTATCGGGGTATCGGCTATGACCCGATCGCGGACTTCACGCCGGTCAGCGAGGTGGCGATCTCGTCCACCATCCTGGCGGTGTCGCCGGACTTCCCGGCGCGCACGCTGCCGGAGGTGGTGGCGCTGCTCAAGGCCAATCCCGGCAAGTATCCATACGGATCGTATGGCGCGGGAACGACCGGCCATATCCTGGGTGAGTTGCTCAAGCGCGAGGCCGGGCTGCAGATGGAGCACGTCGCCTACAAGGGCGGCGCGCCGCTGGCCACCGACCTGGCGGCCGGCCATGTGAAGCTGGGCTTTATTGCCGTGGGCACGGCCATGCCGCTGCTGCAGGGCGGCAAGCTGGTGCCGGTGGCGATCGCCGGCGCGGAGCGTTCGGCGCTGCTGCCCAAGGTGCCGACCTTCCGGGAGACCGGCTACAAGGGCTTCGAGCCCGATGCGTGGATGGGCCTGCTGTTCCCCGCCGGCGTGCCCAAGGCACGGGTCGATGCCTTGTCGCGCGAGGTCGCGCGCATCGTGCGCCTGCCGGAGATCGCGAAGAAGATGCAGGACCTGAACCTGGTGCCGGTCGGCAGCACGCCGGAAGCCTTCGCCACGGTAATGAAGAACGACCGCGACAAATGGAGCCGGATCATCAGCGATGTCGGCATCACGCTCGAATGACAGGAGTCCCGATGCAAGAGACCGATTACCTTGGGCTGGTCTGCTCCCGCTGGTGCCACTGGAGCGAGCTGGAACTGCAACGCCTCCCGCGCCAGCCGCTGGCGCCGGGCCAGGTGCGCATCCGCGTGCGCCATGCCGGGGTGGGCTTTGCGCTGAGCCTGTTTGTGTCCGGCAAGTACCAGCGCAAGCCGCCGCTGCCGTTCACGCCCGGCACCGAGGCCGCGGGCGAGATCATCGAGGTGGCGCCTGATGTCACCCGCCTGCACCCGGGCCAGCGCGTGGCCGCGGCGCTGGACTGGGGCGGCTTCGCCGAGGAGGCGGTGGCCATGGCCGACACGGTCTATCCGGTGCCTGACGGGCTGGAGCTGGCCCAGGCGGCGGCGCTGCCCGTCACCTTTGGCACGGTCTGGGCGGCGCTGGCGTGGCGCGCCGCGCTGCAGCCGGGCGAGACCATGCTGGTCCATGGCGCCAGCGGCGCGCTGGGCACGGCCGCGGTGCAGGTGGGCCGGCTGATGGGCGCGCGCGTGATCGCCACCGCCAGCACCGAGGCCAAGCGCGAGGCGGCGCTGCGCAACGGCGCCGCGCATGCGCTGCCGTCCGACGCGGCCACGCTGGCGGCAGCGGTCAAGGCGTTGTGCCCCGCGGGCGGGGCCGACGTGGTGTTCGATCCGGTCGGCGGCGATCTCTTCGATGCCTCGCTGCGCTGCGCGGCGCCGGGCGCGCGGCTGCTGTCGATCGGCTATGCCAGCGGGCGCATCCCGGAGGTGCCGGCCAACCTGCTGCTGGTGAAGAACCTGACCCTGATCGGCTTCAACTACGGCTACTACATCGGCTGGGGCCTGACCGACGAGCGCCGGCGCTTTGCGCAGCCGGTGCAGGCGATGGTGGCCGAGATCATGCAGGCGGCAGCCAGCGGCAAGCTGGCGCCGCCCGTGCTGCAGCACTTCCCGCTGGGCGACTGGCTCAACGCCGTCGACACCACGATGTCGCGTCGCGCCATCGGCAAGGTCATGCTGGATATCTGAACGGAGAGCACGACATGCACCATGCACAAGCGGCAACGGAGGATGCCATGTTCGAGGGCCTGACCGTGCTCGACCTGAGCCAGGGCATCGCCGGCCCGTATTGCGGCCTGATCCTGCGCCAGCAGGGCGCGCGCGTGATCAAGGTGGAGCCGCCGGGCGGCGACTGGTCGCGGCAGATGGGACGCATCCGCGCCGGCCAGACCGCGATCGCGGTCGCCTGCAACGCGGGCAAGGAGAGCGTGCTGCTGGACGCGCGCAGCGACAGCGGCCGGGCCGCCATCGCCAGGCTGGCGCAGCAGGCCGACGTGGTGATCCAGAACTTCCGCCCCGGCGTGGCCGAGCGCATGGGCGTTGGCTACGAGGCGCTGGCCGCGCGCAACCCGGCGCTGGTCTATGTCTCGATCTCGGGCTACGGCCATGCCGGCCCGATGGCGAACATGCCGGCGGTGGACACCACCATGCAGGCCTTCAGCGGCCTGATGCACCTGAACCGCGACAGCGCCGGCCAGCCGCGCCGCATCGCCTTTTACATGGTCGACCTGAGCACCGGGCTCTATGCGGCCCAGCATGCGTCGGCAGCGCTGTACAAGGCCGCGCGCAACGGCCGCGGCCGGCACGTGCGGCTGTCGCTGCTGGAGACCAGTGCCGCGCTGCAGTCCTACCTGATGGTGGATGACGCGATGTTCCCCGATGCGGAGCTGGCCGTGGCCAATGCGCCCACCGGGCTGTTCGATGCGGCCGATGGCCGGCTGTACCTGAGCATGCTCAACGACGCCATGTTCGTGCGGCTGGCAACGCTGCTGGGTTTCGACGACTGGCTGGCCGATATCACGCTGCACACCAGCGCCGGCCGTCTGCCGCGCGCGGCGGAGCTGGGGCGGCGCGTGGCGCAGGCCATTGCCGCACAGCCGCTGGCGCACTGGGAGGCGCTGCTGACCGAGCACGATGTGCTGTTCGCGCGCGTGGGCCATGCACGGGACCTGCTGCAGAGCGCGCAATGCGCGCAGGCAGGCGTGTTCGGCCGGCTGCGGCTGGCAGGGATCGGCGAAGTGCCGTGGGCCAACCTGCCAGGCATGGCAGGATCGGAACGGCCGGCAGGGAATGCGCCGGCGCTGGGCCAGCATACCGAAGCGGTGCTGGCGGAGTTCGGCATCGGCACCTGAAAGCGGCGCCGGAAAAGAAAAACGGACGGTGCGCAATGCGTACCGTCCGTGTTCCGTTGTGCGTTGGTAGGCTCGATTGGACTCGAACCAACGACCCCCACCATGTCAAGGTGGTGCTCTAACCAGCTGAGCTACGAGCCTAGCGAAGGCGCGAATTATAGAGACGCCTTTTCGATTGCGCAAGCACCCCCGCGAACTTTTTGCGTGGATGCCTGCGCTTGTGCCGTGCGCGGCGCGTCAGGCGCCGGTGATGCGGTCGCGCAGTTCGCGCTTGAGCACCTTGCCGATGGCGCTGCGCGGCAGGCTCTCCACCTCATGGATCGCGGCCAGCCGCTGGGTCTTGCCCAGGTGCTGGTTGGCCCAGGCCAGCACGTCCTGCGCCGTGGCGCCGCCGCCGGCGCGCAGCGCGACGAAGGCCACCGGGGTCTCGCCCCAGCGCTCCGACGGCACGCCCACCACCGACACGTCGGCCACCGCCGGGTGTTCGCGCACCACCGCCTCGAGATCGCTCGGGTAGATGTTGAAGCCGCCCGAGATGATCATGTCCTTCTTGCGGTCCATCAGCACCAGGAAGCCGTCTTCGTCAAAGCGGCCGATGTCGCCGGTGCGGATAAAGCGCTGGCCCTGCGCGTCGTGCCACTCGGTCTCGGCGGTTTTTTCCGGCTGGTTGTGGTAGCCGTTCATCATCGCCGCCGAGCGGCCCACCACTTCCCCGGTGCTGCCGGGCGGCAGCTCGCGGCCCTCGTCGTCGATGATGCGCACGTCGGCACCGGTGGCGGGGCGCCCCACGGTATGCAGCTTGTCGGGGAACTGGTCGGCGAACAGCAGGCAGCCGCCGCCGCCTTCGGTCATGCCGTACAGCTCGGTCAGTGCGCCCGGCCAGCGCCGCAGCACTTCGGCCTTCAGGGCGGGGCTGAACGGCGCGCTGGTGCAGAACTTCTGCTGGAAGGACGACAGGTCATGGCGGTCGAACTCCGGATGCGCCAGCAGCCGCTGGTACTGCACCGGCACCAGCATGGTGTGCGTGGCGCGGTGCTGCTGCGCCAGCGCCAGGTACTGGCCCGCATCGAACTTGGCCATCAGGATCGCCGTGCCGCCCAGGCCGATGGTCGGGAAGAAGCTGGCCAGCGTGGTGTTGGAGTACAGCGGCGTCGACAGCAGCGTGATGGCATGCGTGCCGTAGCCGGTGGCGGCGCCGCGCGACACATGGGCCCAGCGCATGCCGTGCGACTGCACGATGCCCTTGGGGGTGCCGGTGGTGCCCGAGGAATAGATGATGTTGAGCGGCATCTCCGGGCGGATCACGGGCTCGGTCACCGGTGTGCCGGCGGGTGCCAGCCAGGCCTGGTACGGCTGGCCTGCGTCGCTGCCGTCCAGCGTGACGATGGGCGTGGCGGCCAGCTGGTCGCGCACCGGTTGCAGCACGTCGGCCACGCTGGCGTCCGTGAACAGGATGCGCGCGCCCGCGTCGGCAACCATGCCGGCCAGGCTGTCCGGCGTGGATGACGGTGCCAGCGGCGCCACCACTACGCCGGCGCGCACCGCGCCCAGGTACACCGCGGCGTATTCGATCGAGGACGACGCGCAGATGGCGATGGCCTCGCCGGGGCGCACGCCGTCGCGGGCCAGCGCCGCGGCAATGCGGTCCATGGCGGCATCGAGGCCGGCATAGTCGAGCACGCGCTCGCCATGCATCAGGGCGCGCTGCGTGGGGCGCTGCGTGGCGTGCTCGCGCACGAGCACGGACATGGTGGTAAAGGGGCGTTGGAGCGGGGTCGGTTGGATCATGTTCGGCAAGGGAATGCGGACGCCGGCCTGGCGGCGCCCGATGAGCAATGATGGAGCGAAGCAGGCTTACTGGATCTGTGCGCCGGAGTCCTTCACCACCTTGCTCCAGCGGTTGATCTCGGCGTCGATATGGGTGCGCAGCGCGGCGGGCGTCGAGCCCACCGGCTCATAGCCGTTGGCGGCCAGCGTCGCCTTCAGTTCGGGCTGGCGCAGCACCGTGGCAATCTCGGTGCTGAGCCGGTCGATCACGGGCTGCGGCGTGCCGGCCGGTGCCAGCATCGCGTACCAGCCGGTGATGCTGATGCCCGGCACGCCGGCCTCGGCCAGCGTCGGCACCTCGGGCGCGACCGCGGCGCGCTGGCTGCCGGTCACGGCCAGTGCGCGCAGCTTGCCGCTCTTCACATGCGGCAGGGTGGTGGAGATGCTGTCGAAGGTCAGCTGGACCTCGCCCGACAGCATTGCCGTCACCACCTGAGCGCTGCCTTTGTACGGAACGTGGGTCATCTTGATACCCGCGACCGAATCGAACAGTTCGCCCGCCAGGTGGCCGGTATTGCCGTTGCCGGCCGAGGCGAAGGTCAGCTTGCCGGGCGCGGCCTTGGCCTCGGCAATCAGCTCTTTCACGTTGGTGGCCTGCAGCGAGGGGCTCCCGGCCAGGATCATCGGCAGGTTGGCCACCAGCGAGACCGGCGCGAAGTCCTTGCGCGTGTCATAGGGCAGCTTCGGATACAGGCTGGCATTGATGGCATGGGCGGCCAGCACCATGATCAGGGTGTAGCCGTCGGGCTTGGCCCGGGCCAGCGCCTGGCTGGCGATGGTGCCGCCGGCGCCGGGCCGGTAGTCCAGCACCACGGGCTGGCCCAGGCGCTCCTGCAGCCTGGCTGCGACCGGGCGGGCCAACAGGTCGGCGCTGCCGCCCGGCGGGTAGGGGATCAGCAGCTGGATCGGGCGCGATGGCCAGGTCTCGGCGCTGGCGCCGGACGGCAAGGCGGTTGCGGCCGCGGTGGCCAGCATGCCGGCCAGCCATGCGCGGCGGCCCCAGGCGCGGCGGCGGGATGCGATCAGGGATGCCATCAGCTTGTCTCCTCGTTATGCCGGCCGCGGGCGCAGCCGTTGTCCCTTGTCGCCAGGTCGGGCTGGGATGTTGGTGTCACAAACGGTAAAGGCGTAAGCGCGCCAGCGGAATTCTTAAATCGATAAGTCTGGCTTTTTGCAGGCGAAGCGGTAGGGCGGCCTGCAATAATCTTTGTGAATGAGGAGATTTTTCCGGTTGGCCGTGTCCAGAGGCTAGAATCTTTGCAATCAGGGAGATTTCTTGATTTTCCCGCCTGGAAACACTAAAGTCTTTGCAATCAAGGAGATTTTTGTGCCAGTGACCCTCACCGAACCCGGCGATATCGGCGCCTTCGTACGCGCTGCCCGCAAGGCGCAAGGCCTGCGCCAGGACGATGCCGCAGGCGCCATCGGCGTCAGCGAGAACTTCATGGTGCGCGTAGAGAACGGCGCCGAAGGCATCCAGTGGGGCAAGCTGTTCCAGGTGCTGGAAGGGCTTGGCCTGCGCGTGGTGGTGGATATGCCGGAGGCAGCGGCCCCGCTGGTAGCGGCTGAACTTGCCAAGCTCAGGCAACGCCAGGCGCGCAGCCGCAACCGGCGCGCAGCGGTCAAGGGAGGCGGCCAGCATGGCTGAGCGCGTACTGGTCGCCAGCATCAACGGTACGCCGGTGGGCGAGCTGCATGAGGCCAGCGATGCCTGGTCGTTCCGCTATGACGCGGCGTGGCTGGGCAACCCGCACGCCTTCGCCCTGAGCCCGGCGCTGCCGCTGCAGCCGGAGGCGCTCGCCGATGGCAGCACGCTGCGGCCGGTGCAGTGGTACTTCGACAACCTGCTGCCCGAGGACGGCCAGCGTGCGCTGCTGGCACGCGATGCCAGCATCCGCAACGAGGCCGATGCCTTTGCCCTGCTGGCCCACTATGGGGCGGAATCGGCGGGCTCGCTGACGCTGCTGCCGCCCGGCCGCGGGCCCGCCACCGCGCCGGCCCTGCGCCCCTTGAGCGACGCCGCGCTCGACGCCCGCATCCACAGCCTGCCCAGCGTGCCGCTTACACATGGCGCGGTCAAGCGCATGTCGCTGGCCGGTGCCCAGCACAAGCTGGCGGTGGTGCTGCGGGACGGCGCGCTGTTCGAGCCCGGCGCGGATACGCCGTCCACGCATATCCTGAAGCCGACCCGCCAGATGCAGGAGATCTATCCGCATTCGGTCATCAACGAGTGGTTCGTGATGTCGCTGGCCGCGCGGCTGAAGCTGGAGGTGCCGCCGGTGCACCGGCGCTATGTGCCGTCGCCGGTCTACCTGATCGACCGTTTCGATCGCCATCTTACGCAGCAAGGGCAGTGGCAGCGGCTGCATGCGATCGATGCCTGCCAGCTGCTGAACCTGCCGCGCACCTTCAAGTACGACCAGGGCAGCGTCGAGCGGCTGGCGCAGCTGGCAACGCTGTGCCGCGCGCCGGCGGTGGCGCGGGCACGGCTGTTCGACTGGCTGGTGTTCAACATCCTGGTGGGCAATTCGGACGTGCACCTGAAGAACCTGAGCTTCCTGGTGTCCGATGCCGGCATTGCGCTGGCGCCGTTCTACGACCTGCTCAGCGAGGCGGCTTACGCCACCCGCACCTATGACAAGACCGGCTGGCCGCAGGCGCACCGCTTTGCCTGGCCGGTGCTGGGGGTGGAGTTCTACAGCGATTTCTCGCGCGCGCTGGTGCTGGAGGCAGGGCGCGCGCTGGGCCTGACCGGCGTGACCGCCGAGCGGCGGCTGGACGCCATGCTGCGCGGCATCGGGGCGGCCGCGCAGGCGCTCTACGAGCAGGCCGAGCAACAGAACGCGGCCATGGCGCGGGAGCGCCCGGCGCTCACCGGCGGGTTTGCCGGCGAACTGGCCTGCCTGCGCGTGATCCGCTTCACCATCATCGCCGACATGGTCAGGGCGCTTGCGGCGGCCTGAGTCTGGCTAATGACTGGTGGGATGCGGCTGGCTGAAGAAGTAGGGCACCAGCGCGGCGGCAATCAGCAGGCCCGCGGACAGGAAGATCGCCGCATAGGTGGAAGGCAGCGGCCAGCCGCGCACATGGCCGGCATTGGCGATCAGCCCGTAGCCCCATGACGTCAGCGCCGATCCCAGGAACACAAAGGTGTTGAGCAGGCCCAGCCCGCGCCCGCGCCGCGACGGCGTGATCAGCCCGCGGCCCTGCGCCATCACCAGCGGGTGCAGCATGCCGATGGTCGACAGCAGCGCCATCATCGCCACGCCGTAGCCGATGCCGCTGTCCGGCCATAGCGCCAGCAGGAACGAGCCCGACATGGCAAAGCACGACCAGCCGGCGATGGCGGTCTTGAGCGTGTTGCGGCGGACCAGCACCGGCAGCAGGAAGGCGGTCAGGAAGCCGGCCAGGCTCAGCAGCGCCAGCGCCACCCCGCGCGGCGCCGAGCCCAGCCCGAACACGTCGGCCAGGTAGGGGCCGCTCCAGGCATTGCGGAAGGCGGTGCCGGCGGACATCGCCACGCACAGCGGAATCAGCGTCCACAGCGGCGCCAGCTTCAGCAGCTGCAGGCTTTCCGACAGCATCGCCGGCCACGACGCGCTGCGGGCCTCGGCATGGCCCTGGTCGCGCACGAAGCGCCACACGCCATAGCAGGCCGCGACCATGCCCAGGGCCGATACCGCCATCGACGGGCGCCAGCCGATCAGCGAGATGGCCCAGCCCAGCGGCGCCGTGGCACACAGCGCGCCGATCATGCCCATGGCATTGGAGCGGCTGACCACGCGGGTGTAGTCGCGCTCGGACAGCTGCTCGGAGGCGAAATGCAGCAGGCCCATGAAGACCGGCGCGCATGCCAGCCCCAGCCCTACCTGCGCCAGCGTGGCGGCCGCGCCGTTGGGCGCCAGCACGAACAGGATCGACGACACCGCGCCCACCGCCAGCAGCAGCGCGGTCGGCCGGCCCACGCCGTAGCGGTCGAAGGCAATGCCCACCGGGATCTGCGCCACGGCAAAGGCCAGGAAGAACGACGAAGACAGTGCGCCAAAGCCCGCCGGCGACAGCCCGAAATCATGCTGCAGTTCGGGCGCCATCACCGCCAGGCAGGAGCGGAAGAACTGGCTGAGCGCAAAGGCGAACGTCAGCAGGGCGATACCGCGCGCGGCGTGCGCTGCCGGGGCATGGGCGGGCAGGGCGTCGGGCGATGCGGGGAGGCGGGTGTTGCTGGGGGTCACGGCTTCAGGCCTTGCCGCCGCACTGGCTGCGGGGCGAAGGCGCTAATGGTTGGGGTGGAATGCCCTGGCGGGTACTTCAGGAACTGAGGTGGTATCTGTAGCGAGTGTAGGGCGGGCGCGGTATTCATGGCCGGGGGATGGCCGGTGTTCGCCCAGTTTGCGCGTGCTGGCAGTTGAGTGGCTGGTCCAAGGCGGCGTGGCATCACAGGCCACAGGCCGGGTCCCTCTCCCCTCAGCGGGCGAGGGTTGGGGAGAGGGGTGGTCTAGCAAGGCGCCACGCATCCGGAAGCTCCTGCCCTCTCCCCCAGCCCCTCTCCCGCAAGCGGGAGAGGGGAGCAAACAATGGCCCAGATCAGTTACCCCGGCAGCGCGTCATACGTCAGCAAAAACACCTGCTCATCCCCAGCACTGACCGGCAGCCAGACGATTTCCAGTTCAGGGAACGCGGCTTCCACGTTGGCGTGCTCGTTGCCGATCTCCACCACCAGCACGCCGCCCGGATTCAGGTGCGCCTTGGCGCCGGCGACGATCCGGCGCACCACGTCCATGCCGTCGTCGCCGCCGGCCAGGGCGATGCGCGGCTCGGCCAGGTATTCCGGCGGCAGCGCCTGCATCGAGCCTTCGTTGACGTAGGGCGGGTTGGTCAGGATCACGTCGTAGGTGGCGCCGTGCGGCAGCGGCGCGTACAGGTCGCCCTCATACAGCCGGATGCGGTCGTCCATCTTGTAGTCGGCCACGTTGCGGCGCGCCACGGCGAGTGCGTCGGGCGAGATGTCGACGGCGTCGATCTTCGCGTTCGGCCACACGTGCGCGGCCACGATCGGCAGGCAGCCGGAACCGGTGCACAGCTCCAGCACCGGGCCGATGCTGTCGGTCTCGCCGACCCACGGCTCCAGCCCGTCCTGCAGCAGTTCGCCGATAAAGCTGCGCGGCACGATCACGCGTGAATCGACGTAGAAGCGCAGGCCGTGCATAAAGGCCTCGTGCGTGATGTAGGCGGCCGGCACGCGCTCATTGACGCGGCGCTCGATGACCTTGAGCACGGCATCGACTTCCTCGGGCAGCAGGCGCGCGTCCAGGAAGGGGTCGAGCGTGTCGAGCGGCAGGTTCAGCGTATGCAGCACCAGGTAGGCGGCTTCGTCATAGGCATTGGCGCTGCCGTGGCCGAAGGACAGGCGCGCGGCGGTAAAGCGCGAGACTGCGAGACGCAGCAGGTCGCGCACGGTGCGCAGGGGAGAGGGCGTTGCCATGTATGGGTGTCTTCCGGCGAAAAAATCAGGCGACGAGACGTTCCAGCACGCCGCGGTAAACGTTCTTCAGCGGCTCGATGAAGCGCACTTCAACGTGCTCGTCGATCTTGTGGATGCTGGCGTTGGGCGGCCCGAACTCGATCACCTGCGGGCAGATCTTGGCAATAAAGCGCCCGTCCGAGGTGCCGCCGGTGGTCGACAGCTCGGTCTTGACGCCGGTCTCGGCCTCGATCGCCGACGACAGCGCGTCGGACAGCTCGCCGCGCGGGGTCAGGAAGGGCTCGCCGCCCAGGGTCCAGTCCAGCGCGTATTCCAGCTGGTGGCGGTCCAGGATCGCATGCACGCGCGCCTTCAGGCCTTCGGGCGTGCTGGCGGTCGAGAAGCGGAAATTGAAGTCGATGGTGACGTGGCCCGGGATCACGTTGGTGGCGCCGGTGCCGCCGTGGATGTTCGACATCTGCCAGCTGGTCGGCGGGAAGTACTCGTTGCCCTGGTCCCAGACCTCGGCGGCCAGCTCGGCCAGCGCCGGCGCGGCTTCATGGATCGGGTTGCGGCCCAGGTGCGGGTAGGCGATATGGCACTGGATGCCCTTGACCGTGAGCTTGCCCGAGAGCGAGCCGCGGCGGCCGTTCTTGACCATGTCGCCGAGCGTGTCGACCGAGGTCGGCTCGCCGATCACGCAGTAGTCCAGGCGCTCGCCGCGCGCGGACAGGGCCTCGACCACCTTGATGGTGCCGTCGTGCGCCGGGCCTTCCTCGTCGCTGGTGATCAGGAAGGCGATCGAGCCGGCATGCGCGGGGTGCGCCTTGACGAACTCTTCCACCGCCACCACGAAGCCGGCGATCGAGGTCTTCATGTCGGCGGCGCCGCGGCCGTACAGCTTGCCGTCGCGGTGCGTCGGCGCGAACGGGTCCGAATGCCATTGCTCCAGCGGGCCGGTCGGCACCACGTCGGTATGGCCGGCAAAGACCAGCAGCTTGCCGTCCTTGCCCTGCGTGCCGCGCCTGACCGCCCACAGGTTGGTCACGCGGAAATCGTCGGGGCCGCTGACGAGCGCTTCGCAGTCGAAGCCGAGCGCCTTCAGGCGGGTTTCCAGGATGGCCTGGCAGCCTTCGTCGGCGGGCGTGACGGAGCGGCGGCGGATCAGGTCTTCGGTAAGGGCGAGGGTGGCGGTCATCGGACTACGGAAATGGAAATCAGAACTGGCCGGCGTACTGGTCGGCGGAGAAGCCGACCATCACCTTGCCATCGTGGGCCAGCACCGGGCGCTTGATCAGCGACGGGCTTTGCTGCATCAGCGCGATTGCGCCGGCTTCCTGCTCGGCGCGGGCCTTGTCGGCGTCCGACAGCGCGCGCCAGGTGGTGCCCTTGCGGTTGAGCAGCGTGGCCAGCGGTACATGCTTCAGCCAGCCGCGCAGCATGGCTTCATCCACGCCCTGCTTCTTGAAGTCGTGGAAGCTGTAGGCCACGCCGTTGGCATCCAGCCAGGTGCGGGCTTTCTTGACGGTATCGCAGTTGGGAATGCCGTAGAGCAGGACGGTCATGGCTAGTCTTGATGGATTGGATTCAGCGGAACAGCAGGTTCAGCGCGATCACCAGGCCGCCCAGGCCCAGCGCCACGCCGCCCATGGCCACCGCGGTCATCAGGCGCAGGCGGCGGTCCAGCCGGGCGGCTTCCTTGCGCAGCGCGTCGATGGTGATGGCATGTTGCTCGGCCAGCAGCTTGACGGCCTCGGCCTGCTGCACGGCAGCGGCTTCCAGCTCGGCGATGCGGGCGGCGGGATCGCGCGTGTCGGCCACCGCGCCTTCCGGCGTGCCGTCCTTGCGCTTGTTCTTCTTCAGTTTCTCGATGGTCTTGTTGGCCTGCTCGAGAATGGTGGGAAGCAGGGAGAGCACGGTACTGACGGTGGTGGGATCCAGGGCCATGAGTCGCTTGCGGAGGGAATGCATGTTCAGCCTGGCCAGGCGGGGTGACAACGGAAATACTGCCCCGGGGCCGGGCCCCGGGGCGGGGCGGCGCAGCCGTTGCGGGCTGCGCCAGGCGCGCTCAGTCGCCGCGCAGCAGGTCGTTCAGGCTGGTCTTGGCGCGGGTCTGCGCGTCGACCTTCTTCACGATCACGGCGCAGTACAGGCTGTACTTGCCGTCCTTGGACGGCAGGTTGCCCGCCACCACCACCGAGCCGGCCGGCACGCGGCCATAGTGGATCTCGCCGGTTTCGCGGTCGTAGATCTTGGTCGACTGGCCCAGGTACACGCCCATCGAGATCACCGAGTTCTCTTCCACGATCACGCCTTCGACCACTTCCGAGCGCGCGCCGATAAAGCAGTTGTCTTCGATGATCACCGGGTTGGCCTGCAGCGGCTCCAGCACGCCGCCGATGCCCACGCCGCCCGACAGGTGCACGTTCTTGCCGATCTGCGCGCACGAACCGACCGTGGCCCAGGTGTCGACCATGGTGCCTTCATCGACGTAGGCGCCGATGTTGACGTACGACGGCATCAGCACCGCGTTCTTGGCGATGAACGAGCCGCGGCGGGCCACGGCCGGCGGCACCACGCGGAAGCCAGCCTTGGCGAAGTCGTCGGCGCTCCAGTTGGCGAACTTGGTCGGCACCTTGTCGTAGAACTGGGCAAAGCCGCCGGCGCTCATCGGGGCGTTGTCTTCCAGGCGGAACGACAGCAGCACGGCCTTCTTGATCCACTGGTTGACGATCCAGTCCTTGCCTTGCTTCTCGGCCACGCGCAGCGCGCCGGCATCCAGCTGGCTGATGACGTTGGCGACGGCTTCGCGGATGTCGTTGGGGGCGGACTTGGGCGACAGGCTGGTGCGGTCTTCCCAGGCCTGGTCGATCAGGGCTTGCAGAGCTTGCGTCATGTTTGGCTTCTCAGGGTTGATGTTGATGTTCGGTCGTCGAGTCTCAGCCTCGACCTCTTGTTTGCTCCCCTCTCCCGCTTGCGGGAGAGGGGCAGGGGGTGAGGGTGGGCGGTTCTACGGGCGTGGTGCCTTGCTAAACCACCCCTCACCCCGACCCTCTCCCCTTGAGGGGAGAGGGAGAACACAATTGGACAATCAGGCCTCAGGCCAGCGATTTGCAGAATTCCACGATCCGGCGCGCGCCTTCCAGGCATTCCTCCGGCGTCGCCACCAGCGCCATGCGCACGCGGTTCGCCCCCGGGTTGATGCCGTCGGCTTCGCGCGCCAGGTAGCTGCCGGGCAGCACGGTCACATTCTGCTCGGCCAGCAGGCGCGCGGCGAATTCGGTATCGGTGAGGCCGGTGCGCCAGACATCGGCCCACAGGTAGAAGCCGGCATCGGGCAGCGCCACGTCCAGCACCTCGGCCAGCATCGGCGTGACTTCGCTGAACTTGCGCACGTAGGCGGCGCGGTTCTCGCGCACATGCGATTCATCGTTCCAGGCGGCGATGCTGGCGCTCTGCACCGCGGGGTTCATGGCGCCGCCGTGGTAGGTACGGTATAGCAGGAATTTCTTCAGCAGTGCGGCGTCGCCGGCGACGAAGCCCGAGCGCAGGCCCGGCACGTTGGAGCGCTTGGACAGGCTCGAGAACATCACCAGCCGGTCAAGGCCGCGGCCCAGCTTGTGCGCGGCTTCCAGCGCACCCAGCGGGGCGCGCCCCTCGTCGAAATAGATTTCCGAGTAGCACTCGTCCGAGGCGATCACAAAGCCGTAGCGGTCCGACAGCGCAAACAGCTGCTTCCAGTCTTCCAGCGACAGCACCGCGCCGGTCGGGTTGCCGGGCGTGCACACAAACAGCAGTTGCACCTTCTGCCAGACCTCGCCGGCGATGCGGTCGAAGGCCGGGGCGAAGTTGCGCGCCGGGTCGCTGTTGGCGAATACCGGGGTGGCGCCGGCCAGCAGCGCCGCGCCTTCGTAGATCTGGTAGAACGGGTTGGGGCACAGCACCAGCGCGCCCGGGCGGGTGCCGTCGACCACGGTCTGGGCAAAGGCGAACAGCGCCTCGCGCGAGCCGGTCACCGGCAGCACTTCGGTGGCGGCGTTGACCTTGGGCAGGCCGTAGCGGCGTTCCAGCCAGCTGGCGATGCACTGCCGTAGTGCCTCGGAACCTGCCGTTGTGGGATAATTCGCCAGCCCCGCGAGCGACTCTGCCAGCGCTTGCTTGATGAATTCAGGCGTCGGATGCTTGGGCTCACCGATGCCAAAGCTGATGGCCGGCTTGTCGGCAGGCTTTACCTGCGCAAAGAGCACCCGCAGTTTCTCGAACGGGTAGGGCTGGAGCAGGTCGAGGCGCGGATTCACAGTGTCAGTCGGGGCCGGTTAAAACGACGCATTATAGAGGAACGGCGCGGGTTTCCGTGCGCCGGCCCGGCCCGCGCGGCCGGCCACGAGCACGGATGGCGGGCATCACGCCCTGGTGATGCCGCCGGCGCCGTCCGGACGCCGCCTGCCTGTCACCGGCCAGCGGCCCGGCTCGCCTCGCACTGATTCCCTTTATGAGCACAAATACTGTTGCGGCGCAGCATGCGCCGGCCGACCGCCATGCGGTCAAGGCATCGCTTTCCATCCTGATCGGCGCCTCGGTCTGGGGCATCGCCTGGTTCCCGTATCGCATGCTGGCGGGCTGGGGCCTGGGCGGCATGCACGCCGCGGCGCTGGTCAGCTCGGTCGCGGCGGTGCTGTCGCTGCTGGCCTTCCGCCGGCACCTGGCCGGCCTGCGCCCGCACTGGCTGTTCGTCGCGATCGGGCTGGCGGCGGGCGTGACCAACGCCGGCTTCGTCTGGGGCAGCGTCAACGGCCATGTGATGCGCGTGCTGCTGCTGTTCTACCTGACCCCGGTCTGGACCGCGCTGTTTGCCCGGCTGTTCCTGGGCGAGCGGCTGTCGGCGGCGGGGCTGTCGCTGGTGGCGCTGGCCCTGTTCGGCGCCGGGCTGATGCTGTGGACGCCCGAGGTCGGCGTGCCGCTGCCGGGTTCCGCCGCCGAATGGTCGGGCCTGATCGGCGGCATGGGCTTTGCCGTCAACAATGTGCTGTCGCGCCGCGCCGGCCAGCGCTTCCCGGACATGGACGCACGCGTGCGCACGGTGGTGGTCTACCTGGGCTGCACGGTGGTGGGCGTGCCGGCCGCGCTGCTGCTCGATGGCCCGTCGGTGACCATCGTCGCGGGCGCGCAGGTCAGCGTGGGCATGCTGGTGCTGGGCCTGGCGGCGGTGCTGGTGGTCAGCAACTCGGTGGTGCAATACGGGCTGCAGCGGCTGCCGGCCAACCGCGTGTCGCTGCTGATGCTGTTCGAAATCGTCATCGCAGCGCTGTCTTCGTGGTGGCTGGCGACCGAGGTGCTGAGCTGGAAGGAAGCGGCCGGCGGCCTCTGCATCATCGCCGCCGGCGCCTTGTCGGGACTGGTGCACCGCAGCCGCGCGCCGGCGCCGGCCGCAGCGGGCGCCGAGGCAGCGGCATGTCACTGACTGGGCCGGCGGGTGTTTCAGTGCAGCATGACCCGCGACACCACTGCCACCAATGGCGTCCGCACCGCGCGCTCCACGCCGCGATGCAGGTGCAGCGGCCGCAGCAGCATCTTCACGGTCATTTCGATGGGGAGGTTGCGCCGGATCACCCCGGACACGCGCGCATTGAGCGCGCGCACCTCGGCTTCTGACACCGCTTCCACACCGCGCTCCATGCGCAGCACATTGCGCAGCGCGATCGCGGCGTCCTCGTTCTTGATCTCCAGCAGCCGGCGCGCCAGCGCACCCAGCACGCGCAGCCGGCCCAGCCGCTCGGATGCCGCAAAGCGGTTGAAGTACTGGTAGAAGTGCTTGTAGTGCCGCACCTCGTCGTTGGAGATGCGGCGCGTCAGGTCGCGCAGCACCGGTTCGTCGCTGGCCTGTTCCAGCGCGCGGTAGTAGGCGGCGGTGCCGGTTTCCACCACGCAGCGGGCCGCCATTTCCAGGCCCTCGGTCGGCTCGAACTGGTCGATCGAGCAGGTCTTGCTGTACTCGTCGAAGAAGCGTGCATAGCCGCGCTCCCAGTCGAATTCCGGCCAGACATGCTCGACATAGCGCCGCAGCGCCAGCCCGTGCTGCAGTTCCTCGGCTTCCCAGTGCTCGGCAAGCCAGTCGGCCGCGTCGGGCACACGGGCGTAATAGGTGGCAAGGTTGCCTGCATAGGTGTCGGATCCGCTCTCGATAAACGAGGCTGACACCAGCAGGTAGAACAGATCGCGGTCGCCGCGTACGCGTTCCACGTCGATCGCCTGGTAGTTGATGTCGCTGACAGACCACGGCCGGGCGGCCGTTGACGGTTCACTCATGCTCTGTCCTCCTGGTTGGCCAAAGGCTGCGAGGGGCGTTCATGGGCGTGTGGCCCGGAGCGCATCCGGAGTCACGCCGACAGATCAGAGACTAGCATTTACCCTAATTAGTTTCCCGGCGATTGGCCGGCAACGATGGCTGACAGCGCCTGCGGCGCCTGCCAAAGTGCTTGCGGAAACGCCTGTAAGGGGCGGAATAGCAAGGGAAATCGGCCATGGGATAGGACGCCGGGGCGACTGCCAAACGGGCCGGCGAAGGCATCTGCGATGGTATGATTAGCCCCAATTCTCGGGCCCGAGGGGTATTTTGAGGTGCTGGCGTCACGCCGCGCCGGCTCCCGCGCAGCCCGGCTTTCTGAACAGTGCAATAGCCCCGATACCAGGCCGACCCCGGGTTCCATGCCGGAGTGGCCGATACCACACGAGAAACCGTGCGACTATCCTCGATCAAGCTGGCGGGCTTCAAGTCATTTGTCGATCCCACCAATTTTCAAGTGCCCGGCCAACTGGTCGGCATCGTAGGGCCCAACGGCTGCGGCAAATCGAACATCATCGATGCGGTGCGCTGGGTGCTGGGTGAGTCACGTGCGTCAGAGCTGCGTGGCGAATCCATGCAGGACGTCATCTTCAACGGCTCTACCGCGCGCAAGCAGGCCGGCCGGGCGAGTGTCGAACTGGTGTTCGACAACGCCGAGGGCCGCGCCGCCGGCCAGTGGAGCCAGTACGCCGAAGTCGCGGTCAAGCGCGTGCTGACCCGCGACGGCACTTCGTCCTATTACATCAACAACCAGCCGGTGCGCCGGCGCGACATCCAGGACATCTTCCTGGGCACAGGCCTGGGGCCCCGCGCCTACGCCATCATCGGGCAGGGCATGATCTCGCGCATCATCGAGGCCAAGCCCGATGACATGCGCATCTTCCTGGAGGAAGCCGCGGGCGTGTCCAAGTACAAGGAACGCCGCCGCGAGACCGAAAACCGCCTGTCCGACACGCGCGAAAACCTGACTCGCGTCGAAGACATCCTGCGCGAACTCGGCAGCAACCTCGAGAAACTGGAAGGCCAGGCCGAGGTGGCGCAGCGCTTCAAGACGCTGCATGCCGATGGCGAAGAGAAGCAGCACCTGCTGTGGCTGCTGCGCAAGCGCGAGGCCCAGCAAGAGCAGGAACGCCACCAGCGCGCCATCGAGCAGGCCCAGATCGACCTGGAAGCGCAGACTGCGCAGCTGCGCCATGTCGAGGCAGAACTCGAAACCATGCGCGCCGCGCATTATGGGGCGTCCGATGGCATGCACGCCGCGCAGGGCGCGCTGTATGAGGCCAATGCCGAAGTCAGCAAGCTCGAAGCCGAGATCCGCTACGTGGTGGAATCGCGCAACCGCGTGCAGGCCCAGATCGCCGCGCTGACCGGGCAGCGCGAGCAGTGGCAGGGCAAGGCCGAGCAGGCCACCGACGAGCTGGCGCAGGCCGAGGAAAACCTGGCCGTGGCCGAAGGCCGCACGGTCGAGGCGCAGGAAGCCGTCGCCCACAAGAACGACGAACTGCCGACGCTGGAAGCGCAATGGCGCGACGCGCAGCAACTGCTCAACGAGCAGCGCGCAGGCATCATGCAGGCCGAGCAGGCCCTGAAGCTCGAAGCCGCGCAGCAGCGCAGCGCCGACCAGATGCTGCAGCAGCTGGAACAGCGCCGCGAACGCCTGTCGGCGGAAGAAAAGGGCCTGGACCGTCCCGACGAGACCCGCCTGGAGCAGGCCCGCGCCGAACTCGCCGAGCAGGAAGCGCTGGTCGAGGAAGCCCAGGGCGTGCTGGCCGATGCGGAAGAGAGCGTGCCGCGCCTGGATGAAGCGCGCCGCGCCGCGCAGGCGCGCGTGCACAGCGAAGCCTCCGCCATCGCCACGCTGGAGGCGCGCCTGTCGGCGCTGCGCCAGCTGCAGGAGAATGTGCAGACCGACGGCAAGGTGCAGCCGTGGCTGGCCAAGCATGAGCTGGCCGAGCTGCCGCGCCTGTGGAAGAAGGTCCATATCGAGCCGGGCTGGGAAAACGCGCTCGAATCCGTGCTGCGCGAAAAGCTGGCCGCGCTGGAAGTGTCGAACCTGGACTGGGTCAAGGCCTTCCTGTCCGACGCGCCGCCGGCCAAGCTGGCGTTCTACTCGCCGCCGGCCGCCGCCCGCCCGCTGGAAACGCCTGCCGGCCTGCGCCCGCTGATGTCGCTGGTGCAGATCACCGAGCCCGGCATCCGCGCCGTGATGCAGGACTGGCTCGCCGATATCTATGTCGCCACCGACATGGCGCAGGCGCTGGCCGCGCGCAACACGCTGCCTGACGGTGCGTCGTTCGTCGTGGCCGAGGGCCACCTGGTGGGCCGCAACGCCATCCAGATCTACGCCGCCGATTCCGAGCAGGCCGGCATGCTGGCGCGCGAGCAGGAAATCGAAAACCTGCAGAAGCAGGCGCGCGCGCAGCTGCTGCTGTCCGACGAAGCCAAGACCCAGGCGGTGCGTGCCGAAGCGGCCTACACCCAGGCCAGCCAGGGACTGGGCGATGCCCGCGCGCGCGCCGAGCAGGCTACCCGCCGCGTGCACGCGTTGCAGATGGACGTGCTCAAGCTGTCGCAGGCGATGGATCGCTACTCCGCCCGCAGCGGCCAGATCCGCGAGGAGCTGGACGAAATCAACGCGCAGACCGAGGAGCAGCGCGCCATCCGCGCCGAATCCGAAGCCAGCTTCGAGCAGCACGACGCCGCGCTGGCAGAGATGCAGGCCACCCACGAAGACCAGCAGATGGCCTTCGAGGCGCTGGACAGCAAGCTCTCGGGCGCGCGCCACCAGCTGCGTGACTTCGAGCGCGCCGCGCAGGAAGCCCTCTTTGCCGAGCGCAACCTGGCCAGCCGCATCGACGAGCTGCGCCGCAATATCCAGGTGGCCGCCGACCAGGCCGAACGCATCGCCGAGTCGCTGGAAAACGCCCGCGCCGAGCTGGAAACCATCAACGAGCAGACCGCGCACACCGGCCTGCAGGAAGCGCTGGAGCGCCGCGCCGAGAAGGAAGAAAAGCTCACCATCGCGCGCACCGAACTCGATGCGCTGTCGGCACAGCTGCGCCAGCACGACGAGCAGCGCCTGGCCGCCGAGCGCAGCCTGCAGCCGCTGCGCGACCGCATCACTGAACTGCAGCTCAAGGAACAGGCCGCGCGCCTGAACCAGGAGCAGTTCAGCGAGCAACTGACCGCGGCCGAGGTGGATGAGGCCGCGCTGGCCGACAAGCTGACCGGTGACCTGAAGCCGTCGTACCTGCAGGGCGAAGTCACGCGCATCAACAACGCCATCAACGCGCTGGGCCCGGTCAACATGGCCGCGCTCGACGAACTGGCGGCGGCGCGCGAACGCAAGACCTTCCTCGATGCGCAGTCGGCCGACCTGAATGACGCCATCAATACGCTGGAAGACGCGATCGCCAAGATCGACCAGGAGACCCGCGCGCTGCTGCAGGGCACCTTCGACCAGGTCAACCATCATTTCGGCGAGCTGTTCCCGTCGCTGTTCGGTGGCGGCCAGGCGCGCCTGATCATGACCGGCGAGGAAATCCTCGACGCCGGCGTGCAGGTGATGGCGCAGCCCCCGGGCAAGAAGAACTCGACCATCCACCTGCTGTCGGGCGGCGAGAAGGCGCTGACCGCGATTGCGCTGGTGTTTGCCATGTTCCAGCTCAACCCGGCGCCGTTCTGCCTGCTGGACGAGGTGGACGCGCCGCTGGACGACGCCAACACCGAACGCTACGCCAATATGGTGGCGCGCATGTCGGACAAGACTCAATTCGTTTTCATCTCACATAACAAGATTGCCATGGAAATGGCTCATCAACTCATTGGCGTGACCATGCAGGAGCAGGGCGTTTCGCGTATCGTGGCCGTGGATATGGACGCGGCGGTTTCGATGGCGGAGGCAGCATGAAACTGAACATGGACCTGCAGACCGCGCTGATCGTCGCGGGCCTGGTTTTCGTGGTACTGGTGTTCGGCTACAACCAGTGGCAGATCCGCAAGGCGCGCCGACCGCGCGAGCTCAGCCCTGAAGACGACCTGCCGCCGATGCGCGAGCCGGTGGTCGGGCCGGGCACCGCGCCGGAAACCGCCGCGCGCCTGCACGAAGCCGCTGCCGAACAGGCACCGCGGCGTGAGCCGACGCTATCTCCGGCGCAGGCCACGGCCGGTGCCGCGGTGGCGACGGACAGCAACCATGCGGCTGCCGCCGCTGCGGCCGCCGCAAGCACCGCGGACGCCGACGAAGTCGTCGCCGAGGAAGTGTCCGTCGCGGCCGCCGCGACGCATGCCGAGGCCGCCGAGGCCGCCGAGGACGAGGCTGAAGCCGAGGCCACTCCGGCCCCGGTTCCCGCGCCTGCACCCGCCCCGGCCGCGGCTCCGGTGGCCGCCGTGCCCGATGGCCAGCCCACGCCGGCCCTGATCGATCCGCTGATCGACTGCATCGTGCCCCTGCACCTGGAGCGCAAGGCCTCCGGTGACCGCATCCTGCCGCTGACCGGCCGGCTGCGCCGCGCCGGCACCAAGCAGGTCCATATCGAGGGCCTCCGCACCGAAGCCAATGCATGGGAGCCGGTCACCGCCGGCCACCAGTACGAAGACCTGCAGGTCGGCGTGCAGCTGGCCAACCGCGGCGGCCCGCTCAACGCGCTGGAATTCTCGGAGTTCATCACCGCGGTGGAGTCGCTGGCCGAGTCGCTCGATGCTTCGGCCGACCTGCCGGACATGAGCGAGACCGTCGCCAACGCGCGCGAGCTGGACGGCTTTGCCGCCGGCTGCGACGTGCAGTTGGGCGTCAACGTGATCTCGGATGGCGCGCCGTGGTCGGCGGCGTACGTGCAGAACGTGGCCACGCAGGACGGGCTGGTGCTGTCGCGCGACGGCACGCGTTTTATCCGCTACCAGGCCAATGCCGAGGGCGTGCAGCGTCCGCTGTTCACGCTGCAGTTCGGCGACACCAACTTCCTGCGCGACGACCTGACCGTCAAGGCCGGCCGCCAGATCACGCTGCTGCTCGACGTGCCGGTGGCCGACCAGGCCGCCAAGCCGTTCAAGACCGTGTGCGAATACGGTCACACGCTGGCCCAGCGCATGGGCGCGCAGCTGGTCGACGACAATATGCGGCCGCTGACCGAGGCCTCGTTCGTCGCGATCTTCAGCCAGCTTGAAACGCTCTACAACAAGCTGGAAGCGCGCGGCATGCCGGCCGGTTCGTTGGTGGCGCAGCGCCTGTTCAGCATCTAGCCGGAGCCTGCCATGACCGCAACACACCGCGGCGCGCAGGCAGATGCCTCCGCGCCCGCCGGCCCCTTGCCGCCCGAAGCCGCCGCCAAGCGCGTGGCCTGGCTGCGCGACGAGCTGGATCGCCACAACTACCAGTACTACGTGCTGGACGCGCCTACCATTCCCGACGCCGAGTACGACGCGCTGTTCAGCGAGCTGCAGGCGCTGGAGCTTGAGCATCCCGAACTGCAGACGCCGGACTCGCCCACCCAGCGCGTGGGCGGCGAGCCGCTGTCGGCCTTCGACTCGGTGCGCCACCGCGTGCCGATGCTGTCGCTCAACAACGGCTTCGCCGACGACGACGTGCTGAACTTCGACCGCCGTTGCGCGCAGGGCCTGGGCCGCACCGCGCCCGCAGCCGGCGAGCAGGACCTGTTCAGTGCCGCCGACGCAGTCGAATACGCCTGCGAGCTGAAGTTCGACGGCCTGGCCATGTCGCTGCGCTATGAGGACGGCCGCCTGGTGCAGGCCGCCACCCGCGGTGACGGCGAGACCGGCGAAGATGTCACGGTCAACGTGCGCACCATCAAGGCGATTCCGCTGAAGCTGCGCGGCCAGGCTCCCGCCGTGCTTGAAGTGCGGGGCGAAGTCTTCATGTACCGCGGCGACTTCGACAAGCTCAACGAACGCCAGGCCGAGGCCGGCGAGAAGACCTTCGTCAACCCGCGCAACGCCGCCGCGGGCAGCCTGCGCCAGCTCGATCCGCGCATCACCGCCAAGCGGCCGCTGTCGTTCTTCGCCTACGGGCTGGGCGAGCTGCAGGGCGTGGACCGTCCGCCCACCCACAGCGCCATGCTCGACGGCTTTGCCGCGCTGGGCCTGCCGGTGTGCAAGGACCGCGCGGTGGTGAAGGGCGCGCAGGGGCTGCTGGATTTCTACCGCGATATCGGCCAGCGCCGCGACGCGCTGCCGTATGACATCGACGGCGTGGTCTACAAGGTCAACGCACTGGCCGAGCAGGAGCGCCTGGGCTTTGTCTCGCGCGCGCCGCGCTTTGCGTTGGCGCACAAGTTCCCGGCGCAGGAAATGACCACCATCGTCGAGGACATCGAAGTCCAGGTCGGCCGCACCGGCGCGATCACGCCGGTGGCGCGGCTCAAGCCCGTCTTCGTCGGCGGCGTGACCGTGACCAATGCCACGCTGCATAACGAGGACGAGATCCGCCGCAAGGATGTGCATATCGGCGACACCGTGATCGTGCGCCGCGCCGGCGACGTGATCCCGGAAGTGGTCGCCGTGGTGACCGAACGCCGCCCCGACGATGCGCGCGCGTTCGTGATGCCGACTGCCTGCCCGGTGTGCGGCTCGCATATCGAGAAGCTCGAGGACGAAGCCATCGCCCGCTGCACCGGCGGCCTGATCTGCGCCGCGCAGCGCAAGCAGGCGCTGCTGCATTTCGCGCAGCGGCGCGCCATGGATATCGAAGGCCTGGGCGACAAGCTGGTCGAGCAGCTGGTCGACCAGGGCATCGTGCGCACGCCGGCGGATCTGTTCAAGCTGGGCGTGGCCAAGCTGGCCGCGCTGGAGCGCATGGCCGACAAATCGGCGGCCAACCTGGTGGCGGCGATCGACGCGTCGCGCGAGACCACCATGAACCGCTTTATCTTCGCGCTGGGCATCCGCCATGTGGGCGAAGCGACCGCCAAGGACCTGGCCCGGCACTTCGGCAAGCTGGATGCGCTGATGGCAGCCGACGAAGCGGCGCTGCTGGAAGTGAACGATGTCGGCCCGGTGGTGGCGCAGTCGATCGCGCACTTCTTTGCCGAGCCGCACAACGTCGAGGTCATCGAACAACTGCGCGCCGCAGGCGTACACTGGGCGGAATGCGAGCCGGTGGCCAAGGCCCCGGCGCCGCTGTCGGGCAAGACCTTCGTGCTGACCGGCACGCTGCCCACCATGTCGCGCGAGGACGCCAAGGAACTGCTGGAAACCGCCGGCGCCAAGGTGGCGGGTTCGGTATCGAAGAAGACCGACTACGTGGTCGCGGGCGCCGAGGCAGGCAGCAAGCTCGACAAGGCCGAGGCGCTGGGCGTGCCGGTGCTGGACGAGGCCGGCATGCTGGCGCTGCTGGCTGAAGCCGGCGCCGCGCCGGCACAGGAATAACCGGGGAAGCAACCATGATCCGTGAGATTCTCAAGATGGGCGATCCGCGCCTGCTGCAGGTGGCGCGGCCGGTGGAGCGCTTCAATACGCCGGAGCTGCGCACGCTGATCGAAGACATGTTCGACACCATGGACCACGCCAACGGCGCCGGCCTGGCCGCGCCGCAGATCGGCGTGGACCTGCAGGTGGTGATCTTCGGCTTCGACCGCAACCCGCGCTACCCGGACGCGCCGACCGTGCCCAAGACCGTGCTGGTCAACCCGGCGCTGGAAATGGGGTCCGACGAGATGGAGGACGGCTGGGAAGGCTGCCTGTCAGTCCCCGGCCTGCGCGGCGTGGTGCCGCGCCACCTGCGGCTGAAGTACAGCGGCTACGACCTGATGGGCAACCGCATCGAGCGCGTGGCCGAAGGCTTCCATGCGCGGGTGGTGCAGCACGAGTGCGACCACCTGCAGGGCATTCTGTATCCGATGCGGATCAAGGACTTCAGGCAGTTTGGGTTTACGGAGGTGTTGTTTCCGGATCTGCCGCCAAATAGCGACGATTGACGAGCTGTGCGGCGTGGTATCGAACCCGCGCAAGGCGCAAAAAAACCGGTCCCCAAGGACCGGTTTTTTTGTGTCGGCAAATTCCGGAATCAGAACTTCTCAAACTGCCCCAGGAACCGCCACTTGCCCGGCGGCAGGTCCCCCAGCACCACGCGCCCCATGCGCACGCGCTTGAGGCCGACCACCTGCAGCCCGACCTGTTCGCACATGCGGCGGATCTGGCGCTTGCGGCCTTCGCGCAGCACGAAGCGCAGCTGCTCCTCGTTCTGCCAGCTCACCTTGGCCGGCTTGAGCGGCACGCCATCCAGCGACAGCCCGTGGCGCAGCAGTTCGAGATCATCGGCCGGGAATTCCGCGCTGATATTGCGCTCGACCACGCCCTGCGGCGAGTGCCAGACCACGCGCACCAGGTATTCCTTCTCGACGGTCGAATCCTCGCCGATCAGCGCGCGCGCGACGCGGCCGTCCTGCGTCAGCACCAGCAGGCCGGTTGAGTCGATATCGAGGCGGCCCGCCGGGGCCAGGCTCTTGCGTTGCCACGGGGCAAAGCGCTTGCGCGTGGGGTCGCCTTCCCACTGGTTCTCGGGGGTGAACAGCACCGCGGCCGGCTCGTAGCCGTCTTCGGCCTGGCCGGAGACGTAGCCCACCGGCTTGTTCAGCAGCACCGTGACGCGCTCGCCCTGTTCGGAGCGCGCTTCCTGCATGATCTCGATCTCGGCGTCGGGGCGGATGCGGCTGCCCAGTTCGGTCACGGGCTTGCCGTCGACCAGCACCCAGCCGTGCGGGATCCATTCGTCGGCTTCGCGGCGCGAGCACAGGCCCAGTTCGGACATGCGCTTGGACAGGCGCACCAGGCCGTCGTCGTGGCTGGACTCGGCGCGGGCGGGCTTTTCCTGGCGCGCGGCCGGTGCCTGCTGGCGTGCCGGGCCGGCGGTGCGGATGCGGTCGGCGGCGTCGCTGAAGCGGCGTGCCGGCGCGGTGCCTTCACGGCGGCGCTCGCCCGACGGCGCGCGACGCGGGCGCTGGTCGCCATCGCCATCGCCATAACGGCGCGGACGCGAGTCGGCGCCTTCGAAGCGGCGGGGACGGTTGTCGTCGTCGCCATAGCGGCGCGGGCGCGAGTCGGTGCCTTCGAAGCGGCGGGGACGGTTCTCGTCATCGCCAACGCGGCGCGGACGCGATTCGGCGCCTTCGAAACGGCGGGGACGGTTGTTGTCCTCGCCAGCACGGCGCGGCGGACGCGAATCACCGCCCTCGAAACGGCGCGGCGGGCGCGCTTCGCCGCCTTCGAAACGGCGCGGACGTGCCTCGCCCCGGTCATCGCCCGTGCGGCGCGGCCGGTTGTCGTCGTCGCCAAAACGGCGCGGCGGGCGCGCTTCGCCGCCTTCGAAGCGGCGCGGGCGTGCCTCACCCCGGTCATCGCCCGTGCGGCGCGGGCGATTGTCGTCGTCGCCAAAACGGCGTGGCGGGCGCGCTTCGCCGCCTTCGAAGCGGCGCGGACGTGCCTCGCCCCGGTCGTCGCCATAACGGCGCGGACGGCCTTCGTCATCGCCGAAGCGGCGCGGACGCGCCTGGCGTTCGCCGTCAGCGGGACGCGGCGCGCGGGGCGCGGCGCGCTGGGCTGCGCCGGCCTGCGCTTCGCCCTGGGCCGGACGGCCGCCGGTCTTGCCGCCGGCGCGCTCCTGGGCGCGCTTGATGCCTTCGGAGACGGCTTGCACGCGCTTGCGGTTCAGGTCGGACACGCGCACGGGGCGGGTGCCGGTCTTGCGCGCGGCCGTGCCGGTGTCGCTGGCGGCCTTGATACCTAGCGTCTTGCGCTTCTGCGAATTGCTGTCGGTCATATGTTGATGCTGCCCGCCCGCCTCAGATGGCGAGGGCGGCGAGCAAGTCCTGTTCAAGCTGAATCTGCAATCGGTTGTCGGCAGCCAGGCGGCTGCCGTCGACCAGGAACACGTCTTCGACGCGTTCGCCCAGGGTGTTGATGCGTGCCGTGTGGACGGATACGCGATGCCGTGCCAGTACGCGGGCGATGGCGTACAGCAGGCCGGTGCGGTCGTTGGCGGACAGCGACAGCAGGTAATACTGGCCGCGCTCGTCGGGGCGCAGGTCCACGCGCGGCTTGATCGGGAAGCTGCGCGACTGGCGCGACAGCCGCCCCTGCGTGGGTTCGGGCAGTGCGCCTTGCAGGCGCAGCCGCTCGCACAGTTCGTGCTCGACCAGCGCGATGATGTCGCGGTAGCTGCCGCCGTCGCCGGCCATGCCGGGGTCGGTGACCTGGAACGTGTCCAGCGCGTAGCCGTGGCGCGTGGTGTGGATCTTGGCGTCCTGGATCGAGAACGCCTTGCGCTCGAAGTAGCCGCAGATGCGCGCGAACAGGTCGGGCTGGTCCTTGACATAGACCGCCACCTGCAGGCCTTCGCCGGCGGGGGAAACGCGTGCCTTGACCACCGGCGTGGGGCTGTCCACCTTGTTGTACAGGTGGCGCGTGAGCCAGGCGATATCGTGCGAATCGTGGCGCAGGAAGAAGGCCACGTCGAGCTGCGCCCACAGGGACTTGCCCAGCGCCGGGTCGAAGGCCTTCAGGCGCAGCTCGGAGATGGTGTCCTCCTTGCGCTGCGACCACAGCGAATGCGAATCCACGCGCGCGCCGCCGAGCACGCGCAGCGTGATGTGGTACAGGTCTTCCAGCAGCTTGCCCTTCCACGCGTTCCATACCTTGGGGCTGGTGCCGCGGATGTCGGCCACGGTCAGCAGGTAGAGCGCGGTCAGGTAGCGTTCGCTGCCGACCACGCGGGCAAAGGCGTGGATCACGTCGGGATCGGTCAGATCCTGCTTCTGCGCCACGTGGCTCATGGTCAGGTGGTGCTCGACCAGCCAGCAGACCAGGTCGGCGTCTTCGCGCGCAATGCCGTGCTGCTTGCAGAAGCGGCGCGCATCCACGGTGCCAAGCTTCGAGTGGTCGCCGCCGCGGCCCTTGGCGATGTCGTGGAACAGCGCTGCGACCCACAGCACCCACGGCTTGTCGAAGCTGGCCATCAGCTGGCTGCAGAACGGGAACTCGTGGGTGTGCTCGACGATGGCGAAGCGGCGCATGTTGCGCACCACCATCAGGATGTGCTGGTCCACGGTGTAGACGTGGAACAGGTCGTGCTGCATCTGGCCGACGATGCGCCGGAAGTTGATCAGGTAACGGCCCAGCACGCTGGTCTGGTTCATCAGGCGCAGCGCATGCGTGATGCCCTGCGGCTCCTGCATGATGGCCAGGAACAGGCGGCGGTTTTCCGGATCGTTGCGCCAGCCCGCGTTCATCACGGTGCGCGCGTTGTACAGCCCGCGCAGCGTGCGCGGCGACAGGCCTTTCACGCCGGGCGTGCGCTGGTACAGCAGGAAGGTTTCCAGGATCGCGTGCGGGTCGCGTTCATAGATGTCGTCGCTGGTGATCTCCAGCATGCCCTGGCGCTCGACAAAGCGCTCGTTGAGCACGCGCGTCACCTGAGACTCGCTCGGGAACAGCATCGCCTCGATGTTCAGCAGCAGCACGCTGTTGAGCTGCGTGACCGCCTTGGCCGCCCAGTAGTAGCGGCGCATCAGTTGTTCGCTGGCGCGCTTGTTGGTGGTCTGGCGATAGCCGAAGGACTCCGCCAGCGCGGTCTGCAGGTCGAATACCAGCACGTCCTGGCGCCGGCCGGCCACCAGGTGCAGGCGCGCGCGGATGGTCTTGAGCAGGCGCTCGTTGCGCGCCAGCTCCTGCGCTTCGCGCTGCGTCAGCAGGCCGCGCTCGAACAGTTCTTTCCAGCTGTCGCCCAGGCCCGCCGCCTTGGTCATCCACAGGATCACCTGCAGGTCGCGCAGGCCGCCGGGGCTTTCCTTGCAGTTGGGCTCGAGCGAGTAGGGAGTGTCCTGGTACTTGGCGTGGCGCTGGCGCATTTCCAGCAGCTTGGCCTGGAAGAACGCGGCCGGGTCCAGGTCGGCGAGGTAGCGCGTACGCATCGACTCGAACAGCTTGCGGCTGCCGGTCAGCAGCCGCGCTTCCAGTAGCGAGGTCTGGATGGTGACGTCCTGGCGCGACTCGCGGGTGCAATCGTCCACGGTGCGCACCGAAGAGCCGATCTCCAGCCCGAGGTCCCAGCACAGGCCGATAAAGCGCTCCAGGCGCCCGGTGGTGTCCTGGTCGGGCTCGGCGGGCAGCAACAGCAGCACGTCGACGTCGGAGTACGGCAGCAGCTCGCCGCGGCCATAGCCGCCCACCGCCACCAGCGCCGCGCCCGCGGGCATCCCCAGGCCGCGCCAGGCTTCCACCAGCCCGGCGTCGACGGCGCGGCGCAGCCGCGTGATCAGCGTGCCGACATTGGCGCTGATGTTGAAGTCGGCAAACAGCGCCTGCTTGTCGGCTTTGAGCTGGTCGCGCACGCGCGCGGCAAGCAGCAGTTCCGGCGTGGTGTCCATGGTGGTGGCGGGCTCGGCGAGCGGATTGGTGGGCACGGCTGGAAAAAGAAAGGCGCCCGGTCAGGCGCCCCTGGCTTCAGTGCGACCTCAGGCCGCGACGGAATCGGTGATAAAGGCCGGCGGCGCCGGGCTCCCGGCCGATACCGTGAGGACCTCGTAGCCGGTTTCCGTGACCAGCACGGTGTGCTCCCACTGCGCCGACAGGCTGCGGTCGCGGGTCTTGACCGTCCACTGGTCGGGCATGGTGCGGATATCGCGCTTGCCGGCGTTGATCATCGGCTCAATGGTGAAGATCATGCCGGCCTTGATCTCGGCGCCGGTGCCCGGGCGGCCGTAGTGCAGGATCTGCGGGTCTTCGTGGAAGTTCTTGCCGATGCCGTGGCCGCAGTACTCGCGCACCACGCTGTAGCCGGCGGCTTCGGCGTGTACCTGGATGGCGTGGCCGATGTCGCCCAGACGGGCGCCGTGGCGAACCTGCGCGATACCCTTCCACATGCATTCATAGGTCACCTGCGACAGGCGCTTGGCCAGGATCGAGCCCTCGCCGACGATGAACATGCGGCTGTTGTCGCCGTAGTAGCCTTCCTTGGTGATGACCGTGATGTCCAGGTTGATCGCGTCACCGTTCTTCAGCACGCGGTCGCCTGGAATGCCATGGCAGATCACGTCGTTGACCGAGGTGCAGATCGCGCCGGGGAAGGGCGGATAGCCGGGGGGAGCATAGTTCAGGCACGCCGACACAGTGCCTTGCACTTCACGCATGTAGGCGTGGCACAGGCGGTCGATTTCGCCGGTGGTGATACCTGGCTGGACGAAGGGCGTGATGTAGTCGAGGACCTCGGACCCAAGGCGGCAAGCCACGCGCATCTGGGCGATGTCTTCGGCGGTGTTCAGGTGAATGCTCATGCTACGTCGCCAAAAAGTGAAGGCGAGGCCACTGGCCGCGCCGAAATCGAAAGGTCAATGTAGGATTATCGCACCATCGGAGCCAGATCGCAGCCTGTGCGCGCCCGTCCCGGGCTGAGTCCGCAGGGCGCCAGGAAGCCGGGCGGCTTGAGCGGGCCGCACTTTTGTTGCTACAATAGCGGGCTGACTTGGTTGCGGCGCAGCATTGCGTGCGCCAGGCCGGTATTTTTGCAGGATTATTCCTGCTGTCGTTTGAAATCGCTGGCCCGCCTATCCGGGGTGTTCCTTTTCAGGAATGTCGGGGCGGGCTTCAGACCTAACCCTCTGGAGTTTTACATGTCCGTTACCATGCGCGAAATGCTGGAAGCCGGTTGCCACTTCGGCCACCAGACCCGCTTCTGGAACCCGAAGATGGCCCCCTTCATCTTCGGCCATCGCAACAAGATCCACATCATCAACCTCGAAAAGACGTTGCCGATGTTCCAGGACGCAATGAAGTACGTGCGTCAGCTGGCAGCCAATCGCGGCACCATCCTTTTCGTGGGCACCAAGCGCCAGTCGCGCGAAATCCTGGCTGAAGAAGCAGGCCGTGCCGGCATGCCCTACGTCGACGCCCGCTGGCTCGGCGGCATGCTGACCAACTTCAAGACGGTCAAGATCTCGATCAAGCGCCTGAAGGACATGGAAGCCGCCAAGGAAGCCGGCGCGCTGGAAACCATGAGCAAGAAGGAAGCGCTGATGTTCGAGCGCGAAATGCTCAAGCTGGAAAAGTCGATCGGCGGCATCAAGGACATGGGCGGCGTTCCGGACGCGATCTTCGTGGTCGACGTCGGCTACCACAAGATTGCCGTGACCGAAGCCAACAAGCTGGGCGTGCCCGTGATCGGCGTGGTTGATACCAACCACTCGCCGGAAGGCATCGACTACGTGATCCCGGGCAACGACGACTCGAGCAAGGCCGTGGCCCTGTACGTGCGCGGCGTGGCTGACGCGATCCTGGAAGGCCGTGCCAACGCGGTGCAGGAAGTGGTTGAAGCCGCTCGCGGCGGCGACGACGAATTCGTCGAAGTGCAGGAAGGCTGATTGCCCGCCGCCTGATTGCCGCAAAGGAACCCGCTAGCGCGCATCGTCACCGCACGACAGACAAGCAACGCTTGCCGCCCGTCACCACGGGCTGCGCGCAAGGCGAAAGCCGGGGTACGCCGGCAACCGGGCAAGAAGGGCAATAAAAAGGGGGCACATCTGGCGCCCCCTTTTTTTGAATTTGAATTGTTGTCATCCGCCGCAGGCAGTATCTGCCGCGGGTGTGCTGTAGACCCACCGACCGGGTGCCGCAGGCGACTGCCGGCAGCCGGCGTGAACCATTCAAGGAGTGACAAATGGCGGCAATTACCGCAAGCATGGTTGCAGAACTGCGCGCGAAGACCGACGCGCCGATGATGGAATGCAAGAAGGCCCTGACCGAGGCCGACGGCGACCTGGACAAGGCCGAAGAGCTGCTGCGCGTCAAGCTGGGCAACAAGGCCAGCAAGGCCGCCTCGCGCGTGACCGCCGAAGGCGTGGTCGCATCGTTCATCGACGGCACCACCGGCGTGCTGGTCGAACTGAACTGCGAGACCGATTTCGTCTCCAAGAATGACGACTTCCTGGCGTTCTCGGCCAAGGTCGCCGAACTGATCGCCAAGCAGAACCCGGCCGACGTGGCCGCCCTGTCGGCGCTGGAAATCGACGGCGTGAGCGTTGAAGCCACCCGCACGGCCCTGATCGGCAAGATCGGCGAGAACCTGACGATCCGCCGCTTTGCCCGCTACGCCAACGGCGGCAAGCTGGTTTCGTACCTGCACGGCACCCGCATCGGCGTGATGGTCGAGTTCGATGGCGACGAAGCCGCCGCCAAGGACGTGGCCATGCACGTGGCCGCCATGAAGCCGGTGTCGCTGTCGGCCGAGCAGGTCCCCGCCGACCTGATCGCCAAGGAGCGCAGCATTGCCGAGCAGAAGGCTGCCGAGTCGGGCAAGCCGGCCGAGATCGTCGCCAAGATGGTCGAGGGTTCGGTGCAGAAGTACCTGAAGGAAGTCTCGCTGTTCAACCAGCCGTTCGTGAAGAACGACAAGCAGACGGTTGAGCAGATGCTGAAGGCCGCCAACACGACCGTGAAGGGCTTCACCCTGTTCGTGGTCGGCGAAGGCATCGAGAAGAAGCAGGACGACTTCGCCGCTGAAGTGGCCGCCCAGGTGGCCGCTGCCCAGAAGGGCTGATGTCCGGGGCGCTGCGGACTGCCCGTTCGGGCTGGTCCGGGCGCCTATAATGCCGCAGGGGCGCCGTAAGGTGCCCCTCTGCATAAGTAGTGCGACGCTGCGCATGCCGCGTTGCACTGCAGCAGCCAGTTTCCGTGGTGGTCCGGCAGTCCGGGGCACCCCGAAAACCGGCTTTCTTCCGCCGGCGGCACGAGGATCCGTGCCGCCGGTGCCAAAACATACGTCTCAAGATCGTCTCAACCGAGCGATTTGCTCCTGTCCGAGGGTGAACATGCCAGCCTACAAGCGCGTCCTTCTGAAACTGTCCGGTGAAGCCCTGATGGGCGACGATGCCTTCGGCATCAACCGCTCCACCATCGAGGCGATGGTGAACGACATTGCCGAGATCGTGAAGCTCGGCGTGCAGGTCGCGGTGGTCATCGGCGGCGGCAACATCTTCCGCGGCGTCGCCGGCGGCGCCGCTGGCATGGACCGCGCCACTGCCGACTACATGGGCATGCTGGCCACCATGATGAACGCACTGGCGCTGCAGGACGCGATGCGCCACGCCAATATCGAAGGCCGCGTGCAGTCCGCGCTGCGCATGGACCAGGTGGTCGAGCCCTATATCCGCCCGCGCGCGATCCGCCAGCTGGAAGAGGGCAAGGTGGTGATCTTCGCCGCCGGCACCGGCAACCCGTTCTTCACCACCGACACCGCCGCCGCGCTGCGTGGCTCGGAAATCGGTGCCGAGGTCGTGCTCAAGGCGACCAAGGTGGACGGCGTGTACACCGCCGACCCCAAGAAGGACCCGAGCGCGACGCGCTACACCACCATCAGCTTCGACGAGGCCATCTCGCGCAATCTGCAAGTGATGGACGCCACCGCCTTCGCCCTGTGCCGCGACCAGAAGCTGCCGATCAGGGTGTTCTCGATCGTCAAGCCGGGCGCGCTCAAGCGCATCATCCTGGGCGAGGACGAAGGTACGCTGGTGCACGTCTGAGGCAGGGCGCCAGACGCCGGGCTGCTGGTATCCGGCCGGGCAAAGGGTAGAATGATTCATTTTCGATCCCCGCCAGGGGGATCATGGTTGGCTGATTTCCGGAGGTAAAAATGAGCGTCGCCGACACAAAGAAGAGCGTCGAGCAGAAAATGCAGAAGTCGATCGAAGCCTTCAAGGCCGATCTGGCGAAGATCCGCACTGGCCGTGCCCACACCGGCCTGCTCGACCACGTTCAGGTGGACTACTACGGCTCGATGGTTCCCATCAGCCAGGTCGCGGCAGTCGGCCTGGCCGATGCGCGTACCATTACGGTGCAGCCCTGGGAAAAGAAAATGGTGGGCGCGGTCGAGAAGGCCATCCGCGACTGCGACCTGGGCCTGAACCCGGCCACCATGGGTGAAGTGATCCGCGTGCCGATGCCCGCACTGACCGAAGAGCGCCGCAAGGAGCTGACCAAGGTCGTCAAGGGCGAGGCCGAGGGCGCCAAGGTTGCCGTGCGCAACCTGCGCCGCGATGCCAACGAGCAGTTCAAGAAGCTGGTCAAGGACAAGACCATCTCCGAGGACGACGAGCGCCGCGGCCAGGACGAAGTGCAGAAGCTGACCGACAAGTACGTGGCCGAGATCGACAAGATGGTCGCCGAGAAAGAGAAGGAGATCATGACGGTCTGACCCCGTCCCGGCATGGCCGGGGCAGTCAACGACCGTCTGCCATCATGCAGCACATCAGTTCAACGCTCGACGTACCCGATACCTCCTACGTCCCCCGCCACGTTGCCATCATCATGGACGGCAACGGCCGCTGGGCGACCCAGCGGCACCTGCCGCGCGTTGCCGGGCACACCCGGGGGCTGGACGCGGTGCGCGCGGTGGTGGAAGCCAGCGCCGCCCGCGGCGTGCAGTTCCTGACGCTGTTCGCCTTCAGTTCCGAGAACTGGCGGCGCCCGGCGGACGAGGTCTCGTTCCTGATGCGGCTGTTCATGATGGCCCTGCGGCGCGAAGTGGTGAAGATGCACGCCAACAACATCCGGCTGCGGGTGGTGGGCGACCTGGACCGCTTCAGCCCCCGCATCCAGCAGCTGATCCGCGATGCCGAGGCGCGCACGGCCGGCAACACCGGCCTGACCGTGACCATCGCCGCCAACTACGGCGGCCGCTGGGACCTGCTGCAGGCCATGCGCAAGATGCTGGCGCGCTCGCCCATGCTCGACCCGGCCTCGATCGACGAATCGGTGCTGGCGCCGCACCTGGCGATGGCCTATGCGCCGGAGCCGGATCTGTTCATCCGCACCGGCGGCGAACAGCGCATCAGCAACTTCCTGCTGTGGCAGCTGGCGTATTCCGAGTTGTATTTCACCGACGTTTTCTGGCCGGATTTCGACGCCGCGGAACTGGACAAGGCCTTCGCCTCGTACCGCCAGCGCGAACGCCGTTTCGGCCGCACCAGCGCACAGCTGGTCGCCCCGGGACTATCGGGTACGGCCTGAGCCTGGCTACTCCAACCTCTCACGGGACTGCAGCGCATGCTCCTCACCCGCGTCATCACCGCCCTGTGCCTGTTGCTGCTGATCCTGCCAATCCTGTTCCTGGCGCCGCCCGCGGCTCTGGCCGGGCTGGTGGCCGTGATCGTGCTGCTGGCCGGCTGGGAATTCGGCCGCCTGATCGGGCTGCGCGGGCCGTGGCCCTATGTCTATGCGCTGGCGTGCCTGATCGCGGCCATTGCCTGGCATGACCTGCCGCTGCGCCACGCCACCACCTGGCTGCTCGAAGCCGCGGTAGTCTGCTGGGGCGTTGCAGTGCTGCTGCTGGCGCGCGGTGTGCGCACCGCGACGCCGTCGTTTACCGCCCTGGGCGCGGTGCTGGGACTGGTGATGCTGCCCGCGTTCGCCCATGCCACCATGATCCTGCGCGGCGCCGGCATCGGCGTGCTGCTGACCGCGGCCGTGCTGGTGTGGGCGGCCGACATCGGCGCGTATTTCACCGGCAAGGCCATCGGCCGGCGCAAGCTGGCGCCTGGCATCAGCCCGGGCAAGTCGTGGGAGGGCGCCATCGGCGGCTGGCTGCTGGCGCTGGTGATCGGCCTGGCGCTCGCCGCCACCCATGCCTTTGCCCCGACCTGGTTCTCCGCGATGGGCGATCGCGGCGGGCTGGCCTACGTGGCGGTGCTGACCACGCTGCTGGTCGCCGCGAGCGTGGTCGGCGACCTGTTCGAATCGCTGCTCAAGCGCCAGGTCGGCAAGAAGGACAGCAGCCGGCTGCTGCCCGGCCATGGCGGCGTGCTGGACCGCATCGACGCCTTGCTGCCGGTGTTCCCGCTGGCGGCCCTGATGCTGATTTTTCTCTGAAGCCGTCTGCTATGCATCGGATTACCATCCTGGGCGCCACCGGCTCCATTGGCGAAAGCACGCTCGACGTCGTCAGGCGCCATGCCGACCGCTATGCGGTGCATGCGCTGACCGCCCACCGGCAGGTGCGCAAGCTGGCTGACCAGTGCGTTGAATTCCGCCCGGCCCGCGCCGTGGTGGGGACCGCCGAGGCAGCGCGCGAACTGGAAACCCTGCTGCGCGATGCCGGCGTGAAGACCGAGGTCAGCCACGGCGAAGCCGCGCTGGAATCCGTGGCCGCCGATGCGCAGACCGATTCGGTGATGGCCGCCATCGTCGGCGCCGCCGGCCTGCGCCCGACGCTGGCGGCAGCACGTGCCGGCAAGCGCGTGCTGCTGGCCAACAAGGAAGCGCTAGTGATGTCCGGGCGCATCTTCATGGATGCGGTGCGCGAGCACGGCGCCACCTTGCTGCCGATCGACAGCGAGCACAACGCCATCTTCCAGTGCCTGCCGGCCGACGATCCGCGCTACGGCAGGGGCGTTGCCAGGGTGCTGCTGACCGCGTCGGGCGGGCCGTTCCGCACGCGCGACCCGGCCACGCTGCACGATATCTCCCCCGACCAGGCCTGCGCCCATCCCAACTGGGTCATGGGCCGCAAGATCTCGGTCGATTCCGCCACCATGATGAACAAGGGCCTCGAAGTTATCGAGGCGCACTGGCTGTTCGGCGCCCCCGCCGAGCGCATCGAGGTACTGATCCATCCGCAGAGCATCGTGCATTCGATGGTGGCCTACACCGACGGCTCGGTGCTGGCGCAACTGGGCAACCCGGACATGCGCACGCCGATCGCCTATGGCCTGGCGTATCCGGAACGGATCGATGCGGGGGTCACGCCGCTGGACCTGACCGTGGCAGGAGGCTTGCATTTCGAGAAGCCGGACCTGGTGCGCTTCCCCTGCCTGGGTCTGGCTTTCGATGCATTGCGCGCCGGCGGTGTGGCGCCGGCGGCCCTCAATGCAGCCAACGAGGTGGCGGTCGAGGCATTCCTGGGCGGCAAAGTGCGCTTCACGGACATTGCCGATATCGTCCGGCAGGTGCTTGAAGCGACACTTCAGGGGCCTGCCGATACGCTCGAAGCGGTGCTGTCAGCCGACGCGCTGGCGCGCGAGGCGGCACGCGCGGGCGTGGCCGCCCTGGCTGCAAAGCGCTGATCCGGCGGGTCGGCTTGCCGCATCTGCGACAATAGCGGCTGCGGCGCCCCCGGATCCCCCGGGGCCCGGCGCGCCAGTCCAGCCATCGTTACCGACGTCCCGACTCCATGCAAACCGTACTCGCTTTCATCGTTGCCCTGTGCGTGCTGATCTATGTGCACGAAATGGGGCACTACCTCGCCGCGCGTGCCTGCGGCGTGAAGGTGCTGCGTTTCTCGATCGGCTTCGGGCGGCCCTTGCTGCGCTGGATTTCAAACAGCCGCGACCGGACCGAATGGACGGTGGCGGCGATCCCGCTGGGCGGCTACGTCAAGATGCTGGACGAGCGCGAGGTCGATCCCGAGCGCGACACGCCGATCGACCCGGCCGACCTGCCGCGGGCTTTCAACCGCCAGCCGGTCGGCAAGCGCTTCGTGATCGTGGCGGCCGGCCCGCTGGCCAATTTTGCACTGGCAATCGTGCTGTATTTCGCGCTCTTTGCCGGCGGCATGCGCGAGCCCGTGCCGGTGGTGGCGGCGCCCGCGGCCGGCACCATGGCGGCGCAGGCCGGCGTGCGCGAAGGCGACCGGGTGCTGTCGCTGACCGCCAATGACCATACCGAAGCGGTGCGCTCCTGGAATGACCTGCGCATGGCCGTATTCGCCGAGGGCTTTGGCGATGCGCGCGCCGTGCTGCGCGTGCGCGGCGCCGACGGGGCCGAGCGCGACGTAACGCTGCCGCGCCTGCCCAATACCGGCGGCAATCCCGAGCAGGATCCGCTGGCCACGCTGGGCCTGAACCTGAAGGGCGGGCCGGTGACGATTACCGAGGTGCTGCCGGACTCGGCCGCAGAGCGCGCCGGACTGAAAAAGGACGACCGCATCGTTGCCTGGCAGGGCAGCCCGCTCACGCAGGCCAGCGCGCTGATCAAGGCGGTGCGCAGCCAGCCCGGCCAGACCGTGACCCTGGGCATCGAGCGCGACGGCAAGCGCCTGGACGTGCCGGTGACGCTAGACACCGCCGTGGCGCGCGATGGCGCCAAGGACGCGAGCGGCGCCACCGCGGCGCCGGCGGGCAAGCTCGGCGCGGCGCTCAGCCAGGCGGTGCAGATGGAAACCGTGCGCTACCGGCCGGACCAGGCGCTGGCGCGTGCGGCCGGCCAGGTCTGGGACACCAGCGCGCTCTCGCTCAAGCTGCTGGGCAAGATGCTGGTGGGGCAGGCTTCGCTGCAGAACCTGAGCGGCCCGCTGACCGTGGCGGACTACGCGGGGCGTGCCGCAAACCTGGGCCTGCAGGCCTTTGTCAGCTTCCTGGCACTGGTCAGCGTAAGCCTTGGTGTACTCAATTTGTTACCCATTCCGGTTCTGGATGGGGGGCATTTGCTGTATTATTGCGTGGAATTTTTGACTGGCCGGCCCGTCCCAGACCACTGGCAGGCAATGCTGCAGAAGGTTGGCATCGCCTGCATCTTGCTCCTGACTTCGCTCGCTTTGTTCAATGACGTCAGCCGAATGTTTCTGGCGAACGGCTAGAAACGTGTATCGGCAAGGGGGCGGTGGTGTCGTCGGGCACCGTCGCCAGGGACGCCATTTGCCAGGCGCAGTCCAATAAGGCATCGGAGCGCAATCCTGGATGGAATCAAAGAGGGGATCAACATTGATCAGACATAAGCGCATTTCGCTGGGCTTGCTGGCGAGTGCCGTTATTGCAGCCTGGAGCCCGGCGGGCTGGGCTGCCGATCCGTTCGTCGTCAGGGACATCCGCGTTGAGGGCCTGCAACGCGTCGAGCCGGGTACCGTGTTTGGCTACCTGCCGGTGCGCGTCGGTGAGACCTTCACCGATGACAAGGGCGCCGACGCCATCCGTGCCCTCTACAATACCGGCTTCTTCAAGGACGTGCAGATCCGCGCCGAGGAAGGCGTGCTGGTGGTCCAGGTCGAAGAGCGGCCGGCGATCTCGCAGCTCGAATTCGTCGGCATCAAGGAATTCGACAAGGACACGCTGCGCCGTTCGCTGCGTGCCGTTGGCGTGGCCGAAGCCCGTTACTACGACAAGGCACTGATCGACAAGGCCGAGCAGGAGCTCAAGCGCCAGTACGTCGCGCGCGGCTACTATGCCGCCGACGTGCAGACCACGATCACGCCGGTGGACCGCAACCGCGTCTCGGTCGTGTTCAACGTGGATGAAGGCCCGGTCGCCAAGATCCGCCAGATCAATATCGTCGGCAACAAGGCCTTCAAGGAAGGCACGCTGCGCGACGAAATGCAGCTGTCCACGCCGAACTGGCTGTCCTGGTACACCAAGAACGACCTGTATTCCAAGCAGAAGCTGACCGCCGACCTGGAAGCGCTGCGCTCGTTCTACCTGAACCGCGGCTACCTGGAGTTCGCGATCGAGTCGACCCAGGTGTCGATCACCCCGGACAAGAAGGACATCTTCCTGACGCTGAACATCAAGGAAGGCGACCAGTACAAGGTGTCCGATGTGCGCCTGGCGGGCGAGCTGCTCGGCAAGCAGGAGGAAATGGAAAAACTGCTGCAGCTGAAGAAGGGCGATATTTTCTCGTCCGAGAAGCTGACGCAGAGCACCAAGGCCATCACCGACCTGCTGGGCACCTACGGCTACGCGTTCACCACCATCAACCCGCAACCGCAGATCGACAAGGAAAAGCGTGAAGTCGCGCTGACCCTGATGGTCGACCCGGGCCGCCGCGTCTACGTGCGCCGCGTCAACGTGGTGGGCAACAGCAAGACCCGCGACGAAGTGGTGCGCCGCGAGATGCGCCAGATGGAAAGCTCGTGGTTCGACAGCGAGAAGCTCACGCAGTCGCAAGCCCGTATCAACCGTACCGGCTACTTCACCGACACCAACATCACCACCGAAGACGTGCCGGGCGCGCCCGACCAGGTCGATGTGAACGTCAACGTGACTGAAAAGCCGACCGGCCAGATCAGCCTGGGCGTGGGCTTCTCGTCCACCGACAAGCTGGTGCTGCAGGCCGGCCTGCGCCAGGACAACGTGTTCGGCTCCGGCACCAGCCTGGGCCTGGACGTGAACACCGCCAAGTCGTTCCGTACCATCGCGCTGACGCAGTACGACCCGTATTTCACGGTGGACGGCATCAGCCGCTCGACCGACATCTACTACCGTACTTCGCGCCCGCTGTACTACACCGGCGACCAGGACTACAAGATCGTGTCCGCCGGCGGTGGCTTCAAGTTCGGCGTGCCGTTCTCGGAAGTCGATACGGTGTTCTTCGGCATCGGCTATGAACGGACCCAGGTGTATACGTCGGTCAACACGCCGAGCCAGTACACCGACTGGCTGAACAAGATCGGCAAGAGCTCCGGCGACGGCATCAACAACTTCCCGTTCACCATCGGCTGGGCACGTGACCGCCGCGACAGCGCGCTGGTGCCGACCAAGGGACCGTACACCCAGGCCAACCTGGAAGTCGGGCTGCCGGGCGGCGATACGCAGTACTACCGCGCCAGCGTGCAGCAGCAGTACTTCTATCCGATCTCGAAGTCCTTCACGCTGGCACTGAACGGCGAAGTCGCTTACGGCCACGGCTACGGCAACACGCCGTTCCCGGTGTTCAAGTACTTCTACGCCGGTGGTATCGGCTCGGTGCGCGGCTACCAGACCAGCACGCTGGGCCCGAAGGACCAGAATGGCAACCCGGTGGGTGGTGCCTCGAAGATGATCGGCAACGTCGAGTTCATCTTCCCGCTGCCGGGCTCGGGCGTGGACCGCACGCTGCGCCTGTTCACGTTCTTTGACTTCGGTAATGTCTACCAGGAAGGTCAGCCGCTGAGCTTCAGCGAGCTGAAGTACTCGACCGGCTTCGGCATGTCGTGGTTGTCGCCGATTGGCCCGCTGAAGATCAGCATGGGCTTCCCGCTCAATCGCGACACCAACGACAAGGTCCAGCGCTTCCAGTTCCAGATCGGCACGGCATTCTGATTCTGATAAAGGATCTGTTTCAAATGATTACAACATCCAAGCTGGTCAAATCCCTGGGCGCCGCCGCGCTCGCCACGGCTGCCCTCTGCGCAGCGGCGCCGGCCTCGGCCCAGGAGGCGCGCATTGCGGCCGTGAACTCCGAACGCATCCTGCGCGACTCGCAGCCGGCCAAGGCTGCCCAGGTCAAGCTGGAGCAGGAATTCTCCAAGCGCGACCGCGAACTGCAGGACATGGCCCAGAAGATCAAGGGCATGGCCGACAAGCTCGACAAGGACACGGCCGTGCTGGCCGACTCCGACCGCCAGCGCCGCCAGCGCGAAGTGGCCGACCTTGACCGCGAGTTCCAGCGCAAGCAGCGCGAGTTCCGCGAGGACCTGAACCAGCGCCGCAATGAAGAGCTGGCACAGGTGCTGGAGCGCGCCAACCGCGTGATCCGCCAGCTGGCCGAGCAGCGCAAGTACGACCTGATCGTGCAGGAAGCGGTGTACGTGAACCCGCGCATCGACATCACCGACGACGTGATGAAGGCGCTGAACGCCGGCGCCCGCTAAGCCGCACCGGTTCTCACGTTCTTTCGTCTTTCGTTTTTTTAGGAAGTACCGCCATGCAGACACCCACACTGGGTCAGCTCGCCACCGAGAACGGCGCGCAGGTTGTGGGTGACCCCGACCTGGCGATCGTCGGCCTGGCCCCCCTGGACCAGGCCGGACCGGGCGAGCTCTCGTTCCTGTCCAATCCGCTCTACCTGCAGCAGGCGCTGGATTCGCAGGCCGGCGCCGTGATTGTCTCGGCAGCCGACCTCGAGCGCGTTCGCGCCGAGGGCAGGGCCGACGGCCGCAACTGGCTGGTGGCGCGCAATCCCTACGTATGCTTTGCCCGCGTGGCGCAGCGTTTTGACCGCGCCGCCAACACCGATACCCGCACCGGCATCGATCCGCGCGCGACCGTGGCGCCTGACGCGGTGGTGCCGGCTTCGTGCTACATCGGCCCCAACGTGGTGATCGAGCGCGGCGCGCGCCTGGGCGAGCGCGTGCGCATCCTGGCCAACGGCTATGTCGGCGCGCAGGCGGAGATCGGTGACGATTCGCTGCTCCATGCCAACGTTTCGGTCTACCACGGTTGCGTGGTCGGCGCCCGCGCCATCCTGCACAGCGGCGTGGTGATCGGCGCGGACGGCTTTGGCTTTGCGCCGGACATCAGCGCAACCGGCGTGGAATACGTAAAGATCCCGCAAACGGGACGCGCGGTGCTGGGCAATGACGTGGAGGTCGGCGCCAATACGGCAATCGACCGCGGCGCCATGGCCGACACCGTGATCGAGGACGGCTGCAAGATCGACAACCAGGTCCAGATCGCGCATAACGTGCGCGTCGGGGCCCATACGGTCATCGCTGGCTGCGCCGCGGTATCGGGCAGCACGCGCATCGGGCGCTTCTGCGTGATCGGCGGGGCGGCCAATTTTTCCGGCCACCTGAATATTGCCGACCGCACCACGGTGTCGGGCGGCACCTCGATCACCAAATCCATTACCAAGCCCGGGGGGCATTTCACCAGCGTCTTCCCGTTCCTGCCGCACGGCGAGTGGGAGCGCAATGCAGCCATCGTGCGCGGCCTGACCAGGCTGCGCGAACGGGTGGTGGCGCTGGAACGCCGCCTGCGCGGCCAGGCCGCCGGGTCCCAACCCTCACAAGACTAAAGAGAAATCATCATGAGCGCGGCCGAAATCGATATCCGCAAGATCCTCAAACTGCTGCCGCACCGGTACCCGTTCCTGCTGGTGGACCGCGTGCTGGAGTTCGAGGCGCAGAAGCGGATCAAGACGCTGAAGAATGTCACCATCAACGAACCGTACTTCCAGGGTCATTTCCCGGAACAGCCGGTGATGCCGGGCGTGATGATCCTGGAGGCGCTGGCGCAGTCGGCCGGCCTGCTGACCTTCGGCGCCGACATGGAGCGCAAGGAAGGCGCGCTGTACTACTTTGTCGGCATCGACGGGGCCCGCTTCAAGCAGGTGGTGTACCCGGGCGACCAGCTGCACATGAACGTGACAGTCGAACGCTATATCCGCGGCATCTGGAAGTTCAAGGCGTTCGCCACGGTGGACGACAAGGTGGCCTGCGAGGCGGAGCTGATGTGCACCGTGAAGCAGGCCGAGTGAGGCCGCCCGCGGCCGGCGGCAGCGCCGCCGGCTGACTGCCGCGCCCCCGTGCAGCGGGGGCAAGCGGCCCGGACGGGAACCATTGCCCCGCGCATTGGCCCATCCTTCACCAGACACACCAAAGGACAGGACGTATGACGCAAATCCACCCCACCGCGCTGGTCGACCCGAAAGCAGAGCTGGCATCCGACGTGACCGTCGGCCCGTTCTCCATCGTCGGCCCCAACGTGCGGATCGGCAGCGGCACCCGGGTCGGCTCGCATACGACGGTCGAGGGTTACACCACGATCGGCGAGGGCAACACGATCGGTCCTTACGCATCGGTCGGCGGCGTGCCGCAGGACATGAAGTACCGCAACGAGCCGACCCGGCTCGAGATCGGCGACCGCAACACCATCCGCGAATTCACCACGATCCACACCGGCACGGTGCAGGACCGCGGCCTGACCAGCCTCGGCAACGACAACTGGATCATGGCCTACGTGCATATCGCGCATGACTGCACGGTCGGCAACCACACCGTGTTTTCCAGCAACGCGCAGATCGCCGGCCACGTTGAAGTGGGCGACTGGGCGATCCTGGGCGGCATGAGCGGCGTGCACCAGTACGTGCGCATCGGCGCCCATGCGATGCTGGGCGGCGCCTCGGCGCTGGTGCAGGACGTGCCGCCGTTCGTGATCGCCGCCAGCGACAAGAGCGGCAACAAGGCCACGCCGCACGGCGTCAACGTCGAGGGGCTGCGCCGCCGCGGCTTCGACGCGGGCCAGATCGCCGCGCTGCGCCAGGCTTACAAGCTGCTTTACAAGTCCGACCTCAGCTTCGATGAGGCGCGCAACGAGATCACTGCCTTGCTGGGCCAGTCCGATGCCGGCACCGCGGCGCCGCTGCGCGCGTTCGTCGACTTCCTTGCCGCCACCCAGCGCGGCATCGTACGCTGAGACCGGACCGCAATGGTCGACGCCGCAATTCGGGGTGGCTTGCCCACAGGCAACGGTAGCGCTGCGGACAAGCGCGGCACCATCGCCATGGTCGCCGGCGAGGCCTCGGGCGACCTGCTGGCATCGTTGATGATGGGCGGGCTGCAGTCCCGCCTGGGCGATACGGTCGAGTACGCCGGCATCGGCGGCAAGCGCATGATGGCGCAGGGCTTCACCTCGCGCTGGCCGATGGAAACACTGTCGGTCAACGGCTATGTCGAGGTCCTGGGCTCGCTGCGCGAGATCCTGGCCACGCGGCGCGCGGTGCGCGACTGGCTGCTGGCCAATCCGCCGCAATGCTTTATCGGGGTTGACGCCCCGGACTTCAATTTCGGCCTGGAAGTGCCGCTGCGCCGTGCCGGCATCCCGGTGGTGCATTTTGTCAGCCCGTCGATCTGGGCCTGGCGCGGCGGGCGCATCCGCACCATCGCGCGCGCGGTGGACCACATCCTGTGCCTGTTCCCGTTCGAGCCGGAGATCTACGCCAAGGCCGGCATCCCGGCCACCTACGTGGGCCATCCGCTGGCTGACGTGATCCCGATGGTGCCCGACGTCGCCGGCGCGCGCGCCGAACTCGGCCTGCCGGCCGGGCACCGCATCGTCGCCGTGCTGCCGGGCAGCCGCCAGTCCGAAGTGCGCAACCTCGGCGCCACCTTCTTTGCCGCCATGGCTCGCATGCAGCGCATGGACCCGAACCTGGCGTTCGTGCTGCCGGTGGCGAGCGCGCAGCTGCGCGGCATCGTCGAGGAACTGCACGCGCAGTATCCAGAACTGCGCCTGACCATCGTCGACGGCAAGTCGCACCAGGCGATGGAGGCGGCCGACGTGGTGCTGCTGGCCAGCGGCACCGCCACGCTGGAAGCGGCGCTGTACAAGAAGCCCATGGTGATCTCGTACAAGGTGCCCTGGCTGACCGCGCAGATCATGAAGCGGCAGGGTTACCTGCCGTACGTGGGATTGCCTAATATCCTTTCAGGGCGCTTCGTCGTGCCGGAACTGCTGCAGGACGATGCCACGCCCGAGGCGCTGGCCCGCGAAACGCTGCTGCAGCTCAACGACGAGGGCAACACCGCCTTCCTCTACGAGCATTTCACCCGCATGCACGAGACGCTGAAGTGCAATACCGCGCAACTGGCCGCCGATGTGGTGGTGGATCTGATGCACAGCCGGGGGACCGTCTGATGGCGCGCCGCAATGCCGCTTCTCCCCAGATGGGCCTCGATCTCGCCCCGGCCGCTGCCGCCGTGCAGCGCCTGTGCGGCGTTGACGAAGCGGGCCGCGGCCCGCTGGCCGGGCCGGTCTATGCCGCCGCGGTGATCCTGGACCCGAAGCGTCCGATTCGCGGCTTGGCCGACTCCAAGATACTGACTGCCGCCAAGCGCGAGCAGCTCTACGAAAAGATCTGCGAACGCGCGCTGGGCTGGCATATCGCCTTTGCCACGGTCGAGGAGATCGATACGCTCAACATCCTGCACGCGAGCATGCTGGCAATGCAGCGTGCCGTGCAGGGGCTGGCCGCCAGCGGCATCGTGCCGGACCTGGTGCAGGTCGATGGCAATCGTTGCCCGCAGGTGCCGTTCCCGGTCGAAGCCATTGTCCAGGGCGATGCGCTGGTCAAGGCGATCTCGGCGGCGTCGATCCTGGCCAAGGTGGCGCGCGACCGCGAGCTGAAGGTGCTGCACGAGCGCTATCCGCAGTACGGCTTCGATTCGCACGTCGGCTACGGCACGCCGCAGCATCTGGCTGCGCTGGCCGAGTTCGGCGCCACGCCGCACCACCGCCGTTCGTTTGCGCCCGTGCGCGAGGCGCTGCAGCAGCGGCCCATGTTCACCGCGGTGGCCGAAGTTACCGAAGTCATCGAAGTCACCGGGGCCAGCGCCTCGGTATCGGTCACGGTCGCGCCCTGAGGGGCAACCGGCGTATCCCGACAATTCCCGCATCGTGAAGCACGTCACCTCGCGCGACAACGCGCTGTTCAAGCATCTGAAGGCCTTGGCCACTTCCACGCACCAGCGCCGCAAGGCAGGGCAGTCGCTGCTCGACGGCGTGCACCTGGCGCAGGCCTATGTGGCCGCGCGCGGCCAGCCCGTCACCTGCGTGGTGTCGGAACGGCACTACGACCATGCCGAGGTGGCGCCGGTGCTGGCGCTGATCGAGGCCGAGCGCGTGGTGGTGCTGGCCGATGCACTGTTCACGCAGATCTGCGGCGTGGTCAATGGCATCGATCTGATGCTGGTGATCGAGACGCCGGTCGGGCATCTGCCTGCGCGCATCGAGCAGGACTGCATCATCCTGGACGGGGTGCAGGATGCCGGCAATGTCGGCTCGATCCTGCGCAGCGCCGCCGCCGCCGGCATCCAGCATGCCTTCCTTGCCACCGGCTGTGCCTTTGCCTGGTCGGTCAAGACGCTGCGTGCCGGCATGGGTGCCAACTTTCACCTGAATATCGTCGAGCACTGCACGCTTGAGTCGCTTGCGCCGCGCCTCGCGGTGCCGCTGCTGGCGACTTCGTCGCACGCCGATGCCGCGGTATTCGAAACCGACCTGCGCGGGCCGGTGGCCTGGGTGGTCGGCAACGAGGGGGCAGGGGTCAGCGAGGCCTGGATGGCGCACGTCACGCGCAAGGTGGGAATCCCGCAACCGGGCGGGCTGGAATCGCTGAATGTGGCGGCGGCGACCGCCATCTGCCTGTTCGAGGCAGTGCGCCAGCGGCGCGCCGCCTGAGGCTCTCCGGCAGTGCAAAAAAAGCGGCCTGAGCGGCCGCTTTTTGCTTAGTAGTTGTCGCGATCGACCTTGATCTCCTGCAGGATCGTGGTCGCGATTTCCTCAATGGACTTGTGCGTCGACGACAGCCATTTGATGCCTTCGCGCCGCATCATGGCCTCGGCTTCGTTGACCTCGTAGCGGCAGTTTTCCAGCGCCGCGTACTTGCTGCCGGGGCGGCGCTCGTTGCGGATCTCGGTCAGGCGCTGCGGATCGATCGACAGGCCGAAGATCTTCGGCTTGAACGCATACAACGCCGACGGCAGCCGGCCGCGCTCGAAATCGTCGGGGATCAGCGGGTAATTGGCCGCCTTCAGCCCGTATTGCATGGCCAGGTAGAGGCTGGTCGGGGTCTTGCCGCTGCGCGACACGCCCACCAGGATCACATCGGCTTCTTCCAGGTTCTTGTGTGACTGGCCGTCATCATGCGCCAGCGAGAAGTTGATCGCCTCGATCCGGTTTTTGTAAGCCTCTGTATCAGCGTTCTGGTGGAAGCGGCCGATGGCGTGAGTCGACTTCAGTCCCAGTTCTTTCTCAAGCGGCTCGATGAAGGTCTGGAACATGTCCAGGATCATCGCCTTGGCGCGGCGCAGTGCCTTGTTCGCTTCCTGGTTGACCAGGGTGGTGAAGACGATGGGCGGCACGCCTTCGTTGTGGAATGCCTCATTGATCTTGCCGACGGCGATATGTGCCTTTTCCGGGGTATCGACGAAGGGCATGCGCACCTTGCGGAAGCGCATCTCGAACTGGGCCAGGATGGAGTGGCTGAACGTCTCCGCCGTGATGCCGGTGCCATCCGAGACGATGAACACGGTGCGGACCGCAGGGCGCTCGCTGGCCTGGGGCGCGGGAGCGGAGGGGGATTCAGGCTGCGTTCCAGGCTGGGACCCGGGCGTCGCCGTTCCGGGCGCTTCTGGCAGGGACATGGGGATGGCGCAATAAATAAATAGATTCAATCTTCCGCAGAAAAGTGCGGCGCAGCACGGTAGAATAGCGGCGATCTTTTCGCTAAGCAATTCCGCAGGGTGCCCGCCCATGGAACAATCCGGGCCCGGAATTGTCGACAATCTGCGCTACGCGATGAGAGCCGTAGCGCCAGGTCCGCAGCGCCAGTTCGGGGTTGCTTAGCCAAGCGATCAGTCCGGGAACAGAACTCCAAGAACATACCGGACATGGGCGACAAGTTTTCTACTTTGTTTTGAGGCTCTCATGACTAACCAGGCAGATAACGGCGCCTACGTGTTGCCGTTCGAGCAGTTGCGCATGGCTGACGTGGAAATCGTCGGCGGCAAGAATTCGTCGCTGGGCGAGATGATCTCCCAGCTGGCGGAGGCCGGCGTCCGGGTTCCCGGCGGCTTTGCCACCACCGCGCTGGCCTTCCGCGACTTCCTTGCCCACAACAACCTGACCGAGCGCATTTCCCAGCGCCTGAAGACCCTGAACGTCGACGACGTCAAGGCCCTGGCCGAGGCCGGTGCCGAGATCCGCGAGTGGGTCGCCTCCGCGCCGTTCCAGCCGCGCCTGGAACAGGAAATCCGTGAATCCTACGCCCGCGTGGCCGAGCGCGAAGGCGCCGAGGCCTCGTTCGCCGTGCGTTCGTCGGCCACCGCCGAAGACCTGCCCGACGCCTCGTTCGCCGGCCAGCAGGAGTCCTACCTGAACGTCAGCGGCATCGACGACGTGCTCGACAAGATCAAGCACGTGTTCGCGTCGCTGTACAACGACCGCGCCATTTCCTACCGCGTGCACAAGGGCTTTGCCCATGACGTGGTGGCACTGTCCGCCGGTATCCAGCGCATGGTCCGTTCGGACCTGGCCGCTTCGGGCGTGATGTTCACCATCGACACCGAATCCGGCTTCCCCGACGTGGTCTTCATCACCTCCAGCTACGGCCTGGGCGAAACGGTGGTGCAGGGCGCGGTCAACCCGGACGAGTTCTACGTCTTCAAGCCGACGCTGCAGGCCGGCAAGTACCCGATCATCCGCCGCTCGATCGGCTCCAAGCTGATCAAGATGGAATTCACCAAGCCGGGCGAAGCCGGCCGCGTGAAGACCGTCGACGTGCCGGGCGAACTGCGCAACCGCTACTCGATCAGCGACGAGGACGTGACCGAGCTGTCCCGCTACGCGATGATCATCGAGAAGCACTATGGCCGCCCGATGGACATCGAGTGGGGCAAGGACGGCAAGGATGGCAAGATCTACATCCTGCAGGCCCGCCCGGAAACGGTGAAGAGCCAGTCCGCCGGCAAGGCCGAGCTGCGCTTCAAGCTCAAGGGCACCGCCCCCGTGCTGACCAGCGGCCGCGCCATCGGCCAGAAGATCGGCACCGGCCCGGTGCGCGTGATCAACGACCCGTCCGAGATGGAGCGCGTGCAGCCCGGCGACGTGCTGGTGGCCGACATGACCGACCCGAACTGGGAGCCGGTGATGAAGCGCGCCTCGGCCATCGTCACCAATCGTGGCGGCCGTACCTGCCACGCCGCCATCATCGCGCGTGAACTGGGCGTGCCGGCCGTGGTCGGCTGCGGCGATGCCACTGACATCCTCAAGGACGGCACGCTGGTAACCGTGTCTTGCGCCGAAGGCGACGAAGGCCGCATCTACGACGGCCTGCTGGAAACCGAAGTGACCGAAGTCCAGCGTGGCGACATGCCGGAAATCGACGTCAAGCTGATGATGAACGTGGGCAACCCGCAGCTGGCGTTCGACTTCGCGCAGATCCCGAACTGCGGCGTCGGCCTGGCCCGCCTGGAATTCATCATCAACAACAACATCGGCGTGCACCCGAAAGCCATCCTCGACTACCCGCAAGTCGATGCCGACCTGAAGAAGGCCGTGGAAAGCGTGGCGCGCGGCCATGCCAGCCCGCGCGCGTTCTACGTCGACAAGCTGGCCGAGGGCATCGCCACCATCGGCGCGGCCTTCTACCCGAAGCCCGTGATCGTGCGCCTGTCGGACTTCAAGTCCAACGAGTACAAGAAGCTGATCGGCGGTTCGCGCTACGAGCCGGACGAGGAAAACCCGATGCTGGGCTTCCGCGGCGCCTCGCGCTATATCGCCGATGACTTCGCCGAAGCGTTCGAGATGGAATGCAAGGCCATGAAGCGCGTGCGCGATGAAATGGGCCTGACCAACGTCGAGATCATGGTGCCGTTCGTGCGTACGCTGGGCCAGGCCGAGAAGGTCATCGAGCTGCTGGCCAGGCACGGCCTGAAGCGCGGCGAGAACGGCCTGCGCGTCATCATGATGTGCGAAGTGCCGTCCAATGCGATCCTGGCCGAAGAGTTCCTGCAGTACTTCGACGGCTTCTCGATCGGCTCGAACGACCTGACCCAGCTCACGCTGGGCCTGGACCGCGACTCCGGCATGGAGCTGCTGGCCAAGGACTTCGACGAGCGCGATCCGGCAGTGCGGTTCATGCTGTCGCGCGCCATCGAGGCGTGCCTCCGCCTGGACAAGTACGTCGGCATCTGCGGCCAGGGCCCTTCGGACCATCCGGACTTTGCCGAGTGGCTGACCAAGGAAGGCATCAAGTCGATCTCGCTGAATCCGGACTCGGTGGTCGAGACCTGGCAAAAGCTGGCTTCCTGAAGCATTTGACGTCACAATAACGACATTGCCGGCGCCTTCTGGCAGCCGGCAGGCACCGGCCCTGCGTCAGGTGTTGCTACTGCCCCGCAGACGCTGAAAGGCGCTGCGGGGTTTTTACTTTTCGGGATGTATCTGGACGAACGGGAGCTTGGATGGCGTACTACATCTGGTTCGTGGCAGCGGTCGCGCTGGTGATCATCGAGATGAACACCGGCACCTTCTACCTGCTGATGGTGGCGGTGGGGCTGGCCGCCGGCGGCGTGGGGGCCTTGCTGGGATTGTCGCCGGCCGCGCAGACGCTGGTGGCGGCGCTGGTCGCTGCGGTGCTGATCGCAGGCCTGCGCCGCACCCGCTTTGGCAAGCTGCGGCGCGGCAACGCCGCCGCCGATCCCAACGTCAATATCGATATCGGCCAGGAGCTGGACGTGCCCGGCTGGGACGCCAACGGGCGCGCCCGCGTGCCGTACCGCGGCGCCGACTGGACCGTGGAGCTGGCGCCCAACTGTGCCGCCGCACCAGGACGCCACCGCATCGTCGCGGTGCGCGGCAGCACCCTGGTCGTGTCTCCCCGCTGAAACCCTGTCTTAATGCGCAGCGCGGCAATTGTCGCGCTGCGATCCGCCTGCCGCCGCCTGGCGGCTCCGTACTGCTGTCTTCTGTCTGGAGGGTCGTTACATGCTCGCATTTCAGCTTGGTTTGTTGCCGCTGATCATCCTCATTGCCGTTATCGTGCTGATTGCCAAGGGCATCAAGATCGTGCCGCAGCAGCATGCCTGGGTGCTCGAGCGCCTGGGCCGCTACCACGCGACGCTGACGCCGGGGCTGTCGATCGTGGTGCCGTTCGTCGACCGCGTCGCCTACAAGCACGTGCTCAAGGAAATCCCGCTGGACGTGCCCAGCCAGGTCTGCATCACCAAGGACAACACCCAGCTGCAGGTCGATGGCGTGCTGTACTTCCAGGTCACGGACCCGATGAAGGCATCGTATGGATCGAGCAATTTCGTGGTGGCGATCACGCAGCTGTCGCAGACCACGCTGCGCTCGGTGATCGGCAAGCTGGAGCTCGACAAGACCTTCGAGGAGCGCGAGTTCATCAACCACAGCGTGGTCAACGCGCTGGACGAGGCCGCATCCAACTGGGGCGTCAAGGTGCTGCGCTACGAGATCAAGGACCTGACCCCGCCCAAGGAGATCCTGCACGCGATGCAGGCGCAGATCACCGCCGAACGTGAAAAGCGCGCGCTGATCGCGGCGTCGGAGGGCAAGCGCCAGGAGCAGATCAACCTGGCCACGGGCGCGCGCGAGGCGGCGATCCAGAAGTCAGAGGGCGAGCGGCAGGCCGCCATCAACACGGCCCAGGGCGAGGCGAGCGCGATCCTGGCGGTGGCCGAGGCCAACGCGCAGGCGATCCAGAAGATCGGCAATGCGATCCGCACCGAAGGTGGCATGGATGCGGTCAACCTGAAGGTGGCTGAGGAATACGTGGCCGCCTTCGGCAACCTGGCCAAGCAGGGCAATACGCTGATCGTGCCGGGCAATATGGGCGACATGAGCAGCATGATCGCGGCCGCCCTGCAGATCGTGAAGGGGCAGCAGAAGGCTGCCTGAAGGGGCTGACGGACACGCCGCGGCAGCGCGGCGCCGGGGCTCAGTCCTTGGCGTCGCCCTTCATGATGCGGGCCTTCTCGCGCTGCCAGTCGCGCTGTTTCTCGGTCTCGCGCTTGTCGAACTGCTTCTTGCCCTTGGCCAGGCCGATCTCGCATTTGACGCGGCCGCGCGTGTAGTGCAGGTTCAGCGGGACCAGGGTATAGCCGCGCTGCTCGACCTTGCCGATCAGCTTCTTGATCTCGTCGGCCTTGAGCAGCAGCTTGCGGGTGCGCACCGGGTCGGGATTGACGTGGGTGGAGGCGCTTTGCAGCGGGCTGATATGGGCGCCGATCAGGAACATCTCGGCATCGCGCACCACCACGTAGCCCTCCTTGATCTGCACGCGGTTGGCCCGGATCGCCTTGACTTCCCAGCCTTCCAGCACGATCCCGGCCTCATATCGCTCTTCGATGAAGTAGTCGAAAAAGGCCTTTTTGTTGTCTGCGATGGTCATGCGTGCGGGTGGGGGAACAATGAGTGGAATCCGGTCGGATCGCTGCAGTGCCGCATGGCGAGGTGCCGCCATGCGCCAGCGTCGGCTAAAATTGGCATTTTAGCAAACCAGCCCCGGTACCGGCTCATGCTGCCGCGCGTTGCGCACGGCGTGGCCGGAAGCCAGATTGCCCACTACATGGCAGACGTCCATAAATCCGTGCTGCTCGGCTACTCCGCCGCGCAGATGTACGACCTGGTCACGCGCGTGGAGGACTATCCCAAGTTCCTTCCATGGTGCGGTGGCGTGGAGGTGTTCGAGCAGACCGATACCATGCTCGACGCCAAGATCCATATCCACTTCAAGGGGATCCAGCAGTTCTTCCACACCCGCAATACGCAAGAACGCCCCACCCGCATCGACATGACCTTTGCCGACGGGCCGTTCAAGACCTTCAACGGCGCATGGCGCTTTACGCCTCTGCGCGAAGACGCCTGCAAGATCGAATTCCACCTGCACTATGAGTTTTCCAGCCTGCTGCTGGAAAAAATCATCGGCCCGGTCTTCAGCATGATTGCCAATACCTTTGTCGACGCCTTCGTCAAGCGGGCCGAGGTGGTCTATGTCGCCAACTGACGCCGGCGCGGGGGCGGTGCATATCGCGGTCTGCTATGCGCGGCCCGATAGCGTCTTCCTGAAGGAGATCGACGTGCCAGCCGGCACCACGATTGCCGCGGCCATAGTCGGCTCCGGGCTGCAGCAGGCCTGTCCGGAGGTGGACCCGTCGACCATGCGGGTGGGCATCTTCGGCAAGCTCAAGACGCCGGAGACGGTGGTGCGCGAAGGCGACCGCGTGGAGGTCTACCGGCCCTTGACCGCCGATCCCAAGCAGGCGCGCCGCAAGCGCGTGCAGAAGCAGCGCGCGGGCGGCACGCGCGAAGGCCAGAAGTGGTTGCGCGGCAGCGGTTGAGCCGAGCCTGCCAGGCATGCAAACGGGGCCGATGCGCCCCGTTTTTCTTTGGTTTCAGCTGCAGTTCTTCTCGAGGCTGGCGTTGGTCTTGAGCACCTCGGCCTGGCGCTGGTCGCTGTTCAGGTGCTGCAGCGAACCGTCCGGACCCGCCACCGCGGCGCGCATGCCTTGCTGCAGGCCGTTGGCGTAGTTGCGCAGCTGCGCGCAGCGGGCCTCGCGCTCGGCCGCCTCGCTTTCCTTGCGGGCCTCTTCGGTAGCGGCTTTCAGGCTGGCCTCGCGGCGCTTCTGGAAGGCTTCTTCGGGCGTCGGCGCCGGGGCCGCGGCGGGCTTGGCCGGAGCCGGGGCAGCAGGGGCGGGCGCCCCGGCATTGGCGGCCTCCACCGGCTGCAGCTCGCCGGCGAAGCGGCCCGGGGCGCGCAGCACCTTGGCTGCCGCCGCCGACGGCGGCACGTCGCTGTAGACCATGCGGCCGTTGGCGTCGCGCCATTGCCAGTAGGCAAGGGCCTGGACGGGAACGGCGAGAGTGGCGGCGGCAAGCAGGCACAGCGCGGACGATCGTTTCATGGCGAGGCGTCTTAAAGTGACTCGGAAGTAACTGGTGCGGCTGGAATCGTGCTGGGCCGCCGGCTGGGCGCATGGCGATGCCGCGGCAGGACAGCCGCGGCGATGGCTTGGCGCCCGCCCGGTATCAGGTGCGTAGCGCCGGTTTGACCCTGGTAAAGCTGTTGTTCGTGGCGCGTGTGACCCCCGCGCCATCGTTCGCTAGTCTACGCAGACTTGTCGGTGGCGTGCAAGCGCACCGACCAGGCCACGCCGACCATCAGCAACACAATGGCGGCGATTTCCAGCGGCCGCGGCCAGCGGTGGTCGAAGACAAAACCGTAGGCCAGCGCGAACAGCGTCTCGAACACGATCATCTGGCCCGACAGCGTCAGCGGCAGGCGCCGGCTGGCGATGTTCCACAGGTTGTTGCCGATCAGTGATGCGCCCAGCGCCACCGCGGCATTGACCATCCAGAACCACTGCCAGTCACGGCCACTGTCGCCCGCGGTCAGCGTGTCGCCCGCCAGCGCCCAGCCGATCACGGCCAGCACCGCCGACACCGCGCCGGTCGACAACCCGTACAGCGCCGACCATTCATTGCCGCTGTAGTGCGGGTTGCGCTGCAGGTAGCGTGCGTTATCGACCGCGTAGAGCGTCCAGCAGACCAGCGCGCCGGCTGCGCAGCAGACCCCGGCCAGTTTCTGCCAGACCGGCCGGACTGCCGCGCCGGCTGCCGCCGCGTGGGCGCTCTGGCCGCCGCCGAACAGGTCGATATTGATGCAGGCGATGCCGGCGGCCACCACCAGCAGCGGCCACGCCAGCCGCGACAGCGGCATGGCGCCGTGGTCGCGCCGGCCCATGATGGTGACCGAGATCGGCAGGATGCCGATGATCAGGGAGGTGGGACCCACCCCGGCGAGCTGCACGCCGAAGGCCAGCAGCACGTAGTAGAGCAGGTTGCCGGTGAAGGCCTGGCGCAGCAGCGCCACGCAGTCCGCCCGGGTCAGCTTGCGCGCGATGCGCTTCATCAGCGGCAGCGCGGCCACGAAGGCGACCAGGCCGTAGGCCAGGTAGCGGCCGATGGCCAGCTCCCACGGCGAGAACACGGGCAGCAGCTTGGGGGCGATAAAGACCATGCCCCAGAAGGCGCCTGCCAGCAGCCCGCACAATACGCCGATTCCCATGCTTCGCGTTCGCCCGAATAAAAGGACGACGAGCATAGCAGACCGCTTCCAGGAAAGCCCATTGCAGTGCATCAGCAAAGCGCGCATTCCTGTATAATTCGGTTTTGCGCCTAGAGGATTTGCTATGCGTCTTGTCCAGAAAGCACTCACATTCGATGACGTGCTGCTCGTCCCGGCCTATTCGGCCGTCCTTCCCCGGGATGTCTCCCTCCGCACCAGCCTGACCCGCTCCATTGAACTGAACATCCCGCTGGTATCCGCGGCGATGGACACAGTGACGGAAGCCCGCCTGGCGATTTCCATGGCGCAGGCCGGCGGTATCGGCATCGTCCACAAGAACCTGAAGCCCGCCGACCAGGCCCGCGAAGTCGCGCGCGTGAAGCGCTATGAGTCGGGCGTGCTGCGTGATCCGATCACCATTTCGCCGGACATGAAGGTCCGCGATGTGATCGCGCTGTCGCAGCAACATGGCATTTCCGGCTTCCCGGTGCTGGAAGGCAAGGCCGTGGTCGGCATCATCACCAACCGCGACCTGCGCTTCGAGGAAGAGCTCGACGCCCCGGTGCGCGCCAAGATGACGCCCCGCGAAAAGCTGGTGACCGTGGCCGAAGGCGCGACGCTGGAAGAAGCCAAGCGCCTGATGAACCGCCACCGCCTTGAGCGCGTGCTGGTGGTCAACCAGGCCTTCGAGCTGCGCGGCCTGATCACGGTGAAGGACATCCAGAAGGCAGTGGACAATCCGCTCGCCAGCAAGGACGAGCGCGGCCAGCTGCGCGTGGGCGCCGCGGTCGGCGTGGGCCCGGACAACGACGAGCGCGTCGAACTGCTGGTCAAGGCCGGCGTCGATGTGATTGTGGTGGATACGGCGCACGGCCATAGCCAGGGCGTGCTGGACCGCGTGCGCTGGGTCAAGCAGAACTTCCCGCAGGTGCAGGTGGTTGGCGGCAATATCGCCACCGGCGATGCCGCGCGTGCGCTGGTCGAGCATGGCGCCGACGGCGTCAAGGTCGGCATCGGCCCGGGCTCGATCTGCACCACGCGTATCGTTGCCGGCGTGGGCGTGCCCCAGATCACGGCGGTTTCCAACGTGGCCGAGGCCCTCAAGGGCACCGGCGTGCCGCTGATCGCTGACGGCGGCGTGCGCTACTCCGGCGATGTGGCCAAGGCCCTGGCGGCCGGCGCCCACACGGTGATGATGGGCGGCATGTTCTCGGGTACCGAGGAAGCGCCGGGCGAAACCTTCCTGTTCCAGGGCCGTTCGTTCAAGAGCTACCGCGGCATGGGTTCGGTGGGTGCGATGAAGGATGGCGCGGCAGACCGCTACTTCCAGGAAGACAACACCGCCAACGTCGACAAGCTGGTGCCGGAAGGCATTGAAGGCCGCGTGCCGTACAAGGGCTCGGTGATGGCGATCATCCACCAGCTGACCGGCGGCGTGCGTGCCTCGATGGGCTATTGCGGCAGCAAGTCGATTGCCGACTGGCACGAGAGCGCCCAGTTCGTCCAGATCACGGCAGCCGGCATGCGTGAATCGCACGTGCACGACGTGCAGATCACCAAGGAAGCGCCGAACTACCATATCGACTGAGGCGCAGCGGCTGCGCCCGTCGCCTCGCGGCGGTGCGCGGCCGCAACGTCGTCGGGGCGAGGGCGCATTGCCGCGGGCGGCGCCTTCGCCTGACCGGAATGCCATCCGGCCCGGCCGCTCGCCAAGCCGGTGTTGCCTGAACGTGGGCCGCACCCGCCGGCCGCACCATCGGCCAGGCCCATGACGAGGAGCGCCAATGAAGGTATTGCTGCGAGCCGTGCTGTTTTTTGATGCCCTGGTGGATTTGATGCTGGGCATCCTGCTGTTGATGTCCCCGTTCACCACGCTGTATGCGGCGCTGCAGTTGCCGCAGCCGCAACCGGCCCTGTTCGGGCAGCTGCTGGGCGTGGCACTGGTCGGCCTGGCCGCGCTGCTGTGGCAGGCAACATTCAACGGCCAGCTGACGGTGCCAGTGGCGCGCACAGCCGGCTATGTGAACCTGGCCAGCGCAGTGCTGATCATTGCCTGGATGGTGTTCATGGAACTGCCGCTGGTCGGCGCGGGCAAGATCTGGCTGCCGGTGATGGCAGTGGTGCTGGCGTTTTTTGCGCTGGTGCAGATTCCCGCTTCCAGGCGCGTGCGCAACCGCGAAAGGCAGCTGAAGGCCGAGCGCGCACTGCAGGAACAGGAACACAAGAAGGAAGTCCGCAAGGAACCCGGCGTCGCCCCCGTGGCGCGCCCAACGAATACCCCAGAATACCGGCGCGAGCCGGTCATCACGCCGCCGCCGGGCTATGGCCCCGGCACGGAAGTCGTGACCGAGCCCATTCCGGAAGACACGCCATCGGCCCATCATGCACGACAAAATCCTCATTCTTGATTTCGGCTCGCAGGTCACGCAGCTGATCGCCCGCCGCGTCCGCGAGGCGCACGTCTATTGCGAGATCCACCCGAACGACGTCTCCGACGACTTCGTCCGCGAGTTCGCCCCCAAGGCCATCATCCTGTCCGGCAGCCACGCCAGCACCTATGAAGACCACCAGTTGCGCGCGCCGCAAGCCGTGTGGGACCTGGGCGTGCCGGTGCTGGGCATCTGCTACGGCATGCAGACCATGGCCGTGCAGCTGGGCGGCAAGGTCGAGTGGAGCGACCAGCGCGAATTCGGCTACGCCGAGGTGCGCGCCCATGGCCACACCAACCTGCTCAAGGACATCGAGGATTTCCGCACGCCGGAAGGCCATGGCATGCTCAAGGTCTGGATGAGCCACGGCGACAAGGTTGCCGGCCTGCCGCCGGGCTTCAAGCTGATGGCCTCCACCCCCAGCTGCCCGATCGCCGGCATGGCCGACGAGGCGCGCGGCTACTACGCGGTGCAGTTCCACCCCGAGGTCACGCATACCGCCAAGGGCCGCCAGATGCTGGAGCGCTTCGTGCTCGGCATCGCCGGCTGCAAGCCTGACTGGGTCATGCGCGACCATATCGAGGAAGCAGTTGCCAAGATCCGCGAGCAGGTCGGCGATGAAGAAGTCATCCTGGGCCTGTCCGGCGGCGTCGACTCGTCGGTGGCCGCGGCGCTGATCCACCGCGCCATCGGCGATCAGCTCACCTGCGTGTTCGTCGACCACGGCCTGCTGCGCCAGGACGAAGGCAAGCTGGTGATGGAAATGTTTGTCGGCCGCCTGCACGCCAAGGTCGTGCATATCGACGCCTCCGATCAGTTCCTCGGCCATCTGGCCGGCGTGACCGATCCCGAGCAGAAGCGCAAGATCATCGGCCGCGAGTTCGTCGAAGTATTCCAGGCCGAGGCCAGGAAGCTGACCAACGCCAAGTGGCTGGCGCAGGGCACGATCTATCCGGACGTGGTGGAGTCGGGCGGCACCAAGACCAAGAAGGCCACCACCATCAAGAGCCACCACAACGTCGGCGGCCTGCCGGAAACGCTGGGCCTGAAGCTGCTGGAGCCGCTGCGCGACCTGTTCAAGGACGAAGTGCGCGAGCTGGGCGTGGCCCTGGGCCTGCCGCCGGAAATGGTCTACCGCCACCCGTTCCCGGGCCCGGGCCTGGGCGTGCGCATCCTGGGCGAAGTCAAGCGCGACTACGCCGACCTGCTGCGCCGCGCCGATGCCATCTTCATCGAAGAACTGCGCAAGACCATCGCCACCGAACAGGACGCCGCCGCGGGCGTGTGCGAGCCGGACCAGGTCGGCAAGAGCTGGTACGACCTGACCAGCCAGGCCTTCGCCGTGTTCCTGCCGGTCAAGTCCGTGGGCGTGATGGGCGACGGCCGCACCTACGACTACGTCGTGGCGCTGCGCGCGGTGCAGACCACCGATTTCATGACCGCGCACTGGGCGCACCTGCCCTATGCGCTGCTGGGCCGTTGCTCTAACCGGATCATTAACGAAGTACGTGGCCTGAACCGGGTTGTGTATGACGTGTCGGGGAAACCGCCGGCGACGATTGAGTGGGAGTAACGTGTAATCCGCTTTTAATCGAGCATACAGGGCGCCCTCGAGGCGCCTTGTCTTTTGGCTCCGCGCTTCGCGTTGCCGCGGCGGGGCTGGGCGGTGGTGTCGACTTCCCCTCCGTTCCCGCTTTAGTCCCTCGGACCTGTATTGATTGCATTGCGATACGCAAACAACGCCGGCGCACCACCGGTATGCAGGAACAACACCGGGCCATCCGAAGCAAAACGCCCGCGCGCGACGCCATCGAGCAAACCAGCCATCGCCTTCCCCGTATAGACGGGATCGAGCAACACACCTTCGGTACCTGCCAGGATGCGGATGGCCTCCAGTCCCGCCTGGTTGGGTTCACCATAGCGAGGTGCGAAGTACTCGTCCCACAACTCGACCTTCAGCCCTGCCGGCACCGCGACATCGAGCAGCGCGGCAGTCCCTTCGATCAGCCCAGCCACCTTCGGCGTTTGCGCCGCGACGCTGCGCGACACGGTAACGCCGACGACCGGTGTATCCGGCATCGCGTGTGCGAGCGCAAACGCAAGCCCGCCATGGGTTCCGGCACTGCCGGACGCCAGCACGACCGCCGAGAACGCAAGACCCATCTCCTCGGCTTGCTGCGCCAGCTCCAGGCCGGCACGTACATACCCCAATGCCCCCAGCGGATTGGACCCGCCGATTGGGATGACATACGGCTTGTGCCCCTCGCCACGCAGCCGTTCCGCAAGGGCTTGCAACTGTGCGTCGGCGTTGTCGAGACTAGTAACCGGCTCGGCCTGTGCGTCGAACAAATCGAGCAGCAGGCGGTTGCCGCTGTGCAGGTAGTCGCCGTCTGCCGTGCCGGTCGGGTTCTCCAGCAACGCGTTGCAGCGTAGCCCAAGACGGGCCGCCAGCGCCGCCGTCTGGCGGACATGATTCGACTGTATGGCTCCGGCCGTTACCAGCGTATCGGCGCCCTGGCGCAAGGCGTCAGCCGCCAGGAACTCAAGCTTGCGCAGCTTGTTTCCGCCAAACGCAAGTGGTGTGGTGTCATCCCGCTTGACGTAGATATCGCGCCCGAGCATCCCGGACAGGCGATCAAGCTTTTGCAGGGGCGTGACCGCGCCGACCAGATCGAGGCGGGAGAAAGCGGCAAGGCGATCCGAGATCTTCATGATTTCGACTTTGGGGGAGGTGGACCAGGACGGTGCGGCGGCGGGCGTTGTCAGCGGGAACCTTGATCGCCCCCGACCGCCCCCGCCTTTATGCAAGCGGGTGTGAGTCAATGCAGGATCTTTGCGAGAAACTCCTTCGCACGGGCCGACTTCGGGTCGCCGAAGAAGGCGTCCTTGCCGGTATCCTCGACGATGGCGCCGCCATCCATGAAAATTACGCGGCTGGCGACCTTCTTCGCGAACCCCATTTCATGGGTGACGCAGATCATCGTCATGCCCTCGCGTGCCAGTTCGACCATGACGTCCAGCACCTCATTGATCATTTCGGGATCGAGCGCCGATGTCGGTTCGTCGAACAGCATGGCGATCGGATCCATCGACAGCGCGCGTGCAATGGCAACGCGCTGTTGCTGCCCGCCCGAAAGCTGCCCGGGGTATTTCCGCGCATGCGCTTTCAGGCCGACGCGCTCGAGCAGGCGCATGCCGTTCTCCTGTGCTTCCTCTTTGCGGCGTTTCAACACTTTGACCTGCGCCAGGGACAGGTTGTCGAGAATGGACAGATGCGGGAACAGCTCAAAATGCTGAAACACCATGCCAACCCGCGCACGCAACTGGGCGAGCTTGATCTTCGGATCACCGACCATTACCCCGTCCACACTGATCCGGCCCTGCTGAAACGGCTCGAGGCCGTTGACCGTTTTGATCAGCGTGGATTTTCCTGATCCGGAAGGGCCGCAGATGACCACGACCTCGCCTTTTTCTACCTGGGTGCTGCACGCATCAAGCACCTTGAACTGACCGTACCACTTCGATACGCCTTCGAGCGCGATCATCGTTTTGTCTCCTACTTGCAGATTGCATTCTTCGGGTTTCCGACCCGTTAGATCAACGCGTCACAGGCAGTGTCAGACGCGCCTCGAGGCGTCGCTGTGCCCATGACAATCCGGTGCTGAACAGCCAGTAGATCGCTGCTACCGACAGATACAAGGGAAGCGGTTGGAACGTTGATGCGATGATTTCCTGGGACGACCTGAGCAACTCGGTCACGGTGATGACTGACACTAGCGACGTATCCTTGATCAGGCTGATGAGCGTGTTGCCGAGGCTTGGCACGGCGAGCCGCAGGGCCTGCGGGCAGACGATGTAACGCAGCGTCTGCAGATGGCCCAGCCCGAGGCTGTGCGCGGCGCTCCATTGCCCTCTGCCGATACCGAGAATCGCGCCGCGCATGCTTTCCGACAGGTACGCGCCGGCATTGGCCGTGAGGGTAAGAATGCCGGCGCTGGTGGGGTCCAGGGAAATGCCGAGGTCTGGCAGGCCATAGTAGACGACGAACATCTGGACCAGCAGCGGCGTCCCGCGCATGACACTGACATAGGCGCGCGCAATGCCGCCGAGGATTGGACTGGTGCTGATACCCATGATGGCGACCACGATCCCGACCAGCAGGCCGAAGACCATCGACGCCAGGGCAAATTTCACGGTGATCACTGCTCCGTGCAGGAGTACCGGCGATGCATGAATGACTAGATCAAGAGATTCCATGATTCGATCCGTAGAAGTGGCCGCGTGGCCGGCCAGGCCGAGGCCTGCAGCGATGGAAGGAGCCGGCCGGCGTGGCAGCGATTACTGGGCGACGGGTCTGCTGGCGTCGGTACCCAACCACTGGATGGACAGCTTGCGCAACGTGCCATCCTGCTGCAACGCGTTCAGTGCGTCGTCAATGGCTTTGGCAAACTTGGGATTGCCCTTGCGGAACGGGATTCCCATCTCAAGCTTCGTGCCAGCGAGCAGCGCGCCGGTGCGTAGCGGCATCTTGGAGTTCTTGATCAGGTATGGCAGCATCAGGCGGTCATTGAGGGCCGCATCGATGCGCCCGGCCGCCAGGTCACGCAGGTTTTCCGACGTACCCGGATAGGTCTGCACCAGGATACCCGGCACGGATTTCGCCAGTTCGGCATAGTTGCTGCCCAGCGTGACGCCGACGGATTTTCCCTTCAGCTCTTCAAGCGAATTGAACTCGCGCTTGTCATTGTTGCGCTGAAGTACCTGGACCGCGGAATAGACGTATGGCTGGGTAAAATCCAGAGCCTGGCGGCGCGCCGGCGTGATGCCCACCTGGTTGACGATGACGTCGAACTTGCCGGCTTGCAGGCCGGCAATGATGCCACTCCACTCGGTGGTGATGAACTGGACCTTGAGCCCCATCTTGTCGGCCACGGCTTTGGCTACGGCCACGTCAAAGCCGTCGAGCTGACCGTCGCCATTGCGATAGCCAAAGGGTGGGTAAGTGCCCTCCATGCCGACTTTCAGGACACCGCTGACTTTGACCGAATCCAGCAGATCTTCAGCGTGCACGGCGGGCGCCGTGACAATCAGGAGGGTCGCGATGCACGCGCTTTGCAACAGCAGCTTCAGGGATTTCATGTCTTGTCTCCAATGTAGGAATAGGTATTTTTTTGAGGGCACTGCTACTGCACGGCAAGTCTGCGGAACGCGGCTTCCAGGTCGGCGATCAAATCCTCCTTGGCCTCCAGGCCCACGTGCAATCGAAATGCCTGGCCGGCATACGGCCAGGCGGCTGCGGGGCGCTCCTCCCTGGGATCGAAGGGCATCACCAGACTCTCGAATCCGCCCCAGGAAAAGCCTAGGCGGAACAGCTTCAGGTCGTCGATGAAGGCACGGAACGCCTCACGCCCATATCCGGGCTTGAGCACGACGCTGAACAATCCTGAAGCCCCCGTGAAATCCCGACGCCAAAGGGCGTGGCCCGGCGCACCAGGGAGCCCGGGGTGCAATACCCGGGCCACCTCCGGGCGGCACGCCAGCCAATCGGCAATTGCCAGTCCGCTACGCTGATGCCGCTCAAGGCGCACGGCCATCGTCCGCAAGCCCCGCTGCGCGAGATAGACGTCGTCCGGGCCCGCGTGCTGGCCAGTGGCGAAGACATAGTCGCGCACCGTGTTCCATGACTCACGGTTGGTCGTGATCACACCCATCAAGGCGTCCGAATGCCCAACGATGTATTTCGTCCCCGCATGCACGGAGACGTCCACGCCGTGCTCGAATGGCTTGAAGAACAAGGGCGTGGCCCACGTGTTGTCGATGACGACGACCGCGCCATGCCGGTGTGCGACCTTCGCAATGGCAGGAATGTCCTGCATTTCGAACGTCTGCGAACCCGGTGACTCGGCGAACACGAGCGTCGTGGTCGGACGGAACAAGGCCGCGATGTCGGACTCAAGCGTGGGGTTGTAGAACGTCGCTGACACGTTGCAGCGGGCCAGTACCGTTTCGACGTAGTGGCGCGTCGGGCCATAGACGCTGTCGCTCACCAGAATGTGATCGCCGGCTTTGACGAATGCCATGATGGCGCTCGTACACGCCGCCAGGCCGGACGACACTAACAGCGAACGGTGCCCGCCTTCGAGCTGCGCGAGTGCGTTCTGCAACGCGAAGGTGGTCGGCGTGCCTTTGCGGCCGTACCACATGACATCCGTGTCGGCGCCCGACATGGCACGCCCGCGCGCTTCCATGTCGTCGAGATTGCGAAACGTCACCGTCGACGCATGGAAAACCGGCGGATTGACGACGCCGCCGAAATCGTCCGGATCGATCACGCCGTGCGAGAGGTAGGTATCGGGGGACATCCGGATTACCCTCGTCTGGCGCTGTTGACCATGTCGCCCAGGCGCTCCAGTCCCATGCGGAGATTGGGCTCGGGCGGGCCGAACGAGAAGCGCACCCAGCTTGCGTCGATGTATTCGGTGGCGCGCTGGTTGCCCGGATTGACGTCGAAGAACCTGCCGGGCACGGTCATGACCTTGCGCTTGAGACCCTCCGTAAAGAAGGTGTCCGCGGTGTTCAGCGGCGCGGGCAGCCGATGCACCCGGCCCCAGAGATAGAACGTGCCGTTGCCAGGGCATGGGATCTCGACACCCATGTCGGTCAGCGCGTCCAGCATGATGCGGCGCTTCCTGGCGAACATCTTCCGCAATGCGGACGTTTCCTGATCCGCACGGTCGCGTTGCAGCGCTTGCACGGCAAGCCGTTGCACGATCGTCGGCGGGCCGCCGTCGATGGCGCTTGCGGCACGGCTGATCATGTCGATCACCTCGGTCGGCCCCACCACCCAGCCCACGCGCAGTCCGGGGTAACGATGATTTTTCGTCAAGCCGTCGACGATGACGACCGGGTCCGTTTCCACGTCCTCGACGAACTCGGCGGCAGATACCGGCTTGTCCGCGGGGGCATGGCCATCTTCGAACACGAAGTGCGAATAGAACTCGTCGAGCAGCATCCAGCAGCCCGTGTTGCGCGCCGCCGCCACATACTGTGCCAGTGCTTCACCACGTACCACGGCCCCGGTGGGGTTGTTGGGATTGCTCCACAGCAGTGCGTCCAGCTCTTCCCTTGCGATCAGTCCCTCGAGCGCCTGCGCCGGGATGGCAAAGCCGTCTTCGGGCCCCACGGGCAGCGTGACCGGCGTGAAGCGATGGCGGTGGTAAGCGATCAGATCTTCGTAGGCGGTGTAGTCGGGCACGACGTGGCCCAGGCGAATTTCGCCCAGGGTGGCGAGCAGGCGCGACAGCGCAAGCCGCCCGCCGGACGCAATCGCAACATTGTCCTTCGTGTACTGCGATGCCTTGCCGTGACGATAGCGACGGTTGTAATCGTCCGCGACCGCCTGACGCAGGGCATCGATGCCGCCGACCGGCCCGTAGGCGCAATCGGCCACGTCGAACTGCAGTGAAGCCAACCGTTCCGGCGCGCCTGCCATGGGCCCGATTTCAGGCTGCCCCTGGCCGAGGTTGCACCAGTCGGGATGACCGTTGCGGAAGCCGAGCTTGACGGCTTCGTGAACGACGTGGATCACGCCCATATAGGGGACCGGGCGTAGCAGGGAAGACGCTAGTGAGCTTGTCATGTTGTTGTCGAAGGGGGGCTTGTTTATCGGTGACGCGACGCCACGCGGTTGCGATGGGTGACCATGCGCTCATGCAGCCGGGAGATCGTGTTGCTGCCTGTGGCGACGAAGAGAAAAGGCAGCATGCCGTGCACGAGCGCCGCGATCGATGCGAACAGCATCGACGCGCCAAATGAAAACGACGACAACATATGCTGCAGATAGCTCTCGCCAACCGATGCCGGGTGCTCTTGGAAGAGCCGGAATATTGTTCTCATGGTGGGGGCGTCATCCGGTATTGCGCATTGTCCGATCCTGGATTGGAAAGCCGGTTTCGCGCTGTTTGTGAGAGAAATCATAGTGTTCGATTTCCGCAAATTGCTTCCATAAACACCCATAATCTCGCTCCTAATTAGAATAATTTTCTACTGGGATGGTGCAATGTAGAACAGCAGGCTCCGGCGTACTTTCCAGGTATCGCTGCGCGTCGAGCGCGGCCATGCAGCCCGTGCCGGCGCTGGTGATCGCCTGCCGATAGATGTGGTCCTGCACGTCGCCTGCCGCGAACACGCCCGGCACACTCGTGCCCGTGGCGTTGCCCGAGAGGCCGCCGTTGGTGACGATGTAGCCGTTCGTCATCTCGAGCTGGCCTCTGAAGAGATCGGAGTTCGGCTTGTGGCCGATGGCGATGAAAACGCCTTGGAGTGCGAGTTCGGTGGTCTCGCCGGTTTGCGCATGCCTGATGCGCAGGCCGGTCACGCCAGCCCCGTCGCCATTCACTTCGTCGAGCACGTGGTTCCATTTGATCTCGACAACACCTTGCTTCGCCTTCTCGAGCAGACGGTCGACCAGGATCGGCTCGGCGCGGAACTTGTCGCGGCGGTGGATCACCGTGACCTTTTTCGCGATGCCAGCCAGATACAGCGCTTCCTCGACCGCCGTATTGCCGCCGCCAACCACGGCTACATGCTGCTGCTGGTAGAAGAAGCCGTCGCAGGTCGCGCAAGCGGACACGCCGCGGCCCATGAAGGATTCCTCGGACGGCAGGCCGAGATACTGTGCGGACGCGCCTGTCGCGATGATCAGCGCGTCGCAGGTGTACTCGCCGGATTCGCCGATCAGGCGAATCGGCTTCCCGTCGAGCTTTGCCGTGTGGATGTGGTCGAACACGATCTCGGTGTTGAAGCGCTCCGCGTGATCGAGAAAGCGCTGCATCAGCTCTGGGCCCTGCACCCCCGTTGCATCCGCCGGCCAGTTTTCGACATCGGTCGTGGTCATCAACTGGCCGCCTTGCGCCAGGCCCGTGACGAGCACCGGCGACAAGTTGGCGCGCGCTGCATAGACGGCGGCGGTATAGCCGGCAGGGCCGGAACCGAGAATCAGGACCTTGGCGTGCTTGGGCGAAGACATAGGGGAATCCATAGCTTATTCAAGAGACTTCAGGCGATTGCCTGAAGCGATACTGAGCAGGTTCGAAGTCGAGGCCCGCCACGCATGGGCATCGCCAAAGTTGCGGCAGGCGATGCCGCCAATCGCAATGGCTGCGATCGGCGCGCGGGGCTGCATGGAAGGCCTCTTCACGCATGAGCCGGGTTGGCCTGTAGTCAGGAGGCGGGATGCGCCACACCGTACTGCGACGACAGGTATCGACGGATATGGTCGGGCGAATCGATAAAACGCGTCTGGCCGCTTACGTGAATCTCCACGCCGTCATCGACCGGCGCGCGCCCGGCGCCGAGCACCAGGACGGGGGCGGACTGGTTCGCCTCGCCGATCAGTTCGACAATTGCCATGCGAGGGCGGGGCGCATCGATGTATTCGACATCAACTTCATTGCGCAACTGCGGGAAGAAGCCGAGCAGGCCTTCAACGGCAACGGAATCTCCACAATAGAACGGACCTTCCGAGCCTGAAAAAAAGCCGGGGCGAAGCATGAATAGTTTGTCTTTCACTTTCACTCTCTCTGCGGGTTGAAATTGCTGGCGGACGCGCGTCGCTTGCCGTATCGCGAACCACCGGCCACAGGATAAGCAGCGCAAATTGAACCCACCAGTGGCACGAAAGACAATTTGCGTAAAGATCGTGCCAACTTGATGGGAGTGGCGGCGATCAGGATCGCAGCACACGCAACAGACATGGGGGAGAGTCTTGCGAGACGTAGAGCGGATGGGGCAAAATCAATCGCTAGTGGCATCAATGCCAGTTTCCGTCCATATCGTGCCAAAGACCAAATCACAATCGTCTGCCAACGCAGGACTGGTTGCCGTCGTCGTGTATGACGGCCTGAGCCTCTTTGAATATGGCTGCGCCGTTGAAGTGTTCGGTCTGCCAAGACCTGAAATGGGTGACAGCTGGTATCGCTTCACGACCTGTTCCGCCGAATCGGGGAGGTTGCGCGGTTCGGGGGGCATCCAGGTACAGGCTGACGGTGGCCTCGAACTCCTGGCCAAAGCGAAGACCATCATCATTCCGGGGTGGCGCGGTATCGAAGCGGAGGTCCCGCCGGAACTTTGCCGCGCGTTGGGGAAGGCAAACAAACGCGGGGCGCGCGTCATGTCAATCTGCACGGGCGCCTTTGTCCTGGCGGCAGCGGGGTTGCTCGATGGAAAGCGTGCGACTACGCACTGGCGCCATGCCGCAGCACTCGCGGCGCGATATCCGGACGTCCACGTGGAAGCGGACGTGCTCTATGTCGATGCCGGCGATGTCCTCACGTCTGCCGGCAGTGCGGCGGGAATCGACTTGTGCCTCCACCTGATTCGCCGGGATCTTGGCCCGCGCGCTGCCAATCAGGTCGCACGCCGACTGGTCATGCCACCCCACCGCGAAGGCGGGCAGGCCCAGTATATCGACGAGCCGGTCTCAAAGCGTAGCGGCTCGTCGCTGGCACCCTTGGTGGACGCGGTGCGCGCAACATTGGACGAAGGCTGGTCGATTCTCAGAATGGCAAGGCAAACGGCGATGAGTGCCCGGACCTTTCAGCGGCACTTTGTCAGTACGATGGGGATGCCGCCAGGGGAGTGGCTGCTTACCGAGCGCCTGGGCCGGGCCAGGACGTTGCTCGAAGAGACCGATTTATCCGTGGATGAAATCGCGGTGCAAGTCGGCTTTGGTGCTGCAGCCACGTTGCGCAATCATTTCCGGACTCGGCTTGGAACCAGCCCGGGTTACTACAGGCGACGGTTCAGCGCATCCGAGGCACGCTGATTGGACTTTCTGATTGAGCAGCGCGAACAGCTTGCACATGAGAGTCGAGGCAGCCGGACCCCTTAGCGCGATTCCGTTGGCACGTCAGCTGCCAGTATCTCGCGGGCGCGCAGAATTGCCGACATTGCGTTTGGCCATCCCGGTCGGCGGAGCGCGGACAGGGCGCTGGGCTGTCGCGGTGGCTTTCGCTGGCTATCGCCGGCCAGCGGAACAGGTTGGCGGTAGACGTGGCGGTAGAACCCTGGGGCCGAATTAATGCCCTCCCGCTTTCAAGGGCAGCGAACGCCCGTCGATTTCCATTGATGGCAGCCCCAGGAGCGCGCGCGCCTGGGCCACTGTCGCCACGGGGCGCCCATATTCCTCGCACAAGGCTGCTACCTGGCTGACCAGCGCAGCGTTGGAGGGCGCCAGTGTCTGCTTGTCGAGCCGCACATTGTCTTCCAGGCCGGTGCGGCAATGGCCGCCCAGTTCGAGCGACCAGCGCGCCATCGTCAACTGGCCCCGACCGATGCCAGCGCCGGTCCAGGTCGCATCGGGTGCCAGGCGCCGCAGGGTGTGCACGTAGAAGGCGAGCACCTCGCGATCGACCGGCATCGCATTTTTGATCCCCATCACGAACTGGATATGCAGCGCGCCGCCGATCTTGCCGGCCTGTTGCATGGCCACTGCCTGGAAGATCATCGACAGGTCGAAGGCCTCTATCTCGGGCTTGACGGCGTAGGCCTTCATTTCCGCGGCGAGCCAGTCCACCAGGTCTGGCGGATTGTCATAGACGCGGGTCGGGAAATTGACCGAGCCGGTGGCAAGCGATGCCATGTCCGGCCGCAGCGACAGCATCCCCCCTCGCTCCCTTCCCGCGCCGGAGCGGCCGCCGGTGGAGACCTGCGTGATGATTCCCGGCGCATGTTTGCGGATGCCCTCCAGCACGCGGGCAAAGCGGTCGGGCTCGGAGGAGGGCGTCTCGTCGTCATTGCGCACGTGCAGGTGGACTAGCGTGGCGCCCGCCTCGAAGGCGGCCTGGGTGGATTCGATCTGCTCGCTGACCGTGATCGGCACGGCAGCGTTGTCACGCTTGCGCGGCAGCGAGCCAGTGATGGCGACGGAGATGATGCAGGGCTGGGTCATGTCGGCTCCGGTAAGGATGTATGGCGTCACGCCTGTGACAGGAAGCGGATCACCGCGTGCGAGAACGCCTCGGGCAACTCCCAGTTGGACAAATGCGCGGCATTGAGCGCGAGGTATTCGGCGTCGGCAATGCCTTGCGCCAGCTCGCGGCCCTGTTCCGGCGTAGTGGCGGCATCCTGCACGCCCGCGATCACCAGCACGCGCGAGCGGATGCCTGGCAGCAGGCCGCGCAGGTCGGCATCGCGTACGGCGGCGCAGTTGGCGATATAGCCGTCGGGATCCGTGGGGGCGAGCATGGCGAGCACGGGCGCGATGTGCGCCGGATCGCCTGCCAGCGCGGCCGGCGTGAACCAGCGGACCAGCACACCCTCGGCAATCGCCGCCATGCCCTCGTTGCGGACGCGCTCGATGCGCGTGTTCCAGCCGGACGCCGGGCCGATCAGCGCCGCGGTATTCGCCAGCACGAAGCGGCCGAAGCGTTCGGGATGATGGCGTGCCAGCCAGATGCCGGTCATGCCCCCCATCGACAGGCCGCAGAAGTGGGCGTGCTCGACACCGGCGTGGTCCATCACCGCCAGCACGTCGGCACCAAGCTCGGCCATGCCGAACGGCGCTGTCGGCACGCCGGAGGCGCCATGGCCGCGCGTGTCGTAGCGCAGCACGCGGAAGCGCTCCAGCAGCGCCGGCATCTGCGGGTCCCACATCGACAGGGTGGTTCCCAGTGAGTTGGACAGGACCAGCACCGGCGCGCCGGCCGGACCGTGGAGTTCATAGTGAAGGCGAAGCCCGTCGCGGGTGGCAAAGCGCATGACGTGGGCTCCCTCAGCGGATCGATGAAGGATGCGGCGCCAGCGGCGTGACGGCGATCTTCATGTACGGGAACAGCGGCAGCCCCGACAGCAGCGTGTGCAGTGCCTCGTTGGACTCGACGTCGAACACGCTGTAGTTGGCATACTCGCCGACCACGCGATAGAGCTGCTGCCATTTGCCCTGGCGCTGCAGGTCCTGCGCATAGGTTTTCTCGCGCGCCTTGATGTCCTCCGCCTGCGCGGTGGGCATGTCGTGCGGCAGATTTACGTCCATTCGTACCAGATACAGCATTGGTGTCTCCTCGCCTCGATTCTGATGGGGTCTGATTGCAGGGATTCAGGCGCGGTCGCGCCGGTAGTGGGCGAGCTTGTCCTCGTCCAGGGCCATGCCCAGGCCAGGGCCCTGCGGCAGGTGCAACGCGAAGTCGCGGTAGACGGGGCGCTCGGCCACGATGTCGTCCTTCAGCAGCAGCGGGCCGAACAGTTCGGTGCCCCACGCCAGTTGCGGCAGGGTCGCAAAGCCGTGGGCGGCGGCTATGGTGCCGATGCTACCTTCGAGCATGGTGCCGCCATACAGCGCGATGCCGGCCGCATCGCCCACCGCGGCCGTGCGCAGCATGCCGAAGATGCCGCCCGACTTGGCGATCTTCAGTGCGAACACGTCGGCGCCGCCGATGCGGGCCAGTTCCATCGCATCCTCGGGCCCGCACACGGCTTCGTCGGCCATGATGGGCACGACGAAGCGCGCCGCCAGACGCGCCAGCGCGGCGCGTTGTTCGCGAGGCGTGGGCTGCTCGATCAGATCGATGCCGGCGGACTCCAGCATGGCAATGCCGGTGGCGGCATCCGCTTCGTTCCAGGCCTGGTTGACGTCCACCGTGACGCGCGCCCGCTCGCCCAGCGCGCGCTTGATCGCGGATACGTGCGCCACGTCCTCGCGCACGCTGCGCCGGCCGATCTTGAGCTTGAAGGTGTCGTGGCGGCGCTCGGCAAGCAGGCGCTCCGCCTCGTCGATGTCCCGCGCGGTGTCGCCGCTGGCCAGCGTCCACAGCACCGGCAGGGTGTCGCGTACGGCGCCGCCCAGCAGTGTCGCCAGCGGCACGCCGAGACGCTTGCCCTGCGCGTCCAGCAGCGCGGTCTCGAGCGCCGACTTGGCGAAGCGGTTACCGCGTGCGACCTTGCCGAGGCGCGCCATGGCGCCATGCACGTTGGCCGCATCCTGGCCCAGCAGCGCTGGTGCAAGGTAGCTGTCGATGGTCAGCTTGATGCCTTCGGGGCTCTCGTCGCCGTAGGAAAGACCACCGATGGTGGTCGCCTCGCCGAGGCCTTCGACGCCGTCGGCACAGCGCAGCCGGACGATCACCAGCGTCTGCCGCTGCATGGTCGCCATGGCGAGCTGGTGCGGCCGGATGGTCGGAAGATCGACCAGGATGGCCTCGATGGACTCGATGGCCGTGGTGCTTTGCTGCGTCGCCACTTTCATACCTTCCTGATGCAGTTGAACGTTGCACCGGAGTATGGAGGGCTATTTTTTGGGTGTCCAACACCGTTGGCGTCTGATTCCATACCTTCAGAGTATGGACCGCCCGTTGATCCCTAATCCTTCGGCGGCGGCAGGTAGGCCATGCCCTCATCCTCGTAGAGCTGGTAGATCATGTCCCGCAGCGAGCGCAGGTCGGCCGACTCGTCCAGCATGCGCGTGCTCATGATAATGGGCGACACCAGCTTGGGATCGTCCAGTTCCTTGTAGGTCACGTCGCCCCGCTTGAGCCCGTAGACGCTGCTCGGGACCACCGAGATGCCTTCGCCCATCGCCACCAGCCCGAGTGCGATCTGCAGCTCGCGCACCTCGTGCAGGCGGCGCGGCTTCAGGGCGCGGTCGTGGAAGGCGGCCAGCACCTGGTCGGCAAAGCTCGGGCGCGGCGCCTTGGGGAAGATGATGAGCGGCTCGCCGACCAGGTCGTGCAGCGCGAGCTCGGGCTTGGCGTCAGCCAGCGGATGGCCGACCGGAAGCGCCACGATCATGCGCTCCTCGCGCAGCACCACGCGCCGCACCGACGGGTCTTCGTGGCGAATGCGCCCGAAGCCCACGTCGATGCGCCCCTCCTTGAGCGCCTTGATCTGGTCCATGGTCGACATCTCGTGCAGGCTCAGTTCGAGATCGGCGTGCATCTGCCGGAAGCGCCGGATGATCCGCGGCAGCATCCCGTACAGCGTGGAGCCGACAAAGCCGACCGACATCTTGTGCTCGATCTTGCCGACCCGCTTGGTCATCGCCTGCAGTTCCGCGGTCTGGGCCAGCAGTTGCAGCGCGTGGGTATAGAAGAAGCGCCCGGTGTCGGTCAGTTTCAGCGGGCGCGAGTGGCGCTCGAAGAGTTGCACACCCAGGTCGTCCTCCAGTTGCTGGATCTGGCGCGACAGCGGCGGCTGTGCGATATGCAGCCGCTCGGCCGCCCGGGTGAAGTTGCGTTCCTCTGCCACGGCCACGAAGTAACGCAGGTGCCGCAATTCCACGACTATACCTCCTGAGTATCAAGCGGATACTAAATCAGTGTTGGACTGCCAAAACTGGCGTTGACTATGCTCCATCCATACCCGGAAGACAAGCTCAATACCTGCAAAGCATGGTCCGGGACCCAACCACAACTATGGAGACCCCCATGACTCACTCGGAAATCGACGCCCTGGTCCACAGCTTTATCGTCGCCACCGGCACGCAAGGCACCCCCGACCCGCGCGTGCAGCAGGTGGTAGTCCGCCTGACCGCGGACCTGTTCAAGGCAATCGAGGACCTCGACCTGAGCGCCAGCGAAGTCTGGAAGGGCATCGAGTACTTCGCCGAGGCGGGCGCCACCCAGGAGTTGGGCCTGCTCGCCGCCGGCCTGGGGCTGGAACGCTTCCTCGACGTCCGCGCCGACGAGGCCGAAGCCCGCGCCGGCCTGACCGGCGGCACGCCGCGCACCATCGAAGGCCCGCTCTACGTGGCCGGCGCCCCGGAAAGCACCGGCTTCGCCCGGCTCGACGACGGTAGCGACGACGGCAAGGGCGAGGTCCTGTTCATGCAAGGCACGGTGTTCGGCGCCGACGGCAAGCCGCTGCCCGGCGCCAGGGTCGAGGTGTGGCACGCCAACCTGATGGGCAACTATTCGTTCTTCGACAAGACCCAGTCGCACTTCAACCTGCGCCGCACCATCGTCACCGACGCCAATGGCCGCTACCAGTTCCGCAGCAACGTGCCCAACGGCTACGGCTGCCCGCCGCAAGGCACCACCCAGGGCCTGCTGGACCAGCTCGCGCGCCACGGACGGCGCCCGGCCCACATCCACTTCTTCGTGTCGGCGGACGGCCACCGCAAGCTGACCACGCAGATCAACATCGACGGCGACGAATACCTGTGGGATGACTTCGCCTTCGCCAGCCGCGAGGGGCTGGTGCCGGCGGTGACCCGCGTCACCGAAGCCGCAGCGCTCGACAAACACGGCGTGGACAAGCCGTTTGCCTCGATCGACTTCGATTTCCGGCTGCTGCCGGAGCAGGCCGGCGCCCCCGCCGCCGAGGTGGAGCGCCAGCGCGCCGCCGCCTGATTTTCCGTAGTGCCGCCCGCCGCGCGGGCCGGCAGATCCAGTCCGGGCGGCAGCGCCATGCGCAGGGCCGTCCAGCAGACAAGACATCGGCAGGAGACAACTCCATGATCCCCATCTATCCGGAGGGCAAGGCCCCCGTTCGCCCCAGCGCCGGGCGCCTCGACCTCGACGCCTTCCTGGTGGAAGACAAGGCAAGCGGCGACCACCGGCTGCACCGCGCGGCCTTCACCGACGAAGACCTGTTCGAACTCGAGATGAAGCACATCTTCGAGGGCAACTGGATCTACCTGGCGCACGAAAGCCAGATCCCGAACAACAACGATTACTACACCACCCATATTGGCCGCCAGCCGGTGGTGATCGCGCGCAACCGCCAGGGCGAAGTGAACGCTTTCATCAATGCCTGCAGCCACCGCGGCGCCATGCTGTGCCGCCACAAGCGCGGCAACAAGGCCACTTATACCTGCCCGTTCCACGGCTGGACCTTCAACAACAGCGGCAAGCTGCTGAAGGTGAAGGATCCCGAGAACGCCGGCTATCCCGACTGCTTCAACAAGGAAGGCTCGCACGACCTGAAGAAGGTGGCGCGCTTCGAGAACTACCGCGGCTTCCTGTTCGGCAGCCTGAACGCGGACGTGCCGCCGCTGCAGGACTTCCTCGGCGAAGCGGCGCGCGTCATCGACATGATCGTCGACCAGTCGGCCGACGGGCTTGAGGTGCTGCGCGGCTCGTCCACCTACACGTTCGAGGGCAACTGGAAGCTGCAGGCCGAGAACGGCGCCGATGGCTACCATGTGTCGGCGGTGCACTGGAACTACGCCGCGACCACCAGCCAGCGCAAGCAGAAGAATGCGCAGGAAGACAAGATCCGCGCCATGGACGCCGGCAAGTGGGGGCAGCAGGGCGGCGGCTTCTACGCCTTCGAGCATGGCCACATGCTGCTGTGGACGCGCTGGGCCAATCCGGAGGACCGCCCCAACTTCAGCCGCCGCGAGGAATTCGCCGAGCGCTGCGGCGCGGAGACCGCGGACTGGATGATCCAGAACTCGCGCAACCTGTGCCTCTATCCCAACGTCTACCTGATGGACCAGTTCGGCTCGCAGATCCGCCTGCTGCGTCCGCTGGCCGTCGACAAGACCGAGGTCACCATCTACTGCATCGCGCCGAAGGGCGAATCCGACGAGGCGCGCGCGCGCCGCATCCGCCAGTACGAGGACTTCTTCAACGTCAGCGGCATGGCCACCCCGGACGACCTCGAGGAATTCCGCGCCTGCCAGCAGGGCTACGCCGGGCAGGCGCTGGCCTGGAACGACATGTGCCGCGGCGCGAAACACTGGATCGACGGTGCCGACGAAGCCGCGCAGCGCATCGGACTCAAGCCCGTGATGAGCGGGGTGCGTACCGAGGACGAGGGCCTCTACACGGTGCAGCACCGCTACTGGCTGGACGTGATGAAGAAGGCCGTGGCAGAGCAATCCGCCGAAGCCGCGAATGAAGCCACCGACGCCGCCGCAGGGAGCGCAGCATGAGCGCCGCCGACACCACCCTCGACAAACCGGTCGACCTTGCCGCCATCCAGTCCTTCCTGTACCGCGAGGCACGGCTGCTGGATGACGAAGAGTGGGACGCATGGCTTGCGTGCTACCACCCCGACGCAAAGTTCTGGATGCCCTGCTGGGATGACGACGGCAAGCTGATCACCGACCCGCAGCGCGAGGTCTCGCTGATCTATTACCCGACCCGACAGGGCCTGGAGGATCGCGTGTTCCGCATCAAGACCGAGCGCTCCAGCGCCACCATTCCGGACACGCGCACCAGCCACAACCTGAGCAACGTCGAAGTGCTCGGGGTGGCGGGCGACACCTGCACCGTGCGTTTCAACTGGCACACGCTGAGCCATCGCTACCAGACCACTTACAGCTACTTCGGCATGTCGCGCTACACCCTCGACCTCTCCGGCGGGCAGCCGCGCATCCTGGACAAGTATGTCGTGCTCAAGAACGACTACATCAACCAGGTCATCGACATCTATCACATCTGATCCAGGCTGGAGGAACGCGCCATGGAACACACCATTGCCCTGCAATTCGAAGACGGCGTCACCAGGTTCATCACCTGCGGCGAGCACGAGACCTTGTCCGATGCCGCCTATCGCCAGCAGATCAATATCCCGCTGGACTGCCGCGACGGCGCCTGCGGCACCTGCCGCGGGCTGTGCGAGTCGGGCAGCTATGACCTGCCGGCGTCGAGCTATATCGAGGATGCACTGACCGCGGAGGAAGCTGCCGAGGGCTACGTGCTGGCCTGCCAGACCCGTCCGCGATCGGACTGCGTGATCCGCGTGCCCGCCTCGTCAGCCGCGTGCAAGACCGGCGTCACCACCTACCAGGGGACGCTGGCCGAGCTCGAACAGCTCTCCGATTCGACCATCGGCTTTTCCATCGACCTGGACGAGGCCGCTGGCCTGGACTTCCTGCCCGGCCAGTATGTCAATGTCGAGATCCCGGGCACCGGCCAGACGCGCTCCTATTCCTTCAGCTCCGCGCCCGGCAGCGCGCGCACCGGCTTCGTGGTGCGCAACGTGCCGGAAGGCCGGATGAGCACGTGGCTGACCAGCCGGGCCAGATCAGGCGAGCGCGTGGCGTTTTCGGGCCCCTACGGCAGCTTCTACCTGCGCGAGGTGGCGCGGCCGGTGCTGTTCCTGGCCGGCGGCACCGGCATCGCTCCCTTCCTGTCGATGCTCGATGTGCTGGCCGCCAGCGGCTGTGCGCAGCCGGTGCGCATGGTCTACGGGGTCACCAACGACATCGACCTGGTGGCGCTGTCGCGCATCAATGCGGCCCAGGGTGCCTTGCCCGGCTTCGAATACCGTACCTGCGTGGCTGACGCTGCCAGCAACCACGCCCGCAAGGGCTATGTCACAGCCCATGTGGAGCCGGAATGGCTCAACGGCGGTGATGTCGACATCTACCTGTGTGGCCCCGTGGCCATGGTGGAGGCCGTGCGCGGCTGGCTGCAGCAGAGCGGCATCACGCCCGCCGGCTTCTACTATGAGAAGTTCTCGGCCAGCAACGCGGCATGAGCGAGGAGCACGACAACATGAGAACTGCTACACGCTTTGCCGGCAAAGCCATGATCGTGACCGGGGCCGCACAAGGCATCGGCCGCGGCGTCGCACTGGCCGCCGCCGCCGAGGGCGCCTCGGTGGCGCTGGTCGACCGCTCGGCGCTGGTCGATGAAGTCGCGGCGCAGATCGTCGCCGCAGGCGGGCAGGCCATCGCAGTGCACGCCGACCTGGAGCGCTATGCCGGCGCCACGCAAATGGCGCAGGCGGCCGAAGCAGCCTTCGGCCGCATCGACATCCTCGTCAACAACGTGGGCGGCACAATCTGGGCCAAGCCCTTCCAGGCCTATGAGGAGGACCAGATCGAAGCCGAGATCCGGCGCTCGCTGTTCCCCACGCTGTGGTGCTGCCGGGCGGTGCTGCCCGGCATGGTCGCGCGCCGGCAGGGCGTCATCGTCAACGTGTCGTCGATTGCCACGCGCAGCATCCACCGTGTGCCCTACGCGGCGGCCAAGGGCGGCGTCAACGCACTGACGGCCAGCCTCGCCTTCGAGCATGCGCACGAAGGCGTGCGCGTCAACGCAGTGGCCACCGGCGGCACCGAGGCACCGCCGCGCAGGATCCCGCGCAACATGGCAGCGCAGAGCGAGCAGGAGGCCATCTGGTACCAAGCCATCGTCGACCAGACCAGGGCCTCGAGCCTGATGCACCGCTATGGCACGATCGACGAGCAGGTCCATGCCATCCTGTTTCTCGCATCGGACGAGGCTTCTTACATTACCGGCACGGTCTTGCCAGTTGGCGGCGGGGATCAGGGCTGACGGTGGCATCGATTGGAGCGCAGTCCAACCGCCGAGGGACTGCAGCGTGTTGCATTGTTCGGCTTACAGCTTACATTGGCAGATAGGAGTCAGATCATGAGCAAGCCCTCGATCATTCTGGTGCACGGCTTCTGGGGAGGTGCCGCGCATTGGGGAAAGGTCATCGTTGAACTGGCGCGAAAGGGGTATACGAACCTCCGCGCCGTTGAAATGCCGCTGACATCGCTTGCTGACGATGTCGAGCGTACCCGCAAGATGATTGCCCAGCAAAAAGGGCCAGTCCTTCTGGTGGGGCATTCGTACGGTGGTGCGGTGATTACCCAGGCGGGTGACCAGCCCAATGTGGTGGGGCTTGTGTATATCGCGGCGTTTGCGCCAGAAGCGGGGGAGAGTCCCGGTGGCATTACTCAGCAGCATCTTCCGGTTGCGGCTCCCAATCTCGAACCCGACAGCGACGGCTACTTGTGGCTCAAGTCCGATATGTTCCATGAGAGCTTCTGCCAGGATCTTTCGCCCGACGACGCGCTGGTGATGGCGGTGACGCAGAAGGCGCCGCTTGCAAGCACCTTCGGCGACGTCATCACGGCGCCGGCCTGGAGAAAGAAGCCGTCCTGGTACCAGATTTCCAGCGAAGACAGAATGATCGCCCCCGAAAACCAGCTGAAGATGTCAGCCCGGCTCAATCCCCGGAAGGTCATGACTCTGGCGGCAAGCCATGCTTCGCTGGCTTCGAAGCCAGTCGAGGTTGCAGCGTTGATCGACGAAGCCGCGACCGACTCGGTCAAGGGATAACTCCCTGAACGCCGGCGCCCGCCGGGCCAGGCTGGGCAGTGCGCCGAACAGCGGAAAGCTGCGCGGGAATCAAGGGGAGCCCCCCGGCTACAGCATCGCTGAATGCAAATGATGCGGATTGTCGAGCGTCTCCGCGATGATCCGCAGCGACTCCTCGATCTCATCACGCTCGCCCGGGCCGCCCAGGCAGACGCGGATCGCATCGGGCGGGTTGCCGTCGGTCGAGAAAGCGGCGGCCGATACCGCGCCGATGCCGCGCGAGCGCAGGTGCAGCGCCAGTTCCGACGGGCTCCACGCTGAAGCTGCCGGGATCGGCAGCCACAGGTGAAAGCCTTCCGGGTCTGCGTCATAGGCCAGGCCCTCGAGCACATGGCGCGCAATCAACTGCCGCGCCGCGCTTTCGGCGCGGATGGCCTTGAGCATGTCGTCTACCGTTCCGTCCTTGATCCAGGATGTAGCGAGCAGTGTGTTGATGGGGCTCGCCATCACCGTCGTTGCCCGCAGGGTGCCAGCAAGGCGCTGCGCCTGCCGGGCGGTGGGGGCGTGCAGGAACGCTATGCGCAACCCGGCGCCCAGGCATTTGGACAGGCCGGTGACGTAATACGTGAGTTCCGGGGCGAGCGCGGCAAACGTCCGCGGTGCCCGCAGCGGCAGCATGCCGTAGGCATCGTCCTCGATGATCGGCACGCTGTAGCGCAGCGCGACTTCGGCGAGCTGCTCGCGGCGTGCCTGCGGCATGGTGCGCGTGCTCGGGTTCTGGATGGTCGGGTTGCAATAGAGCGCCGCCGGCTTCTGTGTCTTGCACATGGCTTCGAAGGCGTGGGCGAACGGGCCATCCTCGTCGCCGGGCAGCGCCTGTAGCTGGATATTGAGCTGCGCGGCGATGGCCTTGATGCCGGGGTAGGCCAGCGCGTCGGCACAGATGGTCTGCGCCGGGCGCGCGAGCTGCGACAGCAGTGCGACCAGCGCGCTGTGGATGCCGGGCGTGACCAGCACGGTGTCCGCGCTGCATGCCGGCACCCAGCTGCGCAGCCATTTCGCGGCGACGGAGCGATCGGCCGGGGATCCGCCAAAGTCCTGGTAGCGCAGCAGCGAGTAGGGGTCGGCGGCCTCCAGCAGTTGCGCCATGGCGTCACGAAGCCGCCCCGTCATCGCGGGCGGCTCCGGCGGCATGTTCATGGTCATCTCCGCACCCGTGCCGCCGCGCAGCGGCATCGCGGGCGCACGTCCGCGCACGTAAGTGCCACTTCCTGTCTTGGTGTCGATCAATCCCCGCTTCCTCGCTTCGCTGTAGGCGCGCGCCACGGTGGTGTAGTTCAGTTGCAGCGCTTCGGCCAGGTCGCGCAGCGCCGGCAACCGGTCGCGTGCGCGCAGCTGGCCATCGGCCAGCGCCTCCTCGATCAGGTCCGGAATCAGCAGATAGGCAGGCTTGGCACTACCGGCGATACGTTTTAACCAATGGCTGGTCAGGTTGGACACCATGGTCTCCCGCTGCGCGATGCGATGGAATTCAGTGCCCTGAGGGTAGCACTCGAATGATCGCTTACCAAGCCACGCAGGCGATCGCATCTGAAGTTCTCAATGATGGTGCGATATCAACGCTCATGCACCACGTGTGCGCACCCGGGCGGCTTGCTCCCGTTCAAAAACGTGCATTGTGGCAAAGCCGTCATGGCGTGCGCTGTGCGCCTTTGGTGGCATCCATGGCCAAAGCCGTTGCGATCATTGGGCCGATCATTTGGTCGCCATCGCTTTGATTGGAGATTGATCGCATGACTGCGGACATTGCGTGGCACATCGGTTGCGGATGTTGGCGTGTTCGGCCTGGCGCCGAACGGTCGATCGGCATGGGATCGATCGACCGCACTGCCTCATCAACGCAACGGAGAGAAGCATGCCTGCTGTCAGCAAACCGGCCCACAAGAAGGGCGATTTCCTGGTCGACTATGAAGAGAAGGTATTCGAGGACGTAAAGGCAGAAGCCGGCGAGAAGGCGCTGGTGACATTCCACACCGTCGCCTTCGAAGGCTCGATCGGCTTCGTCAACATGCTGCAAGCCACGCGGCTGCTGCGCAAGGGCTTCGAGACCTCGATTCTGCTGTATGGCCCCGGCGTCAACCTCGGCGTTCAGCGCGGCTTCCCGACGCTCGGCGATGAGGCGTTTCCGGGCCACATGAACTTCAACAAGCAGCTCACCAAGTTCATGGAAGAGGGCGGCAAGGTCTACGCCTGCCGCTTCGCCCTGCAGGCCCTGTACGGCCACGGCGAAGCCTCGCTGATCGAGGGCATTCGCCCGATCAGTCCGCTCGATGTGCTCGACCTCAAGCTGCTGCATCGCAAGGAGAACGCGCTGATCATCGACACCTGGACGGTCTGAGCAAAAGGGCAGGTGCCACCATGTCACAGAAACCCATTGTGCGCGCGGCCGCGGTTCAGATCGCGCCCGACCTCGAGAGCGGCGAAGGCACGCTGGCCAAGGTCTGCGAGGCGATCGACGAGGCCGCCGGGAAAGGCGTGCAGCTGATCGTCTTCCCGGAGACCTTCGTGCCGTACTACCCGTACTTCTCCTTCGTACGGCCGCCGGTGCACTCCGGCAGCGACCACATGCGGCTGTACGAGCAGGCCGTGGTGGTGCCCGGCCCGGTTACCGATGCCGTCGCCGGGCGCGCACGCCGGCACGGCATGGTCGTGGTGCTCGGCGTGAACGAGCGCGACCACGGCAGCCTGTACAACACGCAGCTTATCTTCGACACCGAGGGCAATCTCGCGGTCAAGCGCCGCAAGATCACGCCCACCTTCCACGAACGGATGATCTGGGGGCAGGGCGATGCGGCCGGCCTGAAGGTCGCGGACACGGCAATCGGCCGCGTCGGCGCGCTGGCGTGCTGGGAGCACTACAACCCGCTGGCCCGCTATGCGCTGATGACCCAGCACGAGGAAATCCACTGCAGCCAGTTCCCAGGCTCGCTGGTCGGGCCGATCTTTGCCGAGCAGATCGAAGTCACGATCCGGCACCACGCGCTGGAATCCGGCTGCTTCGTCGTCAACGCCACCGGCTGGCTGACCGAAGCGCAGATCGCCTCTGTGACCACCGATCCGGCGCTGCAGAAGGCGCTGCGCGGCGGCTGCAACACCGCAATCATCTCGCCGGAGGGGCAGCACCTGGCGCCGCCGTTGCGCGAGGGTGAGGGCATGGTCATTGCCGACCTTGACATGTCGCTCATCACCAAGCGCAAGCGAATGATGGATTCGGTGGGCCACTACGCGCGCCCGGAACTGCTAAGCCTGGCCATCAATGAGCGGCCGGCGGTGACGGCAGTGCCGATGGCAGGCGCCTTCTCCAACTTCCATGGGAGCATCCGCGATGACATCCAGCGCGACCGTGCCGGCTTCGAGCCGGCAATTGATGACTGAGCTGCAGTCCGTCGGGCTGCGCCTGGAAGACCCGAATGCCGGCGCGGCCAGCCGCCGCGGCGGGGCGGGTCCGTCCGACCACAAGGCGGTCACCATCGACGGCGTGACCATCATGGTGCCGGTGCATACCAGCACGGCGTGGCACTCGCCGTTCGTGGCGCAGGCGCCCGACGGAACGGGGCGCAGCGCGCTGATGCGCGGAACCATCCCGATTGCCAGCATCAGCTTTCCGAAGGCGCCGCGTTTCCATGCGCTGCAGACCCTGGAGGGCATTCCGTACTCGCATATCGCCACGCTGCATGGCGCCGACGTGCTGGCCACGACCGTCCTGCAGACCTGCATCCGGTACGAGAGCCGCAAGAAGACCTGCAAGTTCTGCTCGATCGGCCAGTCGCTGGCGGCAGGCCGTACGGTGGCGCGCAAGACGCCCGAGCAACTGGCCGAAGTGGCACGCGCCGCGGTGCTGCTCGATGGCGTCAGGCATATGGTGCTGACCACCGGCACGCCGCCGACGCCGGACCGGGGTGCGGCTATTCTTTGCGAGAGCGCCTTCGCCATCAAGGCGGCGGTCGACCTGCCGATCCAGGCGCAGTGCGAGCCGCCCGACGACGACCGCTGGTTCGAGCGCATGAAGGCCGCCGGCATCGACACGCTCGGCATGCACCTCGAGGTCGTCACGCCGGCGCTGCGCGAACGCATCATGCCGGGCAAGGCGTCGGTGCCGCTGAGCCGCTACATGGAAGCCTTCAAGGCTGCCGTTGCCGTGTTCGGCAGGGGGCAGGTCAGCACCTACATCCTCGCGGGACTCGGCGACACCGCGGAAGCCATCCTGGCGATCTCGCGCGAGCTGATCGAACTCGGGGTGTATCCGTTCGTGGTGCCTTTCGTGCCGATCTCCGGCACGCCGCTGGAGGACCACCCGGCTCCCTCGCCGGCCTTCATGCAGTCGATCCTGCAGCCGCTCGGCGCCATGTTGGGCGCCGCCGGCATGCGCTCGTCCGATATCAAGGCGGGTTGCGGCAAGTGCGGCGCGTGCTCGTCGCTGGCCACCTACGAGCGCGAGGCGGCACTGGCGAGCGACGGAGCAACATTATGAAAGGCAATCTCTGCGTCGAGGTGCCGGGCATCCCGATGTTCCGCATCCGCTGGGCGGAGCACGTCTGGGAGGCGGAGCAGGCCTATCGCTTGCGCCAGGCCGTGTTCTGCGAGGAGCAGGGCATCTTCGCTGGCGACGACCGGGACGCGGTGGACGACGTGGCGCAACTGCTGGTGGCGGTGCGCTTCGAGCCGGAGTTGCCGGGCCATCCCGGCACCGTGGTCGGCACCGTGCGCATCCATGAAAGCGAGCCGGGCGTGTGGTTCGGCTCGCGCCTGGCGGTGGATGCGGCATACCGCAGCCAGGGCAAGATCGGCGCGACGCTGATCCGCCTGGCGGTGAGCAGCGCCCACGCGATCGGATGCCGGCGCTTCCTTGCGCACGTGCAGAGTCAGAACGTGCCCTTGTTCAGGCGCTTGCATTGGCACGTCCTGGCAGAGGAGACGCTGCTCGGGCGGCCGCACCACCTGATGCAGGCAGATCTGAACCATTACCCGCCTTGCCATACCCCGCACGCGGGCCTGATTACCGAAGGCAGGGCCATGCGATGAACCTCGATGATCTCGTACACACGCTGCGCAGCAGCCGCGGCTTTGCGCATAAGACCGATATCCCGGCCATGTTGTCGCCGCTTGGCGCCGCGGCCGCCGGACGCAATGCAGCCATGGCTGTCGATGTCGGCGACGACTGCGCGGCATGGCGGGATGGCGACGGCTACCTGCTGTTCGCCATCGAAGGACTGGTCAGCGATTTCATCCGCACGATGCCGTGGTTCGCCGGCTACAGCGCGGTCATGGTGAACGTCAGCGATATCTATGCGATGGGCGGCAGGCCGACGGCCGTGGTCGATGCGCTATGGAGCCATGGCGCCGCCGACGCCGCCGAAGTGCTCAAGGGCATGGCCGCGGCGTCCGTCGCCTATGGCGTGCCGATCGTCGGCGGTCACAGCAACGCGCGCAGCGAGCAAAGCCAGCTTGCGGTGGCCATCCTCGGCCGTGCGCGCAAGCTGCTGTCGAGCTTCGCCGCGCGTCCCGGCCAGCGCCTATTGATGGCGGTGGACCTGCGCGGCGCATTCGCGGAGCCGTACCCGTTCTGGAACGCGTCGACGGGCGCACCGGGCGAACGACTGCGCGCGGATCTCGAACTCTTGCCGGTGCTGGCCGAAGACGGCCTTTGCGCGGCGGCCAAGGACATCAGCATGGCGGGTGCGCTCGGCACCACGCTGATGCTGCTCGAATGCTCCGGGGTGGGCGCCAGCATCGCGCTGAAGCGCATTCCCAGGCCCGCTGGCGTGCCGCTGGAGCGGTGGCTGACGGCATTCCCCAGCTATGGCTTCCTGCTGGCCGTCGATGACGACGAGGCGCAGGCGGTCGAACGCCGCTTCCTCGATCGCGGCATTGCCTGCGCCCAGATCGGCGCCATCGACGATTCCCGTGTCGCCACGCTCACGCACGCAGGCGAACGGGCCACGTTGTGGGACTTCCGCGAGGCGGGGTTCATCCTGCCGACGCGCCTGGCCACGCCGATCGATTCCCCAACCTGAGACCTGCCATGCCGGTTACCCATTTCCGCATCCGCTGGCCTGACCAGACCGAGATGGCCTGCTATTCCCCATCCTCCATCGTCACGAAGCATTTTGCCGCCGGGACGGCGTATCCGCTGGACGAGTTCGTCGAGCGCGCGCGTACTGCGCTGGGCGCCGCTTCCGAGCGGGTGTGTGCCAGGTACGGCTACGCCTGCTCCTCCGCGATGGACCAGCTCCGCATCCTGGAAATCGCTGCGCAGCGGTTCCAGGGTCAGGAGGACGCCACCGTCCAGTTTCTTGGCTTTGGCAGCTAGCCGATTTCCAAATTCCTCGCCTCAAAGGATCCAACATGTCCCACGTCATCAACACCAATCCGGGCCAGGCCGCAGAGCCCAGGCACTACGGCGTCATCATTGTCGGCGGCGGCCAGGCCGGACTATCGATGAGCTACTTCCTGAAGCAGGCCGGCATCGATCATCTGCTCATCGAGAAGCACACGGTCACGCACACCTGGCGCACGCAACGCTGGGATGCGTTCTGCCTGGTGACGCCGAACTGGCAATGCGCGCTGCCGGGCTATCCCTACCAGGGTGACGAGCCGCACGGCTTCATGAAGAAGGATGAGATCGCGGCCTATCTCGATGGCTTTATCCGGACGGTCGGCGCGCCGGTGCTCGAGCATACCGAGGTGCGGCAAGTGAAGGCGCGCGCGCTGGGGGGATTTTCCGTGGTGACGAGCCAGGGCGCATTCACCGCGGACCAGGTGGTGGTGGCCTCGGGCGGTTATCACACGCCGATCGTGCCGCGCATGGCCGAGCGCTTGCCGGCGTCGATCCGGCAGCTGCAATCGTCCGAATACAGGAATCCCGAGTCGCTGCCAGACGGTGCGGTGCTCGTGGTCGGCTCTGGCCAGTCGGGCGCGCAGATTGCGGAAGATCTGCATCTGGCCGGCCGCAAGGTGTATCTCGCCGTCGGCGAGGCGCCGCGTTGCGCGCGCTTCTATCGCGGGCGGGACGTCGTGGACTGGCTCGCGGACATGAAGTACTACGATCTGCCCGTCACCGAGCATCCGCTGCGCGAGGGCGTGCGCGACAACACCAATCACTACGTCACCGGGCGCGACGGCGGCCGCGATATCGACCTGCGCAAATTCGCCACCGAGGGCATGGAGCTCTACGGCGTGCTCGACGACTACCTCGACGGCCGACTGCGTTTTGCGCCGGACCTTCGTCACAACCTGGACGACGCCGATGCGACCTACAACCGCATCAACGCGAGCATTGACAAGTTCATCGCGGAGCGGGGCATCGAGGCACCGCCGCCGAGCGTCTATGAGCCCATGTGGACGCCCCCGGCCGAGCGCACCGAACTGGATCTCCAGGCAGCCGGCATTGGTTCGATCATCTGGTGCATCGGCTTCCGACCGGATTTCAGCTGGCTCGAAGTGCCGGTGTTCAACGGCCGCGGTTATCCGGGTCACGAACGCGGCGTGACCGCACACGCCGGCCTGTACTTCCTTGGCCTGCCCTGGCTGCACACGTGGGGGTCGGGGCGATTCTCCGGCATCGCCCGCGACGCCGAGTACCTGGCCGCCCTGATCGCCGCAGGCCGGGGCGACACCGCGCTGGCCGCCTGACATGGAAGCCGTCGTCTCGCGCCATGTGGCCGGCATGCCCCAGTTGGCATATACCGGCCTGTCAGAGAACTGGCTGCTGAAGACCTGCGGCGACCTGCACTGGCGCCTGCAGGCCGCCGGCGCCGGCCTGGGGGGGCCGGACTTCAGGGATGCCGGAGGCCATCCGGTGTATGCGGCGTTCACCGCGATCCGCGTGCGCGACGCGGCGCCGCAAACGATCGGCGAGCACGCCGAGTTCAGCATCGGCTCGCGCATCGTGCCAGCGGGCGGCGTGAAGCACCTCAGCGAACATACCGTCGACATGCAGGGGGACCGCCGCGCCAGCGTGACGATGCTGTCCACCTTCATCCGCCGCACGCGTGAGCGGGACAACCGCTCGGTCGTGCGCACCATGCCGACCGTGGCCGCGCAGTGGGCCGGCGCCGGCTCGTCGGCCCAGGCGGCGGAACTGTCGCTGCTGGCACGGCGTTTTCGCTGCGGCGATTGGGGTACGCATCTCGGGCTCGATCAGGCCCGGCATCGCGTCTGCCACGCGGCCGAATACTTGCCGTGCCCCTGCAACGACTTCAACGGCGCCGACCTGCTGTACTTCGCCAGCTTCCAGGCCATGGTCGATCGCGCGGAATGGCAATGGCGCCGCGACGCGGATCCGCCCACGGTGTTCGCGCGGGACCTGTTCTTCCATGGCAACGTCAATGTCGGCGAGTCGCTGGAGCTGACCTTTTCCGCGCTGCGCGAGGACGAGGAGGGATTGACGCACTGGTGTGAGATCCGACGCAGCCGCGACGGCGAGAAGATCGCCGATGTGGTCACGCAGAAGCGCTGGAGGCAGCGATGAACGCGAAACGGGATGACCCGGCAGGCGCCCTTGAGCTGAAGCCGGTCTACGGGCCCGGCGACCTGACTGGCCTTGGCCACCTGGGCGGCATGCCCGGCGAGGCCCCGTTCGTTCGTGGCCCCTATCCCTCCATGTACCGCGGCAGGCCATGGACCATCCGCCAGTACGGGGGATACGGCGACGCCGCGACGTCGAACCTCGCCTATCGCGAGGCTTTGAAGCAGGGCGCGCAGGGCTTGTCGGTGGCCTTCGACCTGCCGACCCATCGCGGCTACGATTCCGACGATCCACTGGCGCAGGCCGATGTCGGCATGGCCGGTGTGGCCATCGACTCGGTCGACGATATGCGGCGCCTGTTCGAAGGCATTGCGCTGGACCGTGTGTCGGTATCGATGACAATGAGTGGTGCGGTGCTCCCCGTACTGGCAGCGTTCCTGGTCGCGGCCGAGGAATCGGGCGTCCCGTTCGAACAGCTGCGCGGCACCATCCAGAACGACATCCTCAAGGAGTTCATGGTCCGGAACACCTGGATCCATGCGCCGCAGCCGTCGCTGCGCATCGCCACCGACGTGGTCGAATGGCTGGCGGCGCATGCGCCGAAATTCAATGGCATGTCGATCTCGGGCTATCACTTCCAGGAAGCGGGAGCCGATCCGGTGCTGGAACTGGCGCTGACACTGGCCAATGCCAGGACCTATGTCGGCCTGCTGCGTGAGCGTGGCCTTGATGTCGACGCATTCTGCGGCGGACTAAGCTTCTTTTTCGGCGTCGGCAAGCAATTCTTCATTGAGATCGCCAAGCTGCGCGCCGCGCGGCTCCTGTGGCACGACATCGTGCGCGAACTGGGTGGCACCAGCGCGCGCGCCACGGCGATGCGCATGCATTGCCAGACTTCGGGCTGGACGCTCGCCGCGCAGCAGCCGCTCAACAATATCGCGCGCACCACGGTCGAGGCGATGGCTGCGATCTTTGGCGGTACGCAGTCGCTGCATACCAACGGCTTTGACGAGGCGCTGGCATTGCCGGGCGCGCAGGCCTCGCGGCTGGCTCGCGATACGCAACTGGTCCTCCAGCATGAATTTGGCCTGTGCGAGGTGGCGGACCCGTGGGCGGGCTCCTACCTGATCGAGTCGCTGACCGGCCGCATGGTGACGGAGGTTCGCGCGGTGCTGGCGCACATCGATGCCCAGGGTGGCACCCTGGCAGCCCTCGAATCCGGCTGGGTGCAGCGGCGCATCCACCAGGCTGCGCTGCGGACGCAGGCTCGGCTCGATGCGCAGGAAGAGGTCGTGGTGGGTGTCAACCGCTACCAGGAGCCCGACGGCAATGGCCAGGAATGCCTGGAGATCGACGGTACCCGGGTGCGCGTGCAACAGGCACGCCGCCTGGACGCGCTGCGCAGCCGCCGCGATGACGCTGCGGTCAGGCATGCGCTGGCGGCGCTGACCGAGGCCGCCAAGCGCGGCGGCCCCAACCTGCTCGCCGGTGCAATCGACGCGATGCGTTGCCGCGCCACGGTCGGGGAATGTACCCGGGCGCTGCTCCAGGTCTGGCCGCGCCATACGGTGCGGGCGTCCTACGACGCTGCGCTGTACGGCACGGCTCGCGCCGGCAACAAGGAATGGCTGGCGGCCTGCGAGTGCGTCAGTGCGCTGCGCGAGCGGCTCGGCCGCGCGCCCCGGATCTTCGTGGCCAAGCTCGGCCAGGATGGCCACGACCGCGGTGCGAAAGCGGTGGCGGCCGGGCTTGCCGATGCCGGGTTCGTCGTCGAACTGACGCCGCTGTTCCAGTCCGCCGATGCGGTTGCGTCTGCCGCCTGCGATGGAGACTTCGATGCCATCGGCATCTCCACGCTTGGCGGCGCGCATCTGGATCTGCTGCCGGCGCTGCTACACGCCTTGCGGCAGCGCGACTCCGATGTGCCGGTCTTCGTCGGCGGCATTGTTCCGGCAGGCCACAGCCGCTTGCTGCGCCAGTGCGGTGTGCAGGGGATTTTCGGACCGGGCACGCCGATGGAGATCATCGTGAGCACCATCGTGGCTGCGCTCACGTTGTCGAGGATGCTTACGGCGTCCGCGCCTTTCCATTGACGCCTCCCGTTTGCTATCCAGACCATGACGGTAAAAATCTCCTCATTGAGCTGAGTTTCTGCAGTTTTCCCGGGACCACGCGGCGGGATGCATGATCTGCGTACTGGCGCCGATGCACTTCCTGGGATCGGTGCTGGGAGCGGCAAGCGCGAAAACGCCAACAGAAACCTCAGATAAGCGTGACGTCCTCGATCGCCACGTCGCCCACCAGCATGTAGCCGGGCGCATGCGTGATACACAGCGGCAGCCGCGTCTGCACGGCCGCGGCCTGAGGCGTCACGCCGCAGCCCCAGAATACCGGGATCTCGCCTGGCAGGATGGCGGTGGGCTCGCCTTCGTCGGGACGGTTGACGTCTGCAATGCCGATCGCTGACGGATCGCCGGCATGCACCGGTTTGCCATGCGCTGCCGGCAACGCTGCGCAGATCTCGCTGGCGCGCGCGGCCTGTGCCGGCGTATAGGGGCGCATCGACACTACCATCGGCCCGCGGAACGGCCCCACCTGCGTGGTCTTGATGCTGGTGCGGTACATCGGCACCACCTTGCCTTCATCGACATGCCGCACGGCCAGGCCGGCGCGCTGAAGCGCATCTTCGAAGGACAGCGAGCAGCCCAGCACGAAGCCGACAAAGTCGTCCCGCCACAACGCGCCGATGTCGCCGCACTCTCCGGCCAGCTTGCCATCGCGCCAGATCCGGTAGCGCGGCAGGTCGGTGCGCAGGTCGATATCTTCGCCCAGCCCCGGCACCAGCGGCGAGCCAGGCTCGGTCATGCCGATCAGCGGGCAGGGCACGGGGTTGGCACGGCAGTAGCCGAGGAAATCGTCGGCCCACTGGCGTGGCAGGATCATCAGGTTGCCCTGCACGCGGCCGGGCGCCATGCCGGCAGTGTGCCCGTGCCAGGCACCGCTGCGGATGGCGGCGCGCGCGGTGGCCGGGCTGGCTGCCCAGCCGGGCAGCGCAACGGTAGCGTCATGCATGTCAGGTCGCTCCAGGCCGGTGGCGCATTAGCGCAGCGCCTCGCGCGAGGTTTCCCTGACGCGCAGCAGCCCAAGCAATGCGATGCCCGAGCCGCCCATCAGCAGGTACGCGGGCGAGAGCAGGTTGCCGGTGGCGCCGATCAGCGCGGTAGCCACATATGGCGTCACGCCCCCGCCGAGGATGGCGCCAAGGTTGAAGCTGAAGGCCATGCCGGAATAGCGCACGCGGGTCGGGAACTGCTCGGCGTAGGTGGGATAGCCGACGGACTGCACGATCGGCATCGGCAGCGCCACGATCAGCATGGCGAGGAAGGCCAGGCCGATATTCTGCTGGTCCATCAGCGCCATCATCGGCACCACCAGCACGATGTAGCCGACAAAGCCGATGGCGAGCACCTTGCGCCGGCCCAGGCGGTCGGAAAGGGCGCCCCAGAACGGCATCAGCACCGCCATGGTGAGGCTGACGAAGGCCATGATCCAGTAGACGCTGGCCTTGTCGTACTTGAGGTAGGTGGTCATGTAGATGTTCATGAACACCAGGCCCACCCAATAGCCCACATTCTGCCCGAAGGACAACACCAGCACCTTGAGCACCGCGGGCGTGTGCTGGCTGAACACTTCCTTCAGCGGTGCCTTGGGCGGTTCGTTGTGTTGCTGGAAATGCTGGAATGCCACCGACTCTTCCACGCGCTTACGCACCAGGAACGAGATCATCACCATCGGGATGGCGCTCAGGAACGGGATGCGCCAGCCCCATGCCGTCATGGCTTCGCTGCCGAGGATGGAGGTGGTCAGCCCGCACACGGTTGCCGCCAGTGCGCCGCCGATGGCCACACCCACCGGCGTGAACGAGCCGAAGAAGCCGCGCCTGCCGGATGGTGCCGATTCGGCCACGTATGCCGCCGCGCCCGTGACTTCGCCGCCGGCGAAGAACCCTTGCACCAGCCGGATCAGCAGCAGCAACAGCGGCGCCGCAAGGCCCGCGCTCGCGGCAACGGGCAGCACGCCGATGGCGGCAGTGGCAACGCCCATGCCGATCACGGTGACCAGCAGCACGGCGCGTCGGCCGATGCGGTCGCCGAGCCGGCCCAGCACGATGCCGCCGATCGGGCGCATCAGGAAGGCGCTGCCGAAAACCGCCAGGATCGCCAGCAGCGACGCGGTGGCGTTGTCGCCCGGAAAGAACAGCGGCCCGATGGTGGCGGCCAGGTAGCCATAGATGCCGAATTCGTAGTACTCGATGGCTGTGCCGGCAGCGGCGGCCACCGCGGCCTTGCGGGCCACGGCGACATCGCCGGTGACTGGGGCCGAGATGGGGGCCGAGGCAGGGGCATCCGCCAGCGGCAGCGTGGAAGTGGGGGCGTTGGACATGATCACGTTTCCAGAAACAGGGTGAAAGAAGCCGCGCCGGCTGCCGGTGGCATCCCGCGGGTCCCGGGGTCTGAGCATGAATACCGGTACGCTGCGCCGCTGTAACCGCGGCTGCGTACCTGTTGTTAATGGACTGCCTGCTTTGTCAGGTCAGTCCTTGCTGCATTCACAGCGTTAATGCACGCATGGAAGCTCTGTTTTTCAGCAACAAACGTGCCAGTCAAAATCAACTGTGAAATTCCGTGGGAATAAGCGCGACTTGTCCTGGTCGGTGATGACCATCCATTTTGCTGTCTCCTTTTATTCGGTTGCGCCAGAATGAACTGGCTGGGTGCATGCCGTGTTCTCTTGCGGGGCACGGCATGCACTGCTGCCGCCGTATTACTGCCTGTTCATTGCTTCAGTACGGGCAGCTCATTAATGAGGTAATTCGCGTGCTCCCGTTCAGATAACGCATCAACAGCTACTGTCATTCCCGCGAAGGCGGGAATGACGGTGGTTAAATCAGCCCGCGGGAATAAACGCGCCCAATACCTGCCCTTCCTCGACTGGCTCACCCTCACCAACCAGGTACTCAGCCACATAACCGTCGGCGGGCGCTTCCACGGGAATTTCCATTTTCATGGATTCAATAATCACCAGCGTGGCATCGCGCGCTTGCGCAACATTTGGCACGGCCACGATCTTCCACAACGTACCGGTGGTCTCCGCGACGATGGGCAAGGCGTTCGGTTGGTCTGGCATGGGGGCTCTTGATTTGTTGATCCGGATTAGGGAGGGAGGCAGTCAGCGAACCGCCGTGGTACGCGGGGCGCGGACCGTGATGCCTTCGGCCTCCAGAGCGGCGCGAATATCGCGCGCGAAGCCGGCCGTGCCGGGCTGATCGCCATGGATGCACAGCGTGTCGGCGCGCACCGGCACGTCGGTGCCCTGCTGCGAGCGCACCACGCCGTCGCGGACCATGCGCAGCACCTGCGCCACCGCGGTGCCGACGTCGGTGATCATCGCGCCGGGCTGTCCGCGCGGCGTCAGCGATCCGTCCGCCTGGTAGCTGCGGTCGGCAAATACTTCCTCGGCGACCGCCAGGCCGGCCTCCCGCGCGGCGCGCACCATTGCCGAGCCGGCCAGGCCAAAGAACAGCAGGGCAGGGTTGACGTCGCGCACGGCTTCAGCAAGGGCGCGCGCCATGCCGTCGTCGCGCGCCGCCATGTTGTACAGCGCGCCGTGGGGTTTTACATGGGCGAGGCAACTGCCGGCGGCGCGGGCAAAGGCCTGCACTGCGCCGACCTGGTAGACGGTCAGGTTGTAGATCTCGCCTGCCGACAGCGTCATGGCGCGGCGGCCGAAGCCCTGCAGGTCGGCAAAGCCGGGATGCGCGCCCACCGCCACGCCCCGGGCCACCGCGGCCCGCACCGTTGCGGCGATGGTCTGCGGATCGCCGGCATGCAGGCCGCACGCGATGTTGGCGGAGCTGATATGGTGCAGCACCGCCGCGTCATCGCCAAGGCGGTAGATGCCAAAGCTTTCGCCCAGGTCGCTGTTGAAATCGATCTTAGCCATGGCCGCGCTCCAGCGCCGCGAAGGCCGCATCCTGCAACTGCGCGAGCCGTTGCGCTTCCTCCAGCTCGACCACGGTGAAGCGCACGCTCTCACCGGGCATGCGCTGCGCCAGCCGCGGCAGGTCCACGGCGCAGACATGGGCGATCTTGGGATAGCCGCCCGTGGTCTGGCGGTCTGCCATCAGCACGATCGGCTGGCCGTCGGGCGGCACCTGGATCGTGCCGAATGCCACCGCTTCGGACCACATCTCGCGCGGCGAGGACAGGGCCAGCGCCGGCCCTTCGAGGCGGTAGCCCATTCGGTCGGACTGCGCACCGATACGGAACTCCGCGCTGGTGAATGCCGCCTGCGCGGCGGCGCTGAAGTCATCCCACTCGCGCCCGCGCACCACGCGCAGCGGGGCCTCGGGCGCTGCCACGATGCCGGCGGCGAAGCGCGCCTGCGGCAGAGCCTCGGGCAGCGCGGCACGCGGGGCGCACAAGCCGATCACATCGGCCTTGCGCAGCGGCTTGCCCTGCAAGCCGCCATATCCGCCACGCACGAAGGTGCTGTGGCTGTTCATGACCGGATCCAGCGCAAAGCCGCCTGCCACTGCCAGGTAGGCGCGCAGCCCGCTCTTGCGCTTGCCGAAGCTCAGCGTCGCGCCGGCCGGCACCACGCATGCCTGCGCGGTGGGCAGTGGCGTGCCGTCGATGCTTGCGTCGAGATCGGCGCCGCAGACCCCCACGGCAGTGGCCGCGTCAAAGCGCAGCGTGGGGCCCATCAGTGTGATCTCCAGGGTCGCGGTGTCCTGCGTATTGCCGACCAGCGCATTGGCCAGCCGATGCGCGCGCTCGTCCATGACGCCGTTGGCGGGCACGCCGAGCTGCTGGTAGCCGACGCGGCCGAGGTCCTGGAACGTGCTCAGCGCACCGGGCTTGATCACCTCGATGGCGGCGCCGGTTGGTTGTACCGGTGTAGTGGTCATCGAATCGCTCCATGGGCCGGTGAGGGGGTGCCTTGCGACGCGGCAATGTCGTCGAACTGTGCGGCCGAGACCGGCACGAAGCGCACCTGGTCGCCTGCATTGAGCAGGCAAGGCGCATCGCGGTGCGGATCGAACAAGGCCAGTGGCGTGCGCCCGATCAGGTTCCAGCCGCCGGGCAGCACCATCGGATAGATCACGGACTGGCAGTTGGCCAGCCCGATCGAGCCGGCGGGCACGGCGGTGCGCGGCGTGGTGCGCCGTGGCGGGGCCAGGCGTGCGTCGAACTTGCCCACATACGGGTGGCCGGGCGCGAAACCCAGCATCAGCACTTCGACCGGCGCCGCACTATGCAGCGCGATCACAGCATCGGGCGCGAGCCCGCAGCTTGCGGCCACCTCCTCAAGATCAGGCCCGTGGTCGCCGCCGTAGCAGACCGGGATCTCGACCACGCGAGCGGAGGCGGTCAAGGCGCCGAGTGGCTCGGCAAGCAGCACGGACAGCGCTGCGCTCAGCGCCTGGAACGGTGCCGTGCCTGGCGCGGCGCTAACGGCGGACGGACGGTAGTGGATGCCCACGGTCGCCAGCGCGGGCACGATATCGGTCACGCCCGGCAATGCGGCGGCACCAATGCGCGCCGCCGCGGCGCAGGCTTGTCGATTGGCAGTGCTCAATGCGGTGGCATCACGGCCGGCCTCGAATGCAACCACGAGCAGGCGATCGCCCGACGGTTCGATGCGCCACGGGATGGCCGCGGCGGGTGCCATGTCGAGAGGCAGCGCGTTCATGGTTGCACCTCGGGCTGCACCTCGCTGGCGACGGCAGGCGCAGCCGCGTGCGGCGCCGCGCTCGCGCCGATCAGCCGGGCGCTCTCGCGCGTGACGAAGCCGGTATCGACCTGGCCCGCGCGGAAGTCGGGGTGCGCCAGCACGTTGCCAAGGAACTCGACGTTATGGCGAATCCCTTCGATGCGCGTCTGCGCCAGCGCGTCCAGCATCGCCTGGCGCGCAGACTCGCGCCCGGCGCCGTGCGTGATCAGCTTGGCGATCATCGGGTCGTAGTAGGGCGTGATGGTGTCGCCCGCGCGCACGCCGGTGTCGACGCGCAACGCCGGCATCGCTGGCAGCGCGAAGGCCGACAGCTTGCCCGGCGACGGCATGAAATGGCGGGCCGGGTTTTCGGCATATAGCCGGCACTCGATCGCCGCGCCCTGGCGGCGGATGTCGGCTTGCGCAACCCGCGCGAGGGTGCCGGCTGCAAGCCGGATCTGCGCCTGCACCAGGTCCCAGCCGGTGACCGCCTCGGTGACACCGTGCTCGACCTGGATGCGGGTATTCATCTCGAGGAAGAAGAACTCGCCGCTGTCGGCATCGACGATGAACTCGACCGTGCCGGCACCGCGGTAGCGTTGCGATTCGGCCAGCGCGACGGCCGCGGCAGTCATGCGTGCCAGCACCGCGGGCGGCAGGCCGGGTGCCGGGCTTTCTTCGATGATCTTCTGGAAGCGGCGCTGCACCGAGCATTCACGCTCGAACAGATGCACGGCCGTGCCGTCGCCATAGCCGAATACCTGGACTTCGATATGGCGTGCGCGCGCGACGTAGCGCTCCAGGTAAACGCTGCCGTCGCCGAAGGCCTTGAGCGCGAGCGCCTGCGTGGAGGCCGCCGTGGCTGCCAGCGTGTCGGGGCTATCGACGCGTTTCATGCCGATGCCGCCGCCACCGCCTGCGGCCTTGACCAGCAGCGGATAGCCGACTTGCGCGGCAGCGTCTTCCAGGCCAGCCAGCTCACCGGGCAGAAAGCGGATGCTGCCCGGCAGGACCGGCACCCCGCAGGCGGCTGCGATCTCGCGCGCGCGGTTCTTGTCGCCCATGTTCTCGATCGATTCGACCGAGGGCCCGATCCAGCGCATGCCGGCGGCCTCGGCGGCCTGGGCAAAGGCAGTGTTCTCGGAGAGGAAGCCGTAGCCCGGATGCACGCCGTCGGCGCCATGCGCCAGGCCGGCTGCCAGGACGGCTTCGGTATTCAGATAGCTTTGTGCCGCTGGGGCGGGGCCGATGGACACGGCCACGTCGGCCATCTGGCAATGCAGTGCACCGGCGTCGGCCTCGGAATACACGGCCACGGTCTTGATGCCAAGCGCCTGTGCGGCGCGGATGATGCGACAGGCAATCTCGCCGCGATTGGCTACCAGGATTTTTTGCATGTCAGGCTCTTGCTGCTTGGGGGCGGACACGCGGCGCTGGCTTCGGCGCCGCGTGGAGTGCCGGCCTGCGGGCCGTCGGGGCGCGGCGTGGCCGCGCTTTTATTGACTTACTTGGCGAACAACGAGGCGATATTGGCAAACGCCTTCAGCTCCAGCGCATTGCCCGACGGATCCAGGAAGAACATGGTGGCCTGCTCGCCGACCTCGCCCTTGAAGCGGATATGCGGTTCGATGATGAATTGCATGCCGGCGCCCTTGAGCTTGTCGGCAGCCGCCTGCCAGTCGTGCATCGACAGCACCACGCCGAAGTGGCGCACCGGCACGGCATCTCCGTCCACCGCGCTGGTCTTGCGGTGGCCGCATTCTTCCGGCGCCAGGTGGGCCACGATCTGATGGCCGTAGAAATTGAAGTCGACCCAGTCTTCCGAGCTGCGGCCTTCGGGGCAGCCCAGCAGCTCGCCATAGAATTCGCGCGCGCTGGCGATGCTGTGGACCGGGAAGGCCAGGTGGAACGGGGGCAGGACTGCGGTGGATTCGCTCATGGTGTGGAGACTCTTGGCAATGGATGTGTAGTGGGGACGTGCGGCGCGTGGCAACGCACCGTCCTGGAACCAAAGTCTATGCATGGCAAAAAATTAATAAAAGCGATATATTTTTGATCTTAGCTCCACGAAAATTGATGAATCGACATGTTGCGAGAACTGCGCACCTTTATCGCCGTCGCCCGCCACGGGACCTTCGCCAACGCCGGCGCACATATTGGCCTGACACAGTCGGCCGTCAGCGCGCAGATCCAGCGGCTGGAGTCAGAGCTCGGTTTCGCGCTGTTCGACCGCACCGGCCGTTCAGCGCGCCTGAACCCCGCCGGGCGCGAAACGCTGGCGCTGGCCGAGGAGCTAGTCGTGCTTTACGAGCGGATCGGCCACCAGGGCCTCGACATCCAGGGCTCGGGCATGGTGCGCATCGGTGCCATCGCCTCGGCGCAAGCCACCTTCCTGGCCGATGCCATTGCCGCGTTCCGGGCCGAACTGCCCGGCTGCCGTGTGCGGATGGTGCCCGGCGTTTCGCTCAACCTGCTCGGCCAGGTCGACGCCGGCGAGATCGACATCGCCGTCATGATCCGGCCGCCCTATGCGTTGCCCGCCGAACTGGAATGGCGCCCGCTGCTGGAAGAGCCCTTCGAACTGCTGGCGCCCGCCGCGCGGGCCGGCATGGACTGGAGGGACGCAATTTCCACGGCGCCCTTTATCCGCTATGACCGGGCTTCGTTCGGCGGCAGGCTGGTCGACCAGTTCCTGCGCAAACAACGAATCGCGCCTCAGGAAGCCATCGAGCTCGACGAACTCGAAGGCATCGTGCAACTGGTGGCGCGCGGGCTCGGCGTGGGCCTGTTGCCTCGCATGCTTGCCGGTGGCGCGCGGCCGCCGGGCGTGACGGCACTACCGCTTGGCGACGACACGTTCTATCGCGAGGTGGGACTCGTCGAGCGCGCGCGGCACAGCCGGCAGCCAGTCGCGAGCCGCCTTGCCGACCATATCGGCAAGGCGGCGCAGGCGATGGTGGCGTCGGATCGAAGCGATCGGCCCTGACCTGCAGCGCAGGTTCCGTGTCTTCGGGCGCGGCGGGGCGATCTTCTATGGGCTGTCGGTGCTCGACATCGCCCTGTCGGACATCTCATTCTGCACGGGGAGCAAGGGAATTCTGCTCAGTGCGCCTTCCCACGAAAGTCCAGCGGCACCGGCTGGGTCAGCGTCTCGGGGCGCAGGATGCGGTCGAGTTCCTCTTTAGACAGCAAGCCCTTGCGCAAGACGATTTCATAGACGCTGCCGCCCGTGGCGTGCGCTTCCTGCGCAACGGCGGTCGCGTTCGCATAGCCGATGTAGGGGTTGAGCGCCGTCACGACGCCGATCGAGTTCTCGACCGTGGCGCGCAGCCGGTCGGCATTCGCGGTGATGCCTTTGACGCAGCGCTCGGCGAGCGTCAGGCAGCCGTTGCGCAGATGGCTGACGCTCTTGAACAGGCTGTGCGCGATGATCGGCTCGAACGCATTGAGCTGGAGCTGGCCGGCCTCGGCCGCAAAGCTGACAGTGACGTCATTGCCGATGACTTCGAAGGCGATCTGATTCACGACTTCGGGGATCACCGGATTCACCTTGCCGGGCATGATGCTCGAGCCGGCCTGCATCGGCGGCAAGTTGATCTCGCCCAGGCCAGCGCGTGGACCGCTGGATAGCAGCCGCAGGTCGTTACAGGTCTTCGACAGCTTCACGGCAACGCGCTTCAACACGCCGGAGAGCTGCACGAAGGCGCCGCAGTCCTGCGTGGCCTCGATCAGATTGGGTGCGGTCTCCAGCGGGATGCCGGTGATCTCGCGCAGGCGCCGCAGCACCACCGGCGCATACGACGGATGCGCGGTGATGCCGGTGCCGATCGCGGTGGCACCGAGGTTGATCTCGCAGATCAGCATCGCGGCTTCGCGCAGGCGCGCCTCGTCCTCTCCGAGCATCACGGCGTAGGTGCTGAATTCCTGGCCGAGCGTCATCGGCACGGCGTCCTGCAGCTGAGTGCGGCCCATCTTGATGATGTGGGCGAACTCGTCGGCCTTCGCCTCGAAGGCCCGTCGCAGCACCGCCATGGCGTCCACAAGACCGGCGATACCGAACCACGTAGCGACCTTCAGCGCGCTCGGGTAGACATCGTTGGTGCTCTGGCCGATGTTGACGTGCTCGTTCGGGTGCAGGTGCTGGTACTCGCCCTTCTGATGGCCGAGCAGTTCGAGCGCGCGGTTGGCGATCACCTCATTGGCGTTCATGTTGGTCGAGGTGCCGGCGCCGCCCTGAATCACATCGACGACGAACTGGTCGTGCAGCTTCCCGGCAATCAACTCCTGGCAGGCGCCGACGATTGCGTCGCAGCGCGCCTTGTCGAGCAGGCCCAGCTCATGGTTGGCCTGCGCCGCGGCCTGCTTGATCGCCGCCAGCGCCTTGATCAGCTCCGGGTAGATGGAGATCGGGGTGCCTGTGATAGGGAAATTCTCGACGGCGCGCAACGTATGCACGCCGTAGTAGGCCTGGACCGGGACTTTACGGTCACCCAGGAGGTCATGTTCGGTTCTGAAGAGTCCGGCAGTCATGGTTACGCCCCTCGCGCAAATTGGGTTCAGCACTGTTGGCGAAGTCTATGGAATCGGCCGCGCCTGCACCACGTTCGATGCCAAGATTTCATGGGTTGTCGGGGCGCAATGCATGGTTATGCAGAAATGGCATAACCGTCGATTCGGTTCTGCCGGTCGCCTTCGCACCTGCTAGGGCAATCTGATGGCAAGTTACGTAAGCGGCGTATTTTGCGTGATGACTTGGGGGAGGCCCCGAGCGGGTGCCCGGTATTGCCCGATGTTGCCGCGGCTCACCGGGGCTTTCCTACTCGTGCCGCCTGGATGGCGATGCTTCCGCTTGCTGAGATGTCCGACAACCGGGTCGCGACCTTCCCGCGTTTCGTATTTGCACCAGAACCTTCGCCCTACCGCGTGGCGAACGCCAGCCGCGGTGGCGCTTCTGGCACCGCGCAGCGAACGCGCCGGTCGCGCTCCGGCAGTGTCAGCTGGGTATGTGGCGGCGCGGCTCGCCGCACGCCGAGGATTTCCGCTACATTGGCTTGCGGGCGGAGCAGCGGCCGCAGCAGCGAGGCGGGTCCTGTGAGCAGCGGCGTCACGCCCGGGCCGTGCCCGCTGACCGTGCTGTCGCCGTGCACCACGACGCCGATGGTCACGCGGTCATTGGCGTAGCGCGGCCCCCGCCGCGTATCGGCGCCGATGATCGCCACCATATCGCCGAAGCGCAGGCTGCCCAGACGGTAGCGCTCACGTGCCTGCCGGTCCGACAGCTGGATATCGTAATCCCCGCGCCATGCATTGTTCTTTCCCAGCCCGGAGCCCATGACGCGCGCCGGCACCAGATGCGTGACCGGCGCATGGAGCTGGCCATCGCGCTCCAGCAGGCCCCATCGCGCCAGCAGGCGCGGCGAGCAGTTGAGGACTTCGATTCGGGGGTGGTCGCGGAGTCGTAATCCCAGTCCATGCGAAAGAATCTGGATGCGGTCGCCGATGCAAAGGCGCACCAGCACCTCCGTGGGAAAGTCCACCAGCACGTGGTTGACGCCGCCGTGCTTGCCCGTCACCACACCAGTCCGGCCCGCGCACGCTCCGTTGACCACACGGGCCGGATTGCCGACGCAGGCATAGGTCAGCAGGGCGCTGTTGGGTCCGTCGCGTGGGCCGACGATCTCGCGCCCGTTGTTGTGCAGGGCGACCCCCGGCTCGATATGGTCGCCCGCCAACCCGACGCAAGGATCGCCGATGCGCTTATTGACCACGATGCCGCCGGTACCTGGCAGGACGCGCGGCACGCCGTCGTAGCCAATGCGGTAGGGCGAGGCGCGCCCCACGGGATGGGCGATCTGCCCAAGGACGGACACCGCCACGAGTTCGTCGGCATTGATTCGGGGAACGGGGCGTGCACCGTCGCGGCCGGCCGGACGGGACAGGGCTTGCTGGACGAGCGGAATCGGGCGGGACATGGGAGCCATCTCCTATCGCATCCTGCGCACCACGGTGGCGGCGACCTGCGGCTGTCTCGGCGCGCGCCGGTTCTCGGCCGCGACGGTGTCGTAGACGGTGTGCGCGATATGGTGCAGCTCCGCATCGGTCACGCGTCCGCTGACCTGATAGAACAGGCGCACGCGCTGCGGCAGCCCGGGCACGGCGCTGGTCCGAGACTGGCGCATATGGCGCCGCACCTGGTCCACGTCGCGCACCACCTGTCGCGCAAGATGGCCCAGGCGTAGCCGTCCGTTGGCGTCGCGGTAATCGGTTGCGTGTAGCAGCTTGCTTTCGAGGCCGGCCGGCAGGCGCTTGGGGGCAGCCGGCATCGGCGTGAGATCGAGCACCGAGCCGCCCCTGCGCGGGCCGATGCGGAGCTGGTTGCGCACATCGAAGCCGCGCAGGCACAGGCGTTCGACCAGGATCTGCTCGGCGCAACGGCCACGCAGGTTATTGATGACGATGAGCGCCGGACGCTGCCCGCGCGGCCGGGCCTCAGCGGCGGCCAGATCACGGCATGCCAGATGCCGGGCGCGCGAGGCCGGCAGGCATTCGTTGCGGCCGACGGCAGGGTCGGCATCCCCGGCGCGTCCGCGCTCGCGCGTCCAGTGCCGAACGGCATCGTCAAGCATGGCGTCGACGAACTGGTCGATTGCTGCGCTCATGCTTCGGCTCCTTGCGGGGCCGGTGTGCCGATCGCCGGCGTGGGGCAAAGGGGATACCACCAGGCGGTGGCTTGCTGCCAGGGGTCGGCATGATGGCCGGTCCCGACCAGCGGGCCATCGACGCAAGCATGGTGCGGCGACGACGCCATCACATGCAGCGCGGCCAGCCTGGGCAGGCGTTCGGCGAGCCCGGCGACGCCTGCCGCTGCCAGTGCGTCGCGCAGCAGCGAGCGCTCGGCGCCGAACAGGGATTCGGAAGGCAGCGGGTCCAGATGCCGCACGTCGACGCCGCTTCGCCACAGGGCATCCACCGGCCACGGTGCGCCGTCACCATCAAGCGTGGTCAGCACGATGGCGGCATCGAGCGTGGCGGAGAGTGCGAGCGTGTCGAGGGCGATGGCGAGCGGATCCCACCAGGGGGAGGGCATTGGGCCGAGCGCCGGCCTTGCCCCCTCGCAGCGGCGCAGCAGGGCGTCGAGCAGGACCTCGTAGCGCTCGACCACGGCATGGTCGGCAGCGTCGCCAAGCTGGGAACCGGCCACGTTGTCTCCGACCCAGCGAAACGGCCACGACGCGGCATCGGTGCAGTCGCGCATCGCGATCCACGCAATCAGAGCGGGTTCGAGCGGCGGCGGCACGGCGCCGCCGCTGTCCAGTGCCGCGCCGTTGGCCGAGAGGCTCGGCAGTACCATCTCGCTCGCATCGATGACCTGCCAGAACGCGCGCGTGAGCCAGGGCTCCAGCACCCGCGTGAGCCGCAACGCCAGGCTCGGCCCCCAGGGCGACCCGAGCACCAGCGCGGGATCGAGGATGCAGGCGAGCTTGCGTTGCCGTACCGATACGATCATGTCCTCAGCATGCATGGCGGGGCGTCTCCGTGTCAGCCGCGGTCAGGGATGCGCAAATGTACGGCGCGCCACGGTCAGGCCGCAGCCTGCGGCACGCCGAGCACGCTGTTCAGCGCGTGTGTCACGCCGGGGAATCCTCGGCCCTCGGGCGTCATCCGGTACGCGGCGACCCACGCTTCCGCGTGCGCGCCCATGGGCCGCACCACGCTCTGGAACAGGATCGGATCGGTTGCGGTCTTGAAATCATTGTCCGCAACAAACTGCAGGATCCGCCGGCCGCTTTCGGCCATCTTGGCCCGTTGCGAGGGCTCGGCCACCCCGCCGAGATAGCGATTCGAGACGATCTCGACCACATCCCACTTGGTGTTGGCGTCAAAGGCCTTCTTGATGTCGGGCGAATCCAGCAGCTTGAGCACCTGGATCAGGTAATGCCCGGTTTCCATCGCGAGCGCGAAGATATTGCCGTAGGTGGACCGGTCCAGCGCATAGCGCAGGTCGAGTCCGATGCGCTGGATGGTGCCGACGCTGCCGAAGGGACGCTGGTCGATCAGCTGTCCGCCCCGGATGACTTCGCCGATCAGCAGATCGCGGAAGTACTGGCCCATCGCCACCATGAAGCCGACCATCTGGCGATGGAAATTGCGGTTGACCACTGCGCCGGCCGGGGCCTGCGCGGTGCCATAGTTGAAGGCGCGCCGATAGGCCACCATGCGGTCCTGCCGGGTGTAGCGCAGTGGCCGCCATTTTTCGAGCAGATAGAGTCCGCGCGCGCCGGGGCCGCGCTGGATGCGCATCTTCCCCAGGCGGAACAAGCGCAGCAGGGTCTCCACCACCTCAAAGATCTTCATGCGCTCGTGCTGATAGATAAAGTACAGCTCGGCAGCCGCATGCAACTGGCTCGGGATGATTGAATCGTCGAAGTCAGGCTGTACATAGGGATAGCCGATCTTCTCGAAGCCGACTGCCCCCTGCGGACCGAGGCCGAGCAGATCGAAGAAGCCCTCCTCCCCGCTGCCATTGGGTTTGGACAACAGTTCAGAGTAACGCTGCTCGAACTGCGACGCGAAGGCGTCGCGCTGGTCGGGCGGCAGGCTGGCCAGCTGCTCCTGCAGAAAGGTCTCCCACAGGCGCTGAATGGTTTCGGTGGTCTGGAAGTTCATGATGCGCTCCGTCGTCGGGGGTCAGGCCTTGGCAGGGCCGCCGTCGGGACCCGCAGGGCCCGCTCCGGTACCGTCGGCGCCAGTACCTTCGGCGCCGTCGAAGGCATCAGCCGCACCGGGAGTGAGAGGGGCGGGGGCAGCGGCGGGCGGCACGGCGGACGTGCCCGGCGTAAGGAGTCGCCGGCGATTCCGTTCCCCCAACTCGTGCGCGATACGATCGATCGAGCCGTCCGGATGCGGCGGAATCTGCGGGGCGTGCTCGCGATAGTCGCGGTTGCGCCGGTGCCACTCGGGCACGCGCTGCTCGATCATCATCAACGCGCCGCGCTGGTATCCCGGCAGCATTCCGATATTGCCAAAGGTCCCCATATGTGGCGGACTGTGATAGACGGGGGCGAGCGTCGCATCTGCAAGCACATCCGAGGCCGGAATGCAGCCGGATGTCATCTGTTCGACGATGGGCCGCAGTGCGCGCTCGGCCTGCAGCTGGAGCACAAGCTCGCCATGCATCAGCCAGGCGAGCGGTGTTGGTCCTGCCGGCCCTGTCAGATCGAAGTGATCAATGGTGTGCTTGTCCCATACACCCCATTGGGGCGCGGGGATGACCGGATCCTGCAGGGCGGCGAAGCTGACCCCTGCCGGGATCAGCAGTGCGGCCATTTCCGACAGCATTGCGCCCGTCGGGTTGTCGGGATTGGTGATGTCCTTCATCGGTGCAGCGGCATCGAGCCAGACATTGGGGTAACGCAGCGCCAGCGCAAAGATGGCGTGGGCGGCGGCACGCTGTTCCGGCATGCCAAACTCTTCGGTGCCGTTGGCGTAGAGATCGATTGCGCGGTCGAGATCGTGCAGGACGCGGTCAAGCAGGACCTGCAGCTTGAGCGTATCGGGGTCGCAGTCGCAACGGGTGACACAGTCGATGGTCGAAGCAAATCTGCCGCGCAGACTGACCAGATTCATCAGGCGCTGCTCGGCAAAGGTGGTGCCGCTCCCTCCGTAAAGGCCATACATCAGTACGCTGGGACGCGCAATGCGCAGGAGGCGCAGGCCGCCGGAAGCCTGGAAGCCGTCCACGAACAACTGCAAGGCGTCCTGGAACGCCAGCAGCGGTGGCGCGTCGCGGACCGGCAGGTGCAGCGTCACCTGCACGAAGCGCGAGAACCGCCCGAGCATGTTCCATGCGGTCGCGCCGACCCGGCGCAGCCCGTCGCTCGAGCCTCCCGCACACAGCTGGATCATTTCGTCCATCGCACGGGAAAGGTCGGCTTCGTGGAGCAGTGCCCGCAGGTCCGACTGGCCATGCGCTTCGAGACTGGCGTGCAGGCCGCGATAGGCGGCCAGGCCTCGCGGCATCGTGTTCTGGTCCAGCGATTCCTGGGCCACGCCCGACATATTGCGCAGGCACACCAGCACCTGGTCGCGCCGCGCCTGCAGTTCAGAGTAGGGCACGCGCAGTAATGTGCGCCCGCCCTGGAAGCCTGTATTGGCGAGCGCCTCGCCCATCAACACCAGAAGCACCGCAGCCACTTCGTCGAGGCTCTGCCCGAGATTGCGATAGCTTTCGTTCAGCTCGGTGGACAGCGCGCCCACCATCCGCGCCAGCCTGGCATATTCGCCCAGGCGCCGCCGTGCGGCGAAAGCCCGGTCCCGGCTGTAGGGGTCGAGGGACTGGCGTGCCGCCGCGACGCCATCGTCGATGGTGAGGGACAGGGTCTGATGCCACCCCTCCAGCTCTGGCCGGATGTCCTTGGTCAGGTTGCTCGCGATCAGTTGCTGCAGATCCTGCTCCACATCCGCCCGGGCCTGATCCAGATCCAGATTGGTCGCGGTCGCCTCCGGCGCAGCGATGGCCGAGGGCCGTGGAGCCGCGGTATTCAGGAACGGCAGTCCCTGAGCCTCGCCGCCGATACCCTGCGCGCGCGCGTCGGACTGGTAACGGTCCAGCAATGCTCTCGCGATCTGCTGGGCGTCGTTGGGATCTCCGATCTTCAGTTCGCGCCGCAGCAGGGTATCGAAGGCGAGTCGCTGGCTGTTTCCGATGCTCGTGGGTTTGCCGTCGGAGCCGGACGGAACCGGTTGGGGAATCGCGGGATAGGCCATGGTGATCCTCTGTTGCGTTGAACGGCGTGATGCGTGTTGTCGTGCGCGCCTACGACACCAGGTGCAATAGCGCAGGTTGCGGCTCGTACGGCGCTGCGCGCGGGCGTCGCGAGGCCATGCGCGCGCTCAGCTGGCCGATCACGCAGTGCGCGAGGCGCCTCGGCGGGATGCGCCCGTCCACTATCGCGTAGTGCGCGGCGCTCACGAGGTGGCGGGGAGGCAGTCCGGTTTCACGTTCGGACGCAAGCAGCCGCGCGCCTTCGCGAATGGCCGCCTCGTCGTCACGCGAGAAGGGAATGATGTCGGCCAGGGCGCGCTGGGCGAGGTTGCGGCGCGTCTGGAACGCAATCTCGTCGACGACGTCCGGGACGATGCGCGGCACGCTCTGCATCAGCGCGGCGGGTATGCGGTGCCCGGCGGAGGGCTGGTACAGGTTTTGCCAAACCCGTAACAGCCGTGCGGCGTCGCGCGTGAAGCCGAGCCGGCGTAGCATTTCGGCCAGCAGGTAGACACGCAGGTAGGCGGTGGGATGCGCGCCGCCGGGCCGGTAGGTCATGGTGCGCGGCTGGGGGTGCGCGAGGAAATCCGCCATGCCCCAGGCCGCCGCCGGGCCACCGAGCAGGATGGCCGCGAGGTCCGCGAAGATCTCCTTGTGCCAGCGGCCGTAGACGGTGGCGAGAAAGGGATCGCGCGTCTTGCCCATGGTGCGCCTGAGTACGGCCTGGCGGTTCTCCCTCCAGATGCCGAGGTCGGCCTGCAGGTTGTGTGCGACTTCATGCAGGAAGACCGATTGCCATGGCTGGTCTCGGTCCCAGGGTATGCGGATCAGCGGAAAGGGATTGGTCTCGCCGAGCAGCCGCGACAGCGCCACGCCACGGCGCATCGTCGCGGGAGAATAGCCGTGCTCCATGTAGCAGACCGGCTTGAGCAGCGGGCCATCGAAGACGCGCGGCGCGGCGCGTCGAACGGCGCGGTAGCAGTCTTCGGCGATGACGTCGTGCGCGGCGAGCGACGGGCCGAAGCTCGTGCCCCGCTGCGCGAACACTTCGTAGAACATGCCGAACAGCCGCCGCGCGCGGTCAAGTTCGCGCTCGACCAGCGCCACCTCGATCAACACCCGTTGCGCAGGCCTCTGCTGCCAGTCCGGCAGCATCTGATCGAAGCGCGCGCGGATGCGTTGCTCGGCCTGGGCCAGCCGCGCGTTGGCCGTGTCGAAATGTTGCTGCGAAGGCGCATGGGGCATGTCTTGCGGGCGCAGTCCGACAAAGGCGTTGTCGACCCGGGCCAGCCGCGACAGGCGCGCGGACAGGCCGCGAATCTTTGCGCTCAGGAATCGCTGCAGGTTCATGGCCGGCCCCCGTTCCGATCGGTGTCACTGGCGACGATTCATGCGCCACGGACGATGATGGTCACCGGCCCGCGCACATGCATGCGACGGCCGCCGCAGTGTGGGCAGCCGACGCCATGGCCGCCATAGTTGCGGGACTGGGCGCGCGGGCCGGTTGCCGCGACACGGCGCGCTAACGGCGCTATCGTGCGCGCGGCGGCCTGCGCGCCGCGGCCGCGCGGCGTGGCCCGGCGCGCCGCAGGCACCAGCGGCTTCGACAGCTGGCGCGCCGCCTGGGGTCGCCGTGCCACGGCTTGCGCGGTGCGGGTGGCGGTACGC